>JAFGXV010000026.1 GCA_016936455.1 Desulfuromonadaceae bacterium
CCGAAGTGGTGGAATTGGTAGACACGCTAGGTTCAGGGTCTAGTGGCCGTAGGGCCGTGGGAGTTCGAGTCTCCCCTTCGGCACCAAAGAAAAATTAGGGAAATCAGCCTTCCAGCTGGTTTCCCTTTTTGTTTTTGATCTTTTGTGGGATTTGATCGGATTCTGGCGGCAGGTAATGGTATCATCGCTCGAAGTCGAAGCTTGTCAGGTCTCTATTCCTCACAGTTCTGGAGGTGAAAGAATGAAAGTTACTACTCTCGATCAGGTGCCGTCTGTGCCGATGCAGATGGAAGGTGCTATCAATGTGACCAAACAGGTTCCTCTTGCGAAAGTGGACGGTGCTCCTGTCTATTCTTTTCGTGTTTTTACGGTTAAACCGGGCGGGCAGACTCCTTATCATGTCCATGACTTCGAGCATATGAATTACATCATGGCCGGGAGTGGGGTGCTCGTTAACGAGGGGGGGGGACCAGATTCCGGTCAAAGCCGGGGATTTTGCCATGGTGCTGCCAAATGAAAAGCATCAGTATCGTAATGTCTCTGCGTCGGACGATCTTGTTTTTATCTGTGCGGTGCCAACGGCTTATGAATAGCTCTTTTATGAGAGCAGAGGGATGCGTCATGGGAGAGCATGCTCTCCATAGGACAGATCGCTCTTTTTATCCCTCTTTTTCTTTCATGTGAGTTGAGAAAGTAAGGCCAACGTATGGGAATTGCAGCTGATATCATCATTCTTCTTGTCGCGGCTCTGGCCGGAGCCCTTGTGGCCCAGAAATTCCGCCAGCCTCTCATGCTCGGGTACATTCTGGCGGGGGTTCTGGTTGGACCGGTCACGCGCGGGATCAGTTCCGGTGGCGTGCACGATATCGAAAAACTGGCTGAAATTGGCGTCGCGCTGCTGCTGTTTGCTCTGGGGCTGGAGTTTTCCCTGAAAGAACTGAAGCCCGTCAAAGCCGTGGCTCTGATCGGGACACCGATCCAGATTGTGCTGACCATCGGTTATGGCTACGCCATTGGTCGCTGGCTGGGCTGGCAGCCGATCCCGGCCCTGTGGCTGGGCGGTCTGATTTCGTTGTCCAGCACCATGGTTATTCTGAAGACCCTGATGAATCAGGGCGTTATGGGAACTCTTTCAAGCCGGGTGATGATCGGGATGCTGCTGGTGCAGGATCTGGCGGTGGTGCCGCTGATGATTGTGTTGCCGCAACTCAGCGATCCTCATAGCGGTCTGCCTGTTCTGGCGCTGGCGCTGCTGAAATCGGCCGTCTTTCTTGCGCTGATGCTGATGCTGGGAACACGCTGGTTGCCGCGTCTGCTGGCTTTTATCGCCCGTTGGAATACCCGGGAGCTGTTTCTGCTGTGTGTCACCGCTATCGGCTTGGGAATCGGCTATGCGACGTATCTGGCCGGGCTCTCCTTCTCCTTCGGTGCTTTTGTCGCCGGGATTGTTTTAAGCGAGTCGGACTACGGGCATCAGGCGCTTAGCGATATTATTCCACTGCGGGACCTGTTTGGCCTGCTGTTTTTTACCTCGGTCGGCATGCTGCTTGACCCCTGGTTTCTGCTGCACCATGCCGGCGGAGTGTTGCAGCTGGTGCTGCTGGTGGCGCTGGGTAAGGGGTTGTTGATGGCTTTGCTGGTGAGGGGGTTTGGTTACGGTAACGTTGTTCCCTATGCCGTCGGGCTGGGCATGTTTCAGATTGGCGAGTTTTCCTTTCTGCTGGCTCAGGTCGGTCACGAAGCCGGTGCGCTGAACGATGAAACCTATGCTTTTGTTCTGTCGGCAACGATTCTCAGCATGGTCATGACACCACTGGTGTCCGGATTGACAGCTCCCCTGTATCGCTGGAAGCGCCGCCGTTTCCGTGCCGAGGCACTGGAGAGCTTCAACCTGCCTGTCGAAGGACTGCGTAAGCATGTTGTTATTGCCGGTGGGGGGCGTGTCGGCCGCCATATCGCACGCGTGTTACAACAGCTTGAGGTGGCCTTTGTCGTTATCGAGAACAATCATGATCATTTTGAAGCCTGCAAGGCGGCAGGGTTTCCGACACTGTACGGAGATGCCAGCCAGGGTCAGGTCCTTCATGCGGCCCGTATCGAAACGGCTCAGCAGCTTCTGGTGACGATGCCGGTTCTGCTGGTGGCGCAGAATATTGTCCGTCAGGTGCTCCCCCTGCATCCGCATCTCAATATTGTTGTGCGCGCTCAAGGTGAAACACAGATGCGTTCCCTGTACGATCAGGGTGTCTACATGGTGATCCTGCCGGAGTTGGAAGCCGGTTTGGAGATCGCTCGCCAAGCGTTGCTGCATGCGAAATTGCCGGTTTCTCTGATCCAGTGTTACAGCGATGCCATCCGGCGGGAACTCTACTCTCCGCTGTCGGAAGATTTGGAAGGTGATGCAGAGATCCGTCAACTGAAGCATGCCAAAGACTTGCTTGAGCTGAGCTGGGAGCGGCTGACACCCGAGGCGCATCTGGTCGGAAAAAGTCTGCGCGAACTTGAGCTGCGGCGCTGTATTGGCGTGTCGGTGGTGGGCGTCATCCGTCATGGCACCTTTCTGCCCAACCCCGATGCCGGTTTTGTTTTTCATTCTTCCGATCTGGTGGCCGTCATTGGTAATGCGCAGCAGCGCAAGTTGTTCAGTGACTGGACGCAGGGCGGGGAATTTCACTGCCTTTTTACGCCGGCCGTCTCGGAAGGGGGGTAGTAATATCTTTTCCCCAACAGTTTGAGACTGTTTTTGTGATGATCGTTTCGCTAGAATGGCTCGTCTGTTTTCTCTGTTTTTAACCTTGATGGCAAGGAGGAAGTGATGGCTGTTGTTCAGATCAGTTGTACACCCTTGGGGGAGGGCAATGGGGGACTGTCAAAATTTGTAGCCGGCTGCCTGAAGCTGGTGCAGGAGTCCGGGTTGACGTATCAGCTGACGCCCATGGGTACGATTCTTGAGGGCGAACTGGACGAGATTTTCGCTCTGGTGCGCAAGATGCACGAGTCGCCGTTCAATGCCGGAGCGCTGCGGGTTTCGACCCTGATCAAGATCGACGACCGGCGGGATCGCGAGCATACCATGGCCGGTAAAATGCGTTCGGTGCAGGAGCGCCTGGAGCAGAATGACTGAGCCTGGTTGCGGTGTCGTGCAAGCTCGTTTTTGTCTTGACAGTGATTGAAACGATCTGTTATCACTAGCGGGCCTTGACGGCACCGCAAAACAGAATGGCCCCGTCGCCAAGTGGTAAGGCAGAGGTCTGCAAAACCTTTATCACCAGTTCGAATCTGGTCGGGGCCTCCATTCATACAAAGCCAGCCTTTCAACACAGGCTGGCTTTTTTGTTTTGTCTTTTTTCAATCGTGGAGGGCGCGATGTGGAGTTGGCCGATTATCAGTGGATTTGCCCTGCTGGGCTGTTTCGCCGGTTTTCTGTCCGGCCTGCTCGGCATCGGTGGCGGCGTGATTCTCGTCCCCCTGTTCCTGTGGAGTTTCCATCTGTCCGGCGTTTCTCCCGACGTGCTGGTTCACAGCGCTTTTGCCACCAGTCTGGCCATCATTATCCCGACGGCAGTGAGTAATACCCTCGGCCACTACCGTCATGGCATGGTCAATCGGCGGCATGTCATTCTACTCGCTTCTGGTGCGGTATTTGGGGCGGTGATGGGTGCCTGGGGAGCGAGCCAGTTTCATGGGGAAACCCTGAAGGTCGCTTTCGGTGCCATGCAGATTGGCGTCGCGCTGAAACTGCTCCATGGAGCGTTGAAGAGTCCACCCCAGGGCAGCTGTCGCGATACGGTTGCCATGCTGAGCGCTACTGGTTTGACCGGTGGCTTCTATTCGGCTTTTTTTGGCGTCGGCGGCGGCGTGGTTGCCGTACCGCTGATGGTTCTGTTGCTGAAGTTCCCCATCCATCTGGCGGTTGGCAACTCCACCGCTCTGATCGTCATTTCTTCGCTGACGGGCACCCTGTCCTACATTGTTTCTGGCTGGGGCAATCCGGCGCTACCGTCAGGCTGTCTGGGTTTCGTCAATCTGCCGGTGGCGCTGGTGGTGGTGCCTTTTTCACTGCTCGGTGCCCGCTGGGGGGTGGCGCTTGCCAGGCGCTTTTCTCATGCTAAGCTGGTCAAAAGCTTTGCCATCCTGCTGATTTGCGTTGGCGTGCGCATTATCTGGTCGACGTTTTAACGGCCACGCAGGCTGAAGTTATTCAGTTGAGAGAGGGGGGGATATGCAACGACAGGCGATTGTCGCTGGCCAGTTTTATCCGGACCGGCCCCAGGATTTGCGGCGGCAGCTGGAGTCCTTTATGCCCCCGGACGTTGTCGCGAAACGGGTTCGTGGCCTGATGGCTCCCCACGCCGGCTATGTCTATTCGGGGGCTATCGCTGGCGAGGGTTTTTCCCGGGTGCTGGTGCCGGAGACGGTTATTCTGATCGGCCCCAACCATCATGGTATCGGTGCTGCGGCAGCGCTTTATAATCGTGGCAGCTGGCTGACGCCGCTGGGGGAGGTGGCGATTGACGAACAACTTGCGCGTGCCCTGTTATCCGGCGTACCGGGTCTTGCGGCCGATCCGGCGGCGCATCGTTATGAGCATTCACTGGAAGTGATGCTGCCTTTCCTCCAGCTACGTCGTCCTGATGTGCGTATCGTTCCGCTGATGTTGCAGTCGCATTCTTTTTCAGATCTGGCGGGCATGGGAGAAGCTTTGGCCGCGATGATCCGTGACCATGAGGAGACACAGGGTACTCGCGTGTTGCTGCTGGCCAGCAGTGATATGAGTCATTATGAACCCGCCGAGGTGGCCAGAGCGCATGATCTGCCGGTTCTTGAACGCTTGATTACTCTGGATGCGGCGGGTCTCTACCAACGCGTACTCCAGCAGCGGGTCAGTATGTGCGGGATTTTTGCCGCGACTTTGCTGCTGACAACGCTGACGGCTCTGGGCTGTAAACGCGGCGAGCTTGTACGCTATGGAAATTCAGGCGAAGTCAGCGGGGATATGTCCTCCGTGGTGGGATATGCGTCCGCGCTGTTCTCCTGATCTTGAGTTTTGTTGAGCTTTGCAGTATAAAGCCATTTTTTTCACTTAACAGCCTGTGGAGTCCTTGGACATTGTTGACGAGTCCCTGGATGGGGCTTTTTCACTATCCTGTTGACGGTTGTACCGGTCCCAGTTATCGCACGGAGAAATCTGATGTCCGAGTTACGTGTTCGTTTTGCGCCCAGTCCCACCGGCTATCTGCATATCGGTGGTGCCCGCACCGCTCTGTTCAACTTTCTGATGGCCCGCCAGGCTCAAGGCACCTTTATCCTGCGCATTGAGGATACGGATGTCGAGCGTTCAACCCAGGAGTCGGTAGACGCTATTCTCAATGCCATGAGCTGGCTGGGGCTATCCTGTGATGAGGGGCCGTTTTACCAGTCTGATCGCTTTGATCTCTATAAGCAGAAGGTGCAGCAGCTTCTGGAAGAGGGCAAAGCCTATAAGTGTTACTGCAGTTCCGAGGAACTGGATGCCAAGCGTGAGGCGGCCATGGCCAGTGGCGATAAGCCGCGCTACGACGGCACCTGTCGTGAACTGGCTGATGAAGAGCATGAAAAAAATGCCAACCGGCCCTATGTGGTGCGCTTTAAAACCTGCCCTGAGGGCGAAACCTCTTTTAACGATCGCATCAAGGGGACCATCACTTTCAATAACGCCGAACTGGATGACATGATTATTCAGCGCAGTGATGGCACACCCACTTACAATTTCGTGGTGGTGGTGGATGATGCCGAAATGGGCCTGAACCTTGTGCTGCGTGGTGATGATCATGTCAATAATACGCCGCGTCAGATCCAGATTTATCAGGCGCTTGGTTATCCCGTGCCCGAGTTTGCCCATGTGCCGATGATTCTTGGCTCCGACAAAAAGCGCCTGTCCAAGCGTCATGGCGCGACCTCGGTGATGGCTTACCGCGATATGGGTTATCTGCCGGAGGCACTGGTCAACTATCTGGTTCGTCTCGGCTGGTCGCATGGTGATGATGAGATTTTTTCCATGGATGAACTGATCGAGAAATTTTCCCTCGACCATGTGGGACGCAGCGCCAGCGTGTTCAATCCGGAAAAACTGCTGTGGCTCAACGAGCATTATATCAAGACCGGTGATCCGCAGCGTCTCGGTGCGTTGCTGGTGGAGTATCTTGCTGCACAGGGGATTGATGCCAAAAACGGACCCGATCCGGCTGCGGTTGTCGTGACACTGCAGGATCGCAGCAAAACTCTGGTGGAGATGGCGGAAAAAGCGGCTTTTTATTATCAGGACGTCCTGATCTATGATGAACAGGTTCAGGAGAAGTTTCTGACGCCGGAGCAACGGCCCATTTTCGAAGCCCTGCTTGATGCGTTGAGCGAATGTGTTTTCGACCATGCAGGTATTGAGAACGCATTCCAGGTGGTACTGGAGCGGACCGGTCTCAAGTTCGGCAAGGTCGGTCAGCCGACGCGGGTTGCCTTGTCCGGCGGCACCAGCGCACCGGGTATTTATGAAGTGGTGGAAGTGCTTGGCCGAGGGCGCTGCCTGGAGCGCTTGACCACTGTCCTTTCACGGATTAACGGCTGACGTATCATTTCGCAAATGTCAGAGGATGAAAAAACACCGCTTGCGGTGTTTTTTCATTTGTAACAATTTCTTATTGCGAGGTGGTTTTTCTCCTATGCCCACCCTATAATGAAGGGGTTAATTTTATTTGCTTGTTTTATCAGAAAGTCGGCCATGCTGCGGGCACGTATAACAACCATCAACCTGCTTTATTCCCTGTTTAGCACCCTGTTTTTGGCAGGAAGTGTCGGCTATTTCCTGATCGTTCGCCCGCTACAGTCGCAGGAGGCGGAATTTAACGCCGCACGTGAGGTCTATGTTGAGCAACAGAAAGAGCAGGTTCGCGACAACGTTCATTCTGTGCTCAGTCTGATTGAGTCATCCCACCAGCAGGCCCGGAACCGATTGGATGAGGAACTGCGCTCCCTGGCTGTTGAAGCTCAAAGCATGGTCGCCAGTCTGGGCCAGCGGGCCGATGTCGATATCGTGCTCAAGGAATTTCTGCGTCATCTTCAATGGCAGCACAAGAACTATTGCTCGGTCATGATTTCTGCCGGGGGTGATGTTCTTTACCAGCGTTCTTCAGCAGATGCCCATTCGGCTCAGGCGTTGTTTTCTCACGTCAGCGCCGAATCGATTCTCAGGGCGGTGCAGCAGTCTGATGCCCCTTTGTCTCTGCAGCTGACACGAGAGCCATATCATGTTGTTGCGGCCTGGTTGCCGGAGATCAATCAGGCGTTGATTCTGGCGGTTCCGGAGACCTGTGTCGCCAATGAGGTTCAGATGGCGATTTTTTCTTACCTGGCAAAGGTCCGTTTTGGTGAAGGGGATTACGGTTACTATTTTGTGATCGACGAGAACCAAGAGAAGCCTCTGCTCATCGCGATTCGACCGACGCCATTCCGCCGCGATGGCGAACCACTGCCGGTGCTCAGTGGTAATGCTCAGTTGATTGAGGGGCTGAAAACTGCAGTACAGTCGGGTGGAGAAGGGTTTTACCGTTACACCTACGCCAACCCGGCTCGTCAGGATCAGCTTGAGGAAAAAATATCTTTTGTCGCTAGATATCCTGTCTGGAACTGGATTGTCGGGACCGGTTTTTATCTCAGTGATCTGGAAACCGGCTTTTCTGCGATCGAGCAACGTCTCAAGGCCGAGCGTGAGAAAAAGATTTTGGGTGGCGTTGTCCTGCTGGTGCTGAATCTCATTTTTTCTCTGTTTCTGGCTAGCTGGATCAATCGCCATATCAACAAGCTTGAGCAGCAACGCCAGGCTGAGATGCACGAACTCGAACAATATAAAAAACTGATCGATCTGAGCTGCCTGGTTTCCAAGTCGGATCTTGCCGGCAATATCACCTATGCCAATGAAGCTTTTCAGCAGGTCAGTGGCTACAGCCTGGATGAAATGCTGGGCAAGCCGCATAACCTGTTCCGTCATCCGGCGACTCCGCGGGCGGTTTTTAAGGGATTGTGGCAGACGATTCAGGCGGGACGGGTGTGGCGCGGTGAGACGAAGAACAGGGCCAAGGACGGCAGCGACTTTTACACCCAGCAGGTGATTATGCCGATTCAGGGCAGAAATGGTCGCATTCGTGAATATATTGCCGCCCGACACGATATTACTGAATTACTGCAGAAACGTGAGCAACTCAGTCTGGCTTTTTCGACGGATTCCCTGACAGCACTCGGCAGCCGCTTCAAGCTGATGCAGGATGTTGCAGCGCTCGAAGACTGTGCATGTCTCATTCTGTTGGATGTTATCAGCTTTCATGGTATCAACCGGCTGTACGGCCAGGAGGTTGGTGACCGTGCTTTGGTCCATACCAGTAAATTGCTGACGCAGGATTTGAGCGATGAGCTGACAACGTGCTACCGCCTCAACGCGGATGTCTTCGCTGTTCTTGGCCGTGGAGATGAAGCTGCGCTGAATGAGCGCATTCAGGGTTTTCTGCAGCGCTTTCCCAACGCGCTGTTCTATGGCGACGCTGCTCAGCAGGTCGTGGTGCCGCTGGCCTTGACTGCAGGCATGGCCTGCGTCGAAGAGAATCTGCTCACCTGTGCCGATATCGCCCTTAAAGAGGCCAAGCGCCTCAAGGTTCAACTGTTCCGCTACGACCCGTCCAGCGCCAATCGGGAAGAGTATCAGGAAAAGATGGAGATTATCGACGGCGTGCGCCAGGCCCTCAACGATGGCCGGATTCTGGCGTATTTCCAGCCGATTATCGATCTGGAGAGCGGGAAGATCGTCAAGTTTGAAACCCTGATGCGCTGGAAGAAGCCCGACGGCACCATCGTTGCGCCGGGAATTTTTTTGCCGATTCTGAAGCAGACGCCGTACTATGTCTTTATGACCCATGCCATCATTGAGCAGTCCTGTGAACTGTTCCGCGACAAGCCCTGCTGTTTCTCAGTCAACTTCAGTGTCGACGACCTGTTGCGCAAGGAAACTGTTCAGCTGCTGGTCGATACCATGCAGCGCTATGGAGTTTCCAAACGACTGGTGCTGGAAGTGGTCGAGACGGAGAATATTCACAACTACGATGAAGCGCTGGCGACTCTGCACTATCTCAAACAGCTGGGCTGCCGGATTTCCATCGATGATTTCGGTTCCGGCTATGCGAATTTCAGTTATCTGACACAGGTTCAGGCCGATGTGATCAAGATCGATGGTTCTCTGGTTCAGGCGGTCAATAAGGATGAAAAAACCCGGGAGCTGATTTCCTCAATTGTTCGTTTTGCCCACAATTCCGGCATGAAAGTTGTGGCTGAGTTTGTGGACAGTGAGGAGCTGGCGATAACAGTGAAAGAGATCGGATGCGACTTTGCTCAGGGTTATCTCTACAGCCCCCCCCTGCCTCGTGAAAATCTTCCGGAATGTGCTGGAATGTGCGAATCTGAGTCCTGATGCCTCAGTGTCGACGGCTCAGCGTTCTCCTGCCACGAATGTCTGCCGGCGGCATGATTGTTGCGCAGCCCTGATGCCTTTTTTGAAACTCTACTGAATGTACAAAGGATAGGCTCTGTCATGCTGTGGACACGAATGTTTTTTCTTCTGGTTCTCCTGGCAGCTTTTCCGCCGCTGGCAACCGATATGTATCTGCCGGCGATCCCCATTCTGCAGCAACAGTGGCAGCAACCCCTCAGCACCATCAATCTGACATTGGTGGCATTTTTCATCAGTTACTGTTTCTGCCTTCTTGTCTACGGTCCCCTGTCTGATCGCTTTGGTCGTCGGCGCCCCCTGTTGGCGGGGATTTCTCTATTCATTGTGGCCTCGCTGTTGTGCGCTACCAGTTCGAGCGTGACCATGTTGATTCTGTTCCGGATTCTTCAGGCGGCCGGGGCTGCGGCGGCTGCAGCCTTATCTCTGGCGATCACCAAAGACCTGTATCAGGATAGCGAACGCGTTCGGATGCTGGCCTGGATGGGGGTGTTGATGGCCCTTGCACCCGCGGTGTCGCCTTTTATCGGCAGTTTCGTGCTGATGTGGTGGTCTTGGCGATTGATTTTTGTCGTTCAGGCCATTATTGCTATCGTCACCCTGGTCGGTGTTTTTCGGATGCGGGAAACACTCAAGGAACCTGTTCACACCAGCGCGCTTGACACCGCAAAAATTTATCTACATTTGTTCCGAAATCGCCGTTATCTGATTTTTTCCCTCATGGTTTCTGTGGTCGTTTTGCCGCACTTTGCCTTTATCGCCGGATCGGCGGATATTTATATCAATCGGCTCGGGTTGAGTGAGCAGGCATTCAGTGTTTATTTCGCCATCAATGCGGCGGCATTTATGGGGGGCTCGTTGCTCTGTACGCGGCTGCTGCCACGACTGGGCCCGGAGCGATTACTGACCCTGGGATTTGCAACGTTGCTGGTCGGGGGTATTGTGCTGTGGCTGGAGTTGTCGCAGAGCCCATTGGGTGTCGCCACCTCCATGGCTATTGTGACCTTTTCAATGGGGTTGACCCGACCGCCCAGCAATAATCTGGTTCTCAAACAGGTCGATCAGTATGCGGGTGCGGCGTCCTCTCTGCTGATTTTTATTTTTTTCATTTTTGGTGCATTTTCCATGTGGCTGATTTCTCTCGATTGGTCTGACAAGGTAGCTGTTATCGGTGTGCTGGCCATGATCAGCGGTGCTCTGACTCTTGGACTGTGGATGAAATTGCGCGGTTGCAGCTGCTGACGGGATGCGCCCGATCGGGATGGAAGAAAAGCGACGGTTCAGGCCGTGGCGTTCTTCCGCGGCGCGCGGGTGGTCGCCATTTTTTGTTCAATTTCATCAAGTAGGCCTCTGGCTTCAGCTTCCTCCAGCATGCCCTCTTGTTTCATTTTTTCGATCTGCGCACGCCGATAGTTGAGAAGCAACCGTTGGGCTGCGGAGTGTTGCAGTTGTTTTACCCAGTCGAAATGGTCCTTTTCGAGATGCCGGGTAAACTCGAAAGCCTGACCCTGATTCCGCTCAATCATCTTTTCAACCTGAATGCTGATAGCCTGATTAGGTGCCAGCTCGTTTAGATGTCCCTGGATTTCTTGCTGAGCCTCAACAAAACCACGAGCAACGTCGTAGCCCAGTGACAGGCGCGAAAACAGCCAGTTATTAACCCATGTCCCAATCAGTGGCATGCGTCTTAGCCAGATTGGTGGTACACAGGTTCTGAAAACTTTGTTCAGGGCTGTTCGTGGCGCAATAACGGGTTCGTTGTCGAGCGCCAATTCGGCGCTGTGAACAAGAATCGACGCTGCATGATGCCCGATGTAGCCCTGTTCGAACTGCTGCCAGTAACTGTTGCGTTCAATTTCGAGCAGGCGGCGCATGAAAGCTATGTCCAGATCTGCGACAGAGATCTGAGTGTGGGACTCTGCTGGTTGGTGCTCAGGCGAGAACGGCAAATCAGTCAGCTGATTGAAAAATGGGTTGCTTTTTATCTGGCTTAAAAATGTTTCGGTCTGTTGTTCAAGCACCTGCTGTGCTTTCTGGACGGATGCTTTTTTGGCCAGTGGCAGACAATCAAGGCTGAGTCGGTGCAACAGCCATTCCATGGTTGAGCCATTGATGACAATGGTCAGTACGACGATTCCAGCGCAAAGAAAAAGAATCTGTTCACGGATTGCTTCCGGTAGTGCTGAATCTTGTGCCAGTGACAGGGCGAGGGCCAGAGCGACAGCGCCGCGCAGACCGCCCCAGGTGAGGACGAGGGCCTTACCATGGGTTATGGCGGGCCCGATTCGTTTCAACAGGGGGAGCAGGGCAAAAATGGAAATGGCTCGTATCGGAATGAGAATGAGATAAAGAGCGATGAGAATCTGCCACAGGTCCGGAGAGTCAATGCGCACATGCAATGCGATGACGATGCCGACAACCAGAAAGATCAGAGTGTTGGCGATGTGTGCCATCATCTGCCAAAACTGGTGGAGAAAGTGAATGACGGACGGAGAGATGCGTGTGCGGCCAATACTGGAAAACAGCAGGGCCAAGCTGACAAGAGCAACCACTCCTGATACGTGAAAAGATTCGGCCATGATAAACGTCAGGTACGCGGCTCCGATGGAGAGACTGATTTCTACCAGTGCCTGATTGATCAGCCGTCCGATCAACCACAGTGCCATGCCGCCGATCGCCACGCCAGTCAGGATGCCGCCGCTGGCTATACGTAGGAATTCTCCGACAATGGCACAGGCATGAACTTCGGTGCTGCTGCCGACGGCGAAAGCGTAAAAGAGAGAGAAAAAAACGATAGCGGTTCCGTCATTGAGCAGTGATTCGCCCTCAATCAATGTCTCCAATCGTTTGCGGGAACTTTTTTCCTTGAGCAAGGCGACGACCGCTACCGGGTCGGTGGCGCTGATCAGAGCGCCAAAGAGCAGGGCAAAGGACAATCCCCACGGCAACATCTGGTAGACGGCGATGGCGGTTAATCCCATTGAAATGATCAGGCTGCCGATTGCCAGCAGAATGATCTGCGGTGCGATGCGCAGAAAAAGATGGAATTCCATGCCGTAGGCCGATTCAAAAATCAGGGTTGGCAGGAAAAGGTAGAGAATCAGATGGGGAGAGATATTTCCAACTTGATGAACGATGGTCTCAAACGAGCCTTGTCCCAACCAACCACTGCGGCAAAATGCGGCGGCAGCCATGCCGGTTAACAGCAGTACAACGGTGTAGGGGATGCGGGCATTGCGTAGCAGGATTTTGATGATCGCGCCAAGCAGCAGAGCTGTAACAACAAATAGGATCACATTGAGACTGGTTGCGTGCATGGACATTTCCTGGATTGAGGGTGCGTCCTTTCCTTTCAGGTTAGCGCAAAAATGGCAGAAAAAAAGTCCTGAGAAGGTACCAGCCTCTGTCAACTGTTGGAGTGGAGAAAAAACGCATGACACGGCAAAATAATTTCAGCGGGCTCTTGTAGATCGGCAGCTTTTTGTTAAGAAAGTACGCGTGGACGAATTCTTCTTTGCCCGGAGGTGTGTATGAAGATGGATGAAATCAGAAAAATAGCTAAATCAATGAACTTAAAAACCAGTGGAGTGAAAAAGGCCGACCTGATCCACGCAATCCAGGCTGCAGAGGGCAATCCGGTCTGCTTCGCGACGGCAACGTCCGACCAGTGTGGACAGCCCGATTGCCTGTGGCGAGAAGACTGTAACTGATTGGGTATACTATGCCGTATCTGATGGGAAAAAGAGGCCGCAGTTATTGGGCGTTGTGCGTTGAGCTGTTGACTTTTTTTTCTGAAAAAACGACGAGGACGTAGCCGATGCTGGTAGCCAGTGTTACGCCCGCTGTGGCCCAGATGTATTCTGGGGAGATTTTATCAAAGTCGAGAATAATGACTTTTCGTGCAATGGCCATAAGGGCTGTGGCGAGAACTATTTTCACATGAATAACATCCTCGCGCAGATAAATAACGATATTCACAAAAATTTCGATGGCAATCAGTACCGCCATAAAGGCGCCGAAGGTCGCCAAAATGTCACTGTTGGTCAGCATGAAAAGTGGCGGAGAGGTAAGCTTGGTATAGAGAACCCAGACGACATCGGCGACTCCCCACAAAATAACCATGGTCATCAGAACGGACAGAACCCTGACGGCCCAATGAATGATTTGACGTAAACGCTGTACAACAGGTTCATTCGGGTTTTCCAGGTCATCCATGTTGTTTCTCCCTCGTAATAAAAATGGCTATCGCTTGAGTTTGTCCTCGGGCGCCTGAGTGCCGCCCCAGACGGGGTCATAGGCAAACTGTTCGCGCAGCCGCTCCTCCGGGTTCTGTTCGAAAAACTCTTCTTTGCTGAACGAAAAACGATAGTTGGCGCAGTAGTGGCTGAGCAGACGATAGGCTTCGTTGATCTCCTTGATGACGCTGTCATCGCTGGTGCGGCTTGTGTCTGGATGATGGCGAAGCACCAGCTGTTTGTGGCGCGTCTTGATCTCTTTCAGGCTGGCCCGATCGTGTAGGCCGAAGAGTTTGCAGGCCTGTTCCAGTTGTGCAAAGTCCATGTTTTTTCGACTTTCTGGCTAACGACCCAGCTTCGTCAGAGACACCAGCTTGCTGTTGTGATCGAATTCAATACGGAAATGGCCGTGAATGCCGTCGTGTTGCAGAAAGGAGCGCAGGTTGGCTGCTGGAAAGGTCAGACGCTGGCCATTGTCGCAGGTGACGCTGACGTTCCGAGCCTGTCCCCGATAGTAGCGCAAAAACTGGTCCGGGGAAATATGAAGATGGAAGGTGAGCACGGACATGGCGGCTAGCCCTGCTGCGCCAACCACTGGCGCAGACGTTCCATGCCCTCTTCGATGGAGATGCGCGGTGCATAGCCGAGATCGCGTTTGGCGGCGCTGATGTCAAACCAGTGCGCCGTGGTCAGCTCGCGCGCCAGAAAGCGGGTCATGCGTGGTTCCTGTTGCTTGTTCAAGACGCGGTAAGCGATTTCCAATATGGTGCCGGCGGCGTAGGCCACGGCAGCGGGAATGCTGCGGGTGACGGGGGGCACGTTCCCGGCGGCAAGGATGGCATTGACGATGTCCCACAGTGGACGCGGATCGTCCTGGGAGATGAAGTAGGCCTTACCGGCACAGGGGGCGCCCAGGGCCAGGCGCTGGGCGGCCAGGAGATGGGCGTCAACGGCGTTGTCAATGTAGATGGTGTCGACGCAGTGGTCATGTCGGCCGATGCGGCGCAGTTGCCCGGCCCGGCCACGTTCGAGAATGCGCGGTACCAGATGGTTGTCGCCCGGCCCCCAGATCAGGTGCGGTCGCAGAGCCACGGTAGCCAGGCTGCTGTTGTTGGCAGCGAGAATTTTCTGTTCGGCGAGGGCCTTGGTGCGCGGGTAGGGTGCATGGAAGTGGTCGGGGTAAGGCACGGATTCGTTCACCCCTTCCATGGAACGGCCGTTGAACACCACGCTGGGTGAACTGGTGTAGACCAGCCGGGTAATGCCATGATGGCGGCAGGCGGCAATGACGTTTTCGCTGCCCGTGACATTGGCGCGTTCGTAGGCAGCCTCGTCGCCCCACACTCCGGCCTTGGCCGCCACATGGAACACCAGATCGCAGCCGCTGAAAGCTTTCTTGATGGCCTCGGAGTCGGCGAGATCCGCGCTGATCTGTTCCACCCCCAGTTCATCCAGCGCCGGATAGCGCGAGCGCGACAGGCTGACGACAGTCAGCCCCTGTTCAACCAGCTTGCGGGTCAGGGCCAGACCGAGGAAGCCGCCGCCGCCCGTAACCAGAACCCTGTTGGCCGTGACGCGGATCATGACCTGGTCCTTTCAAAAGCGAAAAGGCTGGAGCGATGAAGCTGCTTTTCAGCCCACAGCGACAGTTTTTCGCGGAAGATCTTGGCATTGTGGCGGATGTCGACGGGAAAACGCGGGTGGAACAGGAACGCGCTGATGGCTTGTGTGTGCGGAAATTGCCGCTGAATCGCCTGCAGTTCAGCGATGATCGCGGGTTTTCGACTCCGGTTGACACCGGGATTCAGTTCGATGCACAGTACCGCCTGACGTTGCGCACGTGCGCCGCAGCCGACCAGGGCGGTGCGGAACACGTCAGGGTGAGTATTGAACACGGCTTCGCAGGGGATCGTAAACAAGGTGTTGTTGCCGATTTCGACGCGGTGTGCCTTGCGGCCGCAGAACCACAATCGTCCCTGGTCATCGAAATAACCGACATCGCCCATGCGGTGGTAAAAGCCGCCGTCAGCGCAGGGGACCTTGGCCAGTGCCGTCGCTTCGGGTTTGGCATCGTAGGCGCGGGTTACTTGCGGTCCGCGCACGCAGATTTCACCGATGGCACACACTGCTGATTTCGGCGCCTGCTCCCAGTTGGCGATGGGCCCGTCCTCAATGGCAATCACCTGCACATCGAGTCCGGCTACAGGGCGGCCGACGCAGATGCCCCGGCCCTGATCGGTCAGTGTGCGGGTCTGCCGCAGGATTTCATGGCTGCCGATGGAACAGACAGGCAACGATTCGGTGGCGCCGTAGGGGGTGAAAATCTGGGTGTCGTGCGGCAGTAGTGTACTCAGTTCTTCCAGCACCGTGGCCGGTACCGGTGCGCCCGCCGAGATGACCCGTTTGAGGGAGGCCAGCCGGGGACGACAGGTGTCGGGATAATGATGGCCGTAGGCGGTCAGGCGGCGCAGCAGGGCCGGGGAGCCGAACAGGTTGTGGATGGTGAAGTTGTCCAGCGCTTCAAAGATGCGTTCGGGATTGACCTGGCCCGGACGGGTGGCGTCCATGTCCGGCACTACGGCGGTCATGCCCAGAGCCGGAGCGAACAGGGCAAACAGCGGGAAGGTGCACAGATCGTACTCGCCGGGCTGGATCTGATACAGGCCCTTCAGGGCCGAGATCTGGGCGTTGAAGTTGGCGTGGCTGTAACAGGCTCCCTTGGGCGAACCGGTGCTGCCGCTGGTGAACAGGATGGCGGCCAGAGTGGTGTCATCCGCTGCAAAACAGGGATAAGGACCGAGCTGCGGGCTGGCGGCGAGCACCGTGGTCAGGCTGTCGGTGCCAAGCAGCGGCAGGGAAAAAAGAGCCGAGCCGGTGCTGATGCGGCAGCGCAGGGTTTGTTTGCCCCAGCCCAGCAGCAGCCGCGCCAGGTGAGCTTTGGGAATGCCGATAAAGGCTTCGGGAGCGACCTCGCTCAGGCAGGTGCGAATATTTTTTACTCCCATCCCGGGGTCGATGAGAATGGGGATGGCGCCAACCTTGAACAGGGCAAAGGTCAGGGCAAAGAATTCCAGGCCTGGCTTGACCATCAGAACTGTCCGGGTGCCGGCTCCGATTCCCTGTCGCGCAAGGACCCAGGCCAGACGATCGCTTTCCCCATCCAGCTGACGGTAATTCAGATGGGTATAACTGACATGACCATAACGGTCGCGCCCCTGAGGGCAGATGACAGCTTGGACCTCCGGCTGGCGGCGGGCCCGGTCAGTAAGACTTAGAGCGATGTTGGCGTGGTTTTCTGTGGTCATTTGGGGTTCCTGCCCGGAAAAACATGTCAGGTCGTGGAAACGCGGGTCGTGGATTCTTCATTCAGCGCGATACATAAAGTTGACCCTGCGTCTCGGAGCGACAGACGCCTTCGGAGTGAAAATCCTCGGTTCTCTCCGGGTGAGGTCGAGCCGGGCGCTAACCCTGATCGCAGACAAAATCCTGAATCAGGGGCACGATCTCATCCGAGGCATCTTCCAGAATGTAATGGCCGCCGTCCGGCCAGGTATGAATCCGGGCACTGGGAAAGCGTTTTTTCCATTCGGCCAGAAAATGGCGGTCGAAGACAAAGTCCTTTTCCCCCCACAGAATCAGCATGGGTTTGTCTTTCAACCGGTGAAGGCTGTCGGCCACGCGGTTGACCTCGGTCCAGGCGGGGTCACCCTGTTTGAGGGGGATATCCTGAACGAAGCGCAGGGTGGCGATGCGATTGCGCCAGCTGTTGTAGGGCGCGGTGTAGGCGCAGCGCAAAGCGCGTGGCATCGGGCGTTGTTTGCAGCCGATCCACGAGGCTGCAAGGCTGAAGGCATTGAAGCCTCTCACCAGGAAGGACCCAACGGGGGTGTCACGGCAGATTTTCAGCGCCAGCGGCAACGGTTTGGTCGCCGGCAAGGGAAATGCCCCGGTGTTGAGGATGACCAGTTTCTGGATGCGTTCGGGGTAGCGCGTGGCGTAGGCCATGCCGATCATGCCGCCCCAGTCATGCACCACCAGGGTCATCTTTTGCTGGATGCCCAGGTGGTCGAGCAGTTCCTCCAGATCGGCCACGCGCTGGCTGAGGGAATAGGTATAGGCGTTATCTTCGGGCTTGTCGGACAGGCCGCAGCCGATATGATCGGGCACGATCACGCGCTGGCTGGGGCGCAGTGCCAGCAGCAGGTGACGATAATAGAAGGACCAGCTCGGGTTGCCGTGCAGCATCACGACCGGTTCGCCCTGGCCTTCATCCAGATAATGATAATGTGCGCCGTGGCTCAGTTGCAGAAACCGGCCATGACAGGGTAGCAGTCGTTTCACCATTCCACTCCCAGCATCATGCAGTTGAGACCGCTGCCGATCCCCAGAAAAGCGACCTTCTGTCCTTGCTCCAACAGCCCACGCTCATCAGCAATGGCCGCAGTAATCGGCAGCGATACCGTGCCGATATTGCCCAGGAAGCTGAAGGTGGTGAAATCCTTTTCAACGGGGATAGCCAGACTGGTGAGAATCTCTTTTTGATGGGCCGACCCGACCTGATGGCAGACGACCCGATCCACTGCGTCGGTTTGCCACTGTAGCCGGGCAAGAAAACGTTGCCAGGTCTGCTTGCCCAACGCGACGCCGTTGTGCATGACCGCCACGGCATCGGTGCTCATGAACTGCTCGAACCGGTCTGCATCCAGATTTTTCAGCCCCCAGCGGCAGAGTTCGTGATGTTGCGGCGCACTCTGTGCCGCACCGCCGAGCAAGCGGTGCTGTTCTTCAATGTCGAAGGATCCGTCTGTCAGAATCAGTGCCACCGCACCCGACCCGCCGGTCAGGGTGGCCACGGAGCGGACAAAAAACGCCATTTCCTTGCGGGCTAGCAGACGACGGATAACGGTTTCATTCAGTTCGCGCGCACTTTCGCACGACACGACCATGCCGGCACGGATCTGACCGAGTTCGATACGGTTGGCGATGTCGAGAATGCCGTTGAGGACGCCGAGACAGGCGTTGCTGATGTCGTAGATCAACGCGTCACCGCCGATCCCCAGACCGTCCGCCACGCGGCAGGCGGTGGCCGGCTCAAACAGTTCTCGGCAGACACTGGTATAGACCAGAGCGCCGATATCCTGTGGCGCCATGCCGCTGGCGTTCAGCGCCTTGCGGCCGGCAGCAATGGCTCCCTGGGACAGGGGCATGCCCGGCTGCCACCAGCGCCGTTCGCGAATGCCGGTCAGGGCTTCGAGCTGCCCCGGCTGGATATGCAATGCCTGGTAAAGGGGGGCCAGCTGTTGTTCCAGGTCGCTGGAACGGACGACCACCGGCGGCAGTTCGTAATGGATGCTGTGCAGGTAAACGTTGCGATAAATCATCAAAAGAAGTCTTGAGTCGGTCCAGTCGAATCCGACAGATTACGGATTCTGCAGGTAGTTCATGACAATCTGGCGACCGCCGGAATTGAGCCAGCGCGTGCCCACGGCGAGGGTGCGCTGTTCGCGCAACTTTGCGTAAAACGTTTTATAGCAGCTGGCGGCGCGGCGTGTTTCATCAGCGCTCCAGCGGTCGTTCGGGTAGATATGGAGCTTTTCCAGCAGTTGCTGATCGCTTTTTGCCTGCGGCAGGCACAGACTGTATTCGATCGCCCACTCCAGCAGGCCGGGACGGCTTGCGCTGGCGTAGTGGATATCCTGTCCCTTATGCAACATGGGCACGGACAACCTGTTTTCCTTGAGGATGGCCCGCGCCAGGATGAAGATGGCTTTTTGATCAGGGGTGACCAGCATGCTCTCCAGTTCCTCCTGCCCGGTGATTCGGCGATGGTTTAAAATACACGGCCCCAAAGCGCAAGGCAATGGCACGCATATTGTCAGAAACCCTTTCTTGGTGCAAGAAAATAGCGGGGAATAAATATTTCCGTCGTCTTTGAGCATCCTGTCTGTTGCCGGAGGCGGGTGTTTTTTGTTAGGTTAGCGCGTTACCGGTTGGGCGGGAAACTAAAGGAGAACAGACCATGCAATGGTTCGCTTATCTGATCTGGGGAGGCCTCGGTCTCTGTGTGTTGCTGGCGGCGGCTTTGATCCTTTATCAGCGCTTTTATCCGCAACAGGATGTGAGTTCGGTTGAGGTGGAAACGGGCGCGGTGGAAACGGGGATCGCCTCTTTCCTGGTGCCACCCCAGCGGCGCAAACGGCTGATCGATGTATTCGAACTGCACAGCCTGTCCTTGCCGCAGGACGATGAAGATTTTTGCCTGTGGGCCGAGGATATGCTCGGTGTCCAGCGCACCTGGCTGCTCGGTGAAGACTGCCCCATGTTCCCGTTGTTGACTTTTCATAACCGGATTGCGGAGAGTTTTGGATTTTTTCGGGCATTGCGCCAGTCTTATAAAACGGTGCGCCTGTACGTCGTTCGGCCTGAAGGAATTCAGTTGGACGAGGAGCTGTTCGATGCCTGCGCTGTCCTCTGTTTTGCCGTGGCAGTGGAAGAGCAGGGACAACAGCTCTGGCGGTACTACCCCATGAATGTGTACTGGGAGTGGGGGTATGCGCCGGAACGCATCCAGTGCAGCCAGATGATTTATATCGCCAGCCGGGCGAAATTCGATGTTGTCGGCCTGGAACTGGAGCAGGGGGATCTGTTCGATCTGCTGGAAGGAAGGCGGATTCCTAAAGGTCTGTTGCATGCGGCAGCCGGCAGCTGGGATCCGCTGCCGCTGGCCAGTGCCGGAGAGGTGGTCCCCGGCTGCGATGCTTTTTTGCTGTCGCCACAGGAGCTGGATGAGCGATTAAAGCAGGAAGACTGGATTAAGCCTGTTTGACGTGCCGGATCATATATTCCAGTTCCCGTTCGATTTCATCGGCGTCACCGGTGTTGAGTTCCAATAACCGTCGCAGGTGGGACATGCTGTCATCATCCATGGTGGTAAAGGTCAGCCCGATGGTGTTGCGCTCCCTGTGGGTGACCAGAGCACAGAAGTGAAGGCGGATGTCGCTCGAGGCCAGTTGAAGCGTGATCTGCCAGGGGTTCCCCGGCTGTAGTTTTGTCAGGTCGGCATCGCTGAGTTCAACGAGAATCCCTTTGAGTGAGATATCGAGAACTGTCGCCTGACAGGTCAACTCTTCCTGTTGCAGAAGGACATGTTCTACAAAAGGGACACGTTGATAGTGGCGTTTCTCCGGCATGAAAACTCCTTTATTCGTGGAGATGTTGAATTAAGAATCTATGTTGTCTAACTATACGCTTATTTATTCTCTTCCGCCACTTTTTGACGCCGAATTCTTCGGTGGCGGAGCGGTCTTTTGAATAGTCTGGTTGTCGCATCGACTCGTCTGGATCAGTATGAAAGACTGTTTCAGGATAAGGTTCTGATGGAAACGCTACTCCATCGCGTGGCGCCCGATGTCAGGCAGCGGGTCGAACGCTATCGCCGTCCATTGCCGGCTCTGCAGACTCTGTTTGGTCGTCTGTTGCTCGATGCTGTGTTGTTCTGGCGGGGGTTCCGGCTGACGAGCTCTGATCTTGTGTTGTCAGAAAACGGCAAACCCTATTTTGTCGAGGGGCCGTCCGTCAGTGTGGCACACAGTGGTGAGTTTGTTCTGTGCGCTCTGGTTCATCAGGGAGCTGTCGGCCTGGATGTTGAAGAAAAGCGCTTTATCGCTCCAGATACGCTGAGTGCGGTTTGGACGGAAGAAGAGCGTCGGGAGCTCCGGCAGGGGTCTGACACCTCGACCGTTTTGTCCCGCTGGACGGCGAAGGAATGTCTGGTGAAAATGACGGGAGAGGGTTTCCGCTTCCCTCTGAATCGAATCGATCCCGGTCTGTTGTCGGTCCTGAATCAATTTGATTGTGCTGCCTTGCTGCAGTTGCAACTTGAAGGAAATGCGCTGGCAAGTATCGCAACCACATTTTGTGTACGTCGGATCGAACAAGTCCGATTTTCTGTGCAGCAACTGCTTGAGTTTGAAGGCGATTTTTCTCGGTTTAAAAAATAACATAATTTTTGAATTTTTTGTCTTGACCTGTTTCGGAATGTTCATTATAGTCAGCGCGTTTTTGGGGTGTCGCCAAGCGGTAAGGCAGCGGACTCTGACTCCGCCATTCGGTGGTTCGAATCCTCCCACCCCAGCCAAAGACACCAGGCATCCTCGGATGCAGCACATAGTTACTGTGCGCCTATCGTCTAGCCCGGTCTAGGACACCGCCCTTTCACGGCGGCGACAGGGGTTCGAATCCCCTTGGGCGTACCACTTTTAAAAGCGAAGTCCTCACCGGCTTCGCTTTTTCTGTTTTGGCTGAAAGCCGTTGCGCTGGAAGACTGTGTTGCCCATGGCGAATACTCCCCGATTCCTTGATAAGCTGGTGAATATGACCTCCATGCACGATCTGGAGCTCATGGAGTACAGCCTGTTGAAGACCATTGAGGAGTTTATCCATCCCCATCAACTGCTTATTCTGCGGTTCGACAGAAACGGTCAACCAACCTATCGTGCCAGTCTGAAAAAGGGTCAGTACGAAATTGTCTGGGAAGATATTCACGTCCCGGATGAAATCAACACAGCCGTTGAAATTGTCAGTACAACCAAGCGCCCGTTCAGTCGCCATGTAGATCATGACAAGATGTTGACCGTCTGGCACGTGCTGCAACCCAAAGGCCAGGAAGTCTTCCTGGTTACACAAACCAAAAGCCGACTGAACAACCTTGATACCCATATGGTTAACGGCCTGCTGGGGGTGTATCGCAATTTTTACGCTGTCCTGAGTGAATCCCAGCGCGACGGACTCACCGGATTGCCCAACCGCAAGACCTTCGAAGAAACTATCAATAAAATCTACTTTGAACATTCTCTCCCGACCGAAGATGTTGTCATTAACCGCAGAGTTCAACTCGGGGAAGATGACAAGTGTTACTGGCTCGGCATGGCCGATATCGATTATTTCAAACGCATCAACGATACCTGGGGCCATTTATATGGTGACGAAGTTCTGCTGCTGATCTCCCAGCTCATGCAGTCCCATTTCAGAGCCAACGACTATCTGTTTCGCTATGGAGGAGAAGAGTTTGTCATTATCCTCTGCGCTCCTGACCTTGACCATGCCAGAAGAGCCTTTGAACGCTTTCGCGTAGCCGTGCAGGAATACCGGTTTCCTCAGGTTGGACAGATCACCATGAGTATCGGCAGCATCAAAATGGATCCCCACATCTTCACTACCACGCTTTTGGATTATGCCGACAAAGCTCTTTACTATGCGAAAAACAACGGGCGCAACCAGGTCAGTTTTTACGACGAACTGTTGCAGCACGGTCTGCTGGAAGAACAAAAGATTGTTACCGGAGAGATAGAACTGTTCTGACAACCAAAACCAATTCTGAAAGAACACCATGACGCCACAATCCGTACAACACGCCTGGATAGAACTGCCGGAAGCCAAAAAAGTTACAGTTATCCGTGCCTGCGCCAAACAGCAGCCCTACATTTTTCTGCGCTGGAAAGAAGCCGCCGGACTGAAAAACTTTCGCCCCGATTCGATTGTCAACCGCAAGGCCGGGGCCGGCGCCCGTCTCGATGCTGTCCTGTTCAACGCTGAAGAAGGTCACCTTGCCGCCGAGCTGCTGATCTCCTATTTCACGGCTATGAATAAAGAGATCAACGAAGACTACCTGGCCATGATCAAAGGCGCCGGCAATGAAGAACTGGCCACCAAGCTCGATATTTACGCCAAGCTGGCAGTGGAATATGCCGATTCGCCCTATATCAAGCTCTACCTCGCCACGGCACTGTGGGTGGGGGAGATTGACGAGAAGGAGCTTGAGACCATCGAGAAGTTGGCTGTGGAACTGCGGTAGGTCGGTGGACGCTATTTGCGGAAAAGGCTTTTAAGCCGAAGGGAAGATCGGGCTAAAAAAAGTATGAGAAAGCGTAGACTGTGATGTCAGCTGTCGGGGTGTTTTGCGGTACGCTGACCGTGCCATAACCGGTGCGAAAAAGTCGAAAAAGGAGATGACCACTGCTGTTTGATGCCGTGTTACGCCTTCTCGGGGCGCTCTTTGTGCCAGGCGATAATCTGCTTCAGTAACTCGTGATAAAGGCGGATATCGTTGAGCTCAATGCCACCAATCTGGGATGAGGTCAGCAGTTGCAGAATCTGGTCGGGCACGCCGCCATACTTTTCATCACAGTAGGCATTGACGGTATTGCTGATACGCCACAGAATGCCGTCTTTTCCTTCGATTGCCTTGATGTGGTCGAGGATTTCAAAGGTTGCTCTGATTTCCAGATCACGCTGTTGCCGAACGGCCTGAAAGAAAAAACCAAAGCTCAGAATAAAAAGTCCGATGACCGGTGTCGACCCGATTCCAATCAGTGACGGCATCAATTCCACTACAAAAAAAAGCAACGCGATCAACAGCAGGATTGTTCCGATACCGATAAGGACAATCGTCGTCTTTGACTTTCTTTTCACTACCAGATCGTAGTCGAGCTCGTCGAGGTTGAGACCGGCGAGACTTTCGACAAAAGAGCGTTCCGTTTCGAGAAGGGTCGACATGGAAAGGGTCCTAACAATTGACAGGGCACGGCAAAAGGGTTAATTCTCTACGGGTCTGTTTTGTCTTCAATGGAATGACTGCCTTGCACCCTCTGGGAGAGATGTTATGACGGTTCTGGTCGTTGTCGGACTGGTTGGGCTGGTCCTGCTGATTTATGTCGTTTCCGCGCTGGGGCCTCTGCCCTGGTATACCTATCCGCCTTTTGTCATCCTGTTCGGCATTGTCTTTTTCTGGGATCGGTTGCCGTTCCGGCGTGGGAGCAACACGGTCTCCTGGTCGAAACGATTTACGCGTAGTCGTGGTCCCAAGAGGCCCGGTGGACGATCTCTTCGCCGTGGCGGCGGAAAGCGGATGTAACATATCCTGACAATCTTCTATTCGACAACAGCCCGGCTGAAAAATCAGTCGGGCTGTTGTGTTGGATCGTTGTGCAGTCGAAAATCAGCGTGCGTGGCAGGCGCGACATTTGCTCGGACCACTGCCGGAATTGATATGGCAGCTGCGGCAGGTGGCGTGAAACTGCTTCTTCGTCAGTTCGATCTTGCCCGGTGGGGTTGTCGGGTGGCAGGTGGCGCAGCTCATCTTTTCCGCATGGTTCATGTGGTTGAACTGAACGTCGCCGAAATTGTTTTTCAGCAGAATGGCATAGATCGCGGTCGCCTCGGGTGTCGGGGTGCCAACGTTGGCGAGGGCCGCCTGGGTGGCCGAGCTTGCCGGGCTTATGGCCGGCTCCGTGGCAACCGCTTCAGCTGCTGGAGCTTTTTCTGCCTCTTCGGTTACGACTTGGTCAACCTGCTGTTTCTGCTGCTGGACGGCACTCAGGGCCTTGCCGAGCGAGAACGCACCCGCAGGTTCTGTTGCCCACGCAGACAGGGGAATCAGCAGCATCAGGGTCATCAACAATAAGCGATACATGGACAGCCTCCTTCAAGCAATCTATTTCATATACGGGACAAAAACTGCATCCTAGCATCATTTGTCCGGGTTCAACAACTGGTTATCCAGCCGAATTTTCCTTCTCAACCCCTGTGGCAAGTCTCTTCAGAATCGCCATTGCAAGGTGAAATCCTTCATGCGGTAAATGGTTTTACCATCGACGTGCAGATAACCGTCGGCGGTGATTTGATGGCTGCTGTCATCGACGGCCGTGACCACCGCTTCGACGCTGACCTGTCCGTTGCTCGGCACCACCTGACCGCGGTAGCTCCAGCTGTGGGGAACGTCCAGGGCCATCACCTGGAACGGTTGGTCTCCCACGTGGGTTGTGGCGTTGCTCCAGCGCTCATTGGCGATGAATTTGAGCAGCTGCAGGAAGGATTCCAGCCCCAGCGACCCAGGGCAGACCGGGTCCTGATAGAAATGGGCCCGGAAAAACCACTCGTCGGGATCCACCTGCTTGACCGCCCGGATAAAACCGAGCCTGTTGGGGCCGCCGTCGGCGTAGTAGAGCTCAATCTCATCGAGCATGCGCAGCTGACGGTCCGGGAAGGGGGGCTGCTGCGGATAACGCAGGCACTGTGATCGTTGCTGCTCGGCTGTTGTCGGCTGGTAGGGGTTGGCATCGCGCAGTCCGATCTGGTTGGCCAGGGCCGCTTCGGTGAAAAAGCCGAACACGGTATCGCCCTCATACACGATCCCCTGCGCGTCATGGACGGCAAAACTGTAGCTCTGGATGATCATGCCGCCGCTGCTCGATACCCGGGTCAGTTCTACCCGGGTGGTGAGGGTGCCGCTGTCTCGGGTGACGGGCCGGTGAAGGACGGCGTTGCCGTCGAGGTTGCGGAAGCACAGATCGATATCGCTGGTCAGGGCGGACCCGACGTAGGCGGCCAGCCATCCGCAGGGTTGCAGGGCGATTTCCAGCAGGACGCTGAACGGCATGCGCTCGGAGCGTTCCTGGGCGAAATACCATTCATCGGGCGGCACGTCGTACTGGGCCTCGATGCGGCCGCCTGCCACCATCTTCCAGGGTTCGGCCTGGATGGCGGTGATGCGGTCGAGGAACTGGAACGGCGGGCGTGGCAGGCGGGCAATGCGCCGTTTCTGGTCAAAAATCCGGTAGGGCTCGCCAAAGGCTTCGGACGGATTGCCATTGGAAAAGGCCAGAATCCGGTCGTAATCGAACATTGCGGGTTTTTTGGCTTGGGCAACGGCTTGGACGGTGGGAACAGAAGCGAAGGTCTGTTGTTGCCAGCGCTGCTCCAGGATTTCGCGGGGCAGGTTGGTCAATTGCACCGACATGCTGGTGATTTCGACGATGGGTTTGCCGTCGGCATACATCAGGGCATCAACAATGGCAAAGGGCGCCGGCCGGTAGCCCAGTTCTTTGAGGGTGACCTCGTAGGTGACGGTGCGGGTGCTCTCCGTGACCTGGCCGCGGCACTTGAGCTGACTGTCGATACCGGGTACCGGCTCCCACACCGTTTCGCCCTGATCCGTCACCCAGCCCATGCGCATTAGGTAGATACGGAGCGTGTGCAGGCAGCATTCGTACATCAGGGTGCCGGGCATGACATGATCGTCGCAGAAATGGCAGGTGAGGAACCAGTCGTCGGGCTGCACATCCATTTCGGCGCGGATCTGTCCCATGCCGTAGCGTCCGGCGGTGGGATCGAGATGGGTGACACGGTCCACCAGTTCCAGATGGCCACTGGGCAGGGTGTACGGCTTTTTCAGGCCCAGAGCGCTGAAACGCGGGCCGAAGCAGCTGGCCAGATCGCCCTGTCGCAGCGCCCGGATCTGTCCGGCATCATAGCGTTCAATGGCCATGGGCACCAGTTCGCGCCAGTCGTCCGGTTTAATGCCGGGTTGGGGCATGCGATCAAAGGCGGTGTGGACGATGCCTTTGCCCGCCTCGAGTTCGGCCTGGGTGAAGAACCCGGCGCAGCCGTCGCGCATGGTCATCAGGGGACGACCGCCGACGGTGCTGTCGAACTCGAAGCGGAACAGCCAGGTGTCGCCCTGACGGAAGAAGTGTTTGACCCGGATGTCGTAACGGATGACATCGCCGGGCTGGGGCAGGGGGCCGTGGAACTGGACCACGGCGTCAAGCAGGCGGTAGACTGCCAGACCCCTGGTCTGGAAGTCGATACCGAGCCAGCCGGATAAAAAGAGGTCAGCTTGGCCGGCCTCGACGGCAACGCAGGTCGGGATGCGGTTGCCGTCCAGATACCAGCGATCCGGCGTGACGTCGTGCTCGGTGATGACGCGGCCCGAGCCCATGGAGCCGGGCTCGCCCTCAAGCTGCATGATGCGATCGACCAGCATCAGCGGTTCATCGGGCAGGCGCACGCGTGTCGGGTGGTGGTCGATGGGGGCGAACTGCTCACCCAGCATACGGCCGATGGAGCCAATGGCGAATTCCATACACTGTTCGCGATCGAATAGCGGCTTTGGCTGTGGTGCGGGTACTGCTCGTTGCGCAGTGGGCGCCACCGCTGTTGCCGACGCCGGGGGCTTGTCCCCTGCGGGCCGCTGCTCTGGGGGCAAAGCGGCGATGAGCTGCTGTTGCAGATTCAGGTTGCTGGCCATCAGCTGTTCGATTTGCTGTTGCAACTGCAGGAAGCGGGCATGGGCCGCATTCTGATGCTGCTGCGTCTGACTCAGGCTGTCCATCAGCGGATCAGCCAGGGGCTGCGGCACTGAAGGTGGGCAGGGCGCTTCGGTCGGGGGGGACATGAGCGGTGCCGTTGGCGCACCGGCGGTGACCGGCATGGGAGGCTGTGGCGGCGCTTTCAGCGCGGGACGGCCGTTGTTCAGGGTCAGACGATGACCGGGGCTGGTCACGGCGGAGGCCGCTGCCGGCTCCGGCGCGAACAGCGGGCTCAGATCACAGTCCACGCCCTCGGCCGTCAGCTGGGCCAGCAGGCGGGTAAAGCTGGCCAGTGTCGGTTGGCCATCGACACAGGTCGGCAGGGCCAGATGGGGTGAATCCTTGAGAATCTGGCCGATCATGCGTGAACAGGAATTGCCGCTGCCCGTTTCGATGAACAGGCGTGCTCCGGCCGCGTACGCGTTGCGGATGACGCGGGTGAAGTCGATGGTATCGACGGCCTGGGACAGAATCGCCTGGGCGCAGTTTTCCGTGGTCGGGCGGTAGCTGGCCCCCGTGGCGCAGCTGAACAGTTGCAGCCCCTCGCGCGGATGGGTCGGGAACAGGTGCAGGTCGTGATAGGCCTTTTTCACCATCGTTGGTACGGGGCAGTGGACCGTGGTGACGCCCTTGAGCTCGATGAAGGGGCAGCGTTTGGGCTGGGACAGGGTCTCGACCACCTGTTCTACAGCGCGGCGCTGACCACCGATGATGCACTCGTCCGGGGTGTTGATAATCAGCAGGTAGGCGCGCTCCAGTCCCTTCAGGGCCTCGCGTACGGTGGCGGCGGGGCGTGGAACCAGACCCAGGCACCAGTCCACCTCCTCGTTTTCCGGCAGCTGCCACAGCTGGCGCGCGGCGTCGCAGGCGTTGGCCAGCTGGCGGGTGAACAGCGGTGAGGCCTCAATGCGCTGGAGCATTTCATCGCGCTGTTGCCAGATGCCGAGGGAGAACAGGCTGGAGGATTCGCCGAGGCTGTAGCCGATGGCCATCTCAGGTTGGACGCCGAACTGGCGCACCGTATCGCTCAGGGCCGTGCACAGGGCGACATGGGCGATGATCATGGCGTTGTGGTCCTGCTCGATCTGCGTCAGCGCCACGCCGTCCCAGAACATGCGCGATTGGTACTGATCCGCCAGCCGTTGGTTGTGCTGGTGCTGAGCCTCGAACACCGCGGGCCAGCTCAGCCCGAGGTCGCGGCCCATATCGGGAAAATGATTGCCGGAGCCGGGAAAAACAAAGGCAATCTTGCCATCCCGAGCGATGGGGTCCGGGCTGTAGAAGATCTTATTGCGGGCACAGGCCGGCAGTTCGAGACCACGACCGTCGAGGCGCTGTTGCGGCTGTTGTTGTAGCTGGCAGCAGGCGAAGTTTAGCTGCTCGCGCAGTTCCTCCAGCGAGTCACTGACCAGAGCCAGACGCCGTTCGCCACGGGCTGCGGGCGTGCCCTCATTGTTGAGCCAGTTCTGCGCCAGGTGGCGGATGGTGGTCGGGTGCTGGCTGGTCAGCCATTGCTGCAGTTGTTGCAGCGCTCCGAGCAGTTCGTCCGCAGTGTTCCCCTGTACAACAAACAGACCAGGGCCGACAGGATCGAGGGGCAGGGCGGCGGGCAGGGGCTGGGAGGGTTCTTCGCTCAGAGCTACCAGATGGCACAGTCCCCCCGTGGCCTGACCGCTGACCAGGGCGCGACGCGGGCCGTCCTGTGCATTGTGCAGCCAGTAGCGTTCGCTATGCGTTTCGCCCCGGGGCAGGATGCGATGATGCAGAGCCAGGGCCGCTGTGGCTACCGCGATCAGCCCGCTGGCTTCGCCGGCAGCTCCGAGCTGGCGCTCTATCCGACTGGTGCGTTGATGCGTTTGATCCTGTGCGGACGCAAGACCGCTATGCGTCTGAAGACCGAAAGTGGTAGGACTGCCTGCGGGTAGCGAGAACTGCTGGCGCAGGGCCTGTTCTGCCCGCAGCCGCGTGTCCCTTTGAACCTGAAGCAGGTCATCGCTGGCGCCGCTGGTGCTGGCCTGTCCTTCAATGAGGGCGTAGATGCGGTTGCCGTCACGGCGGGCCGCGGAAAGGGGTTTGAGCACCAGGGCGCAGGCCCCGTCACTGACCGTTTCATGACGACCCAGACGCTGGTTACTCAACTGGGCGCGCACGTCCCCGGGCATGTCCACGGCACCGACCAGCGCCAGATCGATCTCGCTTCGGCGCAGAGCGTCAACGGCGGTCTGCAGCGCCTGCAAGCCGGAGTTTTCTTCGCACGCCAGGGTAAAACTCGGACCGCCGAAACGAAAGGCGCGGGCGATGCGGCTGGCCACGACGCTGCCCAATGCTCCCATGGTGCGGTTGGCGGTGAGGGGCGGGCTGAGCCGGTCTCGCAGCTGGCTGGTCCAGTGGTCGTCATCAACGGTTGTGGCGTCGATCAGGCCCTGCTGTTGCCACGCGCGCAGCAGGCCAGGCAGGCGCCAGCGCAGGCTGAAGGAGGTGGCATTGAGGTCGAGACCGGTACCGACAAAGACACCGCTGCGCTGATGGTTGCCATCCGCAGCCCCGGCTTCGTCCAGAGCGGCTTCGGCACACAGCAGCATCAGGGCCTGGCGCGGCAGCATTTCGGCTATCTCTGTTGGCGGAATGCGGAATTTCCCGGCCGGGAGCTGAAGTTGTTCCAGGTAATGGCCCGGACATGGCTGGTAGCCGTCCTGATGCCACCAGCGGCTGTCTGCAGCACCACCCCAGTGGGCGGGCAGGCTGGACTGGCTGGAGACGTCGCCACCGAGACATTGGGCGCGGAATGCCGCGCGTTGCTGCCAGGGGCCAAGGCGCACATCGACGCCGACAATCGCTATGGGTTCGCAGGCCGCGTCAGGGACGGCGTCTGTCTGGTGAGCCGTTTCGACCGGCAGCCACTCCTGCAGTAGTAGGTGGGCGTTGATGCCACCGAAGCCAAAGGCGCTGACCGCAGCCCGTCGGGGCTGATTGGCGCTGCGACGTTCCCAGGTGCGGGGCTGTTGCAGCACCTCGAACGGGCTCTGCTCCAAACCCAGTTCCTTGCTTGACTGGCGAAAGTTGGCGGTGGGCGGCAGGGTTTGGTGTTTCAGGGCCAGCAGGGTTTTGATCAGGGCCGCGGAACCGGCGGCGGTGAGCAGATGGCCGATATTGGATTTGACGGAACCGAGGATGCAGCCTGGGGTCTGTTCCTGTTTGAAGGACCCGTCAGACCATAATTGTTTGAGGCTGCTGAATTCAACGGCATCGCCCACCGGGGTGCCGGTGGCATGGCATTCGATATGATCAACGTCCTGCGGGGTCCAGCCGGCCTCGGCATAGGCGGCCCGCATGGCCCTGAGCTGGCCCTCGGACATGGGAGCCAGCAGGCTGCCGCCGATGTCGTTGGACAAGCCGATTCCTTCAATGGTGGCGTAGATGTGGTCGCCATCGCGTACGGCATCGCAGGTGCGCTTCAGCAGCACCACCCCCGCACCTTCGCCGACCACGAGACCGTCGCCTCTGGCATCAAATGGAGAACAAGTGCCGGTGGGCGACAGGGCCCGCAGCTGGGAAAAACCCATCTGGGTGTAGAGCGAGTCGGGACGGGCGACGCCGCCAGCCAGCATGGCATCGGCCCGACCACTGCGCAGTTCCTCGACGGCCAGCTTGATGGCATAGAGCGAGGAAGCACAGGCCGCATCGAGGGTGAAGCAGCTGCCGCCAAGGCCGAGGGCTTTGGCCAGAACGGCGGCCGGCAGACCGGTCATGAAGCGATTGCGGCGGTCTGTGCCCGAGTCCGCCGGAGGTTGAGGCAAAAACTGTTCGTACAGGGTCCGGCCGAGGTAATCTTGGGCCAGTTGCGAGGTGGTGACGCTGGGCAGGGCCAGGTTGCCGACGATCACGCCAATGCGCTGACGTTCGGTCGGGACGAGGCGGGTATCGAAAAAAGCCTGGCTGCCAGCGTGCAGCAACAGCTGAAACAGCGGATCGAGCCGTTGCGCCAGATCCTGCTCGATGTGCAGCCGGTCGTAGGCCAGGGGTGGCAGGGCCATATCCACGAAGCAGGCCTTGCGCGAATAGACGTGGTCGATGCGACCTTTTTCCGGATGATAGACCTGGTCGAGGGGGACACTCCAGCGGTCGGTGGGCGGCTCGGTGGCCGCGTTGTGCCCGCGCAGGATAAGTTGCCAGAAGGATTCGGGATCGTGCGCCTGAGGAAAGACACCGCCAATGCCGACGATGGCGATCGAGGAAGAAAATGTCATCGGAACTCGCAGTTGCAGCTAAGGGTTAGAACCAAACAGGTTCTTATACACCAAAAGGCCACACATGCAAAGGTTCGCTGTACAGCGCAAGGGTGCTGAGAGGCTTATTTGAGGACAGCCCGGATAACATAGCTGTTGGCTTCGGCAACCTCCAGATGGTGCGAGCCGATGGACAGACCGTTGATTTTTTCCGCCAGACGCAGTGTGTTGCAGCTTTGCCAGCCCACTATGAATTCAGCCCGTTGCGACAGGAATTGTTTTTGTTCAGTACGGGTTACTCCGGATAAACCAGACAGGGCACTGGTAATGGTGGCCAGTTCGGGAAAGGGGCACTGCTCAACAATAAAGGTCACCATGTGCTCGTTGTAGCAGGCGTCGAGCCAGGTTGCGACAACCTGAGCGCACAGCTTGTCAGAAATGTCCATAGCTGCCTTTTGCAGGGCATTCTGGGCGCCGATGGCAAAACTGTGATGGGGAACAACCGCCTGCGCGCTGGCGCTGGCCAGGATTTTGCCGGAGGCGGTTTCGCAGATATCGGCGGTAATGGTTGCAGCATAGGCATGGAAGCGGTCGCTGTAGGGTGAGGGGCCGTTGTCCTGAACGCTGGCCCGGCCTGTTACCAGAATCTGGGCCTTGTGGCTGCCTTCTTCAGCGGTCTTGCCGCTGGTGTTGTGGAGCTGGCCCTGGCGCAGGCGTTCCTGCTCCAGGGCGGAGAGATTCACCAGCTGAAATCCTTTGGCGCGTAACTGGCTTTCAATGGTCTGCTGTGCCGCCTGCAGATTCAGGGCGGTTCGACTGCCGCCGGCATCAAAGCTGTCTTCCGTGAGCGAGACAGCCAGGGTCGGATAATTCATGCGCGGCAGGATGCGGGCCAGGGCCGCCACGTCGTCGGCCAGGGCCATTTTTTCCACCTGTGCCCGGATGCGACTGCTGCAGGTCCGGTCGGAAAGGACCTCCGACAGTAGCGTGTAGTCCCGCACGTAGCCCTCGACACGCGTGAGGATCTTGTCTTCAATCAGCATGGCGTTTTCAACCAGGGTCTCGCTGGTGATCAGATTGCCGAGGGTTTGTGAGACGGCATTGCGCTGGGCGTCATGCAATGCATCCTGTTTGGCCTGTTGCGGAGAGAGCTCAATGGCGGCATAGCCTTGGGCCTCAACTTGGTTCTGATCGGCAAAGCAATTCAAGATGGTGACAAGCGACAACACCACGGTGATGGCCAGCGTGAACATGCGAAAGCAGAAACCCATTCTCTGCATGGTGATCCCCTTTCAATACGACAGCGGCACAGCACAGACCCGGACGGCGAGCGCCGGCTCAGTTCTGTGCCGTTTAAAACTTCCACAATCCGCCGAGATGAATCTGGTCCGACTGAAAATCGTCAAGGTCGACCACTTTTTTATAGCCCAGTGTCATCTCGAAGGTGTCGGTAAAGGTGTAGCTGCCTTCGAGCCCGAGTTCAAAATAATTGTCATCGCCCGGATCATGGTCATAGTTCGTGATATCGACATTCCAGATGCCGAACAGGTTGATGACGCCGTTGTCCCCATTGCGCAGGCCGAGATTGGTGCCAAATTTGACGAGATATTGCTCGTCGTCATCCACGTCGGTGTCATCTTTGTTATAGAAGAGAGAGGCCCCTGCACTGGCGACAATTAAATCCTGGTCCAGGGTTACTGTGGCGCTAAAACCGCCTCCAAACAGATTGACCTCGCTGTCGCCGATGTAGTCAAAATCCATGTCCGAGTAGGTGTAATTCAGGTGCCCGGTGAAGGTCGCGCAGAGGGATTCAGACAGGTTCTGATGGTACTGGCCAAAGCCGATCAGGGAAATCCGGTGTGCATCAAAACGGTCGAACGCAATGTAGTCATAAGGCAGCATGAAGCCATAGCTGAAGTGGTCGGTATCCCAGGCCATGCCAACCGTGGCCACATACAGATCACCATTTTCCCTGTTGTAAAGGTCGACATCCTCCCATGCCAGGGCGGCGCCAAAACTGCGTGGTTTGTTTGTCTCGTGACGGCTTTCGTCTTGCTGCTTTTCCGCACGGCTGCTGGCCCCGGGAAGGACAAGATTCGAGAAGACAATTCTGCCGATCACTCCGGCGGCGGAGGTGTAGGCCGAAATCTCGTTGCCGCCTCCGACGCCACTGACTGTGCTGGAAAGATAGCTGATATTCAGCGCATTGATCAGCTTGATCAGTTCGGAAAGCTCGGTCCAGGGATTGTTCTCCTGATTCGGGTTATCCATATACAGGGCGTCCTGGCCTGCCGTCAGGGTGGCGACAAGTTTTTCATCAACAAAGTAATAAAAAGTGGAGTTCCCACTGTTTTCATCTTCCAACTCAAATTCACTGAGTTTGTGACCGTTGATGTAAAACGATTCAACATCATAATATTCTGCATAGTTGGCGATGGCCCAGGCATTTTCCAGCTGTGTCACCTGATCGATCTGCGGAAGGGTAGCAACTGTATAAGGTGTTGGGTTGATAATTTCATACCAGGCCGGATCCCACTCGAGGGCAAAAGCCTGGACTGAGATAAACAGGGACACGATCACCGGAAACATTGTTTTCCTGAACATTTTTAAATTCCTCCCCTGATCAGTTGAGTCGACGCATCAGAGTATCCGAGGCCTGCTGCAGTGCTTGCTCGGCGGCACTGGAAATGTCGCCGCCGATGCCGGTTCCGCTTGCCGGGATATATTCCAGAGTTTCCACGTCGACATAACGGATTTGGATGCCCATGCGTATCTGTAGGTTTCTCTTGACACTCAACCCGCGGATTTCGTCACCCCCTTCACCATAATCATAGACTTCGCCGTAGATGACTTTTGAGGCTCCCAGCATTTTACCCATTTCTATGGCACGCTGCTGCGAAACCATGCCGTTGGCGCTCATCCACTGGCGATCCATCACATCCTTGATGATTTCGGCTTTTTCTTCGACGAAGGTAAAACGCCGGGTGTCATAGAGGGCTTCCGTCAGGCGGTTGTGAATTCCCATTCCGACATTTTTATCCAGCAGGTGGGGATAGCGTTTCGCTGCGTGATCGGAAAGACCCAGTGGCAGCACCGCAATAATGGTTTTCGGCCCCTGATAACGAGGTTCCTGTCGAGCAGGGGCACTTGAAAGATTTTTTGTTGAAGGGGGGGATGGTGTGTCCCGTTCGACATACGTTGTCGCGCAGGATGGCAATAAGCAGAAAATAACTCCCAGTAGCAAGAGCTGGACAACGCTGTTTAATCCTTTAAAGTTTGGAGAGTGCATTTTTGACCGCTTTCTGGGTCGCTTGCCCGACTGTCGTTTCGTTAAAATGAACTTTGTCCGAGCGGATCTGGAACAGAATTCCAAGCGATTTGGTGATGCCTTCGCCGGTGCCCGACAGAATGATTGGAGGCTGTTCCTTGTCTCTGATTTCGATTTCGACGGTGACGCTCACGGTTGTTTTGGCTGCAGCGAACAACCCGATGCTGCGTGTCCGGCGGCGGCTGAAATCTGTCACACGAACCGATATTGTCAGATCGCAGGAAAAGAGCTCTGTTGCCGGCTTTGGGAAAGTAGATGAATTCGTCCAGCGGGAGGCAATCAGCTTGTCGATCTGATCCATGATCTCAGGTTTCTCTTCAAGTGGAATATAATTTCCACGGGCATAGAGCTCGTCATTGACGATATTGCGGATGCCCAAGGCAATAAGGTGGTTCTCCCAGCCGGGCTGTTCCGTGAGGTTGGCGACTTCGTTGACAACGAACGTTTTTTTCGCTTTTGCCCAGACGGGAAAACAGAGAGACAGGCATAGAAAAAAACTGATGAGTGTGATGGGCCGCAGCTGTTTTCTCATTAATTTAAAAGTATTGTTTTTTCTAGGGTGAAAAATTAGAATGCAATGTCATTCTTATAAAGAAGAATAATGGGTAGATCGCCTTAAAACAATAGGCGAAGTCTTTTTAATATCTTTTGTTTTTTTTATTGGAAAACGACAAACTTATCCATGAAAACACCGACTAAAATTTTCATCATTCTTGCCATTCTGCTGATGTTTGGTACCGGATTGATGCTGTGGTCGACGCACCGACTTGCAAACGTTGAGCAGCAGCGCCGGCATCAGGAGCAGTTTGTCGAGTTGCGTTCGATTTTTCAGCTGAGCCTGCAGCACACCGAAAAAAAGATGCAGCAGTTAAGTCTGTTTATTGCACACGATCCCCGCGTTCAGCAGATGTTTCTGGCCGGTAAAAAAGCTGTTGAGCAGGAAGGTGGAGGCGAGGGCGGCCCCGGTGCAGCGCGTGCGCGTCATCAATTGCTCGAACTGGTACAGGACAGCTGGAAGACGCTGCGGCAGAAAACAGATTATCGCCAGCTACATTTCCATCTCGGCCCGGGTTCTACCTCGTTTTTGCGCGTTCATCGTACGGACCGTTTTGGCGACAATATGGATAGTGTGCGCCATACGGTTGTTTATGCGAATCATAATCTCGTCGGGGTAACAGGTTTTGAAACCGGGCGGGTTATTTCCGGGGTGCGCGGTGTTGAGCCTGTTTTTGCCGTTGATCCGGAGTCAGGTCAGCGCGTTCATGTCGGTGCAGTTGAAACCGGAACCTCTCTGCAGATGCTGGTCGATAATCTGGCCGCAGAGCTTGACGCCGGTGTCGCGGTGTTTCTGACCCGAAGCCATCTGGAGCAGAATACCTGGCCTGTCTTTTTGCAGCGGATGTTTGACAAGAACCCGCTGGTCGGTCGTTTTTATCCCGAGGCCTTTAGCGGACCCTTTTATAGAACGATCTTTTCTTCCGATCTGCTCGAACAATTTTGGGGCAACCCGGGCTATCAGGTTGTTGCCAAAGGTAACAGATCTTATTTGACTGCAGCTTTTCCGTTTCGGGATTTTCTCGGACAGCAGCAACCGCAACGAGTTCCTGTCGGATTGGCTGTCTTGTGGAAGGATGTCAGTGCTTCGGTGGCATCGCTCGAAAATACTCACCGTCGCCAGTTCTATTCTGCCGGGTTGATTTATGTCCTGTTGCTTCTTGTGACATATGGACTGGTTCAGGCCGCGACGCGGGTCCTGGAAAAAGAAGTTGAAGAGGGGCGAAGTGATCTGGCGCTGGCGAACCGGGAACTGGACGTGTCACTTCTTCATGCTCAGCAGATGGCAGAGGAGGCGGAACGGGCCAATGCGGCAAAAAGCGAATTTCTTGCCAGTATGAGTCACGAGATCCGCACGCCGATGAATGGCGTGATAGGGATGACCGACCTGCTTCTGGGTACCCACCTGAGCGATGAACAACGACGTTATGCGGAAACGGTCCGTTCCAGTGGGGAGTCGCTGCTGGCGATCATTAACGATATCCTTGATTTTTCTAAAATCGAATCGGGCAATGTCAGCTTTGAACAACTTGAATTCTCCCTGCGCCAGACAGTTGAAGATTGTGTCGAAATGCTGGCTCTGCGTGCTTTCCAGAAGGGGCTGGATTTTCTTTGCCGGGTTGAACTGCAGTTGCCCGACCGCCTGATTGGCGATCCCCTGCGTTTCAAGCAGATTCTCACCAATCTGGGCAGTAATGCGATCAAGTTTACAGAAAGTGGCCGGGTGTCGATCGAATTGTTGATGACCCAGGACCGTACGGACGATTTTTTTCTGTGCTGTCGGGTGTCCGATACCGGGATCGGCATTCCTGAACACCGCCGCGACCGGCTGTTCAAACCTTTTTCCCAGGTCGACAGTTCAACAACGCGTGTATATGGGGGAACCGGGCTGGGGCTGGCGATCTGCAAGCAGCTGACGGAACGGATGGGGGGCGAAATCGGACTTGATACCCAGTTGAGAAACGGCAGCCAGTTCTGGTTTGCGGTGCCCTTTAAAAAAGTGGCACAAGGGGCGCGTCCAAAGCTGCCTCAAAATACGCCGTATGACAGCCTTCTGGTGATTGACGGCGATGCAGAACAGAGGAAAATTCTCGTTGAACAGCTGGTGAGCTGGCAGGGGCACGTGGTTGAAGCCGAGAGCATCAAAGAGGTTTTTTCTCAGTACCTCTCGTTCGCTTTGCCGCCTTTTCAAGGGCTTATTCTGGTCGGGCGACAGCTGACTGACGGGACCGCCGCCGATCTGCTGCAACAGCTGGAGCAGCATCAGATTGACTCTGTTCCAGTGATTGTGATCGATCAACTCGGACGCAAAGTCCTTTTGGCCTGCTCCCGGTCCGAGCAGGTTGCTGCCTGTCTGACTCGCCCGATCCGGTCCCACGATCTGTTTGAGCTGTTGACCCAGCTGATGACAGGACAGCCGGTTTCTCTTCCGCATGAGCAGGCTGTTGCGATGTCGTTGTTCGACCAGGTTCGAGTTCTGGTTGTCGAGGATAATCCTGTGAATCAGCAGGTTGCACAGGGGATTCTTCAGCGACTGGGTGTTGTGGTCGAGGTGGTGGGGGACGGTCAGCAGGCTCTGGAAATTCTGACGGATAACGATTTCGATCTGGTATTCATGGATATGCAGATGCCGGTGCTTGATGGTCTTGAGGCCACTCGTCTGATCCGGCAACGATTGGCCGGGACGAGCCGGTCTGATCTGCCGATTGTGGCCATGACGGCCAACGCGCTGGCGGGAGATCGTGAACGCTGTCTCACCGCTGGAATGAACGATTACCTGTCGAAACCGGTCACATCATTGGCGGTTAAAAACATTCTGCAGAAGTGGCTGCCGGAATTTTTTGAACCTGATCGCGAGCTGCCGCAGAACAGTGCGCATCCGGTGCTACATTCGGGAGGTTCCGCAGAACTGTTTGACAAACTGTCTCTTCTTGATCGGCTGGATGGCGATGTGGATCTGGCAAAAATGGTCATCAATCTCTTTCTTGAAGATATGCCTGCTCAGCTTGAAAAGCTGCAGGACTGTCTCGAGAACGAGGACCTTGAGGCTGTCGGTGCGCAGGCCCACCAGATCAAAGGAGCCTGTGCCAACGTCAGTGCTCTGGCCATGCGCGCTATTGCTGCTAAAATGGAAACGCTGTCCGCTGAGCAAAACTGGAATGTTCTGTATCAGCTTCAGGCGGATTTGAGTGGCTGCTTCGAACTGACCCGTGAGCACGCTCAGGACGCTGTCGGAAAAATGAATGACAACGGCTGATATGCCGTATTTTTACTGCTGTTTGAAAGGATTGGCCTCCCATGAAGTCACTGATTGTCGAAGACGATGTTACCAGTCGCGCGCTGCTGCAGGAATTGCTTGCTCCTTACGGACTGGCCCACTCGGCCGTGAATGGGGAAGAAGGGATCGTGCTTTTTCATAAGGCTCTGGAACGGGAGCAGCCTTATGATCTGGTCTGTCTGGATATTCTGATGCCGGAAATGGATGGGCAGCAGGTTCTGAAACAGCTGCGGGCGCTGGAAGAGGAACGCGGTATTCTTTCGACCCATGGGGCCAAGATCGTTATGGTGACCGGACTTGATGATGTCAAGAGTATTACTTCTGCCTTCAAGGGCCTGTGCGATGGCTATCTGGTCAAGCCGCTGAGCAAAAAACTTCTTCTTGCCAAGTTGCGAGAGCTGAGCCTTATTTCCTAACACGACAGAAAGGGACAGTCTTGGTTGAAGCAACAAAAACGGTTCTGATTGCCGGAGCCACTGGCTATATCGGGCGTCGCCTGAAGGATCGCCTGCTGCGCCGTGGTGATGTGTGTCTGCGTTTGCTGGTGCGTCGCCGCAGTAAGTTGCGCCAGGAGGTGGTCGGTCGCGTCGAAGTGGTAGAGGGGGACACGTTTCAGGCAGAGGCTTTGCGTCAGGCTGTCTGTGGTGTCGATACGGCCTACTATCTGATTCACTCCATGGGCAGCGGTGCTGATTATGCTGAGCGCGATCGGCGCAGTGCTGAAAATTTCCGCAATGCCTGTGTCGAGGCGGGGGTGCGGCGGATTATCTATCTTGGGGGGCTGGGATGCCGAGAGACAGCCAGTGCCCATTTGCTCAGTCGTCTGGAAACAGGAGAAATTCTGTCGTCGGATCCGGCTGTTCAGACCCTGTGGTTTCGTGCCGGGGTCATTCTTGGGGCTGGTAGCGCCAGCTTCGAGATTATCTATCATCTGGTGCAAAAATTGCCTGTGATGCTGACCCCCAGATGGTTGACGACCCGTACTCAGGCCATCGCCGTTGTTGATGTTGTCAATTATCTTGAAGCGGCCCTGTATGCGCCGATTGATGGCAGCCAGCAGATTGACATCGGCAGTGAGTCGACGGACTTTGGCGGCATTCTGCGCCAGGCTGCGCATGTCATGGGGTTGCGTCGCTGGCTGATTCCGGTGTCGGTGCTGACGCCTCATCTTTCATCCTACTGGCTGATGCTGGTTACGCCCGTGCCATTTTCCATCGCTTCGGCGCTGATCGAAGGGTTGAAGTCGGAAACCCTGATCCAGAATGAACATGCCCGCCTTTTTTTCCCACAGATCGAACCGGTTGGCCTCGAACAGGCGTTTCGCCTCGCATTGCAGGAGATTGAAAATGACGAGGTGCTCAGTCGCTGGTGTGACAGCAGTGACGGGTCGGTTTGCGATCTTCAATCGCAGGACGACCTTCATCACGCGGTACTGCGTGATGTTCGACGGTTCGCCCTTGGAGGTCGTCATCCACAGGCTGTGTTCGAGACGGTTTGCACCATTGGTGGTCAGCAGGGCTGGTTTTCATTTAATTCACTGTGGCGGCTACGGGGGGTGGTCGACAAACTCTTCGGTGGTGCCGGCCTTAATCGTGGGCGGCGCGTAGCGCATGCTCTTCGTGTCGGGGACGCGCTAGATTTCTGGAAGGTGGTTGATCTCAAGCCCGGAAAACGTCTTTTATTGCTGTCGCAGATGAAGTTGCCGGGAACGGGTTGGCTGGAGTTTGTGCTCGAACCTGAGGCATTGGTTCAGACGGCTCATTTCTGTCCAAAGGGCCTGTGGGGTCGGGTTTACTGGGCGTTGATGGTGCCGTTTCATGCGCTGATTTTTCGTCAGCTAGGGCAGAAGTTGCTGGAGCAGTCAGACCTGTCTCCGAAAAAAAAGGATTTCTTGAACATTTGAAGGTTGACAGAATCGGCTGGGTCATTATTTTATAACTATATTGGTAATAAATAGAGCGATTTGCTCATAAGCTCTCAACTGACAGGAGATGGACATGGCTGAGAAAAGGACAGGAGTGATAACTTTCAAAGGAAACCCCGTGACCCTGCTGGGTTCCGATGTGGCGGTGGGGACCAAAGCACCGGATTTTCGCGTGGTCGACAATGGCCTGCAACCGGTTACGCTGGACAGCGCTAAAGGGAAAATTCAGCTGATTGCGGTGGTGCCGTCTCTGGATACCGGCGTTTGTGACACCATGACCCGTAAATTCAATCAGGATGCTGCTGCGTTGCCCGAAAACGTGGCGGTTTATACCATCAGTCTGGATCTGCCTTTTGCCCAGAAGCGCTGGTGTGGTAATGCCGGTATTGATCGGGTTCAGACGTTGTCCGACTACCAGGAGCGCAGTTTCGGCCTCAATTATGGGCTGTTGATTGATGAACTGAAGCTGCTGGCCCGCGCCGTTCTGGTGATTGATGCGGATGGGACCGTTGTTTATCGGCAAATTGTTGGCGAGGTGACGGATGAGCCGGACTATTCTGCGGCTCTGGCTGCCGTGAAGGCGTTGCTCTAGGCGTCAGAAATTTTTACAAACGTGCGCGGGATGCTCCATTGGAGATCCCGCGTTTTTTTGTTTAGAGTCGTTGGCAAAGGTGTATTTTAGCAAGGTTAATAAGATGATCCACCTTTGCAGCGACACATCTTTTTATGCGACACCGACCATCGAAGGAGGGCGCGATGACATGGAAAACTGTTTCGACCGGAGTTCTGGCACTGATCCTGCTAGCTTCGTGTGTTGAAGTACAGAACAATCCTCAGTTCAGTAACTGGCTGAATCAGGCCGCAATGGTTGCCCGTCCTCTGGATAACGAAACCGTTGCCGCTGGACTGCGTGAGGCTTTGCGCGTTGGCAGTGAGCGGGCAGCCTCCTCCGCGAGCAAGGCGGACGGGTTTCTCGCCAATGAGGCCATTCGTATTGAATTGCCCGAGTCCATGGATCGCATGACGGGAATGTTGCGAACGGTTGGCCTCGGATCGTTGGTCGACAGTTTCCAGGTTCGCCTGAATCGCGCCGCAGAAGCCGCTGCCGAGGAGGCGGTCCCCGTTTTCTCACAGGCGGTGAAGGAGATGAGTCTGACGGATGTAATGTCGATCCTGCATGGATCAGACACTGCAGCAACGGATTATTTTTCAGATAAGACCTCGTTTGTCCTGGCCCAGCGCTTCAAACCGGTTATCCGTCAGAATATGGAGCAGGTCGGGCTGTACAGTCTTTATGCGGAACTGGTTCAGGCTTACGAAACGCTGCCTTTGGCTGACAAACGCGCCATCAATCTGGAAGATTATCTGACAGAGAAGACACGTGATGGCCTGTTTTACCTGTTGGCGCGTGAGGAAGAAAAGATTCGTCGCGATCCAGCGGCCCGGACCACTGAACTGCTGAAAAAAGTTTTTGAGTAAACCGATAAACTTGTTTTTATGACGACATGTTGTGCGATTTTTCTCAGGTTTTAAGTGAGGTTTCAGACCGGCAGCTGGTCGGTGGTGAAGCGCGGCGGCTGTTTCATGGCCGGGGCCATTGTTTTCGCGGCTTTGAGGACCTGGTGATCGATGCGTATCCGCCGCTGCTGTTGATTCAGCTCTATGCGTTTTGGCCAGAGCCGAAGGTGCAACAGCTGGTGACGGCCTTGCTGGAACAGATTTCCTGTGATGTCCGTACCGTCGCGATCCAACGCCGGTTTGAACGCGAGGGACCGGTTGAGTTCTATTGCGGCACGCCATCAGAATTCGCGTTGGCCCGGGAGCAGGGATTGCTTTTTAAGCTGGAAATCACCCGTGGCCGCAATACCGGTTTTTTTCCGGATATGGCAGCAGGACGTCGGGTGGTTCGCACTGTCGGGCGAGACAAGAAGGTTCTTAATTTGTTCGCGTACAGCTGCGGTTTTTCCGTTGCAGCGCTGGCCGGCGGGGCCCGGCAGGTGGTGAATGTCGATATGAGCCGTTCGGCACTGGAACTGGGGCGTGAAAATCATCGGTTAAATGGTTTTGATGATCGCCGAAGTACTTTTCTCGCTCTGGAAATTTTTCGCAGTTTCAGCCGATTGAGGAAACTGGGGCCTTTCGATCTGGTGATCTGCGATCCCCCGGCAACGCAGGGGAAAAGCTTCACCGCCTTGAGCCACTGGCCCAAATTGCTACGGCGTCTGCCCGAGTTGCTGAGCGCTGGCGGGGAGTTCATCCTGTGTCAGAATGGGCCGGGGATACCTGAGCGCTGGCTTGATGAGCAGGTCACCCAGTTGCTGCCCGCTGCCGAGCGGCTGGGTCTTCATGAGACTGGCCCGGACTTTCCCGAATTGGATCCCGCCTGTCGCACCCTCATCCGTCATTACGCCTGGCCCGGTTTGTTTCAGCCGCGCTTGTCTGATGCGCAAGTTTAAAGCAGTAGCGGCAAAAACAGCGCCGACATGTTGAAAATGAAGTGGGGGGGCTGTTCCTCGCGCAGAATAATGTCGTCGCTGATCCGTGTCAGGATGCGGGTCATCAGAACTTCATAGCCCATGTTGAAATAGCCATCTTCACCGATGGCATTGGTCTGAAACAGCAACTCATTGTTCTGATCATGATAGACCTTGAGTCGCCAGTTAAGCTGTTGCAGGTTGAGGTACAGGCGCTGCAGCCGCTCTGCGGACAGCTGCATGCCGCTGAGGGTGGTGTAGCGGCCATCCAGCCCGCCATAGCCTTCGGTCAGACTCTGACGCAGACCGCGGGCCAGCAGGTAGATGCGGTCCGTGTCGGACGGGTGGGCGGAAAAGGCGTCTTCCAGCAGTTTATGGGAAGGCAGGTCCGTGGGGTAGGTGTCCTGTGCTGGATGAAACAGCTGTTGCAGTTTGATCTGGCGAGACTGTTCGTCCGGTTCGTATTTAGGGTTTTTGAGGTACAGCCTCCGGCAGAATTCTTCCATGTCGGCCAGGTTGGAGGCAATGTGGTGGTTGACAATGACGACGTCAGGCGGGATCGGCAGGGTCCGTTCCGGGAACAGGCTGCAGCCGCTGAGACAGAAACTCAGCAGGATGGCAGCGGTCAGCAGACGCTGACCGCTGCCATGGCCTGTTTTGTCCCAATCAGATGGCATGGTTCGCGACATACTGCTTGACCAGTTCCGTGTCGCTCTCGATCAGTTCGCAGCGTTTTTCGCGTTGTTCAATGCCTTGCAGGGACGCGGGCATCTCAGGGGCACGACCGATGGCCCGCTGGACCGCGTCACCAAATTTGGCCGGATGGGCTGTGGCCAGGCAGACGATGGGGGTGTCGGTGCCGCCCAGCTGTTCGCCGGCGCGTACGCCGACAGCGGTATGCGGATCGAGGACATAGCCGGTGCGCTGGTAGAAGTCTCGGATCTGGTCGATGGTCGCTGCCTTGTCGACGGTCAGGGCGCCAAAGTCCTGCCGTACCCGCGCCTGTTGCTGGATGTCGAATTGTAAACTCTTGGTCAGGGCAAAGTTTTCCATCAAACTACGCAAGGCATCGCTGTCCTCGTCAAGCAGGTAGAACAGGTAACGCTCGAAGTTGCTGGCGATCTGGATGTCCATGGACGGGGACAGGGTTTCGACCACCGTGCCCACCGAGTAGTCACCGTTGAGAACGAAACGCGACAGGATATTGTTCTCGTTGGTGGCCAGAATCAGTTTGCCCACCGGAAGCCCCATCCGTTTGGCCATGTAGCCGGCAAAAATATCCCCGAAGTTGCCTGTGGGAACCGAGAAATCCAAGTTTTTGCAGCCGGTTTCCTGTTGCACGCGGCTGTAGGCGTAGAAGTAGTAGACGATCTGCGCCAGCACGCGCGCCCAGTTGATGGAGTTGACGGCGCCGAGGCTGTAGCGGCCCTTGAACTCAAGATCGCCGAAGGTTTCCTTGACGATGCGTTGTCCGTCGTCAAAGGTGCCGCGGATCGCGAGGTTGAACACGTTGGCATCCGTCACTGTGGTCATCTGCAGTTCCTGAATCGGCGAAACCTTGCCGTGGGGGTGCATGATGAAGATGTTGATCCGTTCCTTGCCGCGCACGCCATAGATGGCGGCGCTGCCGGTATCGCCCGAGGTGGCGCCCAGGATGTTCATCTTCTGGTTGCGTTCTTCCAGCAGGTATTCGAACAGGTTGCCAAGGAACTGTAGCGCGACATCCTTGAAGGCGAGGGTCGGACCATGGAACAGCTCAAGGATATAGACCCCATCCTGTTTGACGACCGGCGTGATATCAGGATGGTCGAACGTGGCATAGGAGCGGTCTATCAGCGCTTTGAGATCGGTCAGGTTAAAATCGTCCCCGGTGAAACGGGAGATGATGTCAAAAGCAATCTGAGGGTAGCTCATCTGCCGGTAGCTGGCGAGCTGCTGCGGACTGATGGCCGGAATCTGTTCCGGTAGCAGCAGGCCACCATCATCGGCCAGCCCCATCATGACGGCATCTTTAAAAGAGAGGTTGCGGACCTGGCCGCGCGTACTCATATAGCGCATGGTTCAGTTTCTCCGTTTGATGTGAATGGATCGCAGATCATAACAGGAATAGGGCGCGATTGAAAGTCATGTGTCAGTTGTCGATGCGCTGCCGGACGACCTGTTTTAGACAATGGGCCGTTTCAGCACGAGGTCAGTACGCGATGTCGAGTTTGAAGTCAGGGGAGATAATGTGAAACAATGATCGAGATACGGGGCGACATGTGGGATTATCTGGGACAATGTCCGATTGTTGTCACCACGGGCGGTCTGGTGTTGAAGAATGGCTGTTGCGTCATGCCCCGTGGCTGCGCACGTCAGGCAAAAGAGCGTTTCCCTGATCTGGCGCAGGATTTGGGCCAACGGATTTGTGGACAAGGCAATCATGTACAGCTGTTTGTCTATGAACAGGGAGAGCTGATTGCCTTTCCGGTAGAAGCCTCACCGTTTGACGTGCCCGAGTTTTCATTGATTCGCCGCTCAGCCCTTGAACTGCGAGAACTGACGGATCGTCATGGCTGGCATCAGGTGGTGCTGCCGCGTCCCGGATGTGGTGGCGGAGGGCTGCTCTGGAACGAGGTCCGACCCTGCCTTGAACCCTGTCTGGATGATCGTTTCCTGGTTATCACACATTAAAAAACACTGTCCGCTGTTCGCCTTATTCCGCGACAGATTATACACCCGCTGGGTGGTTGGTGGGTTACAGTTCCGGGATTTGTTCAATGATGCGCTGTTGCCTGAGAAATTCGGCTGTCTGGCGCAGGCTGTGGCGGATGCTGTCATCCAGAACAAGCTGATACTGATGGCGTTGCATGGCGCGGATGGTCACCTCAAGGGGCAGGTTGAGGGTCTCGGCAATGATCTGACGGGCTTTCTGAGGCTGTTGCTGCAGAAAATCGAGGGCCTGTAGCAGCGCCTGCTTGAAGGCCTGCAGCTGGTCGGGGTGAGCAGCGATAAAGCGTTTGTCGCCGACAATCAGGATCGGGTAGTTGTTGCCGAGCCCTCCCAGGGTGGTGAGTTGATGGGCTCCATACTGTTCGGCTTGCGAGGGTGTGGGTTCGCTGGCGGCAAACGCATCAATGGATCCGGCCTGCAGGGCTTCCACCAGCGTTGCCGGGCGCAGGTCGATCAATTGAACATCTGTTTGCGTCAGACCGCTGTTTGCCAGCAGCTGTTCAAGGCCGCCGTAGGTCGACGTTCCTTTCTTGACGCCGATCCGCCGGCCGCGCAGATCGGCAACGGTCTGAATTGCGGGATCCATGACCATCAGCCGGTGGCGGTGCTCGCCCTTAGCGTGGCTGGCAATCAGTTCGAGGGGGAACTGCCGTGCCAGCGCGATGAGAGCGGTGGTGTCGCCCATGGTCGCGATATCGGCGGCCCCGGATGTCAGGGCTTCGGCGCAAGCCGGTCCGCTGCTGAACATCTGGCTCTCAACCGCTAGTCCCTGTGCAGTGAAAAATTTTTTTTTCACTGCCAGAATTGGCAAAACACTGCCAATACGGTTCTGAAAGGCAAAGCGCAACAGGCGTTCGTTGTCTTGTGCGGCTGTTGAAGAAAGTGGAAAGCTCAGGGCCAGCAGCACGAGGGCGGGAAACAGGCGGGGCGGGAGCCGAAAATGCGCAATCAATTTTCACCTCGGTGACAGGGTTTCAGGCAGCAGGGTAACTGGTTCAGCTGTTCACGCAGCTGCTTGGTCAATTTCTGTATAGCCATGCTGGAGCGCAGGCGTGGACGCGGCATGTCGATCACCATGTCGGTATGAAGATTGTGGGGTGCGGGTCCAAAGATCAGCACCCGATCCGCCAGATAGGCGGCCTCTTCGACGCTGTGGGTGATGTAGAGAACCGTGTGCTGTTCACGCTGCCAGAGTTCCAGAAGGGTGTCCTGCAGATGTTCGCGGCTGTTGGCGTCGAGAGCGCTGAAGGGTTCATCCATCAGCAGCGCCTGAGGTTTCAATGCCAGAATGCGGGCAATGGCAACCCGCTGGCGCATTCCGCCGGAAAGCATGGCCGGCCAGTCTTTGGCGTGCTGCTGCATGCCCACCTGTTGCAGTGCCAGCTCCGCCTGTTTTTTTGCCTCGTTTTTGCTGTAACCATTGTGGCGCAGGCCAAACAGGACATTGCCCAGCACGTTTAGCCAGGGAAAAAGGGTGGCATCCTGAAACACCACCCCGCGATGCGGGGACGGACCGTTAATGGGTTGCCTGGCAAAGGTTATCCGTCCCTGGCTGGGCTGGATAAAGCCGGCCGCCAGATTGAGCAGGGTGGTCTTGCCGCAGCCGCTTGGCCCCAGGACGCACACAAACTGGTGGGCCGGGATATGCAGGGACAGGTCGCTGAGAATCGGGGGAGCGTCCGTCACGTGCGGCTGGTCTGAGTACTGCTTGCTGACCCGATCAAAGTGGAACATCAGGATCTCCTGCCTGTGAGCGTCCAGCGCTCCAGCGTGCGCCGTTCCAGCGTACGGAAAAGACCCTGTTCGAATAGCAGGCCGATCAGGCAGATCATCAGGATGCAGGCCAGTGCCGACGGATAGTCCAGTGACCAGCGCGCTTCGATGATCGAGAATCCCAGACCGCTTCCGGTGCCAACCACCATTTCAGCCGCCACCAGAACGCGCCAGCTGTTGCCCAGACCGATGCGCAGGCCGCTGAGCAGAGCGGGCAGGGCCGCCGGCAGCAGCACCTGGAAAAACAGTGCCCGCTCACGGGTTCCCAGCATTTGAGCGGCACGGATCAGGGCGATGTCAACGCGCTTGATGCCATGAAGGGTGGCTTGGGCAATGGGCGCAAAGGCGGTGACGGCGATCATGAAACGGGTGGCTCCCTCACCGATGCCGAAGATCAGGATGGCCACCGGAATCCAGGCCAGACCGGGAATGAGCAGCAACAGCAGGGGAATCGGGGCCAGCATCCGCTCCAGCCACCACCAACGGGCGCAGCCGACACCGAACAGCAGTCCGCATGCGGCGGCCAAGGTAAAGGCATTGAACCAACGGACCAGGCTGGTGAGGGTGTGAAGATACAGGCTGTGTCCGGTCAGGGGCCGACCGCTGAGCAACTCACCCAGTCGGCACAGGGTCGTCCAAGGGGTTGGAAATGGAACACCGCGCCAGTGGCTGACCAGTTCGGCTACCAGTTGCCAGCCGAGAACAATCACCAGACAGGGCAGCAGCAGGCTGATCAGCCGTTGTGCCACGGGATGCTGAAAACGACGGATCATGAGCTCAAATCTGGTAGTGGTACTGCAACTGGGCAAAAAACCAGTCCGCTGCACTGTTGTCGCTGATGTTTTTGACAAACGGGCCGGGCCAGAAGTGGCTGTAGCCCAGCATCAGCATGAGGGAGTCGTTGCGCGACGATTTGGGAAGGGGCAGGTCGCAGCTGAAGATCAGATCAATCTCATCACCAAGCCGACTGCCGCTGCGCCCGCTCTTGTCGCGGTAGAGACTGCCATTGAGCGACCAGCCATCTTTTCCCGACGCCAGCCAGAAACGATGCAGTTCCATTAACAGAGACATCTTTTTGCGCGGAAAGAGCTCCACGTTGCACTGGAGGTCATGCAGATTGCTCCAGTCGAGCAGATTCATGCGGCCATACATTTTGTCACGAGCTCCGAACACGCCCATGAAACCTTCATGTGTGCCGTCTTCGGGGTCGGTGTCGCCGGAGGCATAGCTGTATTCAAGGCTCAGGTCCGGATGCCAGGTTGATTCCTTGAAGTGATGGCCGAACTTGAGGTGCCCGCCCCAGGCCTCGATGTCGTCATCCCCATAGTGCCCCCATTGGTTAACCACTGTTGCATCGAGGAAATAGTTCTTAGCATCCAGGGTCGTGCGCAGTCCCAGGTTGTGGCAGAGCAGATCATCACTGTTTCCTTTTTCCCCCAGGTAATTGTCGTGTTCATCGGTTTTGAGGACATAAAAGGGTTCGATGGCCCAGTTGTCAGCCAGCTGAAAATGACTGTAACTGCCAAGACCATACTGGGCGTGGCGGTTGTGCAGCGAGAACTGCTCCGGCTCATGAAGAATATGGCCTCCCCACAGCAGATCGATAAAATTCTGGTCGTGGCGCCAGCTGATTTTAATGGCGTCCCAGTGATAGCGACCACTGTTGCCCCAACTGCCCGGACCGAAAATACGATTGTTGCCATAGGCGATGGATTGCCGTCCCGCCCGGAGGCTCCAGTCGCTGTTCGGTAGGTTGCGCAGTTCGAGATAGGTCTGATACAGCTCCCAGTGGTCTTCATACGAATTGTTTTCATGGTCGTACTTTGAGCTGTAGAAAAAGCTGTTCGCGTCGAGGTCGCTTTCAAACACGCGGGCATCCTGAATGCCGACGGCCAGGATCAGATTGGGATGCAGACGCAGAGTACCGCCGACACGCAGTCGGTGTAGCCAGAAACCATCACAGCTTTCACCTTTGGCCGGGTTTTCGCCGTAAGCTTTCAGATTGAAGTGGTGCTGGTATTCATAGCGATAGCGCAGGTCCAGATAGATGGAATAGGGTTTCTCTTCGCCGGTTGCAGCAAAGGCTGGCATGGCCGTCAGGGTGAGGAACATAAAAAGGAGCAGTAACCGCAATAAGAACATGGCAATATCCTCAGGCCAATAACGCCGGACAGGATTCAGCGGGGCATCTCTGCCCACCGAACAGAAGCAGATTTATAGCATCCGAACAGCCGGAAGAACAAATTGGAAAAAATAATTATACATGTACAAATGATAGGAATTCCCTCTTTATTAAATTGAGTTCTAGCGATAGAGAGGGGGGAGGATAGTGTGTAGGGAGGACAAAAAAACGGGGAGGCACTTGCCTCCCCGTAGGTGTCTGTTGACGTATGCAGTTTTTCAGAAACAGCAGATGTTATTGATTTCGTGATCAAGGGACTGCTGGGCGTCGACCACGGCGACGGCGGCCATGTTGACGATGTCGTTGACATCATCACCGCGCTGCAGCACGTGAACCGGTTTCTTGATGCCCATCAGGATCGGGCCGACGGCTTCGGCACCGCCGAGCTTGGTCAGCAGTTTGTAGGAGATGTTGCCCGAGTTCAAGTCCGGGAAGATCAGCACGTTGGCATCGCCCTTGATCGCCGAGAAAGGGTACTGCTGCTTGGTCAGTTCAGGATCAAATGCAACGTTGGCCTGAATCTCGCCGTCCACCACCAGTTCCGGTGCCCACTCTTTGACCAGTTTGGTCGCCTTGATGACCTTGGTGGTGAAGGGGTGGTTGGCGCTGCCGAAGTTGGAGAACGACAGCATGGCGATGCGAGGAACGACATCGAAGTGGCGGGCCTTTTTGGCGGCTAAAATGGCCGTTTCAGCCAGTTCTTCGGCCGTTGGATCGATGGTGACTGTGGTGTCGGCGCAGAAGACAACCTGTTTTTTGAACACCATCATGTAAAGGCCATGAACTCCGCGAACCTCGTCCTGCTTGCCGATGATCTCCAGTGCCGGACGGATCGTCTCCGGATAATGGTGGTTGATGCCGGACAGCATGGCATCGGCATCGCCAAGGTGGACCATCATCGCACCATAGTAATTGCGTTCGCGGCAGATCATGCGACCAGCTTCGGCAAGCGTTACGCCTTTGCGCTGGCGCAGTTTGAACAGTTCCTGAGCGTATTCGCGGTGCTTGGGACTGTCCTTGGTGTCGATGATCTGAACGCCATGAAGATCAAGGCCAAGCGACTTGATCATATTGATGATCTTGTTTTCCGGGCCGAGCAAGATGGGGATGGCAATACGCTCATCAACCAGAATCTGGGCGGCGCGCAGGATCTTTTCGTTGTCGCCTTCCGGGAACACCACCCGTTTGCGGCACGATTTGGCTTTGTTGATCAGGGTCCGCATGATTTCCTTGGAGCGGCCCTGCAAGGCTTCCAGGGATTCCGTGTATTTCGCCAGGTCGCCAATGTTGCGTCGGGCTACGCCACTGTCAATGGCGGCCTTGGCCACTGCCGGTGCCACGCGCAGCAGGACGCGCGGATCAAACGGTTTGGGAATCAGGTAGTCACGGCCAAAGGAGAATTTGGTATTGCCATAGGCGCGCAGGACCGAATCCGGGACATCTTCTTTGGCCAGGTTGGCCAGTGCCTTGACGGCAGCCATCTTCATCTCATCATTAATGGCTGTGGCGTGGGTGTCGAGGGCTCCGCGGAACAGAAACGGAAAGCAGAGCACGTTGTTGACCTGATTGGGGTAGTCGCTGCGCCCGGTGCCAATGATGACATCGGTACGCACTTTCTGCGCGTCGCTGGGGACGATTTCAGGATCAGGGTTGGCCATGGCAAAGATGATGGGGTCTTTGGCCATCGTGGCAACCATTTCGGGTGTTAAGGCGTCTTTGGCCGATACGCCGAAGAAGACATCGGCGTCGACCATGGCCTCGGCCAGGGTGCGGATGGGGCGCTCGGTAGCAAGACGGTCTTTATAGGGATTCATGCCATCGGTCCGACCCTTGAAAATGACACCCTTGCTGTCACACAAGACCATGTTCTCGACACGGGCACCCAGGGTCAGAGCCATCTGGGCGCAGGCAATGCCGGCGGCTCCCGCACCGTTGACGACGATGCGGATATTTTCGATCTTCTTGCCGATCAACTCCAGGCCATTGATCAGACCGGCGTTGGCGATGATGGCCGTGCCGTGCTGGTCGTCATGAAAGACCGGAATGTTCATGGTCTCCTTCAGTGTTTCCTCGATATAGAAACATTCGGGAGCTTTGATGTCTTCAAGGTTGATGCCGCCGAAAGTCGGTTCCAGCAACTGCACCGTGCGGATGATTTCATCCGGGTCTTTGGTGTTGAGTTCGATGTCGAACACATCCACATCGGCAAAGCGCTTGAACAAAACCCCCTTGCCCTCCATAACCGGTTTTCCTGCCAGGGCACCGATATCGCCGAGGCCAAGAACGGCGGTACCGTTAGAAACAACGGCGACGAGATTGCCTTTCGCGGTATATTTATAAGCGTCCTCAGGGTTTTTTTCGATTTCGAGGCAGGGTTCTGCAACGCCGGGGCTGTATGCCAGAGAGAGATCACGGCTGGTGTCGCAGGGCTTGGTGGCAATGACCTCAATTTTTCCTTTGCGACCGTTGCTGTGGTACTCGAGTGCTTCCCTTTTTTTGGCCATGTTTTAATGGTCCTTTCTGTTTTTAGTTTCAATAAATATTGGCGCACTGATCAGGAAGCCATAGCAGTGTGACAGATACATCGAATGGATGCGCCGCTGGTATTTTAGTGAAATTGAAGGGTCAAAAATAATTCTATCTACGGACTCTTGTCAAGATTCAATCAGCAAAAAACATGCAAAATGTAACCCTGTTCTTTTTTTTTGAAAATGCCAATTTTTTTGAGTGCGTTTGAAGCTCTCAGCTTGGTGTGGCTAAGGCCTGTGGCAGATTGTATGGCTGTTTTTGTGGATGCTGTGGCAGGTTTTCGCCAGTTTGTTCGTGAGGTCGTTGCGGGAAAATTTCGGACTGCGGCGTTGGTCTGATGAATCCTTTTTTACGAAATAACGATGTTATTTTTTTACTGAAACGAAATATTGAACCAGCTTTTGAATGTGTCGCGGGAGCTTCCTTATCGCATTCTGGTGGTTTGCGTCGATTTTATTTGAATGATACAATGCAACACTTAAACGCTTGATGTGTCGCTCAGCGCGGGTTTTTTTCAGAGTGGCGAAGTATTTTTAACGTTCAAATGGATGGTGCTTCAATGATTATAGTTACGGGTGGGGCCGGATTCATCGGCAGTGCACTGGTCTGGCGTCTCAATCAGCTGGGTCGCGAAGATATCCTGATTGTCGATTCACTTGGCAGCACCGATAAGTGGAAGAATCTGGTGGCGTTGCGCTATGCCGATTACATGGAAAAAGATGACTTTCTGCAACTGATTCTCACAGACCAGTTGCAGGACTGCTTTGATTTCGGAGAGCGCGGGCTGGAAGCGATTCTTCATATGGGAGCCTGCTCGGCGACGACTGAAAAAGATGCGCGCTATCTGATTCATAACAATTTTGAGTATACCAAGCAGTTGGCATTGCTGGCGTTACATACGGAGGCCCGTTTTATCTATGCTTCAAGTGCTGCAACCTACGGTGATGGCAGTCAGGGCTTCGTGGACGACGAAAACGGACTTGATTGTCTGCGGCCATTGAACATGTACGGCTATTCCAAGCAGATGTTCGATCAGTGGGCGCGTCGCGAGGGCCTGTTTAAGCAGATCGTCGGGCTGAAGTTTTTTAACGTGTTCGGACCTAATGAATACCATAAGGGGGATATGCGTTCACTGGTGATCAAGGCGTTTGAGCAGATTCAGCAGACCGGGCGCATCGGCCTGTTCAAGTCTTATCGTAGCGACTATGCCGATGGAGAGCAGCAGCGAGATTTTGTCTATGTCAAGGATGTGGTTGATATGACATTGTTTTTTCTTGATAAGCCCGACCTGGGTGGTCTTTATAATATCGGCAGTTCGGCGGCTCACAGCTGGAATGAACTGGCACATGCCATTTTTGCGTCTCTGGATCGTGTGCCAGCTATTGACTACATTGATATGCCGGACAATCTGCGTGACAAGTACCAGTATTACACCTGCTCTGATGTGAGCAAGCTGCGCGCCGTTGGCTATACGGGGGTGCAGACTTCTCTGGATGAGGCTGTGCGTGACTATGTGGTCAACTATCTGCTCCCTCATGGTTACCTCGGAGATTTTTGACCCACCTTTTCTGCCTGAGGCGACAGGATATGGCCGGTACAGTGTGATCATTGTGATACGACGATTCGGGAAGGGCGTGTAGCGGATTTGAATAGCACTCTTCTGCTCATCTTTTATTTTCTGCTTCTGGTCTGCGGTGCGTTTGTTGCTATGATCGCGGGCCGGCTGCCTTTTGACGGCAGTCTGCCCTGGTTTGCGTCGACCTTCGTTATCGGGGCGGCTCTGGCGTTGATTGGACGTCGTTGGGGTCGAGGCGTTCTGTTGCTGGCTGTGCCGCTGTCGGTCCTGACGGCCCATTCACTTCAGCAAAAATTTCTTCCCTTGTCAGTGGATGCGCCGGACTTCCGTCGTGCCAACCCGGTCGCGCAGCCTGTTGAGGTGTTTCGTTCCATTCGCGAGCAGTTGCTGCCGTTGCGCCCGGTTCTGCTTGAGGGCGCGGATCAGAGGCTTGCCGGACTCGAACTTGAGCTGGCGCAGGGACTTTCCATTGCCGTTGTCGCGGCATCCTTGCCCGGGGCGTCGAGTCTGACAACCGATGATCGGGGCGCCCTGTATGTGAGTGCGCCGGAATTTGGCCTGATTTATCGCCTGTTGGATGAAAATGGGGACGGGTTGTTTGAACAGCGTTCCGTCTTCTGCCGTGATCTTGAACAGCCGATGGGGATCGGTTGGCACGACGGCACGTTGTTGGTGGCAACCCGTACGGCGCTGCTCTGTTTGCGGGATGATGATGGTAATGGCGTCGTGGATGGCCGAGAGGTTGTCGCCTCCGATCTGCCTGCGGCGTCAGCCGGCGAGCTGCGATCGGTGCTGGCTGCCGAAGATGGCGTTTATGTGAGCATTGCCGGGCGGCATGGTGAGGGCGTAGGGAACGATTGGCGCGAGGCCAGTATTCTGAAAATCTATCCTCAGGGAAAGACGGAACTGTTCGCCGGCGGGATTCATCAGTGTCGTGGGCTGGCGCGTCATCCGTTGAGTGGATCCCTGTGGGGCAGCGACGATTCTCCGGAGAGCCTCGATTTTTCTTCACGGCCTGATGAGATCAATGTCTTGTTTGCCCACCAGGATTATGGCTGGCCATTTTGTTATGGCAACCGCAAACCCGATCAAAAACTCGGCACGGTGGAGATCTGTCAGGCGACGCGACCGGCTCTGCTGACGCTGCTGCCACATGCGGTCCCCGGCGCACTGGTTTTCGGTTATCCCCTGATGGGTGCTGAGGTCTACCGCCATATGCTGTACGTGGTGCTGGAGGGGCGCGGAGATGATCCCCAGCGCCAAGGTTTTCGGCTGGTAGGTATGCCATTGGCTGCTGATGGTCGCGCACTGGGCTGGTCTGTTGACCTGGTGCGCGGCTGGGCATCGCCGGAGGGTGAAAAAATCGATGGAATGCCCACCGGCGTCACGGCGCTAGGTCATGCGCTGTATGTCAGTGATCGCCAGAACGGTGCCATCTATCGCATTGTAATCCCACCTGCTGTTCAATGATGGTCCGTTTCGTGTCTGCTGATTCGCCGATCCCATCTTTCTACCGCCCCCTGCTTGTTGAAGCACAGCAGGGGGCGCTGATTTTGACGGTCAACCGCCGTCTCGCCCGCTACCTCCATCAGCTATATGCGTGTTGGCAGCGGGATTCCTCCAGTCTGTCCTGGCCGACTCCAGCGATTGCAGATCCATTGGAGTGGCTGACGCAATGGTTGGCCCAGTCTGATCTGCCTCAGGTGCTGCTCCAGCCGGCTCAGCAACAGTTTTTATGGCAGAAAATTGTGCGGGAGGACAGCTGCTTACAGCAACGCGATCTGCTTCAGTTCGACGAAACAGCTCATCTGGCACGGCAAGCGCATCAGCTCTGTTGCGAATACAGGTTGCCGTTTGCCAATGGAAGATCCGGCTGGCCTGCCATGACAGAAGAGGAACAGGCTTTCTCACGCTGGCGCATGCGCTATCTTGAATATTGCCGTGATTGCGCAGGTGTCGATGAAGCCCGGCTCTGGGAACTGATAACACAGGCTTTTCACTGTGGTGCGCTGAGTCCTCCCTCCCGTTGCTGGCTGATCGGTTTTGATGAGATATCACCGGCCCTTGCTCAGCTGGTTGCAGCGTTTAAGCACCGTGGCAGCTCCGTCCAACACTTCCCATCGGTGCTTCCGTCTGTTGATGAGGCGGAAGTAGCGGTGCCTCCGCCCGCATCACAACCAAGAATCGTGGCTTGTGCCAATGAAGAACATGAAATCCGCGTTGCGGCGGACTGGTGTCGAGAACACCTACAGTCTGGCCACCGCGTGGGCGTCATTGTTCCCGAGCTGGCCCGTCAGCAGCGATTGATCGAACGTATTTTTACCGAGCAGCTTGGCCCTTCGTTGCAGCGTCCTGCCTCTGAAGTCCCGATTAATCTTTCCCTTGGTGAGCCTTTGTCACGGTTGGGGCCGATCGCCGTCGCTTTGTGCCTGCTGCAATGCGAGGAACCACTATCACTTGATCGGTTGAGCTACCTGTTGCGATCCCCCTGGTTGGGGGGTGGTGTCAGCGCAGCGGTTCCACATGCTCGCGCCGAAGCCTGGTTGCGCCGACGCCAGGTTCGTCAGGCCAGTGTTGAGCATTATGCCAGCCTGTTGATGGGCCCGTTTCAGGAGGTCAGTTTGCGGCGGTTGCTTGAGGTGGTGCAGTCGCTTGTCTCCCAGAAGGGAACGCAGCGTTTCAGCGCCTGGGCGGAATATTTTTCCCATCTGCTTTATAAAATCGGTTGGCCCGGAGATCTTTCCCACAGCAGTGACGCTTACCAGATGGTGACTGCCTGGCAGGAAAAAGTCTTCCCGTCGCTGTTGGGGCTTGATGCGGTTTCCGGGGCAGGGGTGACACGGTTGGAAGCTGCCAGTTGGTTGCAGCGGGTGGCAGATGAGACGATTTTTCAGCCCGAAGCGCGGTCCCAGTCGTTGCAGATTCTCGGACTGCTGGAGAGCAGTGGTCTCTATTATGATGCGGTGTGGGTGATGGGATTGCACGACCGGGTGTTGCCGGCAGGGCTGTCCTGTTACCCTTTTTTGCCGGTGCGTTTGCAGAAACAGTACGGACTGCCCCGAACCAGTGTCGACCGTGAGCGCCATTTCAGTCAACAGATCATGCAGCGCCTGTTGTCGATGGCACCACGTGTTGTCCTGAGTTATCCGGGGTTTGCCGAGGGGATGGCGCTGAGCCCCAGTCCGTTTTTGCCGCGGCAGGAGCATGAAATCCTACCCGCTTTGTCGGTTCAGGAGCGCCAGGATTGCCCTGAACTCGAGTCAGTTGAAGATCCGAAAGGTCTGCCGCTAGCCCTTCCCGCTGCAGGTGAGGTTATTGCCGGTGGCACCGCCGTGCTCAAAGAACAGGCCCAGTGTCCTTTTCGCGCATATGCCCGTTTCCGTTTGAAGGCGCAGGCCCTTGAGCATCCTGTGGCCGGATATGATGCCCGATTACGGGGGACGCTGATACACGCTGTCCTGCAGGCTTTCTGGCAACAGGTGAAAACGCATGATGCGCTGCTGGCCCTATCGATCGAGAGTCGTGCGTCATTGTTGCAGCAGCTTGTGGCCGCTATTCTGGCCAGCAGTTGCGTCACCGAATCCCAGCAGGAAATGAGGGCCTTGGAGCAGCAGCGCCTGGTCAAACTGGCCTTGCAATGGCTGGATCAGGAACAGAAGCGGCCTTCTTTTCACGTGGTTCACGTGGAGCAGAAGCAGCGGGTGAGGGTTGGGCCGCTGAGTTTGAATGTTGTTGCCGACCGGGTGGATTGCCTGGCGGAGGGTTCCGGTTACGTGATTCTCGATTACAAGACCGGCCGCATGAATCTGAACGATCTGCTTCAATCCCCCCTGCTTGAACCTCAGTTGCCGCTCTACGCGCTGTGTGGACAGGAACGGCCGGTTCGAGGTTTAGCCTTTGCTCAGCTGCGTTCAGGTGAGTGCCAGTTCAAGGGTGTGACTGAAGAGTCTGAGATTTTGCCGGGTGTTAAAGCTGTTGGTGGAATGACTTGGTCGGAGTTGTTGGATCAGTGGCGTACCACCCTGGAAGGCCTTGCTGCTCAATTCGCATTGGGTTGTGCAGAGGTCACTCCGGTGGCGGACAAGGTTTGCCGTTATTGCGATCTGAATGGACTGTGTCGCTTGAAATTGCGTCCGTCGGACGAATCGGATGGTGATGCATGAATCTGATCGACGCTTCAAGCCGCTCCAAGGCGATCGATCCGCAGCGCTGCTGTATTGTGCGTGCGCCGGCCGGGTCGGGTAAGACAGAACTGCTCATCCAGCGCTATCTGGCGCTGCTGGCGCGGGTGGAGAAGCCGGATGAAATTCTGGCCATGACTTTCACCCGCAAGGCGGCGTCGGAGATGCGTCAGCGCATTCTTGAGGCCCTGCAGGCTGCTCGCAATGCCTCCGGTGCTCCGGTGTCCGAGCATGAGCGCGTTACCCGGCAACTGGCACAGGCAGCGTTAGATCGTGATCGTCAGCGCAGCTGGTCCTTGCTGCAGTTTCCCGACCAGCTGCGTATTCAGACCATCGACAGTTTTAATGCAACACTGGTGCGTCGCATGCCCTGGCTGAGCCGACTCGGTGGGCTTCCTGCTGTCAGCGAGAAGGCCAGGCCCCTTTATGCTGCGGCAGTGCGCCAGACTGTTCATCTGCACCATGCTGACGACAGCCTGAACCGCGGCGTGTCGATTCTGCTGCGTCACCTCGATAACCGGGCTGATCTGGTAGAGGACCTGCTGGTTGATTTGCTGGCGCGACGGGATCAGTGGCTGCGTCATCTCGACCACGATGCTGCATCACTGCGTCGTGGTCTTGAAACGGCTCTGCGCCAGCTGGTTGAGGACCAGCTGGAACGGCTGTTCGTCATGATTCCGGCAGCCGAGGGCAGGGCGCTGCACCAGCTGGCACGTTATGCGGCGCAAGCCTGTGCCAATTTATCGAGTCCGATCTGTGACTATGACGGTGGAGCCTTTCCTTTACCTCGGATAGAAAACCTTTTCCAATGGAAAGCATTGTGCCAGCTGATGTTGACGGCTGAAGGGCAATGGCGCAAACGTTTTGACAAAAACTGTGGGTTCCCGGCTGGGAAAAAAGGAGGGTGCGAGCAGCTGCAGAAACAGGCCGCTGAGGCATTGCGCGACTGGTGTGCCATCCATACGGATCTGAGTCTGTGGCAGGATATTCGCTTGCTGCCCACGCCTGTTTACAGCACGGATTCGTGGCAGGTGCTGGAGGCTTTGCTGAAGCTTCTTCCGCAGGTTGTGGCGCGGTTGTGGCTGGTTTTCCGTCAGCATAAACAGACGGATTTTACGGAAATCGCCCTGATGGCGCGGCAGGCACTGCTGGACTGTCAGCAGCCGACGGAACTGTTGTTGCAGCTTGATCAGCAGATTTCTCATATCCTGGTTGACGAATTCCAGGATACCTCCTGGCTTCAGTTTGAATTGCTGGAAGTGCTGGTCAGTGGCTGGGTGCCTGGGGACGGGCGTACCCTGTTTATTGTTGGCGATCCAATGCAATCGATTTATCGCTTCCGTGAAGCCGATGTCGGTCTGTTTCTGCGTGCCTGGACATCCGGAATAGGAGGGGTGCGGCTGGAATCGTTGCAGTTGCAGGCTAATTTTCGGTCACAACAGAACCTGGTCGAGTGGGTGAATCGGTGGTTTCCGGCACTGTTCCCGGCGAGAGAAAGTATCAGCGAGGGGGCGGTCTCGTTCTCGCTCGCCCAGCCAACGCGTGACGGTCTGAAGGGGGAGGCAGTGCTGCTGTTCGGCCAGCAGTCGCGAAATGATGAACAGGAAGCTGCCGACGTGGCACGGCAGGTGGAGGTCTGTCTGAGCGGTTCCGAGGATGAGAACGTTGCGATTCTGGTGCGCTCTCGTTCCCATCTGCCGCAGATTCTCGAACAGTTGCGTCATCGTCGTATTGCTTATCTGGCGCGACAGATTGATGCTCTCAGTCATCGTCCGGCTGTGATGGACCTGCTGGCGCTTATCCGTGCCCTGTTGCACCCGGCTGATCATCTGAGCTGGTTGACTGTTCTGCGGGCGCCCTGGTGCGGGCTGGAATTGTCTGATCTGACGCAGTTGGTATCCGAGTCGTCTCTGACGGTTTGCGAACTCCTGTCACAGCCCCTGCTGTGGCCCGAGCTCAGTGCCGAAGGGCGGCAGCGACTCGCGCATGTGGCCGGTGTTGTGAGCTGGACCAGAGCCCGGCGTGGCGCCTTGCCACTTCGTCGCTGGATCGGTGAATGCTGGCGCGACCTGGGGGGGGGCTGCTGTTACCCTGAGTCACAGTGTCGCGAACTCGAACAGCTTTACGATGTGCTGGAGGATTGCGAGGTTGGAGGTGATCTGCCCAGTTTTACAGAATTTGAGGCACGGGTGGCGGATCTGTTTGCCGCCGGGCTTGAACAGTCGGGTGCCCGGGTTCAGGTTATGACTATGCATATGGCCAAAGGTCTGGAGTTTGATCACGTCATTCTGCCTGGACTTGGCAAGCTGCTACCGCCTATGCGTCGAAGTTTGCTGCGTTGGCAGGAGGATGCGCAGTTCGGTTTGATGCTGGCTCCAATTGCACAACGCACGGCTGGCGCTGTTGATCCGGTTTACGGCTTGCTTGAGCGGATTGAAAAACGTAAAGCAGGCTATGAAGATGCGCGCCTGCTCTATGTGGCCGTGACACGGGCCCGAAAACGTCTCTATCTATTTGGACATGCCGAATCGGATAGTCAGGGCGAGTCACGCCCTGCTTCGGCTTCGCTGCTTGCGTACCTGTGGCCTGCGGTTGCATCGCATTTTGTGGATTCCCCTGCCGGTGCTGATTCACCGATTAAGGCAGTGAAAACCCTGCCGCTGTGGCGGCTTCCTGCCCACCAGTTAACGTGCCGGTTGCCGGAAATAACCGTCAATGAGTCTTGTCCAGCTGGCGGGAAGGCGGTGCATTCCTTGGCCGATCGTCGGCAACGCCATGCTGTGTTGATTGGCATAGTTGTTCATGCCTGGCTGGCACGTATGGTTTTACAGCCTGCTTTGCAAAATGCCGAAGGTCTGAGAAAGTCTCTGCCTCAGATGCTGTGTCAGTGCCGATTGGGTGGTGCTGACGAAGCCGCAGAAGAGGTTGCCCAGGCCGTGTTTCTTCAGCTGCGACAGGTTCTTGACAGTCAACGCGGCCGCTGGTTGCTGCAAGATCATCCTCATGGGCGCTGTGAGTGTGCGGTGAGTGGTCTGCTGGATGGCGAACCGGTCACCGGAGTTGTCGACCGGACCTTTGTTGATGCTGTGACAGGGGAGCTTTGGGTGGTTGATTATAAAACTGCGGCGCCGGTGTCTGATCAGAGCCTGGATGATTTTTATACTGCACAGAGGGCGCTATACTGCACGCAGTTGGAGCGTTATCGTCAATTGTTGCAGGGTGTGGAGCCGGACCGCCGTTGCCGGTGTGCACTGTACTTCCCGGCCTGTGATGGCTGGCTGGAAATGGCGGGTTTGCCTTCTTGAACCTGATACTGTGCGTGTAGCCTGAAAAGGGAGTGATCCGATGTCAATGGATGAACAGAATGGCCCTCGTTTTAATCGAGAAAGTGCCGATTTTAACGCGGCGGCGGTGACCTGGGATGAAAAGCCCCAACGCGTTCATCTCGCGTGCGCTGTGGCTAAGGCGATCCGAGAGCAGGTTCCATTGACGGCCGCCATGCAGGCCATGGAATTCGGCTGCGGTACCGGCCTGGTCAGCTTTCACCTGGTTGCCGAACTCGGTTCTGTGGTGGCGATGGATAGCGCGGCCAGTATGCTTGAGGTGCTGCAAAAAAAAGCTACATCACTCGGTGTTGTCACGATCAGAACGGCATTGGTTGATGCGGGCTGTCACAACTTGGGCAGTGAACAATATGATCTGGTTTATAGCAGCATGGTTCTTCACCATGTCCCCCATCTCGAAATGACTCTGCGCGCTCTGATTCACACACTGAAGCCTGGGGGGTATCTGGCGCTGGCGGATCTGGATGAGGAAGACGGAAGCTTTCATGATAATCCGGCCGGGGTTGAGCGCCATGGCGTCGATCGAATCTGGTTGACGGAGTTTTTGCGCGCCAATGGCTTGCAGCAGGTCGAGGCGGTAACAGCCCATACGATCGGGAAACAGCGAGAATCCTCGTATGATAATTATCCGGTCTTTCTGGTGTGCGGGCGCAGACCACTCCGATCTTGATCGGGGGGGGGATTCTGTTATCCCCGATAGATGGTGATATGGTTGTCCTGAACAAGATGCTGGAAGAGGGATCGTAGCCCTCTTTTCAGTACTGGTCGCGTGATCGGAAGGAGAAGGCAGAATCCTAACAGGTCGGTACAGAATCCTGGCGTGAGCAGGGTCAATCCGCCGGCCAGAATCATTGCGCCATCGAGCAGTTCCTCCGTTGGCAGTTCTCCCTGCTGCAAGATCTTCTGAATTCGCTGAATCACTTCAACCCCCTGCGTGCGGGCCAGATAGGCGCCGGCAATGCCTGTGGCTAGAATAAGGCCAATGGTCGGCCACAGCCCGATGAGACGACCCGCTGCCAGTAATACGTAAATTTCACAGATCGGCACACAAATGAAGAGAATCAGTAACTTTATGAACATTTTTATTCCTTTGATTGGCTTAGGTTAATGTATGCAGCTGTTTACGCAATGTAAGTGCGTTTTCGCGGGTGAATTAATATTTAAATCCTATTAACATGTTGAAATGACAGATATTTATGTGGTGCAAAAAAAATAGGCAAAATGTTCCAGGGTGTTTTCTCTGCGCACCTTCGGACTCTGCCAACAGGTTTGTTAACAGGTTGTAAACAGCTTCTGTGGGTAATGAGCTAAGCTGGTTAAAATGGTTGAGTTTTTTCTCTGTCAACATTTTTTTGGTTAAAAATTCTCTCCCGCTGGGGGTGATCATCATTAAATCGTTGTTCCGCCAAATCGACTTTTTCTCTCATGGATGGTCGAGATAGCGCCGCAGGCAGTCTTCGGCATCCAGTTCAAATTGGCAACCTATCTGGACGGCTTGCAGAAGCAGCCGACCATACTCTGCTTCACGTTTTTCCGGTGCCGAATCAGATAGTGGCGAAAAGGCTGTGCGTATCGCGGGTTCGACGGCCGGTGGCTGCCGTTGGCACTGTTTCTTGGCACGTTTCAGCGATGGCAGGATGAAATCTGATCTGTGATGGAAACTGGTGCCGGGAAGTTGCTCCTGATCTTTGATTCGCTGCCACTGCTGTTCGAGTTGAAGTTCTGTCAGATTTTTCTTTTCGCCAAAAACATGAGGATGGCGACGGATCATCTTGTCGTTGATGGCCCGGACAATTGCCGTGAAATCGAACTGAGTCTTTTCTTCGAACAGGTGGGCATAGAAAACAATCAGCATCAACAGGTCACCGAGTTCGTGGCAGACGGCGACTGCTGAAGGCTGATCGAGGGCATGAAGGACTTCGTAGGTTTCCTCAAGCAGAAAAGGGCGCAGACTCTCAGTGGTCTGCTGTTGATCCCAGGGGCAACCATCCGGACCGCGGAGCTGTCTCAGGATGGAGCGTAAGGTTTGCAGTTCGATCGACAACTCGGCTGGCAGGGGTTCCGGGTTTAATCTTGGGTCGGGGCAGGCAGCTGTGGTCATTAATGAGTTCCTGGTCACGCGTTCGCGGAGTTTACTTTGGAGTGTTTTACATTGAATTGAAACCGATGGTGCCGCGCTCAAAAGTAACCTGAAATCGAAGCATTTGACCACAGGGGATTTTCCCTTGACAACAAACGGCCAATATCTATACTGGCCGCTTCGTTTGCCGCCACCAGTTTTCTGGGTTTAATTTTTCGCGACTGGGTGGCAGCGCGGAAACGCTGTCAAGACGTAATTGATCGGATTGCTTTTATGCGCATCGTCGTTGATGACCTGAAAAAAAGACTGAGCCTCACTCTGGAGCGGGACAGCGCCGAATTTCCGGCGTTGAAAGAAGTGGCGGATAGCGGTATTGTCCGCTTTGTATCGCCGGTTACCTGTGAGGTGATGGTCGAAAAGCTCGCCGCCATGATCGATGTTTCGGGTGATATTGCTGTTCAGGTCGAGTTGCCCTGTTCACGCTGCCTGGTTGGCTGTGTTGTCCCGTTGCAGATTCATTTTTTCCAATCCTATGTTGAGGAACTGCCGGCCGTTGAGTCGGATGATGGTGCCGAGGTGGAATTGTCGGCCGAAGAGATGGGACTTGAGCTGTTTGATGGTGAAGCGATCGATCTGCTTGAGGAAATCCAGCAGCAAATCATTCTGGCATTGCCCCGATACCCATTGTGCGATGAGGGGTGCAAAGGTCTATGTCCTCATTGTGGCGTTGACCTGAACAAGGAACACTGTTCCTGTGAGCAGAAAAAAGTCAGCTTTTCCTTCGGGGCTCTGAAGGATTTTAAGGTTGAAAAATAGGAAGGAATCGGTTTACTTTTGCCCGGTTCATCAATCCGCTTTGGGGTTGTTGTCCGCTGAAGGTTAGACAGTTGTTCTGCAGACCTGAGTTGCAGGGCATTAGAGCTATTTAAAAGGAGAAATAACCATGGCTGTACCCAAGAAAAAAACATCCAAATCAAAACGCGATATGCGTCGTTCCCACGACGGTTTGACGGCTCCCGGCATTTCAATCTGCCCTCAATGTGATGAGCCGAAGCAGCCCCATCGTGCCTGTGCGGCTTGTGGTTTCTATAAAGATCGCGACGTCCTCGGCAACGAAGACTGATAGGCTCTGATCGCCGATGCAATCCGTTGTCGTTGCCGTGGATGCGATGGGAGGAGATCATTCTCCCGGTGTCGAAGTGGCGGCTGCCGTTGAAGCAGCTCGGAGCGGTGGCGTGACTGTTGTTCTCGTTGGTGACAAGGAGCGGCTTGCTCAGGAACTGCAGTCTCATCGTACGGACGGTTTGCCGCTGCGCATTCATCATGCTTCAGAAGTTGTCGGCATGGAGGATGCGGCCTCGGATGCCATCCGCAAGAAAAAAGACTCGTCAATTCGTGTCGCTTTTGAGCTGGTTAAAAGCGGCGAGGCCGATGCAGTGGTCAGTGCGGGGAATTCCGGTGCTACGATGGCGGCGGGCATGTTTGTCGTTAAGCGCATTGCCGGTATTGAGCGGCCGGCCATTGCGACCATTGTTCCGACTCTGACGGGTCAGTCGCTGATTCTTGATGTCGGTGGCAATGTCGATTGCAAGCCGCAGCATCTTGAGCAATTCGCTGTCATGGGTGATGTGTATGCCCGCCAGGTCATGGGAATGCCCAACCCGCGGATTGGTCTGCTCTCGAACGGTGCAGAAGAAAAAAAAGGGAATGAGCTGACGCGGGAAACCCATCAACGTCTGAAGCAGCACGCTTTTCGCTATATCGGCTACGTTGAAGGACGAGACCTTTACAACGGATCAGTTGATGTGGTGGTGTGTGATGGTTTTGTCGGCAATGTGGCGCTGAAGGTTTCGGAAGGTCTTGCCGATTCGATTGGACGTATGCTGCGGATGGAATTGCAGTCGCGTTTCTTGTCAAAACTGGGGTACCTGCTGGCCAGGCCTGCGTTTCAGGCGTTCAAGAAAAAGGTTGATTATGCCGAATACGGAGGCGCACCTTTGTTGGGCATCCGGGCCACGGGAATCATCTGTCATGGCGGCTCCAATGTTAAGGCCGTGGTCAACGCCATTGCTCAGGCGGCGGACAGCGTTCGCAAGTCCGTCAATAAAGAGCTTGTTGCCCAGCTGGATCGGGTCGAGGCCGATAAGAACACGCTGCCGGCGTCGGATTCGGTCGCTGTCGGTTAATTGCTTCTTCTGTCGGAGGGGACAGTCGATGAGGGGGGGAAACAGCCTGTGAAAAGAGCACGTATTATCGGAACGGGATCGTACCTGCCGGAAAAGGTGTTGAGTAACACTGATCTGGAAAAAATGGTTGATACCAATGATGAGTGGATTCTTAGTCGCACTGGGATCAAAGAACGACGGATTGCGGCGGACGATGAGACAACGTCAACGCTGGCGACCAAGGCTGCGCAGCGGGCACTGGAAATGGCGGGCGTCACACCCGATCAGATTGATCTGCTCATCGTTGCTACGATTACCGGTGATTTCCCCTGGCCCTCGACGGCCTGTCTGGTTCAGGACCAGATCGGTGCCAAGAACGCAGCGGCCTGGGATGTCTCGGCTGCGTGCAGTGGTTTTGTCTATGCGCTGTCCAGTGCGTCCAAATTTCTCGAAACGGGTGCTGCGACGCGAGCCCTGGTGATCGGCGCTGAGGTGCTGAGCCGGATTATCGACTGGGAAGATCGCAACACCTGCATCCTGTTCGGTGACGGAGCCGGAGCCGTTGTGCTGGAGGCCCACGAAGGTGAAAGTGGTATCCTGAGTAGCCATCTGCATGCGGATGGTGCAGATTGGAAGCTGCTCTATCAACCGGGTTTCGGTTCGCGCCATCCTGCCAGCATTTCGGGCATTGAAGAGCGTCTTCCTTATTTGAAGATGGAAGGCAATGAGGTCTTCAAGATCGCCGTCCGTTCCATGTACGACGTGGCGATTGAAGCACTGACGGCAAACGGTCTCACGAGCCGTGATGTCCATCTGCTGTTCCCACACCAGGCGAACAAGCGTATTCTTGAGGCGGTGAGAAAACGTCTCGAGTTGCGGCCGGAACAACTGTATTCGATGGTCGAACGCTGTGGAAACACGTCGGGGGCATCGATCCCTCTGGCACTGGATGAAGCGAACCGCAATGGTCAGATCAAGGAAGGCGATATCGTGGTTTTCGATGCCTTCGGCGGTGGTTTTACCTGGGGTGCCATACCAGTACGCTGGTAAACTTAATTATTCATTGCTGGAAGGTTTGACTGATGCTTGCTTTTGTCTTTCCCGGCCAAGGGGCGCAATATCCTGGAATGGGCAAGGAACTGAGTGCTGAGTTCGCTGTTGCCCGCCGGACGTTTGAGGAAGCCAACGACGCCCTCGGAGAAGATCTCGCGACCCTGTGCTATGAAGGGCCAGAAGATGCCCTGAAGCTCACAGCCAATACTCAGCCGGCCATTTTGACTACCAGCGTCGCTGCACTGCGGGTGCTGCAGCAGGAGACCGGACTGGCTCCTGCTTATGTCGCTGGCCATTCCCTGGGCGAGTATTCGGCGTTGGTTGCGTCGGGAGCCATGACCTTTGCGGATGCGGTAAAGGTTGTTCGTCAGCGTGGAACCTTTATGCAGCAGGCGGTACCGGTTGGTGAAGGTGCCATGGCTGCCATCCTTGGTGTTGAGGCCGATGTTCTGGAACGGCTTTGTGCCGAGGCGGCCCAGGGACAGGTTGTAAGCCCGGCCAATTTCAACAGCCCGGGACAGATCGTCATTGCCGGTCACACACAGGCCGTTGATCGGGTGATTGAGCTCGCAAAAGAAAAAGGGGCCAAACGGGCCATGCCATTGCCCGTCAGTGCGCCATTCCATTGTTCGCTGATGGTGCCGGCTGGCGAGAAACTGCAGCAGGTGCTTGCCGGTGTGACCTTCAGCACTCCTGCGGCTCCGGTGGTGACTAATGTCGAAGCTCAGCCGAACAGCGATGCCTTGCGTATCGCCGATTTGCTGGTTCAGCAAGTCAGTGCTGCGGTGCGTTGGGATGCCTCGGTTCAGACCATGCTGAATCTCGGAGTCGAAAAATTTATTGAGATCGGACCGGGAAAAGTGTTATCTGGACTGATTCGCCGGATTGAGCGTAAGATTCCCATTGCCAACATCGAAGACATCAAGTCGCTTCAGGCTCTTTAATCCGGACAACTGGGAGAGAACTAGATGCTGAATGATCGAGTTGCCATTGTTACTGGCGCGTCTCGTGGAATTGGTCGCTGCGTTGCTGAATATCTTGCGAACTGCGGCGCAAAGATTGTCGCGGTCAGCCGTAAGCAGGAAGATACCGCCCAGCTGGTTGATTCCATTCGTCAGCAGGGCGGCGAGGCGGTTTCTGTCGCCGCTGATGTGTCGCGGGTCGACGATGTGGAGCGCATGGTTGAGGCCGCCCAACAGGCCTTTGGAAAAATTGATATCCTGGTCAATAATGCGGGTATTACCCGTGATGGTCTGCTGGCCCGCATGAAGGATGAAGACTGGGATGGCGTTATGGATATTAATCTGAAAGGGGCGTTTCTCAGCACCCGGGCAGCGGCCAAGGTGATGAGTAAACAACGCTATGGCCGGATCATCAATATTACGTCTGTAGTTGGTCAGATGGGAAATATTGGTCAGGCCAACTACTGTGCCAGCAAGGCTGGTTTGATGGGGCTGACGCGATCCAACGCGCGCGAACTGGCACGGCGAAATGTGACGGTCAATGCCGTGGCTCCCGGATTTATAGAGACGGACATGACGGCGGATCTGCCGGAGAAGGTGCGTCAGGACATGCTGAATCAAATCCCTCTGGGCCGTTTTGGCTCACCTCAGGATATCGCCGGCGCCGTGGCGTTTCTCGCCTCTGAGCAAGCCGGATACATTACCGGTCATGAGCTGTCGGTAAACGGTGGAATGTATATGTAACCCTTGTCCGGCCTTTGCTGTGATGGCTGGACTCGATTTCGAGCAGATCACACTATTTGAAAATGGAGGAGAACATGGCATCAATCGAAGAACGCGTACAAAAAATCGTTGCTGAGCAACTGGGCGTGGAAGAGGATCAGGTAACTCTGGAGGCTTCTTTCATGGACGATCTGGGTGCGGATTCCCTGGATACCGTCGAGCTGGTTATGGCACTTGAAGAAGAATTCGACATCGAGATTTCTGACGAAGACGCCGAGAAAATTCAGACTGTTCAGGACGCTGTTTCCTACGTTGAGAACAACTCCTGATTTGTTGCAGGACGCCATACTCCCCGCAGAAGGTGCTGAACGTTCTGCGGGGAAGCACATTAGACTGTCGATGGTTTCATGACCGATCGGCTTTTTTTATAGGCTTTGTCTGTCACCGCAGAATTCAAAGCCCGTCGTGAGCATCTAACCGACTCTAAAAGGAAGAAGACATGCGAAGAGTAGTCGTGACTGGCGTTGGCGCCATATCTTCACTGGGCACTGGGGTTGAAAAGAACTGGACAGCCCTGATGAATGGTCAATCCGGTATTGATCGCATTACACGCTTTGATGCTTCGGATATCCCATCGCAAATTGCCGGTGAAGTGAAGGATTTTAATCCTGAGGATTATATGGATAAAAAAGAGGTCAAGAAAATGGATCTCTTTATCCAGTATGCCTTGGGCGCCGCGGACATGGCCATGAAGGATTCTGGCCTGCAGATTACCGAGGAAAATGCCGAGCGGGTCGGTGTGCTGGTTGGTGCTGGATTGGGTGGTTTACCCGCCATCGAGAAATATCACGACGTTCTTAATGCGAGCGGCTACAAAAAGATTTCGCCGTTTTTTATCCCCATGCTGATTATCAATCTGGCTCCTGGTCAGATTTCGATTCGCTATGGGGCGAAAGGGCCCAATGTCTCATCCGTTTCGGCTTGTGCAACGGGAACTCATTCCATCGGTGATGCCTATCACATGATCAAGCGTGGCGATGCCGATGCCATGATTGCAGGCGGAACGGAATCCACCATCACGCCACTGGCCGTTTCCGGTTTTTGTGTTATGAAAGCCCTGTCAACCCGTAATGATGATCCCAAAGCGGCCAGCCGCCCCTTTGACAAGGATCGTGACGGCTTTATCATGGCCGAGGGGGCAGGGATGGTGATTCTGGAAGAATATGAGTCCGCAAAAAAGCGCGGAGCGAAGATATATGCCGAGGTTTGCGGTTATGGTCTGACTTCTGACGCCTATCATTTGACCGCTCCCGCCCCAGGTGGGGAAGGTGCAGCCCGTTGTATGAAGATGGCACTGAAACAGGCACAGATGAACCCGGAAGACGTTGATTATGTCAACGCTCATGGCACCTCGACGCCGTTCAATGATCTGTATGAGACACTGGCCATCAAAGCGGCTCTGGGTGATCATGCGGCCAAGGTGATGGTCAGCTCGACCAAGAGCATGACTGGTCACGGGCTGGGTGCGGCGGGTGCGCTGGAAGCCGTTTATTCGGTGCTGGCCATCGATCGTGGTGCCGTGCCGCCGACGATCAATCTTCAGGAAGCTTCCCCTGAATGTGATCTGGATTATGTGCCCAATATCGCTCGTCAGGTTCCGGTGACGGTGGCCATGTCGAATTCCCTTGGTTTTGGCGGTACCAACGCCACACTCGTTTTCCGTAAAGTCTAGGTTGAGGGGACGTATGTTACTGATTGCCAGCGACCATGGCGGCCTGCAACTTAAGCAGGATTTAACCCGTTTTTTGCAGCAGAAGGGGATTGAATTCGACGATCTCGGTGTGCATGAGGATCAATCTGTCGATTATCCCGATTATGCAGCGCTGGTTGCCGGAGCGGTGTCGCGAGGTGAGGTTGAGCAAGGCATTCTGATTTGTGGAACGGGTATCGGCATGTCCATTGCCGCCAATAAATATCCCGGTGTGCGTGCGGCTCTGGTCCATGATGAATTCACGGCACAAATGGCGCGTGAACACAATAACGCCAATATTCTGGTGCTCGGTGGACGCGTGCTGAAGCCGGAATTGGCACGACGCATGGTGGAGGTGTGGTATTTTGGTCGTTACGAGGGTGGCCGCCATCAGCTGCGTCTTGATAAGATCCAGCGTCTTGAGCAGCCTGTTTAGGGCAGGGCTCGACTGGGAGCAAACACGGACACGGGCGCGCTGCGGCGCGCCCGTGTTTTTTACACCAATTTAGTTTCAGTATTCAACGCAGGGAGAATCTCCATGGAAACTTTGGCTCAGTTCGATCCTGAAATCTTTCAGTCTATCCGTCAGGAAACCGAGCGGCAGGAATACAATCTCGAATTCATTGCTTCGGAAAATTTTGTCAGCGAGCGTGTTCTTGAAGCGCAGGGATCGGTACTGACCAACAAGTACGCGGAAGGTTATCCCGGCAAGCGCTATTACGGCGGTTGTGAAGTTGTCGATGTCGCCGAACAGCTTGCTATTGATCGCGCTAAACAGCTGTTTGGTGCTGACCACGCGAACGTCCAGCCACACTCAGGTTCCCAGGCGAATATGGCGGTTTACTTCTCTGCCTGTCAACCCGGGGACACGGTGCTGGGCATGAATCTGGCGCATGGCGGCCATCTGACCCATGGATCTCCGGTCAATTTTTCCGGCAAACTCTACAATATCGTGCCTTATGGTGTGAAACGGGAAACCGGCACCATTGATTATGATGAGGTCGAATCGCTGGCCGTTGCCCATCAGCCGAAACTGATCGTGGTTGGCGCCAGTGCCTATCCGCGCGCGATCGACTTCGAAGCTTTCCGCCGTATAGCCGACCGTGTCGGCGCCCCGGTCATGGTCGACATGGCGCATATTGCCGGTCTGGTTGCCACGGGTGAGCATGCCAACCCGGTTCCCTATGCGGAATTTGTCACGACGACGACACATAAAACGCTGCGTGGTCCGCGTGGCGGGATGATCCTCTGTCGCGAGGAGTGGGCCAAGAAGATCAACAGCAATATCTTCCCCGGCTGCCAGGGTGGGCCGCTGATGCATGTCATCGCTGCCAAGGCTGTGGCATTCAAGGAAGCGCTGTCGGAGGATTTCAAAACCTACGCCCACCAGGTAGTGCTCAATGCCAAAGCCCTGGCTGATGGCCTGCTGGCCCGTGGTTACAATCTGGTCTCCGGCGGTACTGACAATCACCTCATTCTGGTGGATCTCAGCGGCAGCGAGTTGACGGGCAAGGCGGCTGAAGAGGCTCTTGGCAAAGCCGGTATCACGGTCAACAAGAATGCCGTGCCGTTCGATACCCGTTCTCCTTTTGTCACCAGTGGTTTCCGTATCGGAACCCCTGCGACGACGACGCGCGGGCTGAAAGAGGAGCAGATGAAGCAGGTGGCTGAATGGATCGATCGTGCGTTGACCCAGCACGAAGATGAGCAGGCTCTGGCCACCATCTGCGGTGAAGTCCGCGAGCTGTGCCAGCAGTTCCCGCTGTACGCTCACCGTTTGAAGTAGACAACGGCCGAACGCATGGAACGCCCCTCCTGGGAGGAGTACTTCATGGACATTGCGCGGCTGGTCTCCAGCCGCTCAACCTGTCTGCGACGGCAGGTTGGCGCCGTGATCGTCAAGGACAAGAATGTCCTGGCCACCGGCTACAATGGAACACCTTGCGGAATCCGCCACTGCAGCGAAACCGGCTGTCTGCGGGAGCAGCTTCAGGTGCCTTCCGGCCAGCGCCACGAGCTGTGTCGCGGTCTGCATGCCGAGCAGAATGCCATCATTCAGGCGGCCAAGCACGGTATCAATATCGCTGGTGGAAGTCTTTACTGCACCAACGCACCCTGTGTGATCTGTGCCAAAATGCTGATCAATGCCGGCCTGAGCGAAATCGTTTACCTTGAAGGCTATCCGGATGAACTGTCGGCGGATCTGCTGAGGGAATCGGGTCTGACGGTCAGACGGTTTGAAGCTGGCCATCGTCAATCCTTGTCGCAGTCTACGACTGATTTGAAGGTCATACCATGAAGTGTCCCTTCTGTGGTTGCATGGATACCCGGGTCGTGGATTCACGCCTGGGCAAGGAAGGTAACAATATTCGCCGTCGCCGCGAGTGTGTCGCCTGTGACCGTCGTTTTACCACCTATGAACGCGTCGAGGAGATCCTGCCACTGGTGGTCAAGAAGGACGGTCGACGCGAGCCTTTCGATCGCGGCAAGATCATTGCCGGCATGCTGCGGGCCTGTGAAAAACGACCCGTTCCCATTGAGACCATCGAAAAAATCGTTGATCAGTTGGAGATCGAGTTTCAGGAACTGCCTGAACGTGAGATCCTGGCGAGTCAGATTGGCGAAGCGGTCATGCGCGTGCTGCACGACCTAGATGAGGTTGCTTATGTCCGATTTGCCTCGGTTTATCGTCAGTTCAAGGATATCAATGAATTCATGCAGGAATTGACGGATATCCTCAGCCACCAGAAAAACAAGTCATCTGACAGCCGGTGACCGTCGTGATCGGAGAGCAACAGGAGACAGCGATCGCTCAGCATGAGAGCTACATGCGGTTGGCGCTGGATCTGGCGCGTTGCGCTGAGGGACGAACCGGGCCGAATCCGCCTGTGGGAGCGTTGATCGTTGTCGACGGGGTCATTGTCGGTCGTGGTTTTCATCCCAGAGCGGGCGAGCCCCATGCCGAAGTTTTTGCTCTGTGCGATGCCGCAGAGCAATCGCGGGGCGCTGATGTCTATGTAACGCTAGAACCCTGTTCACACCACGGCCGGACGGGACCTTGCTGTGATGCGCTGATTGCCGCCGGGATTCGGCGCGTTTTTATCGGCATGTCTGATCCGAATCCACTGGTCAATGGTCGAGGCGTTGCGCGACTGCGCGCTGCGGGGGTCGAAGTGGTGACGGGCATTCTGGAAAAAGAATGCCGTCATCTGATCGCGCCCTTTATCAAACATGTGACCAGCGGGTTGCCGCTGGTCATCCTCAAAAGTGCCATGACTCTGGATGGGAAAACCGCTACGGTGACGGGTGATTCCCAGTGGATTACCAATGTTCGGAGTCGGCTGCATGTGCATGAGGTCCGTAACCGGGTGGATGCCATTCTGGTTGGGATCGGAACCGTGCTGGCTGATGATCCGCGCCTGACGACGCGTCTGAACGAAATACCAGCGATTGGCATGCGGGATCCGTTGCGCGTGGTTCTCGATGCCTCGTTGCGTATTCCTCTGACTGCCCAACTGCTGAACCTTGATTCTGCGGCGTCGACGCTGATCCTGACGACAGGGGCAGCAGCGCAAGACAAGGTTGAGCAGTTGCGGGCGCTGTCAGGTGTTGAAGTCGAGATACTCCCGGCCGATGACGCTGGCCAGGTCGAGCTGTTGGCGGCGCTGCAACTGTTGGGACGGCGACAGGTCCAGAGCCTGCTCATTGAGGGCGGGGCCAGAATCCATCAATCTTTTTTGCAGCAGCGCCTGATAGACCGTGTCATGGTGTATGTTGCTCCGAAATTGCTCGGCGGGTCGGATGGCCAGGGCCTCTTCTGCGGACCGGGACCTCAGCGGTTGGCTGAAGCCCTGTCGTTGCAGGAACTCCGTACCCGACGTTTTGATGATGATATCCTTATCGAAGCAGAGGTCGCATCATGTTTACCGGTCTGATCGAAGATCTGGGCGAGGTGCGTGCCTTGCGTCAGCAGGGCGGCAGCACACGGATTTGTCTGGCTACACACCTGCCCATGGAGGAAATCGCCCTTGGCGACAGTATTGCTGTCAACGGCGTGTGCCTGACCGTGGTCGAGTGGGGCGGTGGAACGTTCAGTGCCGATGTCTCTCCGGAGACGTTGCAGCGTTCCAATCTGGGGCTCCTGCGAGCCGGCTCTGCCGTCAACCTTGAGCGGGCGCTGCGCTTGAGTGATCGCCTGGGTGGACATCTGGTCAGCGGGCATATCGATGCCTGTGCGGTTGTACGTCAGCGTGCGACCGACGGCAATGCCATCCGCTTCAGTTTTGACCTAGATGCCGCTGCACTGCGCTACGTGGTGGAAAAAGGTTCCGTTGCTATTGATGGGATCAGTTTGACGGTCAATCAGGTAACAAATGATGGTTTTTCCGTGGCGGTGATTCCTCACAGCCTTGCGAAAACAACCCTGCAGCATTATGGTGTGGGTTCCCGCGTCAATGTGGAAACGGATTTGATCGGGCGCTATGTCGAAAAATTGATTGGACGGGGAACACAGACAGGTGGTTTGACCCTCGAAACTCTCGCCCGGAATGGATTTGTCTAACCTGTGATGAGGTGTCGAAATGGCGGATGCGTCTGAACAGACACCTGTGAAGCAATATGGAAAGGAGATGGCAAGGTGCCGATAGCAAAGATTGAAGCCGCACTGGAAGATCTGCGTCAAGGTAAGATGGTGATTCTCGTGGATGATGAGGATCGGGAGAATGAAGGCGATCTGACCATGGCGGCTGAGATGGTGACGCCTGAGGCGATCAATTTTATGGCCAAAGAGGGACGCGGTCTGATCTGCCTTTCTCTGACCGAGGACCGGGCCGACTTTCTGGACCTGCCGCTGATGGTCACGGACAACAGTTCTTCCTTCGGTACCGCATTCACGGTTTCCATTGAAGCCCGCAGCGGTGTGACCACGGGGATTTCTGCGGCGGATCGTGCGCATACCATCAAGGTGGCGATCGATGACACCTCAAGCGCTCGCGATCTGGCGCGACCGGGTCATGTCTTCCCGTTGCGGGCGCGCAAGGGTGGTGTGCTGGTGCGCACAGGTCAGACGGAGGGTTCTGTTGACCTGGCACGCCTGGCCGGACTCAAACCGGCCGGGGTGATCTGCGAAATCATGAACGAGGACGGAACCATGTCTCGTATGCCGCAACTTCAGGTCTTCGCAGAAAAGTTCGGTCTGAAGATCGTCTCCGTAGCTGACCTGGTCGCCTACCGCATGCGCAAGGAACTGCTGGTGCGCCGCGGCGCAGAAACCCTGTTGCCGACCTGGTTCGGTGGTGATTTCAAAGCCATTGTTTATGAAAACGATGTCGACAAGGCTCACCATGTGGCATTGGTCAAGGGGGAAATTAACCCGGATACGCCGGTACTGGTACGGGTTCACTCTGAATGTCTGACGGGTGATGTGTTCGGTTCACGTCGCTGTGACTGTGGTGAGCAACTGCAGGCGGCCATGGCCCAGATCGAAAAAGACGGAACTGGTGTCGTGCTGTACCTGCGTCAGGAAGGGCGCGGCATTGGCCTGGTCAATAAACTCAAGGCTTACGCCTTGCAGGATTGCGGACACGATACTGTCGAGGCCAACGAAGCTCTAGGCTTTAAACCTGACCTGCGCGATTACGGTATCGGTGCCCAGATCCTGGCGGATCTCGGTGTGGGCAAAATCCGCCTGATGACGAACAACCCCCGCAAGATGATCGGGCTGCAGGGCTACGGCCTTGAGATCGTCGAGCGCGTGGCGATCGAGATGCCCGCCAACGCGGCTAACGAGCGCTATCTGAAAACGAAAAAGGAAAAAATGGGTCACTTGTTGGAAAAACTTTAATTTTCGTTATTTCGTCCAAATAGAATACAGGAGATGAAAATGGCCAATCAGATTGCAGGTCAGCTGGATGCCAGTGGTCAGAAATTCGCGATTGTTGTCAGTCGCTTCAATAGCTTTATTTGTGAACGCCTGCTGGAAGGCGCGATTGATGCCATCGTGCGCCATGGCGGCAATGAAGAGCAGATTGATGTGGTGCGTGTCCCCGGCGCATTTGAAATTCCCCTGGTGACGAAAAAACTGGCTCAAAGCAGCCGCTACGATGCCATCATTTGCCTGGGCGCCGTGATTCGTGGGGCCACACCTCATTTTGACTATGTCAGTGCCGAGGTCTCCAAGGGGATTGCCAGCGTTAGTCTCGATACCTCCGTTCCGGTGGCCTTTGGTGTTCTGACAACGGATACCATTGAACAGGCTGTTGAGCGCGCAGGGACCAAGGCCGGCAATAAAGGATTCGAGGCCGCCATGACCGCGATCGAGATGGTCAACCTTTTCAGAAATATTGCTTAAATGGCACAGGGTAAACGACGCAGCGGGCGGGAATGCGCCCTGAAGATTCTTTACAGTTTGTATGATCAGGAGAAGCCTCTAGAGCTGGTACTGGCTGATTTCTGGACCAATTTCCGTTTTCAGGATGACGTCCTGGGTGAAGCGGAAGAGGGGACTTCAGGCAATGTGTCGGCGGATGTCCGAACTTTTGCTGATGAATTGGTGCGCGGTGTCTATGATCATCTGGAAGAGATCGACTCCGCGTTGCTGGCGACATCGAAAAACTGGTCGTTAGACCGGATGGATCGACTGGATCTTTCGTTGATGCGCCTTGCCTCGTACGAATTGCTTTACGTGCCACAGACGCCGGCCCGTGTTGTCATCAACGAGGCGATTGAAATCGCCAAGCGCTACGGAACCAAGGATTCACCGGCTTTTCTGAACGGTGTTCTTGATAAAATTGCCATACGTGCGCAAAAGAAAGATTAAATTTACTTTTTGAACAGGATGATGGGATGAAAACGATAAAGGTCGGTTTGCTCGGATTTGGTACCATCGGTACCGGAGTTGTCAGGGTTTTCCAGAATAATGCGCGCGTGCTTGAGCAGCGGCTCGGACTCCGCCTTGAACTGGCGGGAATTGCCGATCTTGATATGACAACGGATCGGGGCGTTGTCCTGGAAGACGGGGTGCTGACCAATGATGCCCAGTCACTGCTCAATCATCCTGAAATCGATATCATCATCGAACTGATCGGTGGTTATGAACCCGCCCGCACCTTTGTGCTGCAGGCCCTGAAAAATGGCAAGCATGTGGTGACGGCCAATAAGGCGCTGCTGGCACTGTACGGCGAGGAATTACTCAAAGTCGCGGCCGAAAATCAGGTCAGTATTCTGTTTGAAGCGGCTGTTGGCGGCGGCATCCCGGTGCTGTCGGCCATCCGTGAGAATCTGGGTGCCAATAACTTCAGTGCCGTTCAGGGTATCCTTAATGGAACCTGTAACTATATCCTTACGCGCATGACGGAAAACGGAGAAGATTTTTCTCTGGTACTCGGCGATGCGCAGAAATTGGGCTATGCCGAAGCTGATCCGACCTTTGATATCGAAGGAATTGATACTGCACATAAGCTCTCGATCCTGATTTCCATGTGTTTTGGTACCTGGATTGATTTCAAACAGATTTACACTGAAGGCATCACACGTATTTCTGCGCTCGATATCCAGTTCGCACGTCAGTTCGGATATCAGGTAAAACTGCTGGCCATTGGCAAGATGGAAGAGGGGACCATTGAGGCCCGTGTTCATCCGACCATGGTGCCCGAACACTATGCGCTTTCCGATGTGCGCGGGGTCTTCAACGGGGTGCGCCTGATGGGTGATTTTGTTGGTCCCGTTGTTCTGCAGGGTCGTGGGGCCGGCATGGACGCAACGGCTTCGGCTGTTATGGGCGACGTGATCAGTCTGTCCCGGGCCATGGCGGGTGGATCGACGCGTATGACTCCTCCCCTTGGCTTTCAGCCCTCATTGATGCAACGTTTGCCGGTGAAGGCGATGGCTGATATTGTCTGTCACTATTACCTGCGCTTTATGGTTTCGGATCAGCCGGGTGTGCTGGCGGCCATTTCCGGCATCCTCGGCAAGTATGATATCAGTATCAGTTCCATGGTCCAGTCCGAAGCCAAGGGTGGGGGCTGGGTGCCGATCGTCATGGTGACCCACGAAGCACGTGAGGATAATGTGCGGCGGGCGCTGGCGGAAATCGACGAGCTAGCGGTCATCGGCGACAAGAGTCTGCTCATCCGCATGGAAAACAACCTGTCCTGATTCTCTCCGTTCGACAAGGCACCCCATGACTCACTCATGCCGGGTGCCTTTTTTTAGAAACGACCTGAGCATGAAGCTTGGAATCCTTTCCGATACGCACTGGCCCTCGCTGACGGCTGGACGAGCACTGGCTGAACTTCTCTGTCAGAGCGTGTTCCGGGATGTTGAGGCCATTCTGCATGCCGGTGATATGGTGCATCCAGATGTGGCAATGCTCTTTGCGCCGCTGCCTTTTTACGGTGTCTGCGGCAACATGGACAGGGCGAACGGTGTTTATCCTGCCCGGCGTGTTCTTGAGATGGCAGGCCGCCGGATCGGACTGATTCATGGCTGGGGTCCGACAAGTGGCCTTGAAGCGCGGGTTAGGGCGGCCTTTTCTGATGTTGCCCTCGATGTTCTCATCTATGGTCATAGCCATCAGCCTGTGTGCCACCAGGTGGGAAACACCCTGTTGCTTAATCCCGGCAGTGCGGCAGATCGCCGTAGTGCGCCTTGCCATTCCGTTGCCTTGCTGTCTCTTGACCCGTTGGGTGTTCATGCGGAATTGATCAACATTGACGATGGCAGCAAAATCGTCTAACGTTCATGATTCGTCAGGCTCCCGTAACAGCTTCATCTGAGAGGCGTTCTGTGTTGCGCTGAGTCGTTGTGTTTGCGTTGTTGTGAAAAAAACGATCGTGGGGGAACAATGAAATTTATTAAAATGTTGGCGGCCCTGTTGGGGTTAGCGGTGGTGTTCAAGTTTGTGATGGACAATCCCGAGAAGGTGACGGTCCAATTCTATAAGTATATTTCTCCGGAAATACCTCTTTTTCTGTTGCTGATTACCACGTTTGTGCTGGGGATGGTGTTCGCCTCGTTTGCCAGTACCCTGAAAATTCTTCAGCTGAAGAAACAATTGCGTCAGGTTGGCGCTGCTGAGCCGGTAAAAAAAGAGAAGAAAAAGAAAAAAAATGAGGAGGATGTTGAGCCCGCTCCCACGATGACAGCGGATGTTCCGACAGCTACTGCGGAGGTTGCGGCCGCAGAGGTTGTCAAACCGGTGGCAGAGGAGGTCGTCGAGCCTGAAATGGCCCCCGAATCAGTAGAGCTGAACAGTGACGAGCCGCCTTCGGTCATCGAATTGCCGGCCGAGCCGATTCAAGCCGTCGCTTCTGACCCTCTCGAAGAAAAAAAAGCAGACAGTGCCTCCGATCGCTGATGCAGGATATGGCCAATGATTGAACTGTTTCACAAGGGTGGCCCGCTGATGTACCCGATCCTGTTCTGTTCCATTCTGGCACTGGCCATTTTTTTTGAACGGTTCTGGACGTACAGCTCCATTGCCCGTCGAAGTGCCCGTCTTTCTGGTGAAGTTGAAACCCTGGTAAAGCAGCAGCATCTTGTTGAAGCCAGGGCTGTGTGTCAGCGAAGCCCGTTTCTGCTGTCTCACATTTTCAGTGTGGCTCTTTCTGCGGCTGGTCATTCACGTGAGCGGATCAAGGTGCTGGTCGAGGAGGTCGGATCGCGTCAGCTGACGACCCTGGAGCGCTATCTCGGGCTGCTCGCTACTATTGCTGCTATCAGCCCCCTGCTGGGGCTTCTCGGGACCGTTCTTGGCATGATTCGCGCGTTTACCGATCTTTCCATTCAGGGCGTGGGTACGCCGGAAACACTGGGTGCGGGGATCTCGGAAGCCCTGATCACCACGGCCACAGGTCTGAGTGTGGCGATCCCGGTTATCCTGTTGCACAAATATCTCACCAGTCGTGCCGATCGCATTGCTAACGATATGGAAGACTATGCTTTGCGTCTGGTCGACCATTTAGCCTCGGACAGTTGCCACTGCGATTGATCTTTCAACGGCCAAGGAAGTGGCACCACTATGGGTTTTCGTCGAAAAAAACGTGAGGAATTGCGCATCGAACTGACGTCCATGGTCGATGTTGTGTTTCTGTTGCTCATTTTTTTCATGATTTCCACCACCTTTGTTGATTCTTCCGCCATTGGTATTAAACTTCCTCAAGCAACCAGCCGCTCTCCGGAACAGCCCTCTCAAGAAGTTCGGGTTTATCTGGAAAAAAACGGCCTGGTGCATCTCAATGATCGGCTCATTAACCTGGAGGCCCTGTCGCAGCACCTGGCTGAGTATCGCGGACGTGCGGCGGAAACTGCGTTTGTGTTGGTGGCTGATGAGAGTGCTCGCCACGGCCGTGTCGTGACCATTATGGATATGGCGCAACAGGCTGGTTTCACCAGATTAGCCATCGCAACCCAGCCGGCAGGCAAAGAGTAACCCGTCGGTTTAACACGTTCTTCTTTGAGTAAAGGAAGCAAAGGATGTCGAAGACAATTGCAATCCTGACTGGTGGTGGTGACTGCCCGGGCCTGAATGCTGTAATCCGGGGAGTTGTGCGCACGGCAATCAAGCAACATGGTTGGCGTGTGCTGGGTATTCATGACGGTTTCGACGGCCTGCTGGGCGATCTCAAAGTTGATGAGCTGACCTTAAAATCTGTGCGCGGCATTCTGCAGCTTGGCGGGACGATTCTTGGTACCAGCAACAGGGGCAATCCCATGAATTACCCGGTCGACGTTGATGGAGAGATTGTCTGGAAAGACGTTTCACAACAGGTGGTCGATAATTTTTATTCTACCGGTGCCGAGGCGCTGGTGGCTGTGGGTGGTGACGGGACACTGAAGATTGCCCAGCGCCTGAGTGAACTCGGGTTGCCGGTCGTCGGTGTGCCGAAAACGATTGATAATGATCTGCGCGCGACGGATGTCACCTTCGGCTACAATACGGCGGTCAGTGTTGTGACTGAGGCCCTTGATCGCCTGCACACCACGGCCGAAAGCCATCAGCGTGTTATGGTGGTCGAGGTCATGGGGCGTGACGCTGGCTGGATTGCGCTGGAGTCCGGGATCGCTGGTGGGGCGGACGTGATTCTGCTACCGGAAATTCCTTTCGACATCAAAACAATCTGCGCCGCGATTCAGCGTCGACGTGATGCCGGCAGCCGCTTTTCCATTGTCGTCGTGTCGGAAGGGGCGTTTTTCAAGGACGGTCATCAGGTTACCCAGGTTGCGGCGACGGACAGCTGCTGTGGTGTTGCCCGCCTGGGAGGTATCGGCCAGGTCGTGGCACATGAGCTCAGTCAATGTTCAGATATGGAAGTGCGCACCGTGGTCCTGGGGCATCTTCAGCGCGGCGGTACGCCAACACCGTTTGACCGTATCCTTGGTACCCGTTTTGGCGTTAAGGCTGTCGACCTGATCGCTGAAGGCAGCTATGCTCACATGGTGGCGTTGCGGGGTCGTGAGGTGATCAGTACGCCGATCATTGAGGCCGTTGGCAGTCTTAATCTGGTTGATCCCAATGGAGAGCTGGTTCGGGCAGCCGAGAAGATGGGAATAATGCTCGGTCGATGATTTGGTGACATGGAACCGTCAGGCGTCACACGGGCTTCAATCGCCGCAGTGGTTCTTTCAGAACTGTTGCGGCGTTTTTATTGATGCATAGGCGGGTGGCGTGACGGTTTGGTTGTGATGCTTATCGCAGATCAGCGTGCATGTGAAACATTTACCACAATCCTGGCAGTCCGTGGGTTCGAGATGGATGGTGATATCGGCCTTGGGCATTTTTTTCAGGATACGTTGTTCGATATGTTCGGCGATATCGTGTGCTTCCTGGATGGTTTTAAATCGGCAGACCGTCAAGTGAAAGTCGATCATTTTTTTGGTCCCGGAGCGCCGGGTTCGCAGGTTGTGGTAACCGGTTATTTTCTCGCGAGACTGTTCGATGGCATCGGTGATGATTTTTTGCTGTACATCGGGCAAGCGTACTTCAAGAATCTCGTTAATACAGCCTTTGAGCAGATCGAAAGCAGCCCACAGAATATATCCGCCGACAAACAGGGACAGAGCGGCGTCGATCCAGTACCACTCAAAGACGCGGATAAAAAACAGTCCGGCCAGCAATGCCAGGTTGCTGTAGACATCCGTGGCGTAATGCAGGGCGTCGGCCTGCAGAGCGCTTGATGCATGGCGTTGGCCGACACGGCGCAAATGGCGGCTGAGTTGCCAGGCGGCCAGCGAGCTGCCGGCCAGAACCAGCAGCCCCAGGTCGAGGTGTTGCAGGGGGGGCTGATGGCGAAGTCGTTGAGCCGCTTCATTGAGAATGAAGACGCCGGAGGCAGCGACCAGCAGGCTCTGGAGCAGGGTGGCCAGGGTTTCAAATTTGCCGTGTCCGTAAGGGTGATCGGTGTCAGCGGGTTTCTGGGACTGGCGCAGGGCAAAAAAATTACAGAAAGAGATGACCAGGTCCAGAAAGGAATCGGCTGCCGAGGAGAGCAGGGCCAGAGAACCCATCTTTAGACCGGTTGCGGTTTTGACCCCGGCAAGAACAGCCGAAACCAGGATTGCGGTTCGCGCTGCGTAAAGTGGCGGGGGGAGGGTTTTCCCGCTCAGGGTGCGCAATGGTGGGGTCATGACTCAAGGCTGGGCAGAGGGCAGTCTTTGCGCCACTGGTCGTACCCGTTGTCCTCAATCGCCCAGAAGTCGGCGATCCGCTGACGATAGAACGAGAGTTCCTGACAGTGGCAACGGATCTGTTCCGCCTGTTCTGCTGACATGGCGTTGTGGTTTTCGAGAAAGGTATAAAAAGCGGCAATGCCGTCGAGCATGGGTGCCAGCTCGTCGATGTTGGGTTCCAGATTGCGGATGATGTACCAGTGCCCGGCAAATTGTTTGACACAAAGCGGGTCTGGTGTGATGATGTTGCGGCGTCGGTTGCCAATGAGAAAGTCGCGCACGAAATAGTCGGCTCCGTGTGCAAGCTGACCGGCTTCAAGAGGATCTATGCCCGTGTCGAGCAGCTCGCGGTGAAAGGTCCGCAACAGCTCCGCACTGCGCTGGTCGGCGCGGATCTCGTCATCAAGGTTGTTAATGCGGTAGTCTTCAGCTTTAATATCAATCATGAGAGTACTCCTTCCCGATTTAATCCTGTATTTATAACACAGCCCGACGGCTGAAATCGTCTACAAAGAGACTCGGTGGCTGTTGATTGAGATCTGTCATGGCACCGGCGTTTGAACAAGCCTATCGTGGAGAAACTGTCGTGCAGGTAAAATGTCCCGTCTGTGAAAAACGTTGTGCCTGGGAGGGCAATCGTTGGCGTCCGTTTTGCAGCGAGCGTTGTCGAATGATTGATCTGGGGTGCTGGATTGATGAGGATTACCGGATCGCCGGAGAGCCTGTTCTAGATGAAGAACTTGAGGAAAAAAAGAAATTACTTTAAATAGTTGAGAGGATAACTTCATGTATAAACTAAAAATTATCACTCAGTTCGCTGCCGCCCATAATCTGATGAATTACGAGGGCGATTGTGAGAATCTGCATGGCCACAACTGGAAGGTTGAAGTGACCGTCAGCGCGACGGAACTCGACAAGTCCGGACTGGGAATCGACTTCAAGATTCTCAAAGCCCGCAGCAAGGAAATCCTCGGCCGTCTTGATCATAAGTATCTCAACGAACTGCCACCCTTTGTGGAACGAAGCCCCTCGTCGGAGAATATCAGCCGTTATCTGTATGAGGAACTCGCCAAGGCGCTCAACTCGTCGACTGTGAGCGTTGCGGAAGTTACGGTGTGGGAATCGGAGAATGCCTGCGCCAGTTATTGCGGTTGATACGGTGGCGGTCAGGACAGACAAAAGTCAGGGCGAGCGGTGTCCTGAGGCCAGTTCACTGATCGAGGTTTTCTCCTCCATTCAGGGGGAGGGGCCCTCTGTCGGTTGCCGTCAGATTTTTATCCGTTTTCCTTCCTGCAACTTGCGCTGTGCCTATTGCGATACCCCGTTTTTAGTAACACCCTCCTGTCAGTTTGAAATTGTGCCCGGCTGTGGAAGGTTTGAAGCCTGGGAAAATCCGGTCGCACTTGATCGGCTGCTGGATCGTTGCCGTCAGTGGCTGGCTGCGCTGCCTCATGCCCATCAGGCGTTCAGCATAACCGGTGGCGAGCCGCTTTTGCATGGGGAGATTTTGGCCCACTGGCTGCCCCGGCTACGGAATCTATTGCCGGTTCATCTGGAAACCAATGGTACGCTGCCCGAAGCTCTGGCTCCGCTGATCCCTTGGCTCGATGGCGTGATGATGGATGTCAAGCTGGCCTCCCAAACCGGCGTTCCCACCCCCTGGGCCACCCATGAGGCTTTTTTGCGTTGTGCGGTGCAGACCGGTTGTGCTGTCAAGATGGTGGTCGGTCGGGAAACGACGACGCAGGAGTTGGAACAGGTCGGTGAGATGATTGCGCGGGTGGCCCCTCAGGTGCCGGTGATCCTGCAGCCTCGCACCATTGATCAACGCAGCTCTGTGCCGGCAACGCAACTGCTGACCTGGCAGGGGGTGCTGTCGGGTTATCAGCTACTGGTCCGCGTTATTCCCCAGACCCACTGTTTTCTGAACGCCCTGTAATGGCAGGTTTCTACCCGAATACCGTGATGTGGTAAACTGCCGCCATCTTAAGATCAATCCTGGGAATGTCACACCATTTTCATCGGACAAGCCTGTCATGGACCGTCTAAATACCTGGTGGTTTAACCGTGTAGTTCCTTGGCTGGGTTGACGGTTAAGGACGATTATGCATCGACCTGATTTTTTTGTAATAATGTGTTAAATCTAACACTTTAAATGTTTTGTTTTGTATGTTCTCTGTCATAATTTAGACAACTCGTATCATGGAGGGGGTATGACATTTTATTTGTCCGTAACGGGGTTTCTGTGCTTTGGTGCCCTTCTTTTGATCTGGGCTGTTTACGTGTTGTTAAATAAAGAAGTCACTTTACCCAGGGCGATCCGTTCTTGGAATCTGGTCTTGCTTCTCAATGGCATTAATCTCGTGGCTTATTGTTCTTTTCTCCTTGTTTATACGGCAAACACCAATCCGACTGAACGGACTTTTTCGCAAGTTCTTACCTTCGGGAGTTATGGCGCTGTCATGGCGCTGCTGATTTTCTTTTTGGGGACCAAGCTGTCCAGACGAAGCGATCCCGCGGCAAGTGTGCGGCATGAGATGACGAACGGGGATGAAACTTCGGAAACTCCTTCCTCGTTTTATTCTGAACTCGCGTCAGGTAAATCTTTACCTGACAAGGAGGGCGCGGAAGAAGAACAGGTCAGTTGGTTGTCCAGGCATGATCCGTTAACCGGTCTTGCCAACTACCACCAGATTCTCTCCGGATTAGAACGGATTCTGGACAACGAAGCCACAAAAAATGGCTGGCTTTTCCTTGTCGATGTTTCCGGCTTGCAGCGTATCAATGATGCGTACAGTCATCGAAGTGGTGATGCCGTTCTGATTCATATCGCCAATAAAATTAGAGAGCTGACCCCCGTTTTTGCCGCCAGACTTAGCGGCAGCACGTTTCTGATCGTTGATTCTCCCAGCGAAAACCAGCCAGAGATTTATGCGGATGCCTTGATGAACTGTATTGGCAGCACCGTCAACGACGGCGAGCGGATGGTTGGGATTGCCACCCGCATTTGTGCTGTCCAGCTTGAAGGTGACGATGCGGGGAGGATTCTCCTGCGCGCTGAATATGCCATGCGTTCACTTAAGCAGGCTGGAAAAAGCAGTGGATTCATTGCATATGGTGCCTATCTTGAGCAGGAAGACCATGTGAAAAATGAGTTGATCAAAGATCTCCATGTGGCGCTTGACCACCCAGAGCAGATCGAGTTGTTTTATCAACCCATTTGGGATATCAGAAATGGAAAGTTAAAGAGTTTTGAGTGCCTGATGCGCTGGGCGCATCCGACCATGGGATATGTTGATCCGAATCAGTTCATTGCTCTAGCTGAACAAAACTCGTTGATGGTCCCGCTTGGTCTGCTAGCCTTTGAAATTTCGTGTGAGAAACTACATCAATGGGTTAAAAGCTATATTTCAAAATTTAATTCTCCTTTTCGCCTGTCCGTGAATATGACACCCCAGCAATTTGCGACATCAGATTTTGTTGAAGGTGTTAAAATGACCATGGAGAAATGGAATATTTCAGCGCATAATATCTGTATTGAGATTACGGAAACCAGTCTCATGGCAGATAAAGAACTGGCGGTCGAACGTATTGGTCTTCTCAAGAATATGGGTTGTAAAATTGCTATTGATGATTTTGGTGTCGGCTATTCTTCTCTGTCTTATTTGCAGCAGTTTGACGTTGATATTATCAAAATTGATCGATCGATTATTAAGGATATCACGACCAGCGATAGTTCAAAAAAAATCACTGAAGCCGTTATTAAGCTTGGTCACGCTCTGAATATCGAGGTCATTGCCGAAGGTGTTGAGACCTCCGAGCAATTGGGAAAGCTCTACATGCTTGGCTGTGATGAAATTCAGGGTTATATTGCAGGAAAGCCCGTTCCGGACACGTCGGCAGAACTCTGGCTGAACAATCCCATGTGTCCGATCGATATTCCGGAACGACGGCACAAAGCTGTCAGTATTGAGTAGTTTCAGGCGCCTGAACTCGAGCAACGGCAAGGCGTCCCGCCAATATGACAAAACGACACGAAGGAGAAAAAAGAATGGCGACGACAACTGAACATCTGAAGGAAGCTTTTAGCGGTGAAAGCCAGGCAAATCAGAAATATCGTGCCTTTGCCAAGCAGGCCGAAAAAGAGGGTTTCACCAACATTGCCAAGCTGTTTCGCACAACGGCAGAAGCGGAGCGTATCCATGCAGAAGGCCACCTCAAGGCCCTGGATATGATCGCCTCAACGGCGGCTAATCTTCAGTCTGCCATAGAGGGAGAAACGCACGAGTTCACGGAAATGTATCCGCCCATGGTCGAGCAGGCGATCGCAGAAGGGCACAAGGCGAAAACAATGTTCAAGTTCGCTGTGGATGCTGAAAAGGTTCATGCTGAAATTTACGCCAGGGCACTTGAAGCAGTTAAGGCAGGTAAAGACTTGGAAACCTGCGAGTTTTATCTTTGTCCAATTTGTGGTTTTATCGAGTTGGGGGCTCCCCCTGAACAATGTCCGATCTGCGGAGCCAAGGCCAAGGCATTTTGTCAGATCGCCTAGGGTTATGCCCGGCGCGTTCTTCTAGACGTTTATGGGCTGAGATGATCGTTTGATGAGGGTAACCGCCTTGCTGAACTGCTCAGCAGGGCGGTTTCTTGTTCCGGAAAGAGAGTCGTCCGTCGCTCTGTGTGCAGGCATCATTTGCCGACAACTCCGATTTTAACATGAAAGCTGCTCCTGCGCGTCACGAACTGCGTCACGTATCAATTCCGCCAGCGCCGGATGGATATAGATCAGGCTCAGCAGATCGTCGATGCAAACCTGTTGCTGTAATCCGAGAATCAGCATGTGGATCAGGGTTGATGCTTCTTCTCCGATAATGTGCGCGCCCAGCAAACGTCGGCTGGAACGGTCAAACAGCAATTTAACAAAGCCCGTCTCCAGTTGACGTGCCAGCCCCATGTTGCTGTCCGCGTACGCGGCTCGACCGACAATGTAATCGATCTTCCCTTCCTGCAACTGCACCTCACTTGCACCGACTGCAGCGACTTCGGGCTGGGCAAACACCGCACGGGGGACGGCACCATAATTGATCGCCTCGTCGCGTGGATCATCAAACAGGGTGCGCATCAGATATTCGCCTTCAAAATTAACACTGTGACGGAACAGATAATTGCCGACGCAGTCGCCGAGTGCATAGACCCCCGAAGCAGCTGTTTGCAGGTGATCATCAACCTGAATAAAGCCTCTTGTATCACAGCAGATCGAGGTGTTCTCCAAGCCAAGTTCATCGGTAACCGGTTTGATTCCAGTGCTGACGAGGAGTGCTTCACTGTAAAGTTCCTGTTCTTCCCCGGTGTCGCTGTGCCGCATACGAACACCAAACAGGCCATCCGTCCACTGAACCTCAATCGGTTCATAGCCGACATGCAGGGTGTGCCGCTGGCGAAAATCCTCTGCGAATGCGGTTCGCACATCTTCATCTTCCTGACGCAACAGACTGCTGCGTACCAAAAAGTGTGTTTCACAGCCAAAAGCCTCATAAATATGACCGAGTTCGCAGGCAATATAGCTGGCACCAAGGATAATCATTCTCCGGGGTAGATGCAGGCAACGCAGTGCTTCCGTACTGGTCATGTAAGGGGTGCTGGTCAATCCTGGAACGTCCGGGATCGCCGGCCTGGCACCGGTGGCGATATAAATCCGAGGGGCCGTGAGCCGTCTTCCGTTCACCTCGATAATGTTATTGTCGACAAAGCGCCCATGGCCGCGGATCAGGTCGAGCTGTGGCAACGCTTCAGCGGCGGTGCGAAACTCATCAGACATCTGCAGAATGGTAGTGTTGACACGTTCGATGAGACGGGGAAACTCTCCATCGAGCTGCGGTTCGACTCGTACGTTAACATTCGGACCACGACGAATGGAACAGATCAGATCGGCTGGATAGATCAGCATTTTCGAGGGAATACAGCCGCGATTCAGGCAGGTGCCTCCGAAACGGTCCCGCTCGATCAACGCTGTCTTCAATCCGCGTTTTGCTGCGGGCAGGGCAATCTTTGTTCCTCCACCTGAGCCAATAACAATGACATCAAACAGCTCCATGGCGGCCTCCTTGGTATGATGTTCCATCTTTTCATGACAAAAGGAAGCTACAGATTAATAGGCCCAGCAGGGAATGTCTACCGGTGCAGGAAATTCCCCGTCCTTTTGCATAACCTGTTAAACTTGCTTCATCCTGATCCAGCTGTTTGTCGGCGGTGCGATTTTCGCCAGCCTCATCGGAAGTGTTTCGGAAAAGCAAATTGGTCGACGGGCGCTGGATATTGCTCATCGCGTTGCCGCCACACCAACGGTGACCCACGCGCTGAAAAAGCCGCTTGAATCCCATCACCATCCCGAGGTTCAGCAGCTGGCGGAAGAGATTCGTGCTGTAACGGTAGCCGAGTGTGTGGTGGTGGCGGAACGTAACGGGCGACGTCTTTCTCATCCTGATCCTGCTCGCATTGGATAGAGCTTTGTCGGGGGAGATGAAGCAATTCAGGCCGGAGATGGCGTCCGTAACTTTTCCAAACAGTAAGGCCAAATCCCTCTGACCCTATGGTCTGCTTCCCCAGGCTGACGGCTGTGGTGTCTCGACCCGAGACGCGTGGATCAGCCTTGTTTCTGCCAGCGTTCCATGATCAGACCCTGAACCAGAGCACCGAGAAGAATATAACCGCTCAGAATCAGGGTGAAAGAGAGACCGAGATACTCCACCATGACGGGCAGCAGCGGTAGTTTGATGGCGCGGGCAAAAAAGAAACAGCTCAGCAGGCCATCGTTGAGACCTTTCTGTCTCAGATCATCAATCAGAGGAAACCACAGGTAAAGCGGGCCATGGCTGAGAATACCAGCACCGAGTGCCACCAGCCAGCGATGCGTTGAACGACTGGTACGGAAGGCCTGCATCATGCCCGCTGTCAGCTTCCAGTTGATGAGGGCGTTGAGCACCACAATCATGGCCAGGAATGGCAGTACCTTGAAAAGAAGCTGTCCATAGCGGGTTATCAGCGTGGAAAACAGCTCTGGGCGCACCAGCGCCAGGACCAAATACACCGCAGTAACCAACGCGAAGAAGCGGCACCCCTGCAATGTCTGGGCAGCAGTTTTGTCGCCTGCATTTTCTTGCTTCATTTCAGCAACTCCTGGGTGATAGCGGTCATCATGGAAATCAGCAGAATGAATAAAAAAGACAACAGGTTGCGCCGCAGGGTGAACCGCCGCCCCAGCAGGTTCATCTCCACGGACAGGTGCAGGAGCCCGATATTGACCCACGCCAGAATGAAGGCGGTCACTGCGGTCAGGGAAATGCCGGACTGAAGCAGCTCGCCGCCGAGGATATAGCTGATCATGGGGTTGCCGGCGGCCAGAGAGCCGGCTGTGGCGCCAATCAATGGATCGAGAAACAGGTTGCCACTGAAAAACGAGGCCAGTTGGTGGGGCGTCACCAGTGTCTGCAGCAGGGCGACCAGGCCGAACATGGCCAACAGCAGGGGCAAGATGCGCGAAAAGGAACGGACACTGCGCGAAAGGCACTGGATCAGACTTGGCGGCTGTGCAGGCTGTCGGGAGGGTTTCATCTTTTTTCTCTCTATGAGAACAGGGGGTTCTGCCCAGAATACGTGACCTTGGCCCCCTATGAAAAGGCAATTATCCCGTTGCGGTGTCTCTTTGATGGGTCTCGACGCGGTTTTCTGTTAGACTGCCCGCGTTGATCACCTGTTAGGATTTTGTAAAAGGAGCTTCAGTATGGATCTTTCACGCTGCATCCCCGTCAGTGACGATACGCCAGCCTTTATCTGCGCCCGCTGTGGAGCCGTGTCGCTGGATGTCGACAAGCTCTGCCAGCCTCTGGGCCGTGGCTGCCGGCGAGACTGGTGTGGCTCGCCGAGCCTTCAACCGCCGCGCCAGTGCGAGAATTGCCCCGACAACCTGCGCTACATCTGTGGCAAATGCGGTAAAATTGCCGTTAATCCTGAACTGCTGTGCGATCCACAGCGGCTGCATGGCGCGGAACAGGATGACGAACCAGGGAGCTTGCGCTGATCATGGACCTGAACTGTCTGCATTGTGTTGATCTTGACCAGCCATCTTTGCAAGGCTTTCGTTCTTTCATCAGTTCCTGGATCTACCGTGATGGGCAGTTGAGCTTTGTGGTGGATCCCGGACCCCTGTCTTCGTTGTCGATTCTGTTGGAAGCTTTGCGTCAGCACGGGGTTCAACGGCTCGACTATGTTCTGCTGACCCATATCCATATCGATCACGCCGGCGCCACGGGCGAACTGTTGCGCCATTTTCCCGAGGCCCGCGTCCTCTGCCATCCGGACGGCATTGCCCATATGGTTGATCCGTCCAAACTCTGGCAGGGGTCCCTCAAGGTGCTCGGCGCGATGGCGACGGCTTACGGCGAGATCATGCCGGTGCCCGCTGTTCGCATCGGCTATGATGACTGGCTCGATGATCTGCCTCTGACCGTCCTGCAGACCCCGGGGCATGCGGTCCATCACCTGAGTTTCGTGTTCGATGATCTGCTGATTGCCGGCGAGGTGGCGGGGGTGCGTAGCGAGGCCCGTTCCGGTATTTACATGCGCCCGGCAACGCCGCCGCGTTTTGAGCTGGATGTGGCGCTGAATTCGCTGGGGAAAGTGATGGTCTACCAGCCGCAGCAGATGATTTTCGCTCATTACGGGCTGGTGAAAAATGCCATGGATCACCTGACCATTGCCCGACGCCAGCTGTTACTGTGGGTGCAGGGCGTGATAGCGCATCAGGACATCGAGCCGGAGCAGCATGATGAGGCCATCTGTCATTGGCTGCTGGAGCAGGATGTCTGTTTCCGTCGCCTGGGGGAGTTGCCCGAGGATATTCAGGCGCGGGAACGCTATTTCCTTGGCAATACCCTGCGGGGCATGGGCGACTATGTGCAGCGTTTGACGCCGGAACAACGCAATGCCGTGGCCAGTCGTCCCTTGCCGCCGTGGCCCGATTCAGTGCTTGTGGCTGAGTAGGATGACGAATTTACGGTTGCTGGCCACCTGCTGGCAGTTGCCGAATAGGCGTTTCAGCTTGACGTGATACCCCAGATGACGGTTGCCGACGATAACGAGGCAGCCGTTTTTATTCAGCACCCTTCGGGCTTGGTGAAACATCTGCCAGGCCGTGTCGTCACCGATCTCGGCCTGCTGGTGAAAGGGCGGATTGCACAGAATCAGCTCGGCGCTGTGACTCGCTACCTCATGCAGACCGTCTCCGGCCATAAAGGCCGTGTGCTGCGAACCCGGCAGGTTGTTCTGGGCATTCAGCCGCGCCGAAGCAAGCGCCATGTAGGACTCGTCGATAAAAAGCACATCGCACGCCGGATGGCACTGGGCATAGGCCAGTCCCAGCACACCGTTGCCACAACCCAGATCGATGACCTGATGAGCCTCGGGCAGTTTGTCCAGCTGTTCAAGCAGCAGCCGGCTGCCCATATCCAGGCGGCCCTGACAGAAGACGTTGGCGTGGTTGTAGAGGCGCATCGGCGGCGTGTCGAGCTGATAGCAGGTGGGCGAGGACGGCGCTATTCCTGGCTTTTCTTCGAGCTGAATTGTCAGCACCCGTGCCTTGCGCTGCGCCAGTGATGGGTTGACTTTCCCCCAGCACTGTTCAAAACACTGCACTGTTTTTGGCGTGATCTGTTTGACCAGCCCGGCCGCCAGAATCAGGGTCTCTGGCGTGAGCGACGGGCGCAGTCGAACCAATGTGTCTTTAAGAAATTCAATTGATTTCGGTATTTTAATCAATAAAATATCAAGTTTATTCTCAGGAATGGTCAGGCTGTCGAGCAGCTTGATTCTGTTGGCGTCACAGTGGTTGAGGGCAAGATTACGTCGTGTTGCCTCGTGGGACAGCCAGGAGTCGGAGAGGCTGTGGAGCTGACAGGAGGACGTCCCTGCAACGGCAGCGGCCAGGGTGACGGCCAAGGCGCCGAAGCGATCATTGCAGAGGGCGATCCGGTCTGCGCTCGTCCATTTTGGATGGGCCTGCAACATCTCGAGCAGATAGCTGTCCGCAGCGTCCCAGGCCTGAAGGGTTGGATTGGTTGTGGTCGGATAGCGATCCAGATTGAATGTGCCGAATGCGTTGTGATAGCTTTTCATGCCCTGATCTCCGTGCCGGTCCTGCCCGCTGAATGAGTCGGCAGAGTAACGGAGTTGTAAACAAAAAGCGAGCTGAAATCCCTTTCGATTCCAGCTCGCCATTGTCGCTTCGTTGTCCTGTGCGGCTTATTGCTCGAAACTTTCAAGCCAGTCATTCAGTTTTCCAAGCACCGCGTCACGGGTCTGATAGGAGATATCGGGCAGGGTGCCGCCAAAGGCTTTTTCAGCCTCGGCAAATCCGTCTTCAAAGCCGGCAAGAATGGCTTCAAATCGCGTCGGGTCATTACCCGCCATGCTGATGGCAAAGTCGACAATGCGCTGCGAAGTCTGGTCAACCCCGAAATAACCGTCCTCGCTGATCAGCCCCTGTGCTTCTTCCGGGGTCAGGCTTTGAAGATCGATGGTCTCATCACCCACGGCAATCTTGGTGGCGATACCCTGTTCCTGAAAGGTGTCGATGACCAGGGAACGCAAGAGCTCGAAGGAGTCCTTGCTGGTGACGTTCAGTGTCATGTCGGCCTTGTACAGACCCGCTTCCAGGATGCGGCTGTTCAGAGTGACGCGATCCTGGCCGGCCATGACGCTGGAAGAGGTCTCTTCTTCCGCCGCCACGGCGGTTTCATCGCTGTTCTGGTTGCGCCGATTCTGCATCAGTTGTTGTGCTTCGAGGCGGAAGGTTTCCAGTGAGCTGGTTTCGATGGTGGTGGCCATGGTCGTTCTCCTTTCATCCGGTAATGCCTGTTGCAGTATAGCAAATCCTGCGATGATTGCTGCCCGCACAGCCCGCTAAACGGACTGCTCCTGTCATTTTATCGTTGCGCCCAGAGGCTGCGTCGCATAGCTTGAAAAGGTTCCTTGTTTGTTTTCATGCCCTTTTATGGGTATTTTTTCATGTCAAAGGAGACACCACCCATGGCCAGGAAACTGTTTGTCGCGGCAACGGGGAAGGATTGTGGCAAGACCACGGTCTGCCTTTCACTTTTGCACTGTGCGGCGCAAAAATATCGCCGTGTCGGTTTTATCAAACCGGTTGGACCGAAGCTGATCAGCTATCAGGGGCAGGTGATGGATAAGGACGCTGCCCTGATGTGCGAGGTGTTCCAGTTACACGACCAGCTGCCCTGGCTGTCGCCCGTCGCCGTTCACGGCCATACCACGCGTGATGTGCTGGATGGCACCCTCGACCCGCTTTTGTTGCATCAGCAGATTCTCGAGGCCTGCCGCCAGCTGGAACAGCAGTGCGATTTTATTGTCATCGAAGGCTCCGGCCATGCCGGGGTCGGTTCGGTGCTCGGCTGTGGCAATGCCACGGTGGCCAGATTGCTGCAGGCCCCGGTCATGATGGTTGCCGAGGCGGGTATCGGCCGCGCCGTTGATTTGCTGCACATGAATCTGGCCCTGTTTGATCAGGCCGAGGTTCCGGTGCACATGATTCTGATCAACAAGATCGTTGCCGAGAAGCGTGAGGAAAACCTTGGCTACCTGCAAAAGGCCTTCTCCGGAAAGCCGCTTCAGGTCGAAGGGGGGTTCAACTTCTCTCCGGTGCTGGCCAATCCCACCCTCAGTCGCATCAGCCGCATTCTCGATGTCCCCCTGCAGGGCAATGTCGAGGAGCGCCAACGCATCATTCATCATGTTCAGCTTGGCGCGGCCTCGGCCCAGCGTGTTGCTGACCTGCTGCAGGAAGCGACCCTGCTATTGGTCAACAGCAGTCGCGATGAATTGATGGTGATGCTGGCCTCGCTCTATCACCTGCCCGAGTATCGCCATAAAATCGCCGGACTGGTGATTCCCGGTTATGCTCCGGTCTCGCCGATTACCCAGAAGATTGTTGACGACAGCGGCATTCCCTATATGCGTACGACCCTGAGCAATTCTGAAGCCTTTGCCCGTGTAACGGGTGACGTGGCCAAGATCAGCGCCGACGACAGGGAGAAAATCGACCTGATTCGGCGTCTGGCTGAAACGGAGCTGCCGTTCGATGCGATCGACGCGCTGATCCGTTAAACGACCAGATCGAGTTCCTGAATCGTTCCCGCCCCGCCGTTTTCCTGCAGGAACAGGCCGGTTTCCCTCATCTGGCCCTGCTGGTTGTTGTCTGCGTCCGTCAGGGTGAAGGGCGTCGACACTGATCCCAGGTAGATGGCTCCCACATTGCGCTGTCGCAGAGACAGTAACTCGTCCGTTCCATCACTGGTGCGGCTCCAGACGCTCAGACGGTCATAAATACTGTCCTGTTCGTCAATCCACTGGTTGCCGTCCTCGTCGTAGCGGGCTAGTTCGGCAAAGCCGTCATTGGTGGCGGGGCCGAATAGTTCGCTGCCGTCATTCACTACGCCGTCCCCGTTGCGGTCGAGGGCGAGAAAACCGCTGCCCGGCGCGACAAACGCCATCTGTTCTGCTTCACCGTCAAAATCGAGGTCAAAGGCGAAGGTGCTCTCGGTCAGCTGTGCCGCCTGGCCGGAGAAGTTGAGCACCAACGGATCTTTCAGCGCCTCGCCGACGCGCAGGCTGAAGTTTGTCTCTTCATAGAATTCGCGACTCATGTTCAGTTTAAGTTGAATGTCGATGGTGTGGCCATCGCCCGTTGCAACCTGGGCTGCGGCGCTGAACTGGAGGCTTTCCTGCTCATGGTGGGATTCGTGGTAGTCGTAAGCCAGCCCGAAGCCGCTACCGGCACTCGGCGTCTGTTGCCCGACCTTTTGAGGTTCATGCTGGTCGCTGGCCTGTTCAAGTTTATGGGCCAGCTGGTTGGTGTGGGAGAGCTTGATCTTTTTGCCTGTCAGCATCTCCGTCAGCCGCTTCAGAATAATCAGATCCAGTTCTTTCGGCTCGTCTTCTTCGTCGACTTGCTCCACGGACTCCACGTTGCGATGCTGCAGAGCCTGGGCGGTATCGCTGAGGTAAACCTTGTCGATGGGCGCAAGGTTTTCGCTGGCTGTTTCCTCCGTCGGACGATTCCAGACGGTGAGGGATTCGCTTTGCTGATAGCTGGTTGTTTTTTGATGTTGGGCTTGCAGTTGAACGGCAGATTCGGTGATAATCATATCCGGCCCTCCGTGGCTGAATGGTGATTTTCGTGTGGTTGCGCAAGGCGCTGTTGTGGCCCTTGTCTTCCCTGACAGCAGGCCGATATAAATCCTATCGGTCGTCAACTTACTCTTCTTTAGTTTTTTATTGAGAAAATGGTGCGCCTGTTTCTTTTTATTCTGATCAGTGCTTTCCTGGCCTGGGTTTCCCGCCGTCCGCTGAAAAATCGTCATTCACATGGTTTTTACCGCTTCTTTGCTTTCGAGGCTGTGGTAGCCGTGGTGCTGCTGAACCACCCCTACTGGTTTGATGATCCTTTCTGCCTGCGCCAAGGATTTTCCTGGCTGCTGCTGGTACTGTCGATTGTTTTTGTCCTCGCCGCTCTGGCGCTGCTGCGGCGGCATGGCGGGCATGAACCCCGCCACGCCATGCCGGAAAACCTGCGCTTTGAAAATACCGTGCATCTGGTCGAGATCGGCATTTACCGCTATGTCCGTCATCCCATGTATAGCTCACTGTTTCTGCTGGCGTGGGGCGCCTGCCTCAAGCAGCCAACGCTTTTGCCGCTGGGGTTGGCGGCGGCGGCCACGCTGTTTTTGTGGCTGACGGCTAAAAATGAGGAACAGGAAAACCTGGATCATTTCGGACCGGTCTATTGTGACTATCGTCAGCGCTCAAAAATGTTTATTCCTTATCTGTTTTAACGCCTTCTGTCCGGTTGACGGCAGACAACGTGAAAGGATGTCCTTTATGAGATCGTTTGTCCTGGGTGGATTGTTGTCGCTGTTTCTCATCGGTTGCGCTCAAGAGGGCGGATTTGACATGCAGAAAGCCCTGGTCGTCGGTGGTGGTGTGTTGCAGGCAACGACACTGGAAGAGCAAAGTGTCGTTGATGCCGCATCGTTGTCTGCCGAGGAAATGGACAAAACCAGCCAGCTGGCACCGCCGGAGCATCCCTACAGTCAGCGCCTCGATACGATTATCCATGACCTGCACAATTATGATGGTCTAGCGTTAAATTTTCGTGTTTACCTGACGACAGATGTCAATGCCTTTGCCATGGCAGATGGCACGGTGCGTGTCTATTCCGGGCTGCTGGATGCTATGCCGGATGACCAAGTGCTGGCGGTCATCGGTCACGAGATCGGTCATGTCAAGCTCAAGCACAGCTACAACCAGCTGCGTCAGCATATCCTGACGGATACGGCGTTCAAAGCGGCGGTTTCTGTCGGTGGAACCCTGGAAAAACTGACCTCGTCGCAGTTGGGACAATTGGGACAGGCCGCGATTACCGCGCATTTCTCGCGAGAAGATGAGCTGGAAGCTGATCGTTACGCCCTGACGGTTCTCAAAAAGCTTAACCGTGACCCGCTGGCCATGAAGCGGGCCATTCAGACCCTGGAAAAACTCTATGGAGAGGGCGGTGGCTTCCTCAGCTCCCATCCGTCGAACCCGGAGCGGATTCGCCAGATTGAACTCGCAGCTGCCCGGCTGTAATGGCTTTGAACTCCAGATCGTCTTCCTGGCTGATGCGGTTGCTGCGCGATACGTCACAGACCTGCCTGGCCCTGTTTCGCATCACGCTGCCCATTGCTCTGGCGACCAAGCTGCTGACGGATTTGGGCGTCACCCACTGGCTGGGTGAGCAGCTGGCTCCCTGTATGGCCCTGTTTGGGCTGCCGGGGGAGATGGGGCTGGTGTGGGCGACGGCCATGGTGACCAATCTCTACGGTGGTCTCAGCGTCTATGCCTCGCTGCCGGCTTCCGCGGTACTGACAGTGGCCCAGATCAGTATCCTGACCACCCTGATGCTGATGGCGCATGGCCTGCCGGTAGAGTTGCGCATCGCCCAGAAAGCGGGCACCCGCCTGCGCTGCATGCTGTTGGTGCGGCTGGGTGGTGCCGTGGTCACCGGCGTGCTATTGCACCAGGGTTACCGCGTCAGCGGGCAACTCGGCCAGCTGAACCGCGCGGTGTGGACCCCGCCAACGGTCGCAGCCGGCTGGGGCCACTGGCTGCTGGCCCAGGGACGCAACATGCTGTCGATTGTGCTGATCATCTTTGCGCTGCTGGCCCTGATGCGCGCCCTGGAGGCGCTGGGGTTCGTCGACTGGCTGGCCAAGGGGCTGAAGCCGGTGCTGTCGGTGCTGGGCATGAGCCCGGCGGCGGCACCCATCACCCTCATCGGCATGTTGCTGGGGCTGAGCTATGGTGGCAGCCTGATTATTCAGGAGGCCCAGAGCGGCAAGATGGCACCGCGCGATGTCTTCCTGTCGCTGGTGCTGATGGGGTTGTGCCACAGTCTGATTGAGGATACGCTGCTCATGGCCGTGGTCGGTGGGCACTGGTCGGCGATTCTGCTGGCGCGTATCCTGTTTTCCATCGCCGTTGTGATGAGTTTCCGCCCGTTGCTGGCCCGTTTGTCCCCGGCGTTCCAGAATCGTTATTTCTTTCGTCTGCCCGCCTTGAAAGTGGATCGATCATGAACCGACTTCGTACCGCCAGTCGCTGGTTTTACGCCTTTTTGTTCGGTGAGGATTCCCTGGATCGCGCCTGCCGCGACATCCCGGAATCCTCCTGCCACGAACAACGCTTTAATTTCACGCTCAATGTCGCCAATGGCGCCAGCACCAAGCTGGCCGAGCAGGTGGCCGGGCCGAATCTGGTGCTGGTGTGGCTGCTGCAAGTGATCGGCAGCCCGTTGTGGATGCTGGGTTTTCTGATGCCGATCAAGCAGACGGCCTCGTTGTTGCCGCAGATGGTGGCGGCCGGCCAGATTCGTCAGCTGGCGGTGCGCAAGTGGGTGTGGACGGTGGCGGCGCTGGTGCAGACCGTCTGCCTGCTGGGCATTCTGGCCGCGGCGCTGCTGTTGCCCCCGGCCTGGGCCGGAGGGATGATCCTGCTGCTGTTCACCCTGTTCTGCATGGCCAGCGGCACCGCTTCCGTGGCCTTTCAGGATGTGCTCGGCAAGACTATTGCCAAAGGCCGTCGTGGCAAACTGCTGGCCAGCCGGGCGCTGATCGGCGGGGTGCTGACCTTGCTGGTGGGAGCCGGGCTGTCGCGGCTGAAAGGGGTGGCCGAGCCGCTGGTGGTGATCCAATGGCTGCTGATTGCCGGAGCCGTGCTGTGGGCGATCGGCGCGCTGCTGTTTGCCGCCATCCGCGAGGATGCCGGGGCCACGGAGGGCGCACGCAGCCCGGTGAGCGAGATCCGGCACGGCGCGCAATTCTTTGTCCGCTATCCCGGTTTCCGTCGTTTCCTTTTTGCGCGGGCGCTGCTGTTGTGTATCGAGCTGGCGCCGCCGTTTTATTTCATGCATGTCAACAGCCTGTGGGCGGTGCAGGGCAGCGATGTCGGCTTTCTGGTGGCGGCCGTGGGCTTTTCCCAGCTGGTCAGCAGCCCGTTCTGGGGCCGCATGGCCGATGAGACCAGCCGCCGGGTGATGTTCTACAGCGCGGCCATTGCCACTCTGGCCGGGGTGCTGGCTTTGCTGCTGTCGTGGGTGCCCTCGCATGCGCTTCAGAAGGGCGCCTACCTGCTGGTCTTCATCCTGATCGGTCTGGCTGATTCCGGTGTGCGGCTGGGACGCAAGACCTATATGGTGGATGCGGTGCCGCCCGCGGAGCGAGCCACTTTTGCCGCCCTCACCAACAGCGTGGTGGGCGTGCTGGCGCTGCTGTTCGGCGTTCTCGGCCTCATTGCCCAGTCATTCGGCGTACTGACGCTGATCGCGTTGCTGGCCGTGCTCACTGCTGTGGCCGCCTGTCTGTGCCGTATTATGCCGGAGGCGGAACAGATGCTGGATGGTGACACCAACGCTGCATGAGCAACAGGGGAGAGCCGGCTCCGGCACCGAGCGCGTCAGCCGAGCGCTGCTTGCGCTATGGCAGCGCCATAACGCCGCTACCCAATGTGCAGGCGCTGCTGGTGTGGTCCGCGACCCAGGAACTGTGTACTCTTTATGCCCTGCAGCTGCACCGCGACGGCGAGGAATCCGCAGTACTGGAGCGGTGTTGCCGCCGTTTTGTCACCTTTGTGTTGCAGTCGGCTCCGGCCAGCGAAACCCAGAGGCTGGCGGCACGGCTGTTTGCACGCTTTCCGCTTCCGCCGCAAGGGCCGCTGGTGCTGGTGGGCAGCGATTTCCAGCAACGGGTGTGGCGTCAGCTGCAGACTCTCGCACCGGGGCAGACTCACACCTATGGTGAACTGGCCGAGGCCATCCAGCGCCCGCAAGCCTGGCGTGCCGTGGCCAACGCCGTGGCCGCCAATCCGCTACACTGGCTGATCCCATGCCACCGCATCCTTCCAGCGTCCGGCGGGCTGGGTGGCTATCGCGCCGGCAGCCACGTGAAGCGTCTGCTGTTGCAGGCGGAAGGAATTGACCTCAACTGATTGGTTATAATGGCTAAAGAAAGGTTGAGCACCATGATGAAGGAACAGGAGCTCGGTCCCTACCGGGTTGAACTGGATCAGTGGATCGCGTGTGCGCCGTTTGAGAACTGGCTGGAGATGACCATCGTTGCCGCCCGGCAGGGGCGGGCGGAACTGACCATGCCTTTCCGCCCCCAGATGGCCAACGGTGGCTCCATGCTGCATGGTGGCGCCCTGGTCAGTCTGGCTGACACCGCCTGTGTCATGGCGATGAAAAGCCTGGTGCCGGAGAACAGTCACTTTGCCACCATCCAGATGCAGGTGGACTTCCTGGCCCCGGTTCTGCAGGGGTTGGTGACGGCGCAAGCGCAGGTGGAGCCCCAGGGCGACCGGTTGTGGCAGGCCAAGGCCGAGCTGTTTTCCCATCAGGGACAAAAGGTGATGACCCTGAGTGCGCGGTTCAAGATGGCCCGTCGCCAACCTTACGACACGGAGGAACAGCCATGATGGAATTGCTGTCGCTGCCGAGTGCCTGGCTGCTGATCCTGGCCGCAGCCGTTAGCGGAGGCCTGTTAGTTGCGCTGCCGCTGCGTCACCGCTGTCGACGTTTGGAAGCGGAAATGGCGACCAGCCAAACCCAACTCCGCCAGGAACGCGATGACCGTCAGCAGCGATTAGACGCGCAGCTGACCCTGCTGGAAGACAACCGCGCGGAACTTGCGCGGGTTCAGCAGGAGCATGCCCGATTGCAGGGCGAAACCGACCAGTTGCGCCGGCAGCTGGAGGCGGGATTCCTCCAGCGGGAACAGCAGGAACAGTCCCTGACTGCGGCGCGGCTGGAGCTTGAACAGCGTGCCGAGCAGAATGCCCGGCTGCAGACGCGGCTGACGGAGCAACAGCAGCAGAACGAGGAAAAACTGCAGCTGCTTGAACGGGCGCGTGAACAGCTGCGCGACCAGTTCAAGAGCCTGGCCCAGGAGATTCTGGAAGAGAAGGGCAAGCGTTTCACCGAACACAACAGTGCCGGTTTGCAGGCGATTCTGACCCCGTTTCGCGATCAGCTGCAGGACTTTAAAAAGAAGGTCGATGACGTCTACACCAACGACGTGCGCGAGCGGGCCTCCCTGAAACAGGAGCTGGAGAACCTGCGCCGGCTCAATCAGCAGATCAACGAGGAAGCGACCAATCTCACCCGCGCGTTAAAGGGCGATCACAAGGTCCAGGGCAACTGGGGTGAGCTGGTGCTGGAACGGGTACTGGAGCAGTCCGGCCTGCGCCGCGGCAGCGAATACGACTGCCAGGGCGGTTTCCGCGATGCCGATCAGCGGCTGCTCAAGCCCGATGTCATCGTGCATCTGCCTGAAGACAAAGACATCATCATCGACTCCAAGGTTTCCCTCGTCGCCTATGAACGCTATTGCAATGAAGAGGAACCGCAGCAGCGCGAGCAGGCTTTGCGGGATCATGTGGCGGCGGTGCGCCAGCATATCACCGGCCTGAGCGAAAAGGACTACACTGCCCTCAAGGGGGTGCGCTCGCTCGATTTCGTGCTGATGTTTATGCCCGTCGAGGCCGCGTTCATGGCGGCATTTCAGGCTGATGAGGGGCTGTTCAACCACGCTTTCGCCAAACGGATCGTGGTCGTCACCCCGACCACCCTGCTGGCGACCCTGCGCACGGTGGAAAACATCTGGCGCTACGAGCGGCAGAACCAGAATGCTCAAGCGATCGCCGAGCGCGCCGGCGCTGTCTATGACAAGCTGCGCGGCTTTATCGAGGACATGGAAAAACTCGGCGCCCAGCTGTCCACCCTCGACCAGACCTATCATGGCGCCATGAACAAGCTGTGTCAGGGGCGCGGCAACCTGGTCAGCCAGGCCAGCCGTTTCGTCGATCTCGGGGTCAAAGTGCGCAAGCCGCTGCCGAAAACCGTGCTGGAACGGGCCGAGCTGGAAGGGGGAACGGACAGCGACGAGCCGGAGGTGGATGACAGCGAGAGCTGATCCGCTCTCGTTATCGTTTAACGCGTTCTTTACCCTCTGGTCAGCGCCCTCAGGCTTCCCAGATTTACACCATCTCTTCCGTTCAGCTCGTGCAACAGCTCCAGCAATTCTCCGTGTTCGGCATGCTGTGGCCGGTGGACGGCGCGTTGCTGATACGCCTCCTGCGACCAGCTGCCCCAATTGATCAGCGGACTGAAATAGCAACGGGCGCCGAAGCGGTTCGCCAGTGCGACAAAGCCCGGCATCTCACGAAAGTTGTTGTGCTGGACCACGAAGCTTAGCAGCAGGTCGAGGCCGAGGCTCTGGATAAAGCCCAAATTTTGTAGCAGCCGGTTGAAATCGGCCCCGCGATTGAGCCGGTAGGTGTCGGGGGTGGCGGCGTCGATGGAGATTTCCGCCGAGCGGACATAGGGATGGAGATGCGCCATCTTATGCCAGGTCGCGGGCGTCCACAACAGTCCGTTCGTGTGCAGGTGGATGGTCTGCAGCGCGGGGAAACTCTGACGCGACACCGTTTGGAGCAGGTTGCGGTAGCCCGGCGCGGCAAAGGGGTCTCCATGCCCGCTCAGCCGCAGTTGTCGGACGTGGGGCGCGAGCTGGTCAACAATCCTCTGCGTCAGCTCTTCGACGCGCTGTTGTTCCGGCTCCGTCAGCTGAACCAATTCCGTGCGGCAGCTGGGGCAGGCGAGATTGCAGCGCGGATCGTAACAGAGATTGAGGATGGTCGGTCCGAAGTCGGGCCGGAACTGGTGCTTTTCAATGGCCTGGCGCAGGCGCGGGTCCGTGATCTCATCCCACGTGGTGACGGGATTGCCGTGATCGTCGATGGAGCGATTTGGGGCCAGGGCTTGGGCCAGAAACGGGCAACGCTTCGGGCTGCAGTGGTGAAAACTGCCGTTGGTGGTGCTTTTGCGCAGCTCCACGATCCGTTCTCCGTGCCAGATCTCCTGCAGTGACTGTTGCAGCAGGTTGCCCACGGGGCGTCGCAGCCAGGCCGGGCAACAGACAAAGACGCTGCCGTCGCCGTGGATTTCCAGCCAGTTGAAGGGGTGGGTGCAGAGGAGGGGAGGGGTCACGGAGCTACCTGGTTTTTGCTATGTCGGTGAAGTGGTGCGACATCAAGGTCTTCCCACATGACGTGGGGTTTCGGCCCCCACACGCCGACCTTCTTTCTTGTGGTGTGACAAGAAAGAAGGCAAAGAAGCACACCCCTTGCCGTCGCCCCCCTGCGGCGGGTCCCTTCCATTCCGCAACGCTTCGCCGCGCTCAGAAAATTCGGGCCCATTTTCAATATCCCCTCAAACATTCTTCGCTTGCTCCGGCTGCGGCGCAATGGGGAAAACCAATATCCCCTTTTGTCGTCGCTGGATTGGAGCGACGGTTCGCCGGAACAAGCGGGAGAATTTGCGAAACAGGAGGACGAACTGTTTGAGGACTTGTTGAAAACAAGGGCGAGTTTTCGTCCACCTGCAAATTATCACGCTTGCGCAGGGAACCCCGAAGGGGCCAGACGCGGGGTGCCCTTTTCTGCCCACTCTTTTGGGCAAGCAAAAGAGTGGGGCGTCGTGCGGGGTCGCAACCCCGCGTCACGTGGGTATAACCTCGCCGTTTTTCTCCACCCTGTTTGGATGCTCAATTAATTAGCCGCTAGCCCCGCATCCGTTGAATCAACGCCAGATCCGCCAGCACCAGCGCGGCCATGCCCTCAACGATGGGCACGGCGCGCGGCACCACGCAGGGGTCGTGTCGCCCCTTGGCCGCCAGGGTGACGGGATTGCCGTCGTAGTCAGCGGTCTGCTGCTCCAGGCCAATGGTGGCCGTGGGCTTGAAGGCGACACGGAAATAGATGGGCTCGCCGTTGGAGATGCCACCCTGCACGCCGCCGCTGTTGTTGGTCAGGGTGCCGAGTTTTTCCCCTTTGCGCACGAACGGATCGTTGTGCTGTGAGCCGCGCTGGCGGCTGCCGGCGAAGCCGGAGCCGATCTCGAATCCTTTGGAAGCAGGCAGGGAGAGCATGGCGTGGCCGAGCAGGGCTTCAAGGCGGTCAAACGCAGGCTCGCCCCAGCCGGCGGGAACATTGCGGCACACGCAGCTGATGACGCCGCCGATGGAGTCTTTGGCTTCGCGTGCGGCCAGGATGGCGTTGGTCATCCGCTCGGCCGCTGTTTCATCGGGGCAGCGCACGTCATTGGCGTCGACCTGCTCACGTGAAAGGGAAGCTAGATCCATGTTTGGCGCATCGGTGGTGCCGACGCTGCTGACCCAGGCCACGATCTCGATGCCATAATGCTCGCGCAGAAAAATCTCGGCGATGGCGCCGCCGGCAACGCGGGCAATGGTTTCACGGGCACTGGCCCGACCGCCGCCGCTGGAGGCAGCGATGCCGTATTTCGCCTGGTAGGTGTAATCGGCGTGGGAAGGGCGGGGGATACGGCTCATGGAACCATAGTCACCCGGCCGCTGGTCAGTGTTGGCCACCATCAGACCGATGGGGGTGCCCAGGGTCAGACCATTTTCAACCCCGGAGAGGATCTGTACCTGGTCCGCCTCGTTGCGCGCGGTACCCAGTTTGTTGCTGCCGGGACGACGGCGGTCCAGCTGCTGCTGAATCTGCTCCGCCGTCAGGGGCATGCGCGGCGGCACGCCGTCGACAACGGCGCCGATGGCCGGGCAGTGGGATTCTCCGAAGGTGGACAGCTTAAACAGGGTGCCAAAAGAACTCGACATGTGTATCCTCTCTGGGGGGGGGACGAATTGACGGTCAGTGTGGTGCCCGTGTGGTGGGCCATCACGCAGTGGCTGAGAATGATAACAGAATTTATCGCGTCTGGCGATAAAAGGGATAACGGGAGCGGCCCACAACGTCATGAGCGTCTCACGTGTAATCATCTCACTGTTGTTGCCCGGCGGCTTGGTGGTCGCTCTGGCATTGGGGCTGTTTGCCTGGCAACCCCGCCCGTCGTATCTGCAGTCGTTTCTGTCCCTGTTGCCGTGGCTGGTGATCGCTTTTGGCGCGCTGCTGGGCTGGCGGTTCCGCCGTTCCCGTCTGCTGCTGATGTTGTTGATGGTGATGGGCACGGAACGGTTGCTGGCCGCTCTGCCAGCGGGGTCTCCGGTCTTCTACACTCTGGCCTGGCTGCGCCTGTTGCTGCCGCTCAACCTGCTGTGGTGGCAGCTGGTAGCGGAAAGCGAACTGCTGTCGGTGGCCTGCCTGCGCCGCCTGCTGTTCATTTTGGGACAGGTCCTGTTGCCGCTGGTGCTGTGGTTTTCCACCCAGGGCCAGCTGTGGTACTGGATTCAGCACGACTGGCTGCTTCCCCAACCCCTGTCCTCCTATTGTCCGACTTGTTGTCATCCGATTGATGGTTGTACCACCCAGGCCCTGATCGCCATGGCCTTGTGCCTGCTGACGGCGTTGATCCGATTTCTCCGCCAGCCCGGCCCGGAACGCGGGGCGCAGCTATGGCTCGTGGGGCTGGCTGGCTGCGCGCTGTTTTGGCCGACGTTCTCGTTGCCCTGGCGCAATTATTTGTTGCAGATCGCCGCGTTGGTGCCGGTCATTGCCCTGCTGGAAAGCTCTCATGCCATGGCCTATCGCGATGAGCTGACCGGGCTGAACAGCCGCCGTGCGCTGATGGAATTTCTGCAGCGATTGCGGGGACACTATACGCTTGTGATGGTGGATATCGACCACTTCAAGAGTGTCAATGACACCCATGGTCACGATGTCGGGGATCAGGTACTGAAGCGGGTGGCGAGTCTGCTGGCTCAGGTGACGGGCGGGGGCCGGGCCTACCGCTATGGCGGGGAGGAATTTACCCTGATCTTTCCCCGCCGCCGGCGTGAGCCGGTGCTGAGTCATCTGGAGAGCCTGCGTCAGCGGATCGAAGACACCCCGTTTGTCATCCGTGGGACGCAACGACCGCGGAAAAACAGCCAGGGGATCACAAAACGCTCACGCTCGAGCAGGGCGGACGGGCAAAAAAATCTGCAGATCACCGTCAGCATGGGTGTTGCCGAGGGGCGTGGTATCGCTCCTGATCTGCTGTTCAAGCAGGCGGATCAGGCTCTGTACCGGGCCAAGAAGACGGGACGGAACCGCATCTGCTGAGGTAACTGAAGATAACCCTTTTCCGAAAGACCGCCGTTGTGACCAATCAAAGCAAAAGCCTGTGCCTGCTCGGCACCGGATCGGATGTGGGCAAGAGTGTCGTGGTGACGGCGCTGTGCCGCATCTTCAAAAATCGCGGTTTCAGGGTGGCGCCCTACAAGGCGCAGAACATGTCGAACAACTCCTATGTGACGCTCAATGGGGGGGAGATGGGGCGGGCGCAGGTGGTTCAGGCCGAGGCCTGTGGTCTTGAGCCCCATACCGACATGAACCCCGTGCTGCTCAAACCCAATACCGATACCGGTTCGCAGGTGGTGCTGCAGGGCAAGGCCACCGGCAATGCCCAGGCGGCCGATTATTTCAGGGACACCAGCCGGCTGTTTGAACAGGCTCGTCAGAGCCTGGACCGGTTGCGGGAACAGTATGAGCTGGTGGTGATCGAAGGCGCCGGTTCCTGCGCCGAGGTTAATCTGCGCTCACGTGATTTTGTCAATTTCGAAACCGCCCACGCGGCTGCGGCCCCGGTTATTCTGGTGGCCGATATCGATCGCGGCGGCGTATTTGCCCAGATTATCGGTACCCTCGAGGTGATTCCCGAGCGCGACCGGCAACGGGTGGCGGGCTTTATCATCAACAAGTTTCGCGGCGATGCCACGCTGTTCGATGACGGCATCCGCTACCTGGAACAGAAAACAGGCCTGCCCATGCTGGGGCTGATTCCCTATTATCGCCATATCGAGATCGATCCCGAAGACGGCCTTCCCCTTGAGACGGTGATCGACCCGCCGTCGCGGCCGCTGGCGGGGAAAATCAACATTGCGGCCCTGCGCCTGCCGCATATCTCCAATTTTACCGATTTTAATCCCCTCATCCGCAACCCGGCGGTGACGTTTCACTATCTGTCGAAACCCCGCCCGCTGGATGGGTATGACGCCCTGATCCTGCCCGGCAGCAAGAACGTCCGTTTCGATCTGCAGTGGCTGCGTGACGCGGGGTGGGAAACACCGCTGCTGGAGTTTGCGGCGGCTGGAGGCCGCATCCTCGGCGTCTGCGGCGGTTATCAGATGCTGGGTCGCCACATACACGATCCCCACGGCACCGAAGGCCCTGCCGGCAGCAGCCGCGGTTTCGGCCTGCTGGATAGCGAGACCACGCTGGAACAGGATAAGGTGCTGTCCCGTTCGCAGGGTACGCTGGCCGACGGCACGGCCATCGACGGCTACGAGATCCACCTTGGGCAGACCCGTCTGGGTGCGCAGGCCCGTCCCCTGGTCCAGCTGACGCAACGCAACGGCATATCCGTCAGCGACAGCGACGGTGCGGTCAATGACAAGGGGACCGTCTGGGGTACCTATTTTCACGGTCTGTTTGACTTCCCGCACTTCCGCAACCACTATCTCAGCTGGCTCGATGCCGGTTATGTGACGGAAGAGATTGAGCTGGCGGCCGAATTTAAGCAGACCCAGTATGGTTTGCTCGCCGAACATTTCGAGCAGCATCTCGACATGGAACGTCTGGGGCAAATTTTGGGTATGGACCTCAGTGGTGGAGCAACGACTGAAAGGACAGCTGCGCAGGCTGTTTAAAACCAGTCTGTGTAGCCTATGAACAGGTGTTCAGAATCAATCGTGGATCTGGCAGGACGTGAAGGGTTGAGCCAGACGGAAGCCCCCTCCGGGGCTTTTTTCAACGTCTAGGAGTTGTTTTCCTCGGCCTTAGCGACCTGAACGGCGATAGAGCAGGGAGGCGCCCAAATCGCAGCCGATATGGGTAGCCACCACCGGGCATTTGGCCTTGAGCAGAAAGACGATGTTGCCGGGTTCGTCGCTGAGGGTTTCATAGTTGCCCTGACCCTTGGCGATGATCAGGTCGGCGTTGTGGAATTTCTCACGAAACCCTGCGCTGCAGCGGGACAACACCGTGCCCGGCGAGTCGTCGCCGTTGTCCATCAGGGTCGCAACCAGCCGGTCAATGCCGGCTTCGCGGGCATCCTGCAGCTGGGCATCGTTGATGATGGGCCCACCGCGCACCACATAGGTCACCTTCTCGCGCGGTAGCTGCTGTAACAGTAAGCGGTCGAACACGATTTCACCGGCATTGTCACCGAGGTAGAGAATAGAGCGGGCACGCTCGACCTCGCGCTGGAACGCGGCCAGATCTCCCTGCACCGGTGTCACCAACCCCTGCTCCAGCAGCGCCAGCGCCTGCTCTTCGCTCAGATCGTGGTACACGCCGTGATCGAGGGAGTTGCCGGCAATGGCCATCTGCACGGCAGCGTAAAAGGGCTGCTCGCTGTCCCGCACCTGCTGTTCGACAGGCGGATAGAGGCGCAGGGCCAGCTCCTGGTCGCGTCGTTTGTGCACGGCATAGGGATCGGGATTGTCGGCCAGCTGGCGGATCTGGGCATGGATATCCTGCGCCAGCTGCGGTGGGGACTGAGCGAAGTCGATGTGGCTGAGCTGTTCAAGTACCCGGCGTAGAATCCGTTCCTTTTCCGCCTCGTCGGCGTCCACCATGCGCAGCACACTCAGGGTCTGCTTGACGAAACAGGGCAGGCAATCCAGTTGAATATCCATGAGGCTTGCTCCTAGGCCAGCCGGTTGGCGACAAACGCCTGCTTCAGGTTGCCGGCCAAGGTGCATTGGTAGTCTTCCAACCGCGCGATCAGTCGGCCGCTCTGGGGATCGACAAAGTCGATATCCGCCGTGGCGCTCTGCTCCGTGGACTTGCGCACCACACAGCGGATGCGGCTGCCCGTGGCCGGGAAACTCTCGGCATACTGGCGATAACGCCCGGCAAAAGAGGGCAGTGACGGCTGGCCGTGCTCGGCGAGAGTCCACAGGATCATCAGCTGAAACGCACTGTCCAGCGCCTGAGGGTCGGTCAGCCAATTGCTGCGCAGCGGCTGCGCCATCCACGACTGGGGTGCCGGTGCGGCGCTGGACAGGCCATCGATGCCGGTCGCCTCGTTGCCGAACAATTGACGCAACCCCTGCAGCAGCGGCCCGTGGAACAGGCTGCCATCCCGATAGAAGATCTCCACATCAGCAGTGGCGCCGGCCGAGACATCCAAATTAAGAGGGGTGGGCGTTTCTGCCGGCAGTTGCGCGACAAGCAGGATGTCGGCCTGGCTGAATATCCGTCCGTCACCGGCTGCGACCAGTTGCACCGGAACACGGAACCGCCCTTTGACGGTCGAGTCTTTTTCCAACTCCCCACAGCGCAGTTCAACGGCTTGCGGCTGTCCGCCTTCCAGAATCAACCCCTTGCAGATGCGCAGGTTGTCAAAACCATGGAACAGCAATCCCGGATGGTTGTGCATGGCGCCGAGCGCCAGCCATTCCGTGATCATGGCCATGGGTACCACGGCTTTGCCGTTAAGGACGTGGTCGCGCAGAAACGGCATGCTGGCGCTGTCGACACCCAGGTCGAGCACCTTGTGTGGCAGCAGGGTCGCTGGAGCGGCGGCGGTGGCGTTCTCCGTGCTCTGCTCTGCGCGCTGTTTCCCCGCTGGCGGAGGGACTTCCCGGTCGCCGCCGAGCAATACCAGTTCCACCTCGGATCGGTCACTGGCCAGTTCCTGCAGTAAATAGCGCGAACCGGCCACCAGATCGATCACCTCGATCCCTTCGCTGGCAAAGAGCTTTTTCAGTGCCGGTGTCACCATGCCGCCATCCCAGGGCCCCCAGTTGAGTGATAGCACGCGGCAGTCACAGCGTTGGCGGGCAATGGCCTGAGCGGTCTTGTTGAGCACCTCGTTGGCCACGGCGTAGTCGATCTGGCCGGTGCGGCCGAAACGACCGGTGGACGAGGAGAACAGGGCGATAAAGCGCAGCGGATCATCGATGGTGGCCTGCATCAGGGCTTGAAGCCCCGCCACCTTGGTCGAGTACACCAGCTCAAACTGGCCAGCGGTCTTGTCTTCGATCCGGCGGTCGGCCAGCACCCCGGCGCCGTGGATCACCCCGCGCACTGTGCCCAACGCCCGTGCTTCCTCCAGTGCGGCGGCCACGGCCTGCTCGTCACGAATATCCAGACTGCGGTAAAGAACCTTTGACCCGGCCTGCTCCATGCGGTGGATGTTGTCACGCACTTCGCGTGCGGCCTGGACTTGCTGGCAGGCGTTCTGGAGCTGTTTCGGGCTCAGCTTATCTCCCGCCTGCTGCGCGCGCTGGAGCAGCACCTGCTTGATCGCCCCTTCCTCCGCTGCGGCGGCCAGATCGGCCTCTTCCGGCTGCGGCAGAGGACTGCGACCGAGCAGCAGCAGGGTCGGTGCGCCGTTTTCGGCCAAACGGATCGCCACTTCGGCAGTCACGCCGCGGGCGCCGCCGCTGATCACCACCACATCCTCGCGGCTCAGCTGCAGCAACGGGGCGTCGACAGGTAGGTTGGCGCTGTAAATTACCGGTGTGACACACCCAGCGGCACTGATGCCGATCTCCAACGGGCCCTCGCTGCGCAGTTCATTCAGAATACTTTCGACCTGTTGCTCGGGGCTGAGGTCGCCGGCCAGATCCAGCGCTTTGCAGTGAACGGTGGGCCATTCGTGGTGGGCGGTCTTGCTCAGCCCCGCCAGCCCGCCGGACAAGGCATCGGCAATGAACTGGTCCGCATTGAAACCGAAACGACCATCCAAACGGGAGACCGTCAGGAAGACGGCGGCTTCCCCTTTGGAGCGGGTGGCGTGTAGCGCGTTGCGGCAGCGCTGCAGCAACAGGAATGTGTCCTGCAAAAAGACGCTGTCACTACCGATAAGCGGTGCCGGAACGATCAGTGCCGCCAGTTTGTCCGGCACCTCGTCAATTTTGGGCGAGACGACTTCCGCAGCCTGCCCCTGTTTGCGCAGGGTCTTGACCAGTGCTGCGGACAGCGGCGAGCAGTCATCCACGACCCACACCGGCGCCGCAGCTTCCAGCAGCAGGTGGGGACGGGCGCTTGCCACCTCGATGAACTCAATCACCTGGCGCTGCAGCATAGCCGGTGTTGTCGAAACAGCGGCGGCGGCCGGAGCGACAGCGGTCAATGGTTGCGTCGCAGCCGGCGCCGATTGTTGAAGCGCGTCGACGATCTGGCGCAGGGTCTGCAGACTGCCGAGCTGGTCGGGTTGGACGGCTGGCAGTTCAGGCACCTGCTCCTGCATGGCGGAGAGGATTTCCACCCGTTTGATGGAGTCGATACCGAGGTCGGCATCAAGGCTCATGTCCAGGTCGAGCATGTCCGTGGGGTAGCCGGTCTTGTCTGCCACCACCTGCAGCAGGATGCCTGCCACGTCTACAGCGGGGGAGGTTGCTGCGCCCTGCGCAGCGCTGCAAATCGGTGCAGCAACGGCCACCGAGCCCAGCGCGACGACGATCTGGCGCAGGGTCTGGAGGCTGCCGAGCTGGTCGGGTTGAACGGCCGGCAGTTCGGGCACCTGCTCCTGCATGGCGGAGAGGATTTCCACCCGTTTGATGGAG
>JAFGXV010000027.1 GCA_016936455.1 Desulfuromonadaceae bacterium
GAGGAGGTAGGATTCGAACCCACGGAACTTTCGTTCAACGGTTTTCAAGACCGCCGCCTTAAACCACTCGGCCACTCCTCCGAAGCTTTATTGACCTGTAATCCGCTCCAGCCCGCCCATGTAGGCACGCAGCACCTCGGGTACCACGACACTGCCGTCCGCCTGCTGATAGTTTTCCAATATCGCCAGCAGGGTCCGGCCAACGGCCAGCCCGGAACCGTTGAGCGTATGCACCAGTTCCGCTTTGGCACCATCCTGTGGCCGATAGCGTATCGCGGCACGGCGGGCCTGGAAATCGCGGAAATTGGAGCAGGAAGAAATCTCGCGATAAAGCCCCTGCCCCGGCAGCCAGACTTCGATATCGAAGGTCCGAGCAGCGGAAAAACCAATATCACCCGTGCACAGATCAACCACCCGGTAGGGCAGCTTCAGCTGCTGTAGCACCGTTTCGGCGTGCCCCAGCAGTTTCGCCAGCTCAGCATCCGATTCTTCGGGCCGAACAAATTTCACCAGCTCAACCTTGTTGAACTGGTGCTGGCGAATCAGGCCACGGGTATCACGGCCATGGGCACCGGCTTCTTTGCGAAAGCACGGGGTGTAGGCCGTGTAGTTCAGGGGCAGTTGATCTGCGGCCAGGATCTCGTCTCGGTGAATGTTGGTCACCGGCACTTCAGCCGTCGGTATCAGAAAATAATCCGGCCCCTCGACGTGGAACAGGTCTTCCTCAAACTTGGGCAGTTGCCCCGTCCCGGTCATGGAGTCTCTGTTTACCATAAAGGGTGGAAGCATTTCAACATATTTGTGCTGCTCGGTATGCAGATCGAGCATGAAGTTGATCAGCGCCCGCTCCAGCCGTGCACCGGCCCCTTTATACAGAGTAAAACGCGCACCGGTCAGCTTGACGCCACGCTCGAAATCAAGGATATCGAGACCTTCGCCGATGTCCCAGTGGGCTTTGGGCTCGAACGCAAACGACGGCTTTTCACCCCATACCCGCACCTCAACATTGTCCTCTTCACTGCTACCGACTGGACAGTCCTCATGCGGCAGGTTGGGGACGGTCATCAGGATCGCCTGCAGGTCATCATTAACCTGGCGCAGCTTATCATCCAGGGACTTGATCTGCGCTGACACGTCTTTCATGCGGACAATTTCGTCCTTGACCTGACTCTTGTCCTTGGTCTGGCCAATCAGGGCCGAGACGCGATTTTTTTCGGCCTTCAGCGTCTCGGACTGACCGAGCAGGTCGCGCCGCTGGCGCTCCAGCTCGCGAAAATTCGTCAGATCAATGGCCCCGCCTCGGGTCGCCAAGCGCTGCTCCGCCTGTTCCAGGTGATCACGCAGGTATTTCAGATCAAGCATCAGGCCCTCTCCTTTTATCGGTTGGACAATTTGCACAAATGAAGCCGGACAGACTCCTAACACTTCTTGTCCGGCCCGTCAACCCCCTGTTCCGGCTCGGTATCCGCGATGGCCGCTTCCGCAACTTTGCCGTGCACCCACCAGTCGGAATCGCCATGAAACCACCAGCGGCTCGAATCCGTCGTCCAGATGGTCTCAGCCAGCTGGCGGGCCAGCTCGGTCTGTAACCGCCGGACGGCGAAGGGATACCACTCATCCGCATAGCGATTGCCCAGATCCTTGTACTCCTTCAGAGCCAGTATCATCTCCAACTGATCGGCATCGTGCGCCAGGCGCGCTTCAGGGCTTTCCTTGTCGATAAATTCCGTCAGCAAACGCCGGTAATCGTCGCCAAAGGGCAGCGTCTGGGCCAGATCGTCGATGGCCTTGTGCTCATCCGCCTTGACATAGGCCTTGTTGACGTAATTCAGATCGCCAATCCGCGCCTCGGGTACATCATGAAACAGACACATGGTGACCACCTGGGCGGCATCGACGTCCCCGGACAGTTTGGCCAGGGTATAACCGATCATGGCGGTGCGAAAGGAATGCTCGGCCACCGACTCGGCTCCCGAACCCAGAAACTGGAACCCGCTGCGCGGTGTTTTCTTGAGCATGCCGACTTCGAACAGAAAATTGGCAATATTTTTCATCATGATCTCCTACCCTCCCAGCCGGATCAGAAACACGCCACCCACAATCAGCAGCGCGCCGGCAAAACGCATGCGCCCTGAGGATTCACCCAAAAACAGGACCCCTGTCAGCACCCCGAACAGCAGACTGACCTGTCGCACTGGCACGGCATAACTGACCGGGGCCAGACTCAAGCCATAGCGAAAGCTGACAAAGGATCCCAACATCACCGGCCCGGACCACAAAATCAGATTGCGATTGCGCTGCCAGACCGTCAGAATCCGGCCACGGAAGCGTGAACGACACAGGTTCGCGCTCATCATCAGCAACATGATCATCACCAGCAGATAGGTAAAATGCAGCGGCGGATAACAGCTGACCCCGGTTTTATCGAGAACCGACCCCACGGAATAGATGAACCCGGCGGCCAGAGCCGATTGCACCGACTTCTGACGCAGATTGTAAAAAGGACGCAACAGCTGCGCCAGGGAGAGGTTGGGTAGCTGGACCGTGTAGGCCCCGGCAATAATACACAAAATTCCCACCCCACCCCAAACGCTGAGTCGCTCACCGAGCAGCAGCACTCCCCACAGGGGAACATAGAGGGTCGAAGTCTGGGACAGCGGATAGGTCAGCGACAGATCTCCCTCGCGAAATGCCCGGCCATTGAACAGATGGTAGAGCACAAAACAGAGCGCTGCTGCCGTGGCGGCCAGCCAGACCTTGATCGTCGGCACGGGAAAATCCTGCGGCATGCCATACACCAACGGCTGAAACAACAGTCCGGAGGCAACAAACATCCACCAGATGAAAACCGTCTTGTCACTGCTGCGCTTGACCAGAACATTCCACCACGCGTGCATCAGGGCTGAAAAAATAATAAAACCCAGCGCAACATAACTCATCGGGCTCTCCTGCGACAGCGGCCAATGCCAGGCCTGACAAAAACAGACGCTGATGGCTGTTCAGGGCCATCAATAACTGCTATGATGAAAAAGACTTTAAGGAATCAGGAGAAAGGAAGTTCTGCAATGGATACGCTGAACGGCTCTCTCAGTCAAATCTCCCTGCCGGAACTGCTGCGCCAGTGCGCCAATCAGCAGAAGAGTGGCACACTCGCCCTGAATCAGGCGGGCGTCTATAAACGTCTCTATTTTGACGCCGGGAAGCTGATTTATATCACCTCAAACAAAAGCGGGGAGCGCGTCGGTGAATTTCTGGTTCAACGGGGCGACCTGACCCGTTCCTGGGCCGGGTTTCTGCTCAAAGACAGTCAGCGCAACGGGATCGGCTTCACCAGCAGCCTGCTGAAAAAAAATATCTTCGACCCAAAGCGCCTGAAAAAAGCGCTTTCAGAGCTGGCGACCACAATTCTGGCCGACGCGATGAGCTGGACACGCGGAACCTTTGAATTCAACGAAACCCTTCCCCCTCAGGTTCTTGAGGGCCCGGTTCAGATCAGTGAAGAAGACGCCTTGGCCAAGGTTCTGGCCATGGGGACCAGCCACGTCACCTCGGATGAAGAGATTCTGCGTGATCTGGCGCGTAAAATCAGCCAGCACAGCCTCAATCTGCCTCTCCTTCCGGTCCGCTCGCGCAAGCTCTCCTCCCTGGCCCTGGAAGGCGGACAGCCCGATGAAATTTTCAGAATGGTGCGCAATGACCAGATTCTGACCGGTTTTCTGCTGCGCGTTCTCAACTCCGGCACCGCCATTACCGCCCAGAAATGCGAGACCCTGCGCCAGGCTGCGGAGCTCTATTCGCCGGACCACCTGCTGGGAATCATCCATGCCAAAGCGGCAACAGCCCTGCAGCCATCACAACCGGAGACCGCCTGTCAACTGCTGCAACACGCGCTGCGCTGTGCCTGCCTGTCAGAACAGATCGCTGCGCAGCTCGGTGAAGACGATCAGCTGGCCTACACCTGCGGCTTGCTGCACAATATCGGAAAAATTCTTCTTCTGGAGTTGCTGAGTGACGATCAGACCGCCAAAGACAAACGGCTGCAGCTGATTCAGAAGTTCCACCAGAACGCCGGGGCCCTGCTCGCGCGACGCTGGAATCTGGCCCCGGAAATTCACACCGTCATCAAGCACTACCAGAACCCGCTGGAAGCCAAGGAGTTCCAGAGCATGGCGGAAATCGCCTACCTGAGCCACTCCCTGCTACGGGACACCAGCAAGATCGAAACCTATCGCAAAAACTGCCCCACTATTCGTTTCGGACAACTCGACATTGAGGCCTTAAAAAACAATCTACCGCTGATCGACGAAATCGTCGCTGGCTGCTTCGGCTGCTAGCGACAACCTGCTCCCTCGCTATTCTCCCAACTGAGCCAGGATTTCGTCCCCGAGCACTTCCTGCTGCCAGCCCTTCATCCCGGGCAGGGCTGCCAGCGCTCCGTGCGACCGAGGGACCCCGTAGGCAATGCGCTCCAGCAGACTGTTATTGATCAGAATTCCCGCCTCAAGTTGCAACGCCTCCGCTTTTTCCGCGCGCCATTTCTTCAGTGTCGTCAGTCTCTTTTCTGCAAGCGGGTCACGCGCTTTGCGTTCGCCCCGGGGGAACACCGGCCAGGAGGCAGGGGACTGTTCCAGCGCCCGAGCGACTTCCCGAACCAACGCGCCGCCGTAGCGCTGGCGCAGCTTTGGCACCAGTTCAGCTACCTGTTCCAGCATGATCTCATCTGTCGGGCAGTTCTGGGCCAGAGCCAGAATCGCCTTGTTATCCAGCACCTTGTAGGGTGGACAGTCCCTGCGCTCGGCCTCGCGATCGCGCCAGTGCAGCAACTGCTCAGCCACCGCCAGTCCACGTCGCGGCAGCAGTGCTGCTCCCTTCAACCGCAAGAATAAAGGTCCTTCCTGCAACTGAAATCGCCCTTGCTGCAGCAAGCTGAACTCTTCAGCAGCCCAGCTCATGCGTCCCTTTTCTTCCAGGCGCTGTTTGAGCAGAATCATCAGGCGCTCCAGATAACGGGTATCGTCTGCCGCGTAGCGCAGCATTTTTTCCGGCAGCGGGCGCTGGGACCAGTCCGCCCGCTGGCAACTCTTGTCGAGTTCCACGGCAAAATACTTCTTCAGCACGTCTGCCAGGCCAACCCGCTCCTCGCCCAGCAGCTGGCTCGCCACCATGGTGTCGAACAATCCTTTGACCTCAATCGCAAAATCGCGCGCCAGACAGCGCACATCGTAATCGGCCGCATGGAAAATCTTGCAGATGGCTTCGTCGGCAAAAAATGGTTTCAGTGGCGACAGGTCGGCCCCGGCCAAAGGATCGAGCAACAGGGTCTCATCCTGCCAGGTAAACTGCAACAGGCAGACTTTTTCCTGATAGGAATGCATGGAGTCTGCCTCCAGATCAACAGCCACCACGGGCTGCGCGATCAGAGTCCGGGCCAGATTCGCCACCTCGCCAGAGGTGGTTAAAAGCGGAATTCGGGACATAACATCCTGCTCCTGAGAAAGAATGGTCGCTACGCACAGCGACCTTGATCATCACATCACATCCAGCAACGGCAGGATTTTTCCGTGGCTGCCGTGCAGCGGCCAGCCCGCCACCTCGGAACGGGGAATCCAGCGCCGTTTTTCTGCGGACGCCAGCTCAAAGAACGACTCAATTCGCAGGTGGTAGACACTGACGATCACCTGAAAATGGCTGTAAACGTGTCGTACCTGGCCCAGCAGCCGCAACGGTCCGGCAGGACAGGCCAGCTCCTGCTGCAGGGCGGCCACCTCGTGCTCCTCGTCCTGAACCTGCTCAGACGGCCGACAGGGAAACTCCCACAGCCCGCCCAGCATGCCCGTCAAAGGCCGCTGGCGCACCATCAGCCCGGCAGGCGATTCAATCACCAGCGCCACCTCGTAGCGCAGCGGCACGGCCTTGCGCGGGGTTTTCAGCGGCAACTGCTGCTCCAGCCCCAGCTGGCGCGCCCGACAGCATTGCCCGACCGGGCAGCGATCGCACTGCGGTTGGCGCGGGGTGCAGATCAGCGCCCCCAAATCCATGATGGCCTGAGCATAGTCATGGGCCGCGCCCTCCGGCGTCAACGACTCGGCCCAAGCCCACAGCTGTTTTTCCGCCTCGCGGCTGCGCGGCGGCTGCTGCAAAGCAAACAGGCGACACAGCACACGGCGCACATTGCCGTCGAGAATCACCCCCTTGCGATCAAAGGCAATGGAGCGGATGGCACCGGCAGTCGAGCGGCCGACGCCGGGCAAGGCCATCAGGTCGTCGAGATCAGAAGGAAAACAGCCGCCCATCGCCACGCGTTCTCGCACTTGGCGAGCTGCGGCGTGCAGGTTGCGGGCGCGGCTGTAGTAACCGAGCCCCGCCCACTGGGCGATGACGTCGTCGATGGAAGCCTCGGCCAACACCTGCAGGGTCGGGAAGCGCTCCAGAAAACGGGAATAATAACCGAGCACCGCCTGAACACCGGTCTGCTGCAGCATGATTTCCGACAGCCAGATGCGATAGGGATCACGGGTCTGCCGCCACGGCAGGCTCCGCCCGCAGCGGCGATACCAGTCCAGCAGAGCCTGCTGGTAAGTCTCGATCACAAACGGACAATCCAGCTCCGCTGTAGCCGCAGAAACAGTCCTCAAATCAGGCCGACTCCAGCACCTTGAGCACGGCATCCATCTCGGCATCGGTCCCGATGGAGATACGTACGCCATGGCGCAGCAGCGGATCGCTGAAATAGCGCACCAGAATCTTGTGCGCCTGTAGCGCCTCGAAAATACGCTGGCCATTGCCGTCGGCCGGGGCCACAAACACGAAATTGGTCTGAGACGGGATTACCTGATAGCCGGCAACGCGCAGCCGTTCCGAAAAGCGCTCGCGCGTGGTGCACACCTGGGCCACGCGCTGGCGCAGATAGTCCTGATCGAGCAGCGCCGCCTCGGCTGCCACCAGGGCCAGCCGGTCGAGATGGTAATGATCGCGGATCTTGTCCAGCGCCGCCACCACCTCGGGATGGGCAATCGCCAAACCAAGGCGCATGCCGGCCAGGGCATAACTCTTGGAAAAGGTGCGCGTCACCACCAGATTGGGATAGCGGTGCACCAAGTCCATAGCGCTGTGGTCAGCAAAATCGGCATAGGCTTCATCGACCACCAGCATGCCGCTGCAACGACAGGCCAGATCCTCAATCTCCGTCAGAGAAAAGGCAAAGCCGAGGGGCGCATTGGGGCTGGTAAGAAAAAACAGCTTGCCGTCATAGCGCTCGGGGAAATCGGCCAGCTTGTACTCCGCAGTCAAGGAGAAGGTACGTGAACGCGCGCCCTGAATCTCGATCAGCGTGCCGTAGTAGGAGTAGGAGGGATGCACCCAGGCCACTTCCTCGCCCTCTCCGGCAAAAGCACGGATCAGGTTGTTGAGCAACTCGTCAGAGCCGTTGGCCATAATGACCCATTCGGGATCAAAACCATACAGCTCGGCAGAAATCTGCCGCGCCCGACGGCTGCCCGCATCCGGATACTGACGCAGGCTGGCGCCGTTTTCACCCAGCTCCCTGCGGATCGCCTCCACCACCCGCGGCGACGGCGGATAGGGGTTTTCATTGGTATTGAGCTTGATCCACTGATCAGCATCCGGCGGTTGAAAACCGGGAACATAACCGGCCATTTCGGCGATATTTTTGCGCAAAGGAAGCATTGTTTTTTTATCCTTTTTAAAGTCTCCTCACCACAATCCTCTCGCCCAAGAAAAGGACTCAATCCCTTCTCCCTAAGGGAGAAGGTGCCCGAAGGGCGGATGAGGGGGAACTTCAGCTTTTGGCTCTTTTCATCATCAGTTGAACAAATAATTCTTCCAACACATCTTCCGTAGCATTGAGAACATAATGGTTCCAAAATCGGACAACCCTAATTCCTGCTCGAGCCAAAACGTGTGTACGTTCTTTATCATATAGCCGTTGCTCTTGCTCGTTGTGTCCACTTCCGTCAAGCTCAACGGCCAAAGACGCCTCTCGGCAATAAAAATCGAGAATATAACCCGCCAGTGGATGCTGCCTCCGAAACTTAAACCCGCAAAAACGCCGATCTCGCAAAATCCGCCAGAGCAGAGTTTCCGCATCGGTCTGTTGCTTGCGCAGTTCCCTGGCAAAAACAAGCAATTCAGCCGGAACAGTCAAAATCCCCCTCACCCGACGCTTCACGCCACCCTCTCCCCAAGGGAGAGGGAATTCCCAGCTTAATCAATACCGCTCCAGCACCTCATAGCCCGTGGTGCGCCGCACCGGGGTAAACCCGGCCTCACGCGCCAGGTCGATCAGTTCCTCGCGAGACATGCGGAACGCCACGCCCGTCGCCGCCACCACATTTTCCTCCAGCATGGTGCCGCCGAGATCGTTGGCACCGAAGCGCAGGGCCACCTGACACAGTTTCGCCCCCTGGGTCACCCAGCTGGCCTGGATGTTGTCGATATTGTCGAGCACCAGCCGCGACAGCGCCACCACCCGCAAATAATCGCAACCCGTGGCCGTGGCACCGCCCAGTTCGGTGTGAGTGGGCTGATAACTCCAGCTGATAAAGGCGGTGAAGCCGCCCTCCTTGTCGCGGCTGCGCTCCTGCATTTCGCGCACGCGGAACAGGTGCTCCACCAGCTGGTCATCGGTTTCCAGCGAGCCGAACATCAGGGTGGCAGTGGTGTACATGCCGAGGCCGTGAGCGGTCTCCATCACCTCGGCCCACAGCTTCCAGCTGATCTTGTTGGGTGAAATGGCTTGGCGCACCGCATCCACCAGCACCTCGGCACCGCCGCCGGGGATCGATTTCAGCCCGGCAGCCTGCAGGCGCTTGAGGCAGTCTTCAATAGACAGCCCGGACAGCTGGGCGATCTGAACGATCTCCGCTGGCGACAGGGAATGGATCTGCACCGAGGGGAAACGCTGGCGCAGCTTGCGGAACAGCTCCTCAAACCATTCGATGGTCAGTCCGGGATGGATCCCGCCCTGCATCAGCAGCTGGGTGCCGCCGTGGTCGACCAGTTCCTGCACCTTGGCGAAGATCTCCTCCTCCGCCAGCAGGTAGGCGTCCGGGGCGTCCTCATCGCGGTAAAAGGCGCAGAAGCGGCACTTGCAGGTGCAGATATTGCTGTAGTTGACGTTGCGGTCCACCACAAAGCTCACTTCACCCGCCGGGTGGCGACGCTGACGCACGTCATCGGCCAGACGCCCCAGGGTCAGCAGATCGGTGCGTCGCAGCAGGAAGAGCGCGTCCTCGCGAGTCAGAGATTCCCGTTGCTCGATCTTGCGCGCGATTGTATCAAGCTTGCCCTCAAGCATTGTCCGCCCCGTCTTCGTCCGCGTCCTCCCCCTCGTGCTCTCCATAGACCTGCAGATCCTGATAGAGGGTATCGCGCTCCACCGGAATCTTGCCGGCGTTACGGATCTGGCGCAGGATTTCATCCTTGCTCAGCTGCTGGGGCGAATCCGCGCCCGCGTCATGACCGATCTTCTCTTCCACCACCGTGCCATCGAGGTCGTTGACACCAAAAGACAGCGCCACCTGGGCGATCTTGAGACCGAGCATGATCCAGTAGGCCTTGATGTGCTGAAAGTTGTCGAGGTAAATGCGGCTGATGGCCAGGGTCTTCAGACAGTCAATACCGCCCGGCCCCTTGGCATTGGGGATGCGGGTGTTGTCGGGCTGAAACGCCAGCGGAATAAACGACTGGAAACCGCCGGTGCGATCCTGCAGCGTCCGGATTTTTGCCATGTGATCAACGCGGTCGGCATAGCCCTCGACATGGCCGAACAGCATGGTGGCATTGCTCTTGAGACCGCCCTGGTGGATCTTTTCCGTCACCTCGAGCCAGCGCTCACCGGAGATCTTCTCCGGACATATCTGGCTGCGCACCGCCTCCCCCAGAATCTCGGCCCCGCCACCGGGGGTCGAATCGAGGCCGCAGCGCTTGAGCTCGCTGATCACTTCTTCCACCGGCAGTTTGGCAATGGTGGCGAAATAGTCGATCTCCACCGCGGTGAAGGCCTTGATCTTCATCTGCGGATTGTTGGCCTTTATGGTCGCCATCATGCGCAGATAGAACTCGAAGGGCAGTTCCGGGTGCAGGCCGCCGACCATGTGCAGTTCCGTGGCCCCGGCGTCACGCGCCTCAGCCGCTTTCTGCAGAATCTGGTTCAGGTTGTAGGTATAGGCCTCGGGCTCATAGCCTTCCTTGCAAAAGGCACAGAAGCGACACTGATTGACACAGACATTGGTGTAATTGATATGGCGGTTGACGTTGAAAAACACCCGGCGGCCGTTGCGGCGCTCATTGGCCAAAGCCGCCAGCTCGCCAATGGCCAGCAGGTCGTCCGATTCAAACAGCTGCAGCGCTTCGGCATCCGTTATGCGCTGGTCGGTAACAATCTTTTCGCGCAGTGCGTCAAAAAAAGCAGACATAAAGCAAACTCATTTCATCAGATCGCCGGTGGAGTCTCACCGTCCGGTGCGGACGTCTCTCCCCAGCGGGTAAACAGGTCGTGTCCCAGGTGCAGCTGATCCAGCACCTTGCCGACCACAAAGTGAACCAGATCCAGCAGGGACTGGGGCTGGCTGTAGAAGGCCGGCATGGCCGGCAGCACAACAGCTCCGGCCTCGGCCAGGGTCAACAGGTTGCGCAGGTGAATGGTGCTCAGCGGCGTCTCGCGCGGCACCACAATCAGCGGCCGCCGTTCCTTGAGCATGACGTCGGCCGTGCGCTCGATCAAGGAGGAGCTGATGCCCAGGGCAAAACGTGCCACGCTGCCCATGGACGCCGGAATCACCACCATGGCATCCGCCGCGGCGGAACCGCTGGCCACCGGGGCGGAAAAATCCTGGGCGCCATAACAGCACAAGTGCCCGGTCTGATCGGCAAAATACTCCCGCGCCAACCTCTGAAAAACAGCGGGCTCCTGCGACCAGTTCAGTCCCTGCTCCAGTTGCAGCACCTGATGGGCCGCGGCAGACAGCAGCAGCGACACCCGGCAGCCGCTGGCCAGGAGGGCGCGGACCAATTCCAGACCGTACAGCGCACCCGAGGCGCCGGTCATGGCGACAACGATATGGCGTGGCACATCCGGGGTTATGCGGTTCATGCCCGCACCACCACGTCGAGCAGCACAAAGGCAAACAGAATGACGCTGATGTAGCCGTTCATGGTAAAGAAGGCTGCATCCAGCCGGCTCAGGTCCCCCGGCTTAACCAGGGTGTGTTCATAGAACAGCAACCCCGCCACCACGGCGACGCCCAATAAATAGAAGCCGCCCAGCTGCATCAATGGGGCCACCAGCAGCAACAGCACCACCATGCCGATGTGAAACCAGCGCACCAGCTGCAGCGACTTCACCTCGCCCAAGCGCACGGGAATCGAGTGCAGCCCCTGCTCGCGATCGAACTCCAGATCCTGCAGAGCGTAGAACACATCAAAACCCGCCACCCACAGCAGCACCGCCACCCCGATGAGGACAATGGCAAGACTTACATCGCCGCGCAGGGCGATCCAGGCGCCGATGGGCGCGGCAGACAGACAGATGCCGAGCACCACATGGGCCAGGGCGGTAAAGCGCTTGGCAAAGGAGTAGAGCACCAGAAAAAACAGCACCAGCGGCGACAGGTAGAAACACAGCGGATTCAGCATCCAGGCCGCCAGCTCGAACAGCACCAGCGCCACGGCCACGAACAGCCAGGCCTCGCCGACGCTGACCTTTCCGGCCGGAATATGGCGCTCCGCGGTGCGCGGATTTTTAGCGTCGATGCGAGCATCGATCAGTCGGTTCAACCCCATGGCCGCCGAGCGCGCCCCCACCATGGCGACACAGATCCACAGCAGCTGACCCAGGGTCGGTGCCTGGCCGCTGGCCTTGGACGCCAGCACCACACCGATCAGGGCAAAGGGAAAAGCGAAAACGGTATGGGAAAATTTGATCATCTCCAGCAAAGCGCGGATTTTCGCCGTGACAACAGCTGTGGACATGTCATTCCTCCCTGAAAGTAAAATAGCTCAGCATTAGAAAAAACAGGCTACTTTACACCCCCTTTCCCTCCGGAATCAAGGTGTTTGCCCGCGATTACCGCCCTCTGCACCATCCGAGAGCACATTCCCCTCGCGACATCAGGAAGAATGCCGTTCGTTTTTCACGCCATTACTGCCATTCGAATAAAAATTCGATACTGAGAAATCCTGCTGAAAGAAATCTGTTCTCTTCTGGCGATACAGTGTTATATTTTTCTGGAAAGGAGGGGGTAATGCTGCAGACTTTTTACCTGATCATCATGCTGTCCGGCTTCTGGCTGTTGCTTTCCGGGCACACGGATCCTTTTATGCTAAGTTGTGGTCTGGTTTCCATCCTGCTTACTTTTCTGATTGCCCAACGCCTGAACATCGTCGAAGAGGGGGCCCAGCCGTTCTACCTTCCGCTGCGCATCATCATCTACTGGCTGTGGCTGGCCCGGGAGGTTGTCAAATCGACCTGGGATGTCACGCGCCGCATCTGGCACCCCCAACTACCGATCAGTCCTGTCGTCATCCACATCGATACCAGCCAGACGACGCCAACCGGCCTGATGCTATACGCCAACTCCATCACTCTGACACCCGGCACCGTTTGTATGAATGTGGAAGACAACCGCATGGAGGTTCACGCCCTGACCCGTGAAGCGGCTGACGATTTGCTGTCAGGCGAAATGGATCGGCGGGTCAGTCAACTGGAGAAAAAATTATGACCGGCACGGCATTGCAAACGACTTATGGCATCAGCTGCCTGGCCGTTCTGATCGTGATGGGTCTGGGGCTGGTGCGGGCCATTCTCGGTCCCAGCGCCTTCGATCGCCTGATGGCCGTCAACATGTTCGGCACCAAAACCGTGCTGCTCATCAGCGTGCTCGGCTTTCTGACCGGTCGGCCCGATTTTCTCGACATTGCCCTGATCTACGCCCTGGTCAACTTTCTCGGCACCATTGCCGTGCTGCGATTTTTTGAAGGTCGGCGCGCACCGGCCTGCTATGACCAAGAAGCCACCGAGGCCAACAAGGACTGATTCGATGACGATACCTGACTTCATCACCGCTTTCTGCCTGATACTGGGTGCCCTGCTCGGACTGACCGGTGGCGTCGGCGTCTACCGATTACCGGACTTTTTCACCCGGCTGCATGCCTGCAGCGTCACCGACTCGGCCTGCGCCTTTCTAATTCTTTCCGGACTGATGTTCCAGACCGGTTTCAGCCTCGCCACCATAAAGCTGTTCTTCATCCTGGTGTTTCTGCTGATCACCAGCCCGACTTCGACCCATGCCCTGGCCAAGGCAGCACTGAACAGTGGGGAAATCCCGTGGTGCCAGTCACAGAAAGAGCGCTGATGGAACTGTTTATCGACATTACCCTGCTGACCTTTCTGTGTATCACGGCCATGGCCATCACCGTCATCCGCAAGCTGTTCTGTGCCGTCATGCTGGCCAGTATTTTCAGCCTGCTGTGCGCCTGCCTGTTCGTCACCATGGATGCGGTGGATGTCGCCTTCACCGAGGCCGCTGTGGGCAGCGGCATCTCGACGGTCCTGATGCTGGCCGCCCTTAACCTGACCCATTCACGCGAAAAGCGCCCTCCCCATCAGCCCTTGGTGGCGCTGCTGGTCGTCGGCGTGACCGGCATCGTTCTGATGTATGGCACCATGGACCTGCCGGTATTCGGCGATGCCGCGGCCCCCATCCATCACCATGTCGCCCCGCGTTACATTGAGCAATCGCCCCTGGAGGTGGGCCCGCCCAACTTCGTCACCTCGATTCTGGCCAGTTATCGCGGCTACGACACGCTGGCAGAAACCATCGTCATCTTCACCGCCGGGCTCAGCGTCATTGCCCTGCTCGGCATCCGCGACCGCTACGCCGGTCGGCCGATCCCCAGCGACCGCTCCGCCATGAAAGACTATGTGGTGCTGCGCATCGTCGCCAAAATGCTGATGCCGTTTGTCTTCCTGTTTGCCCTCTATGTCCAGTTTCACGGTGATTACGGCGCCGGAGGCGGTTTCCAGGCCGGGGTCATCTTTGCCAGCGGTGTCATCATTCACAGTCTGACCCTTGGCCGCGACCGCACCCTCAAGGCGTTTCCACACCAGTTTCTTCGCGGCCTGGCCACGGTCGGCGTCCTGATTTACGGCGGCACCGGTCTGGCGTCCATCCTGCGCGGCGGCAATTTTCTCGACTATTCCGTCCTGGCCGCAACCCAGCTCAAGGGACAGCACCTGGGAATATTTCTCGTTGAACTGGGGGTCGGTCTGACCGTTTTTTCCATCATGATCCTGATGTATTATGCCTTCAGCTATCGCAGGGAGCCCTAGCCATGAATCTGGCCGGACACTACAACTACTGGGTCGCCATTTTCCTGATGATGACCGGTTTTTACGTGGTCATCTCGCGCGGCAACCTGATCAAGAAACTGATCGGTCTTAACCTCTTCAGCACGTCGGTCTTCATTCTCTACATCTCCCTCGGCAAAATACACGGGGCCACAGCCCCCATTGCCGATGACCGGTTTCAGCTTTACTCCAACCCGGTTCCCCATGTGCTGATTCTGACCGCCATTGTGGTCGGCGTAGCGACAACGGCAGTCGGGCTGGCCCTGATCACGCGGATCTACGAGCAGTACGGCTCCATTGAAGAGGACGACATTCGCATTAAGGATGAATCCCTATGAACCACCTGCCGGTTTTTCAAGTTCTGCTGCCACTGCTGGGTGCGCCCCTGTGCCTGCTGGTGCGACGCGGCACCCTGTCCTGGCTGGTAGCGACCCTGGCCAGCTGGGGAGGACTGGCCATCAGCCTGGCCCTGCTGCACCACGTCAGCCACACCGGTCCCATCACCTACAATCTGGGCAACTGGCCAGCGCCCTGGGGGATCACCTACCATGTCGATGCGCTGAATGCCTTCGTCCTGCTGATTGTGACCACCGTCGCCGCGCTGACACTTCCCTATGCCCTGCAAAGCGTCAATCTTGAAATCAGCGAGGAAAACCGGCCACTGTTCTACACCCTGCTGCTGATCTGTCTCGCAGGATTACTGGGCATCGTCATTACCGGTGACGCCTTCAACATGTACGTGTTCCTTGAGCTGTCTTCGCTATCGGCCTACGCCCTGATCGGCCTCGGCAAACGTCGCCGTGCCCTGACCGCCGCCTTTCAGTACCTGGTCATGGGAACCATCGGCGCCACCTTTATTCTCATCGGCATCGGCCTGCTCTACAGCCTCACCGGCACCCTCAATATTCAGGATCTGGCCAGCCGCATCGCCCTGATCCCAGCTTCGGCCTATGGCCACCGCACCCTGATCACGGCCTTTGCTTTCCTGACGGTCGGCTTCAGTCTCAAGCTGGCACTGTTCCCGCTCCACCTGTGGCTACCGAACGCCTACACCTATGCGCCATCGGTGGTCACGGTCTTTCTGGCAGCGACCGCCACCAAAGTCGCGGTGTACATGCTGCTGCGCTTCTCCTTCTCCATTCTCGGCAGCCGCTTTGTCTTTGAACAGCTGACGCTGGGCAAGATCATGCTGCTGCCATCGCTGGCCGCCATCATCATCGCCTCGCTGGTGGCCATCTTTCAGTACGACATCAAACGCATGCTGGCCTATTCCAGCGTGGCTCAGATCGGGTACATGACCCTGGGCATCAGCCTCCACAGCCATACGGGACTGATGGCCGGCATTCTGCACATGTTCAACCACGCCCTGATGAAAGGGGCGCTGTTCATGGCCATGGGCGCGGTCAGTTATCGCGTCGGCTCCGTCTATCTGACGGATTTCCGTGGACTCGGGCGGCGCATGCCCCTGACCATGGCGGCCTTCGTGCTGGGCGGGCTCAGTCTGATGGGAGTTCCGCTGACGGCCGGCTTTATCAGCAAATGGTTTCTCGTCAAAGCAGCGCTCGAAATCGGCTGGTGGAGCGTCACAGCCATCATTCTGATCGGCTCGCTGCTGGCGGTCATCTACATCTGGCGGGTGGTCGAAACCGCCTACTTCAACCCACTGCATGAAATCGAACACGGACAAGAGGAGGCACCGCTGGGTCTGCTGATCCCGCTATGGGTTCTGGTCGGGGCCAATCTCTACTTTGGCATCGACACCTCCATTCCGGTCGACATGGCCAGCTGGGCGGCCTCGGCACTGCTTGAAGGGACGATGCAATGACGACGGCGAATCTGCTCCAGCTGTGCATCCTGATTCCGGCCATCGGCGCCCTGTTCATTGCCGCCAGCACGCGTCTGCCCAATCTGCGCGAGGGGGTGACCATCTTGACGTCCGCCTCCCTGCTGGCCACGGTATTCCAGCTGTTTCGCCGGACGGATGTCTTCAGCCAGACACCCCTGGTCCTGGCCACGCCGCTGCCCGGCATCGACTTCGAACTTCATCTCGAACCGCTGGGGCTGCTGTTTGCCGGCATTGCCAGTCTGCTGTGGCTGATTACCAGCCTCTATACCATCGGCTATATGCGCTGCAATTCCGAGCAGCATCAGACCCGGCTCTACGTCTGCTTTGCCATTGCCCTCTCCAGCACCATGGGTATCGCCCTGGCCGGCAATCTGCTGACGCTGTTTCTGTTTTATGAGCTGTTGACCCTATCCACCTATCCCCTGGTCACCCACAAGGGGGATCACGACGCGGTTGCCGGAGGGCGCTTTTACCTCGGCATTCTGATTGCCACCTCGGTTGGCCTGCTGCTGCCGGCCATCATCTGGACCTGGCAGGTCGCGGGTACGACCTCTTTCCGCCCGGGCGGCATTCTCGACTGGACCATGGCGCCCGCCGGCGTCAGCCTGCTGCTGATGCTTTACGCCTTTGGCATTGGCAAAGCGGCCCTGATGCCAATTCATCGCTGGCTGCCGGAAGCCATGGTCGCACCAACGCCAGTCAGCGCCCTGCTGCATGCGGTCGCCGTGGTCAAGGCGGGGGTTTTTTCACTGGTCAAAATTGTTCTCTACATTTTCGGGCCCAAACTGCTGCTTGAAACAGGCAGCCATCTTTTCCTGATCACCATCGCCAGCATTACCATTGTGGGCGCATCGGTCATCGCCCTGCAACAGGACAACCTCAAGCGGCGCCTGGCCTACTCAACCGTCAGCCAGCTGGCCTACATCAGCCTGGCGGTCGCGGTCTTGACGCCGCTGTCCGTGACGGCCGCGGCACTGCACATTGCCGCGCATGCCTTCGGCAAGATCACCCTGTTCTTCGCCGCAGGGGCCATCTATACCGCGGCGCACAAAACCCGGGTCAGCGAACTGGACGGCATTGGCCGGCGCATGCCCTGGACCATGACGGCATTTGCCATCGGCTCGCTGTCCATGATCGGCCTGCCGCCCGCAGCCGGATTCATTTCCAAGTGGTTCCTGCTTCAAGGGGCACTGATACAGCCCTTATGGCCCGTGGCCGCGGTGCTGCTTCTGAGCACCCTGCTGAATGCTTCCTATCTGATGCCGATTGTCTACGTCGCTTTTTTCCGCAGCGAAACACGCCCCCCTCACCATGAGCACGGAGAAGCACCCAAAATCATGGTGATCGCCTTGTGCGCAACGGCCTTGCTGACCCTGCTTCTGTTCATCAAGCCCGACCCCGTTCTCCGGCTGGCACAACTGCTGACAGGAGGTTTTCAATGAAACCATCTCCGGCCCTGAAACGACTGACCGCCGTGCTGCTGGCGAGTTGTGCTCTTCTGCTGATCGTCGATCTGTTTTCGCCTCCCCACTTCCCGCTTGCCACGTCGCATGATCAGGGCGGGCTGATCGGGCTCTATCTCTGGATCAGTGGTGGCGGGATGGTAACCGTTTTACTGCTCACGCGCCTGCTCGGTTTTCTGCTGCGACGGCGGGAGAATTACTATGGCCATTGATCTGCACCATCTGCCACCGGGTCTGGTCCTCATTGTTTGCGGTGGTCTGTTGTCCTTTCTGCGACTGCGACTGCGCCAACTTACTGTTGCGCTGCTTCCCCCGCTGTTGTTGGTGCAACTCTGTGTCCTTGAACCAACGGCCCCGACCCACTGGCTTGGTCAAACCCTGATCTGGTTGAACCCGAGCGCCACCGGCCTTCTGTTTGCCGCCATTTTTTTGATTGCGCTGTGGGCAGGGAGCCTTTTTGCCCTGAAGGATGCTCGGCCCTGTGAACTGGCTGCGGCGTTTATTTACGCCGGCGGCAGTATCGGCATCAGCCTGTGCGGCGACTGGATTTCGCTGTTCATTTTCTGGGAAATCATGGCGCTGGCGTCAACACTGATCATCTGGAATGGCGGGCAGCCCGATTCCCAGCAGGCCGGTTTACGCTATCTGCTTGTTCACTTGGCCGGGGGCGTGCTTTTGCTGATCGGCATTGCGGGACTGGCACTGAGCGGCAACCATCTTGTCTTTGGGCACCTGTCCGTTCAGGGCTGGCCCTACTGGCTGGTCCTTGCCGGCATTCTGGTCAACGCCGGCGCGCCGCCCCTGTCGTTCTGGGTCGCTGATGCCTACCCCCAGGCCAGCGCAAGCGGCATGGTCTTTCTCTCTGCCTTTACCACCAAAACTGCCGTCTTCGTGCTGATCACCGCTTTTGACGGCGAACAGCTTCTGATCCCCGTCGGTCTGTATATGGCTTTTTACGGCATCGTCTATGCCCTGCTCGAAACGGATGTGCGGCGCATCCTGGCCTACAGTATCATCAATCAGGTCGGGTTCATGGTCACCGCCGTCGGCATCGGCACCCAGGCCGCATTGATCGGCGCGACGACCCACGCCGGTGCCCACATTTTCTACAAGATGGTTCTGCTGATGGGAGCCGGCGAAGTCCTGCGCCAAACAGGCACCAGCCGGGCAACCCATCTGGGTGCGCTGTGGCGGACGATGCCGTGGACCACCGCCTGCGTTGTCATTGGTGCCGCGGCCAGCATGGGGCTGCCGTTTACCTCGAGCTTCGTCACAAAATCCCTGATTTTGCAGGGAGCGGCTGAACAGCATCTGCCTGTTGTCTGGATTCTGCTGCTGCTCTGTTCAGCAGCAGTGGTTTTCAATGCCGGCATCCGCTTCCCTTGGCTGACGTTTTTTCAGCCAACTTCATTGAATCCCTCGCCTCAACAGGATATCAGCCCGGAACGGGCGTCCGATATCGCGGGGCTGTCGCGGCTGGCTATCACCGCAGGTGCCGCGTTGTGTCTGCTGGTCGGCTGGTTTCCGCAAACGCTTTACAGCTGGCTTGGTGCCCACAACCAATATCATCCTTACGTTCTGCCTCACCTGATTGAGCAGATGCAGGTATTGCTGCCTGCAACCCTGCTATTCTTCGTCAGCCTTCGCTGGTTTCAACCACAACCCGCTCTGCTGCTGGATACAGACTGGGTATTCCGCCGGCTTCTGTACACCCTGTGGCTGTGGACAGGTCACACACTGAAAAATCAGGTTCAACTGATTGTCACCATTTCCTCCCGGTCATTGATCCGCAGTTTTCAATTTCTGTTTCGGACCCATGGCCCACGCGGAGTGCTGGCTCGTTCCTGGCCGACAGGAAGCCTGGCTTTATGGGTCGCCTTTCTGTTGGCCAGCTACGTTGCCGTTTACAATCTTAAAACGCAGACGTTGTGGAAATTTATTCAAAACGCGTTTTAGATGTTCGACACATTTTCAAATGATAGAAGGGGGACCAGCGATGCCGGTCCCCCTTCTATCATTTTGCTATGCTCTAAATTTAATACTTCAGAATAACGCTGTCGAGACTGCGCTTGGGCAGGTGGTAATTGCCGGAATCATCGTGCCAGCCATAGGCATCCTCACCCGGCTCCTGAGCCTCGATAATGATCTCTTCACCCGGCTTGCCGATCGCGACAACAAGCAGGATCTCATAGCGTGTCGGCAGATCGAGCATCTCACGCAGCTTGCGGCGCTGAACCTTGGCCGCGATACAGCCCCCTAATCCGAGATGGGTCGCGCCGAGCAGAATGGATTGAGCCGCGATGCCCTGATCCGCGACATAACTGCTGCACACCGTCTTGTCTCCGAGGATGATAATATAGCCTGTCGGCTTGACACCTTTGATAGGACCACCCCAGCCACGCAGGTAGCCCTGCCAGGACAAGGTATCAAAAATCTGCGCGTTGCGTTCAGCATCGGCAGAAATGACATAGCGCAGCGGCTGCTGGTTCAGGTTGCTGGTCGAAGGAGCCAGGCGCGCATAATTAACCAGTTCACGCAGCGTCTCCTCGGTGATTTTTTCTGCCTCGACAAAATAATGATAGTTACGTGTTTTTTCGATCAACTTTCTGAAATCGCAATCCTCAACAACTTTCGTCATATCGTCCTACCCTTCTGCCAGCGTGTTGACCATCCTACCCTTGGACGATCATTACCATACCCTTAAAGCTGTATCGCCATCACGCCCGATCATCGCTGGCCAGATTTCTATAAGCGTGACAACCAGCTTGCCCTTTAAAAATAAAATACTGTTTGTTTTCACTATTGGCAAGCTGTTTTTGTTAAAAAAAGCGTAAAATTATATTAATGTTAGATAGATACTTAATCGCAACAACAGTCCACCGCGATAACTCTGTTCTCTGGCCAAATCGGCAACAACATGATTTCACACTATTTTATTTTTTAAATAACCCATGAGACCAAAATACAAATCATTTATGTAATTTTTCGCATAGTTAATATGTTAAGTCTTTCTATGCATACTCTTTATGGTTCATTTCAACCACTTAGCTCTAAAACGCCGAGCGAAATCTGGATCAATAACACCGTTATCTCTACATTGAACCCTGAACGATTCAAACCGAAAGCCGGCCAATCAAACCAGCAACGGCTGTTTCGACGTGAAGGATACGTCGCCCGGCGCTGACTTGAGTGCAACCGTGCCGCGTGAAAAGATCGACTTCATAGGGAATCAGCCCGCCCTCCGGGCCAATAATCAGGAGGTGTTCCTGCTCCAGGGCGCAAGGACACACCATGGAGCCTCCGGGGTGTGCGAGCAGTTTGAGCTTGTTGTTGCCTAAGCCCTCCAGTTCATCTTCAACAAAGGGCTTGAACAGCCGCTTCAGTTCTATTTCGGGCAGCAGGGTGTCCCGGGCTTGCTCAAGACCAAGCAGCAGTGGTTCACGCAGTGCAGCGGGAGTTAATAAGGGACTCTTCCAGTAGCTTTTGTCAACCCGCCAGGAATTGAACAGAATAATTCGTTTAATACCGAGGGTGGTGACATGAACAAGCAGGCGCTTCAGCACTTTGGGTCGCGGCAAGGCCAGCAACAGGGTTGTCAGGCTGGGGGGTGGCGGTGACATGTCCAGTTCGACCCGCAACGTCACCCCGGTGCTATCGAGACTCTCGACAATCCCGCGGCCCTGCCCCCCCTGCAACCGGCCGACGCGTAAGACATCCTGTGGCGCGCTGCCGAGGACACTTTGAATGTGCTGCGCGCGACGGCCCCGGACACACACACGATCCTGATCGATAAAATCACCGTCAAAAAGAAGAATCTGATTCATCGCTAGCAACTCCCTCTGATGGTGAAAAATAATCCTGCCAATGCTGCTCAATCCAATCAACCATCCGGGCATCCGGCACGACACGCGGAGGGTCTTTAAAACGGCCCTCAACCAGATCAACGATGGTGGAACCAGAGGTGTCACACTCCCCGCCTTGTGCCCGTGCATTAATCAATGACCAGAGCAGCAGCTCAGCCCGTTGTGGCATCATGGTTTCATCAATCAAAAACAGACAGCGAGATCCTTTCAATAGCGCATGATCGCGCAGGTTCCGCTTCAACTGCTGCCAGTCGCCGAATTGTGCGGGAGCACGGACCTGAATAATCACGACAGGATGAAAAACCAGTTCCTGTGGCACGTGAACGGACAGAACGGCCGGGAATTCGCGTTTGATAAAAATTTCCAGCACAGACCAGATATAGCGGCCAAAGCACGAGTTTTCTGTCGGTGCCGGTCCCACCACCGTCGCGGGCAACACCATCGGATCACGACAATAGATTTTCTCCACCTGCACGACAGGGCAAGATCCAGACGGGACATAACAGCCGCTGTGATTAGCAAAATGCCCCGGATCGGCAACCGCAACAGAATCAATCCAGCCCGTCATCACACAGGAACTATCCGCAGGAACAACCAGTCCATTCGGCAACTGAATCACAGGCAGAGGGGTTGAGCGGACAAAGCGCGCCAGCGCCAGCGTGGAGCCGAACCGTCCGATGGGAAATACTGACGCAAATAACCATACGGGATCGCCACCCCAGGTAATAGCGACGGGCATTCGTTGTCCGCGCAGTTGATAGCCCTGATAGCATCGGAGCGCCTGACTCCCGGCATTCCAGTGCACCGACAGTCTCGTTGAGTCCATGGGACACAGACGATAGACACCGCCATTGGGCACCCTACTTCCGGGTGCATTGCACCAGAGGGTTGCGAACGAAAAGTAAGGGGACGAGTCCTGGGGCCAGTGTGTGACCTGAGGCAGGGCAGACAACGAACTCAGCACGCGGTACCCTTCCGGATCAAATAAAGCTGGCGAGGAACCGGACAATTTTTGTTCCGCCAGCCAGTTGGCAAACGCAGGCAGACTTGCGACGCCATCGGGCAGGGCGGCGATGCGCTGTTCCAGGGTTACCCCATCACAGCCACGCATCAGTTCGCGGCATCGTTTGAGATCCGCGAACAGGTTAAACAGCAGTTTGGATGAACAGCCGTTGAGCGTTTCGAACAGCAGAAGAGATGTCTTCGCCTGGTCGTGGAGCAATCGATAGGCGATAGCAGGCGCTTCAAGAAATGGAGAGACCGGTTTCTGCACACGCAAGAGTTGCCCTTGCCGTTGAGCTTGAAGAAGAATCTGATCAAGTTGCATAAAAAAAGCCCCGCAGTGCGGGGCTTTTAAAATTCCTCTGAAACAGGCGGTTAAAACAACGCCTGCCGCGCCAGCGCCATGATGCCACTGGGAACGATCCCCATGTACAAAACGCCCGCAACAGAAAGAATGAGACAGACAGTGGCCCCGATTTTCAGCTGAATCCAGGAAAAATCTTCCGTCGGTTCACGGAAGTACATATATACCATGACCCGCAGGTAATAGTACAAGGATACAGCGGAATTCAGTACCCCAAGAACAGCCAGCCAGACATAACCGGCATTCAGCGCACCGGCAAAAATATAGAACTTGCCGGTAAAACCGGCAGAAGGCGGAATCCCCATCAGTGAGAACAGACAGATCGTCAGCAACACACCCAGCAGAGGACGTTTGTAACCGAAACCGGCAAAGCCTTCCAGAGTCAGATTGTCCTCACCCTGCTTGCCTGCCAGAACCAGTACGGCAAATGCTCCAATGTTCATGAAGGCATAGGCGAGCATGTAGTAGAGGACACCCGAAATGCCGATTTCATTGGCGGCGACAAGGCCAACCAGCGCATAACCAGCATGAGCGATTGAAGAATAAGCCAGCATCCGTTTCAGATTGGTCTGATTCAGTGCAACAAAGTTGCCCGCGACCATGGTCAGCACAGCGAGAACCCACAGCAAACCGACCCACGATGCCTGCATCGAACCCAGCCCAACCAGAAAGACACGCATGAAGGCGGAAAACGCTGCCGCTTTCGGTCCAGCACTCATAAAAGCAGTAATGGGTGTCGGTGCCCCTTCATAAACGTCCGGCGTCCACATGTGGAACGGTGCAATCGCGATCTTGAACAGGAAGCCTGTGGCCATCAGCAGCATGCCAACGACAGCCAGGGGATTTGATACCGCCTCGGGATTCAGACTCAGGAACGCTCCGATATCAGCGACATTGGTTGTCCCGGTAACACCGTAAATCAGGGCCACACCGTACAGCAGAAAACCCGTCGAAAACGCTCCGAGAAGAAAGTACTTCAAACCAGCTTCGTTGGAGCGTAGTTGCCCACGGAAGAAACCTGCCAGAACATAAAGCGAAACGGACAGCACCTCGAGACCCAGGAAAATGGTCATCAGATCCGTGCCCGATGCCATCAGCATGGCACCAACGGTGCTAAAAAGAATCAGTGTATAGTATTCACCCACCGGATAGCCTTCACGCTTCAGGTAGGCATCGGACATCAGGATTGTCAGTCCGGCAGCGATCAAAAATACAATATTGAAAAAGATCGCATAATTATCCAAAGCAACATGTCCGGCAAAGCCGAACTGGGCATTGTTCCAGCTACTGATCGAGGCAAAGCCCGTTGCCACCAGCGCCAGAAGGCTGATCCCGGCAGCCGGAGCGGTCACACCACGTTTCATAAATGCGTTGAGCAGCAACAGCACCATCGCAAAACTGGCAAGGACCAGCGAAGGCATAATGGCCGCAAAATTGATATTCTGCAGAGCCGTTTGCACCAGATTTTCCATGAATTGCTCCTTTAGAAGCGGTTTAACGCAATATCTCAAACTGAAGGAATATCGTCTTAATCAATGATGAGCATGCTCATCGCCATGGTGCGGCGCAACCTCAGCCGGAGCGGCATGTGCAGATGAACATGCAGGGACGACGCTCTCAACCACCACAGGAGATTTACCAGTCACCTGATAAACGAAATGGTCAACCGAGGGTGCCATCTTCTCCAGAAAGGTATTGGGATAAACACCGATCCAGAACACAAAGACCATGAGCGGCAGAATGACACACAGCTCACGAATGGAAAGATCTTTAAGCACCTGATTTTTCGGATTGTCGAGTTTTCCGAACATGACGCGCTGGAACATCCACAGCATGTACACAGCGGCCAGAATAACGCCGGAGGTTGCGACTGCGGCAAACCAGCGCAATTCACTTTCAAATGCACCCATCAGGATCAGAAACTCGCCGACAAATCCGTTCGTCGCCGGAAGACCGATGGAGGACAGGGTCACGATCATGAAAATAGTGGCAAAAATCGGCATCTGCTTGGACAGTCCACCAAACTCGCTGATCATGCGAGTATGCCGACGCTCGTAGATAAAACCGACGATAAGGAACAGCGCGCCGGTCGAAATCCCGTGATTGATCATCTGCAGGATGGCACCGCTGACGCCAATATTATTCAATGCAAACAGACCGAGCATGACAAAACCAAGGTGCGAAACCGACGAGTAGGCAACCAGCTTCTTGACATCCTTCTGCATCATGGCGACCAACGCACCGTAAATGATCCCGATGACGCTCAGTGACGCCAGCCAGGGCATGAAATGGTGCAGCGCTTCCGGGAACAGCGGCATGGCAAAGCGGACATAACCGTAGGTACCCATCTTCAGCATGACAGCAGCCAGGATAACGGAACCAGCCGTCGGTGCCTCGGTGTGCGCATCCGGCAACCAGGTATGAACCGGAAACATGGGGACCTTGATGGCAAAGCTGAATGCGAACGCCAGGAACATCCACTTCTGCAGCTCGGGGTTCAGACTGAGATTGTAGAAATCTGCAATGCTGAAACCATTCATGGCCACGCCACTGCCAACAGCGTAGTAATAGAGGTAGATGATCGCCACCAGCATCAGCAGCGAACCCACTGCGGTATAGATAAAAAACTTGACCGCAGCATAAATCCGGTTCGCACCACCCCAGATCCCGATCATGAAATACATCGGAATCAGCATCAGTTCCCAGAAGATGTAGAACAGAAACAGGTCCAGGGAGATGAAGGCGCCGAGCATGGCCGTTTCAAGCAACAACATCATGGCCATGTAACCCTTGACATTTTTGGTCACCGCCTGCCAGGTCGACAAAACTGAAATCGGCATGATGAAGGTCGTGAGCATGACCAGCCACAGGCTGATCCCATCGATCCCCACGTTATAGTTCATCTGGAAGTAGTCACCAACACTGATCCACTTGGCGAATTCGGTATACTGCATTTCCGCCGAAGTCTTGAATACGGGATCCATGGCCAGAGGGAGACTGACAACAAAGGTAATCAGCGTAACAACCAGCGTGACGGACCGTAGCAGTCCTCCGTTGCCCTTGGGCAACACCAGGACAACCAGTGCCCCCAGCAGCGGGATAAATGTCATCAGGCTGAGAAGATGTTCAGACATTAGAAGTTGCTCCTTGTATATGAGATCCGAGTCACAGCCGTCATTATTGGTAAATACACAGGGCAATGATGGCGACAACACCCAGCACCATGCTCATGGCATAGCTGTGGGTATAGCCTGTCTGCAGATAACGCAGAGCCGCGCCGAGCGCTCTTACCAGTTTTGCAACACCATTGACCATCCCGTCAACGATGCGGACATCAAAAATCTGCCACAACTGGGTGCCAAGATTCTTGGTCGGATTGACGACCAGTGCATCATACAGTTCATCCACATACCATTTATTAAAGATGGCACGATGAAGTCCCTTGAACGAGCCAACCAGGCGGCCAGGCAATGCAGGATTCTTACAGTACATCACCCATGCCAAGCCAATACCGAATATCGCGATACCGACTGAAATCGCCATAAAGCTGAATTCTGTCGATGCAGCGCCATGGGCATGAATGTGGTGCAGGTGCTGTGTATGCTCAAATACCGGCGACAAGTAATGCTCAATGTAGTTCGGGATATGTCCCAGATTGGCGCCCAACACATGAGGAATACCAAGAAGGCCCCCAAAAGCCGCCAGCGTCGCCAGAATCATCAGCGGCAAGGTTATGACAAAAGGTGATTCGGGGATATGATCCTTAGCACGCGCATCGGTTTTCTGCTCGCCAAAGAAGGTCATGAACACCAGGCGGAACATGTAGAAGGCGGTCAGAGCGGCAGCGAGTGCGCCGGCCAGCCACAATCCCCAGTGCCCTCGCGTTGAGGCAAAGGCCCACCACAGGATCTCGTCCTTGGAGAAGAAGCCCGAGAAGAACGGAATACCGGCAATCGCCAGAGTCGAAACCAAGAAGGTAATGAACGTGATCGGCATCTTCTTGCGCAGACCACCCATGTTGCGCATATCCTGTGGATCATCATGTAGATGCGCATGATGATAAGCATGGTGAAGACCATGAATAACAGAACCGGAACCAAGGAACAGACAGGCCTTGAAGAAGGCATGCGTCAGCAGATGGAAAATACCGGCGGTAAAGGCGCCAACACCCATCGCCAGGAACATATAACCCAACTGGGAAACTGTCGAGTAAGCCAGCACACGTTTAATATCGTTTTGGGCCAAACCGATGGTTGCGGCGAAAAGGGCCGTAGCACCACCGACAATAGCAATCACCATCATGGTATCCGGCGCCATGGCGAACAGACCGTTCATGCGGCCGATCATGTAAACACCGGCGGTAACCATGGTGGCAGCATGGATCAGAGCGGAAACCGGAGTTGGACCCTCCATCGCATCGGGCAACCAAGTATAGAGCGGAATCTGAGCAGACTTACCGGTGGCGCCGAGGAAAAAGCACAGGGTCACAATCGTCACAATCAGTCCGCCGTTTTCCAGCAGATGAACATTGGCAGAAATTTCGGTAAATCGAATCGTCCAGACACCCTTCTGGCCCAGAGACCAGAACAGGGTGAACAGACCCAGCAAGAAACCAAAGTCGCCGACGCGGTTGACAACAAAAGCCTTCTTACCAGCGTCACTGGCGCTCTTCTTCTCATAGTAGTATCCGATGAGGAGATAGGAACAGAGGCCGACACCTTCCCAGCCGACAAACAGCACCAGGGCATTGTTGCCCAGTACCAGCATCAGCATGGCGAAGGAGAACAGGTTCATGTAGGAGAAGAAACGGGGATAACCATCCTCTCCATGCATGTAGCCGATGGAATAAAGCGTAATCAGCGTTGCCAGTCCGCTGACATTCATCATCATCAGGCCCGACAACGGATCGAGCAGAAAACCCCAGTCCACGTTCAGCGGACCGACGTTCATCCAACTGGCCACAATGACTTCATGCACCTTAACGTCGTCACCCAGCAACTGCAGGAAGTACTTGCAGGAGACCACAAACGAGGCAAAGATAGCCAGCGTAGCAATACCGCCGACGATCTTCTCATTTTTGATTTTTCTGCCCAGCAGCCCGTTGATCAGGAATCCCACAAAAGGAAACAACGGGATGAGCCATAATTTGTCGTACATCTATTTCTCCTCTAGGCGGACTGAATCGTGGATAGCCTTGAAGACGCTACCATTTCAACAGATTGAATTCCTCAACGTCGATGGACTCTCGGTTGCGATAGAAGGCTATCATCAATGCCAGGCCCACCGCAGCTTCCGCCGCAGCGACCGTCATGATGAAAAAGACGAAAACCTGTCCATCCATGTTGCCGAGATGGCTGGAGAGTGCGATGAATGTCAGATTCACAGCATTGAGCATCAGCTCGACGCACATGAAAATAACAATGGCATTCCTGCGGGTCAGTACGCCAATGGTTCCCAGAGAGAACAGGATGGCACTTAACACCATGTAATGATAAACGGTAATCATGAGTTCTTCTCCTATACGTCCCGCTTGGCGAGAACCACCGCACCGACAATCGCCACCAGCAGCAGAATCGAAGCAATCTCAAAGGGCAGCAGAAAATCGGTAAACAGGGCCTTGCCGATCAGTTCGGTGTGACCGACCGTCTCGACCACCTCAGCATTGATGGCTCCGGGAACCGTGCTGACATCTCCCTTTTTGATCAGGATCAGGATCTGGAAAAACATCAGACCGCTGGCGATAAAAGCTCCCGTCACGGCATGGCGATAGCGCCCAACCACTTCAGATCCGAGGTTCAGAAGCATGATGACGAAGATGATCAGAACCATGATGGCGCCGGCATAGACCATCAGCTGAATCGCAGCCATGAACGGTGCATGAAGCATGACGTAAAACATGGCCAGACAGAAGAAGGTCATCACCAGAGAAATCGCGCTGTTGATCGGGTTTTTACACCGGATCACCAGAAAACCGGAGATCACCGAGACCAGCGCTACAAGATAAAAGAACAACTGCTGCAGTATTTCCATGAGTGTGGCTCCTCTACCGATTTATTTGAGCAAACGCTCCTTGGTGAAGCAGAAGTCTTCACGCTTGTAATTCGCCAGTTCGTACTCACCCGTCATCTCGATGGCTTCCACCGGACAGGCTTCGACACAATAACCGCAGAAAATGCAGCGCAGCATGTCGATCTGGTACACCGTCGGATACTTGACACCATTCTCGTCTTCACCGGCCTCGACCGTGATGCACTTGGCCGGACAGACCGTGGGGCAGAGATAGCAGGCAACACACTTCTCCCGGTTATGCGCGGGGACAAGGCGATGCAGACCACGGAACCGCTCTGAAGCTTCCAGTTTGACTTTTGGATACTCCACAGTCGTGGAATTGCCCGGCAGCAGATGCTTTGCCGTGATGCTCAAGCCCTGAATAAACTCTTTAATCATGGGTTGTTCCTTTAAACTGTGAGGATGAGGCTAAAAAACGACAACAGCGCCGGTAATGACAATATTGAGCAGCGCCAGCGGCAGGAAAATCTTCCAGCCCATGTACATCAACTGGTTGTACTTGACACGCGGGAACGTGGCACGAATCCAGATAAAGACGAACATGAAGAAGAAAATCTTCAGCAACAGATTGATCGCGCCCGGAAAGGGTCCAGCCGGACCGCCCAGGAACAGCGTTGCCGTTACAGCGGAAATCACCACCATGTTGGCGTACTCCGCCATGAAAAACAGGGCGTATTTCATGGACGAGTACTCGGTACAGAACCCGGAAACCAGTTCTGTTTCCGCTTCAGGCAGGTCAAACGGGGTCCGGTTGACTTCAGCCAGTGAAGTAATGACAAACAGACAGAAGGCCAGAGGCTGAGAAAAAATGTACCAGTCGGTGATCCCGCCAGCCTGAGCTTCGACGATACCCCGCAGGCTCAACGTCTCCGACAGCATGAACACGGAGATGATCGACAGACCCGCTGCCAGTTCATAGGAAATCATCTGCGCTGCCGAGCGGACACCACCGAGCAGCGAGTACTTATTATTGGAAGCCCATCCAGCGAGCACAATGCCGTAAACACCCAGACCCGCCATGGCCAGAATGTACAAAATGCCCACATTCAGGTCGGCGATCTGCAGCGGAACCGTATAGCCCCCCACAACCACGTTGCCACCGAACGGGACAACCGCGATCGTAATGAAAGCCGGCACCAGAATCATCATCGGCGCCAGCACAAAGGCAAACTTGCTGGCCTGGGCCGGAATGATGTCTTCCTTGAAAAACAGCTTCAGACCGTCAGCAATCGGTTGCAACAGCCCCAGCGGACCGGTCATGGTCGGACCAAGACGTGTCTGCATCCGACCGATAATCTTGCGCTCGGCATAGGTCGCATAGGCGACAATCAGTATGACCACGATAAAAACGGCCAGAATCTTGGCCAGCATCACTGTGACAAACAGGATGGGGTCATTTGAGAGGCTAAGCATTTCAGGCATGATTTTCCTCTTTCCTTGTTCTGTTTATCTGCCCCGCGTGCAGGCAGTCATCCACTCTAGCGGTCAATTTCACCCAATACGATATCCAATGTACCGATCGCCGCAATCACGTCCGCCAGCAACGCGCCTTCGACCATCTGGGGCAGGGCCTGCAGATTAACAAATGACGGGGGACGGATTTTCATACGATAGGGGTTGGCACTGCCGTCAGAAACCAGATAGTAGCCCAGCTCACCTTTCGGCGCCTCGACACCCTGATAGATTTCACCGGGCTCCGGCTTGAAGCCTTCAGTAATAATCTTGAACTGGTGGATCAGGCCTTCAATGCTGTTGACCACTTTTTCTTTCGGTGGCAGACAGACAGCTGGCGCATCGGCCAAAATCGGTCCCGGCTGAAGCTTGTCCAGGGCTTGGCGGATAATCTTGCAGGATTCACGCATCTCATCCAGACGCGCCTTGTAGCGATCAAAAGTGTCGCCATTCTGACGCGTCACAACCTGGAATTCATACTCTTCGTAGCCACTATAGGGATTGTCGCGGCGCAGGTCCCAATCGACACCACTGGCGCGCAAGGCCGGGCCGGTCAAACCGATATCGATTGCCGCGTCGGCATCGATTTTGGCCACGCCGATGGTCCGCTTCTGCCAGATTTTATTGCCGGTCAACAGACCTTCATAGGTCTCAATGTGTCCGGGCATAGCATCGATAAAGCTGCGAACATCCTTTTCAAAACCCTCAGGCAGATCCAGCGACAGGCCGCCAACGCGAAAATAGTTGGAAGTCATGCGCGCACCGGACAGCTTTTCATACATATCCATGATCGCCTCGCGCTCACGGAAGCAGTAGAGGAACACCGTCATGGCACCGATATCCAGCGCGTGAGTCGCCAACCAGACCAGATGACTCTTGATACGGGTCAGCTCGGCCATCATGACGCGCACAACCTTGGCGCGCTCGGGAATCAGATCGGTAATTCCCAGCAGCTTTTCAACCGCCAGCACATAGCCAAGATTGTTGCTCATGGGTGCCAGATAGTCGAGACGGTCCGTCAAAGGCAGCGCGCGATGATAGCTGCGATTTTCCGAAAGCTTTTCCACCCCACGGTGCAAGAAGCCGATATGCGGCGTCGCCTTGACAACCGTTTCGCCGTCGAGTTCCAGAATGAGCTGCAGAACACCGTGCGTTGACGGGTGCTGCGGGCCCATATTAATTGTCATGATATCTTTTTTAGCCATTGAGAAGCCTCGTTTTTATCCGTTGTGGCAATGGTTAGGAAAGTCGACCCTGATACGGCTCACGTCCGGGACCCTGCAGAGGATAATCCTTGCGCAGGGGATGGCCCTCCCAGTTTTCCGGCATCAGGATACGGCGCAGATCAGGATGGTTGGCGAAACGAATCCCCATCAGATCCCAACACTCGCGCTCGTGCCAATTCGCCGTCGACCAGACACCGGATACCGTTTCCACACAGGCATCCTCTTCCGGCACAGCCACTTTAACGCGCAAACGCTCTTTTGTCGTAATGTTGTACAGGTTGTATACGACCATAAAGCGTGGCTGCTGACCCAGATAGTCAACGCCACAGAGATCGCAAAGGAAATTGTAGCCCGCTTCTTTTTTCAAGAAGTCACAGACCTGAACAATATCTTCCCTCTTGACCGTAACGGTCACCTCTCCGCGATGCTCTTTCACCTCCTGCACCGTGGCAGGAAAAGCACCCTTCAGTTTAGCAACAACAGCTTGGCTCATATTTGTTTTCCCTATCTGCAACCGGCTATCACCGAAAAACGCAACTAGTCGCGAATCACCTGACCTGCACCAATGGCAGCGCCAAAGCTATTTTTCTCACGCATGATCTTTTCCTGCAGCTTGATCAGACCATACAGCAGACCTTCAGGACGGGGAGGACAACCCGGCACATAGACATCGACCGGCAACTCCTGGTCGATCCCCTGCAAAACACTGTAGGTATCGAACACACCGCCCGACGAGGCACAGGCGCCCATGGCAATCACATATTTCGGCTCTGGCATCTGCTCGTAGACCGTGCGGATAACCGGCATCATCTTATGGGTAACAGTTCCCGCAATAATGATCAGGTCGGCCTGACGTGGCGAGGCGCGAAACAGAACACCGAGGCGGTCAAGGTCAAAACGGGCCGCACCGGCCGCCATCATCTCGATGGCACAACAGGCCAGACCGAAGGTCATCGGCCACATAGAACGCGAACGCGACCAGTTGACCAATTTATCCAGCGAGGTCGTCAGGATATTATCACCGAGAACCTTGTAGTATTCCGTGGCCGGAGCCAGCTCTGCTCCTTGCTGCTTTACTCCCATTCCAGAGCTCCTTTTTTCCAGACATATGCGTAACCAACCAGCAGGATTACGATAAAGACGCCCATCTCAATAAAGCCGAACATGCCGAGACGCTTGAAAACAACCGCCCAGGGATACAGAAACACGGCTTCAATATCAAACAGGATGAACAGCATGGCAACGATATAGAACTTGACGGAAAACCGCTCACGCGCCGTTCCAAACAGAGGCATGCCGCACTCATAGGGGGCAAACTTCACCGCACTGTACTTTTTCGGTCCAAAAATAAAGGAAAAAGTCACCGACCCCAGCGCGAACAGCAGCGCAATGGCTATGAGGACGAGTATCGGCAGATAACTCTCAAGCATGAAAACAGCTCCTCTTGACAGGGTTAACTCAGCAAAGGCACTACGACACAATTTGCTCTTTTAGCGTCGTGCAACTTAGGTCAAATACGCTACTTTGTCAAGGGAAAAATAGAGTATACTGTATGCAATCTTTGCAACATTTCTCCCTTAAACTACAGCAACTTATAACAAAAAGCGCCCTCATTTGCACCCCCGGATTACCCCCCGTAAATGGGCTCAAAAAAGCTGTAAAATTGACAACTTTGAACACCCGTTATACATATACCTCCACGACACTTCACGCAACCGCGCCGCCACTCCTTCACACACAGAAAGGGAGACCGCATCCATGACAATCTTTCTGACCGGGGCAACCGGCTTTGTTGGCAGCACCATTCTGCACCACCTGACCGCGCAGGGACATCATATCCGATGCCTGGTCCGCGCCCCTGAAAAGCAGTACCAGGAAGACGCCAATACCCTCGTGACCCGCTGCCCGGGGGATGTCCTGTCTCCGCGGAGTCTTGAGGACGCCATGGCGGGCTGCGAGGCGGTCATCCACCTGGTCGGCATCATCCGTGAGTTCCCCCGTCGCGGCATCCGTTTCCAGCGACTTCATGTCGAAGCGACCCGCAACATCCTTGCCGCAGCAACAAAAGCCGGCATCCGGCGCTATCTTCACATGAGCGCCAACGGAGAGGGTCCCGCTGAGGCCACCAGCTATCTGGGCACAAAGCGACAGGCCGAAGAACTGGTCCACCACAACGGCCTCGACTGGACCATCTTCCGGCCATCACTGATTTATGGACAAGGTGGAGAGTTCACCCGCATGCTGGCGACTCAGATTCGCCTGGCACCGCTGGTACCGGTTATCGGCAGCGGGAACTACCGGCTGAGCCCGGTCCATGTCGATGACATCGCCAGCGCCTTTGTTTCCGCCCTTGATCGTCCGGCCAGCCTTGGCAAAACCTACTGCTGCTGCGGGCCTGAAAACTACAGCTACAATGAACTGATCGACGTCTTCGCCGCAGGCCTCGGCAAAAAACCCGCCCGAAAACTGCACGTTCCCGCTCCACTGTTGCGCACAGCCGCGCAGCTGTTTCAAGGCTGTCCGCTCTTCCCGGTCACCACCGAGCAAATCTCGCTGCTGCTACGCGGCAACAGCTGCACTGACGACAGCTGGATAAAAGAGCTGGACATCAAGAGAACCCCGACCGCAGAGGGCATTAAAAAAGCTCTGACCTGAATCGCCAGAGCTTCTTCAAACAATCGCCACGCCAGGGCAACTTTCAATGTGGATCAGCCTGCCCGGCGACCTTCTCTTCGGGCGGATGCATATAGCGAGTCACCGCTGCTCGAATGGCCGTGGCTGCCAGATTCGAGCAATGCTGCTTGGTCTCCGGCAGCCCACCCAGCGCTGCAGCGACACTCTCGTCCGTAATCTCCAGCGCCTCCTCGAGCGTCCTGCCCTTGACCATGGTACTGGCCATGGAGGTAGTAGCAATGGCGGCGCCACAGCCATAGACCTTGTACTTGATGTCGACAATGACACCGCTATCGATCTTCAGAAAGATCAGAATGGCATCGCCACAACCCGGATCGCCAACCTTGACCACCACATTCGGATTTTCGATCTGCCCCACATTGCGCGGGTTGGAAAAATGGTCCATCACTTTGTCGGTATACATCTGTTCTTTCCCACCCTTTTCTTCGACCCTGCGGACAGCAGCCCCCGATGCGCATCCCCGTCCGCCATCCCGAGATTCTATCCTGAGTTCATCCGTCTGAAATAGAAACGGAATCATACCGGCAGCCATCGCCGATCGTCAATACCGATTCGCGCTCTCTGCCCAGAGCAAAAAAATGCTCTTGAATCAGGCCGCACAATGTTAACATTCCAGGCCGCTTTCCCTTCAACCCGAGCAACCGTTGAGCCCGACATGGACACCTACAGCCCCGACAGCCTCACCTTTATGCGCCAAACCATCCAGGACAGCTTCGGTAACGAAGTTTTTTTTGTCGGCCATACGGATGCCGCGCTGAATATCACCCGCGTTGAGGTTGTCGCCCGGGGACATTGCCGAGCGGTTCCGGCTCTGATCCAGCAGTGCCGCGCCGGTGACGTCGTCATCCACAACCACCCCTCAGGACACCTGACGCCCTCTGATGCCGATCTGCAGATTGCTGGACTCCTCGGCGAGGCTGGCATCGGCTTTCACATTGTGAACAATTCTGTGAATACTGTTTATAAAGTCGTGGAAGCACAGAGATCCGCCTCACGCCGCCCCCTAGAGCCGCACGCGATTGCCGCGCTGCTTGCCCCCGATGGGGCGCTGGCACAGCAATTCCGTGACTACGAAGACCGTCCGCAGCAGTTGAGGATGGCCTTGACCGTCGCCAGCGCCTTCAATGAGGACAAGCTCGCCCTCATCGAAGCCGGCACCGGCACCGGCAAAAGCCTCGCCTACCTCATTCCTGCCGTGCTGTGGGCTCTCCACAACGAGGAAACCGTCGTCATCTCGACCAACACGATCAACCTGCAGGAGCAGCTGGTCAGCAAAGACCTGCCGCTGTTGTCCAAATGCCTTGGCGAACCCTTCCGCGCCGTCCTGGTCAAGGGACGGAATAATTACCTGTGTCACCGCCGGTTGCAGCAGGCCCAGCACGAACCTGACCTGTTTCAGTCAAGCATGGCGGAGCAACTTGCCGATCTGCGCAGCTGGGCCGAGCAATCACGGCACGGCAGCCGCGATGAACTGATCCAGGCGCCAAGCGCGGAGATCTGGAACGAGATCTGCTGCGAAGTCGATCAGTGCCCACGCATACGCTGCCCCCATTACAGTCAGTGCTTCTTTCACAAGGCGCGCCGCTTCGCCTCCCAGGCTGACCTGCTGGTTGTCAATCACGCGCTGCTGCTTTCCGACCTGGCGGTGCGCGCCCAGACAGCCAACTACACGGCCGCCGCCGTCCTGCCGCCATACCGACGCATCATACTCGATGAAGCGCACCATCTTGAGGATGCCGCCACCCGTTATTTTTCAATCCGCGTCAGCCATTTCAGTTTCACGCGCATCCTCAACCGGCTTCTCCATCCGCGCAAAGCAGAACGAGGCATTCTGCCGCGATGGCTGGCCCAGACCGCGCACGCACTGCCTGACACCTGGAAAGAATCGTACGAAAAGGCCTATCAGCTCACGGAGCGACTGTCCACGGGCTGCCGCCAGCTGCGGCAACAGGCCCATGATTGCTTCAGCACCCTGCGCGAGCTGTTTGATGATGTCCCCCACGCCAAGGGAAATCAGGAACTGAACCAGCGCATCACGGAAGAATTCGCTGGCACCCTGACCTGGAACGAGGTCGTCAACCGTCTGACCCCTTTTATCGAACAGGCCCGTCAGGCCGCTCTGCAGGCGGAAGACCTGATCAAACTGAGCGAGACATTTCCCGACGCCACCCGCGAGCAGATGACTGGCAGCACAACAGACCTGCAAGCCATGGCGCAGCGCCTGCTGCTGCTGGCCGGGGATCTGGCAACCTTCCTGCGCCGCGATCCGAACCACTGCAACTGGACCGAAATCAGCCGCGCCTCCGGTCGCAGCAAAGAACCTGTCCTGTGGCTCAACAGCGCCCCGATCGAACTGGCGGAACTGCTGAACAAAACCCTGTACGACCGCTATCACACCGTGATCCTGACCAGCGCCACCCTCACCGTCGACCACCAGTTCAGCTTCTTTCGCCAGCGTACAGGTCTTGGCCACTGCCCCGCCAACCGCGTGCTAGAGTTGCAGCTCGACTCCCCATTCGACTTTAGCCGGCAAGCTCTGATCGCCATTCCCGATGACCTCGCTGACCCGACCGACCCGGGCTTCGCCGAACAGGCCATGCCCTGCATCGAACAGTCGCTGCTCGCAGCCCGTGGCAATGCCTTCGTACTGTTCACTGCCTACACCCTGCTGCAGCGGGTTTTCAACGCACTGGAGCCGAGCCTGTTTGCCCAGGGACTATCCTGCCTGCGCCAGGGGCAGCGCCCGCGCCATCAATTACTTAAGGACTTTACCCGCGGCGAGCACCAGGTCCTGTTTGGCACCGATTCGTTCTGGGAGGGCGTCGATGTTCAGGGCGATGATCTGCAACTGGTTATCATTACCCGACTGCCCTTCCGCGTCCCCACCGAGCCGATTCAGCTGGCACGCTGTGAGGCCATCGAACAGCAGGGCGGAAATCCCTTCAGTCAGTTCACCGTACCCCAGGCCGTCATCCGCCTGAAACAGGGCTTCGGCCGCCTGATCCGGCATCGCAAAGACCGGGGGGTGGTGCTGATCCTCGACCGCCGCGTCATCAGCAAACCCTACGGCCGCCGCTTTCTCAATTCACTGCCTGCGACGCATTGCGAAGTGGCACCAGCCCGGACCCTTGCCCGCCACCTCCAGTCCTTTTTTTCCACCGACCCCGACACCGGAGAACAGGAGAAATCCGACCATGAGTAAGCCCTCAGCAACCGGCCTGCAGCGACTGATAAACGCCACGGGCTATTCCATCCAGGGGCTCAAAGCCGCCTGGCGACACGAGGCTGCCTTCCGCCAGGAAATGGTGCTGCTGCTGATTCTTACGCCGGTAGCGTTCCTGATCGGCGAGAGCCTGACCGAGGTTGCCCTGCTACTGACGACACTGTTTCTTGTCCCGTTGACCGAGCTCGCCAACTCGGCCATCGAGGCCGTTGTCGACCGTATCGGCTCCGAACACCACCCCCTTTCGGGCCGGGCCAAAGACATTGGCTCGGCGATGGTGTTTGTCGCACTGGTGCTCAACACGCTGGTGTGGCTGCTGGTTCTGTGCCAGCGTCTGACATCCTGAGTTGAGCGCGAAACCTGACCACGACCTGCGCAAAACCACAGTGGACATCCGGCCATTGTGGTTTCTAAAAATACGCGGCTGCACGTAGTCGAAATTTGGCCTGCGGCAGATACTGGCAACATGAACAGCCGCCAAACGGCTGCACCTTCCAGCTTTGGCCGGCAACCTCCCTTGTGCCGGCCTTTTTTTGCCCCTTCGGGCAAAGAGGTCGCTCGCTGTCGCCGCTTGTGCTATCCTTTTCTGCACCACCGGGTACGGTATGTGCGCTTCCGTCGCGCTAGCACGCCCCGCACCCGCTTGCTGAACGCACACCCCATCACCTTGAAGCAGGAGCCTGAAAAGCCCTCATGAAAAAAGCATCCTCTTGTCATCGGTCTGTTCGTCTGCTCATCTCGGTTGTTATCGGTTTCATTCTGCTGCACGCATTCTGCCTGTCGGCCCAGCCACTGCCAGAAAACACCGAACTTGACACCCGGCGGGCCAAGCTCCTTGGCTTCCTGGTGAGTCAGCATCTGATGCGCAACCATTACACGCACAAGCCCCTCGACGATGCGCTGTCCAAAGCGGCATTCGATCTCTACATCAAGCAGCTCGATGCCCAGAAACGCTTTCTACTCGCCAGTGATGTCAAAATGCTGGGGGCGTACGAGACGTACATCGACAACGAAATCCGTCGCGGCATGATCCATCTGCCCACCTACAGTGCCCAGCTGATGAGCGAGCGGATTCCGGTTGTCCAAGCTACGATTGAACAACTGCTGGCCCAGCCTTTTGACCTGACCCGGCCCGAAACCCTGGAGACCGACAACAAAAAACTGGATTTCTGCAAAAACGACGCGGAGTTCAGGGACCGCTGGCGCAAAATTCTCAAATACCAGGTTGCCAACACCCTGCTCGACCTGAAGGAAGAAGCTGAAAAAGCTGCAACGCGCGACAAGGATCCGGTCCCGCGTCCGGATGACCAGACGCTCGAAAAGCAGGCGCGGGAGAAGGTTGGGAAGCGCTATACGCACCTGTTCGCCCGAATGAGCAAAGATCAGGAGAAGGATCACTTTGAGCGCTACCTCAATGCCATTGCCCGTGCTTACGATCCACACAGCAACTATCTGCCACCGGAGGAAAAAGAGGATTTCGACATCCACATGCGCGGCTCGCTTGAGGGAATCGGGGCCATGCTGCGCGAGGAAGACGGTTTCATCAAGGTGGTCCATCTGATCCCGGGCGGTGCGGCACAGCGCCAGGGCGGGCTGGAAAGCGAAGACGTCATCCTCAAGGTCGCTGAAGGCGACGACGAGCCCGTCGACATCACCGACACCCGCATCCGCGACGCTGTCGAACTGATCCGCGGCCCCAAAGGCAGCACGGTGCTTCTGCACATCAAGAAACCCGATGGCAGCCAGCGGGTGCTGTCCATCGTGCGCGATGTGGTCCAGATCAAAGAGACCTTTGTCAAATCGACCCTTGTCACCGGACCGCAAAACCAGCGCTATGGCTACCTCAAGATCCCGGCATTTTACCGCGACTTCAGCAAGGATGACCGCAAGGGCCGCAACGTCACCAGCGACACCCGCGCCGAATTGAAAAAACTGTCCAAGCAGGACATCAAGGGCCTGATCATCGACCTGCGCAACAACGGGGGCGGCTCGCTGATGGATGCGGTCGACACCACGGGTCTGTTTATCGAAGAGGGCCCGGTCGTCCAGATCAAGGACAGCAACGACAAAATCAGTGTCATGCAGGATGAGGACGACACCATTGCCTACCGTGGGCCGATCATCGTTCTGGTCAACAAGTTCAGCGCCTCAGCATCGGAAATTCTCGCCGGGGCCCTGCAGGACTACCGGCGTGCCGTCATCGTCGGCAGCCACCATACCCACGGCAAGGGAACAGTTCAGGCCGTGGTCGACCTCGATGACAACCTGCCGCTACGTAGCATGGAGGCCTACACGCCTCTCGGCGCGCTCAAGGTGACCGTCCAGAAATTCTACCGTGTCAGCGGCGCTTCGACTCAGTACCGTGGCGTCGAGCCCGACATCGTGCTGCCGGACCGCTTTGAAGCCATCGAAAGCGGAGAAAAGCACCTCGATTACTCTCTGCCCTGGGATACCATTTCCGGGACCGATTACCAGTCCTGGCCCAGCAACAGCCACCAACTGGAACAACTGAAGCAGAAAAGTGCCCAGCGCATCGCCCATGATGCCGAGTTTATTCACATTGGCGAGCTGGCCAACAAGGCCAAGGAACGGATCGACCACTCCCAGCGCAGCCTGTTGATGAGTGACATCCAGCAGGACCGGCAGGAGCTGAAAGCCAGCGAAAAAGAAGATAAGGACCTCGAGAAACTGATGGATGGCGACAACGAGGAACACTGGGAAGAACGGGTGCGCAAGGATGAATACGTGATGGAAAGCTGTCGCGTTCTTGATGATATGCAGCAGATTCCCATGGTCGCCCATTTCTGATACGCCAGGATGAAACAACAGCAACGCACCTTTTGTCGCTCATAAGGCCACCCGGGCTGGAAAACAAAACGCACAACGCATGGCTCTGGAATAAATCCACGCTGTGCGTTGTGCGTTTTCCATGGTATGATTGTGTCCACTGTTAGCTGATACCGTGTGACGTTCAACCTCCTCGACCAGGCGGCCCCATGACCGGAAAAAAAGAGAAAGTCATCCTCATCTCGGGAGAAGTGCAGCAGCTTTTAACACTCGACGATGCGTTTTCCGCACGGGAAGGCGTCGACATTCACGTTGCCCCCCACGGTCCGGACCTGTTGAAACTGGCGCGGGAGCTACACCCGGACATCATCTTCATTGCCCCCCAGGCCAGCGCGGGCGGAAACAGCTGTTGCCGTTTGCTCAAGGAGGATTCGCGCATCAAGGATATTCCGGTGGTCGCTGTCGTCGACGGTGAAGACCCGGAAGAGCGGGAGTACTGTTTTCGCATCAAGCCGGACGACATCCTGTTCAAACCCATCAATAACCACCTGTTTCTGGCTTCAGCGCGGCGAATCCTTGGATTGGCGCATCGTTCTTTCTACCGCCTTCAGACCAGCCTGGTGGTACAGTTCGGCCAGAGCGTCGATGAACTGCGGGTCGCCTGCGCCTACAACCTCAGCTCAGGCGGTGTCTTTATCGCAACGGAAAACCCGCCCGACCTGAACAGCCGCCTCGTTGTCCGTCTCAGCCTCCCTACCGCAACACGACCGATCTGCGGCGATGCCATCGTCACTTGGATCAATGAAAATGACGCCCCCTTGCGCCCGGAAATGCCTGCTGGCGTTGGCGTCCAGTTCCTCTCGCTGAACATGCAGGATCTGTTTGCCATTCGCAGCTACATTGACCATTTACAACAAAAGGCCTGAACCGAACAGGGCCGTATCCACCTCCACTGCCTTCCACTTCCGAGAAGAGCGTCCGCAGCTGCAAAACCACGCAAGACAAAGCGGTTTTCCGGCGTTTTTTCTCTCACCACTATTGACACATTAGCCTATAACATCGTAATAGTACCAGTTGCGGTTTAATTATCTCTGTATACTGTACACAGTATATAAATCAATTAAATCCGACTTTTTTACCCGGCTTTTTCGGGATTTTGTACTGCCTTTGCTTTCTGAATGAGAAAGTGCGGTTCTGTTTTCTTTATTTGAAGAAGGGGAGATTGACACATGGAATGGGTGACAATGGTACGGGCTGGGCCCGCTTGGAGGAATCGTGTCCTGATCAACTACGTCTCTTTTGCAGCATCGTTGCCACTGCAAAGTTGAACATGGATTTGATTGACAACCTTTTTGAGAAAGTGCATTGAAATGATTAAAATTAACAAGGGTCTGGATCTGCCCATCACCGGCAGTCCCGAACAGAAAATCACAGACGGCCCTGCGGTAAAAACCGTAGCCGTTCTTGGCCCTGACTATGCCGGCATGAAGCCGAGCATGGCGGTCAAGGTGGGTGATCAGGTCAAACTGGGCCAGGTCATCTTTACCGACAAGAAAGTTGAAGGCGTCAAGTTCACTGCCCCCGGCAGTGGCAAGGTTGTCGCCGTCAACCGCGGCGAGCGCCGCGTGCTGCAATCCGTCGTCATCGAACTCAGCGGCGATGATGCAGAGGTTTTCGCCTCCTACAAAGAGAGCGAACTCGAAGGTCTGGCGCGCGACAAGGTCGTTGCCAATCTGGTGGATTCCGGTCTGTGGACTGCCCTGCGCACCCGTCCTTACAGCAAATCCCCCGCCATCGACAGCACACCCAAGTCAATCTTTGTCACAGCCATGGATACCAATCCCCTGGCTGCCAAAGCGGAACTGCTGATCAAAGAGGAAGAGCAGGCATTTGCCAACGGCCTGAAAGTCCTGACCCGTCTGACCGACGGCAAGGTCTATGTCTGCCAGAAGCCGAACGTTGTGCTGCCGAAAGTCAACGGCGCAACCTACGAGGAATTTGATGGTCCCCATCCGGCTGGCCTGGCCGGAACCCACATCCACTTCCTTGATCCGGTCGATGCCAGCTGCAGCGTCTGGACCATCAATTATCAGGATGTCATCGCCTGCGGCAAGCTGTTCACCACGGGCAAACTGTCCGTTGAGCGGATTGTCTCCCTGGCCGGCCCGGGCGTTTCCCAGCCGCGTCTGGTCCGCACCCGTCTCGGTGCCAACCTGAATGAACTGACTGCCGGCAGCCTGAAAGGTGGCGATCAGCGTATCGTCTCCGGTTCCGTCCTCAGCGGCACCACGGCAGCGGGTCCCATGGCTTTCCTGGGCCGCTTCCACCTGCAGGTCACTGTTCTGCCGGAAAAACGCGATCGCGAGTTCCTCGCCTCCCTCACCGCAGGGGCCGACAAGTACTCGATCAAGCGTGCCTTCCTCACCGCGTTCACCGGCGGCCCCAAGGCCGACATGAACACCAGCATGTATGGCCGCAAGGGCAACATCCTGTCCATCGGCTCCTTCGAGAAGGTTATGCCGCTGAACATCCTGCCGAACTTCCTGCTACGCGCCCTGTGCGCCGGCGACACGGATCAGGCTCAGGCCCTGGGCTGCATGGAGCTGGACGAGGAAGATCTGGCCCTGTGTACCTACGTCTGTTCGGGCAAGAACGACTACGGGCCCATTCTGCGTAACGCCCTGACCACCATTGAGAAAGAGGGATAAGAGCCGTGAAATTACTCGACGATATGAAACCTCACTTTGACAAAGGTGGCAAATGGGAAAAGTATGCCGCCCTGTATGAGGCCATTGATACCACGCTGTACTCGCCGGGAACGGTCACTTCGGGTTCCGTCCATGTTCGTGACAGCATCAACCATAAGCGCGTGATGAGCATCATCATGCTGGCCCTGCTGCCCTGCGTCATGATGGCCATGTGGAACAGCGGCTACCAGGCCAACCTGACTCTGGCTCAGATGGCAGGTGGCAAGGCCCTGACCGGCCTGAGCAACCACACCTCGATAATCGCCAACCTGCTCAAAGGTGCCGGCCTGTTCCTGCCGGTGCTGATCATCAGCCTGCTGACCCAGGCGGTGTGGGTGACGGTTTTCGCCTCCATGCGCAACAAAAGCATTGATGCCGGCTTCCTGATCACCGCGGTGCTGATTGCGCTGATCATGCCGCCCACCGTTCCCCTGTGGCAGGTAGTCATCGCCACCTCGTTTGGCGTGGTAATCGGCCGCGAGATCTTTGGCGGCATCGGCATGAACTTCCTCAATCCGGCACTGGTGGCCTGGACCTTCATGTACCTGGCCTATCCCGGTGCCATGACCGGCGAAGCCGTCTGGACCGCAGTTGATGGCTACACCGGTGCGACCCCGTTGACCATGGCTCTGGCCGACGGTGTTCCAACCCTGGCCAATTTCGGCATCACCTGGAAATCAGCGTTCCTCGGCACCATCCCCGGTTCCATGGGTGAAACCTCGGCACTGGCCTGCCTGATCGGCGCCGCTATTCTGCTGATCAGCGGCATTGCCAACTGGCGCATCATCGCCTCGATCCTGCTCGGCGTCGTCGGCATGTCTTCGTTGCTGTGCATGTTCAACCCGGCAGCCATGAATCCGGCCTGGCATCTGGTTCTGGGCGGTCTGGCTTTTGGCCTGGTTTTCCTGGCAACAGACCATTCATCCTGTGCGCTGACCACCCCCGGCCAGTGGATCTACGGTCTGATGATCGGCATCCTCGTGGTTGTGGTTCGTGTCTTTAACCCGATGATGCCGGAAAGCGTTGCCATGATCATCCTGTTCGGGAATGTTTGTGCTCCGCTGATCGATCGCGTCGTCGTGAACGCACATATCAAGAAAAGGAAGCTGCGCCATGTCTAATGATTCGATTGTAAAAACATTCCTGGTGGCTTTCCTGCTGTGCGCTGTCTGTTCCGTACTGGTCTGTATGGCAGCTTTGGTCCGCATCGATCGGGAAGTCTATAACAAGCAACTCGAAATCCGCAAAACCGTCCTGGCGGCTGCCGGTTACGATCTTGACGGCGACATCAATGCGATGTTCACCAGCGACTTCGAGGCCAAAGCCGTCGATCTCGCGACTGGCGAGTACACCGACGCCGTTGATCTGGCCACCTATAACGAGAATGAGGCTCTGGAAGATCCGGCCCTGACCATCGAATCTCCGGCCGGCAACGAAGCTGGCCTGCTGAAGCAGGTCAAATATGCGGTTGTCTACCTCAGCAAGGGCGGCGATGTCGTTCTGCCTATCCGCGGCGCGGGTATGTGGGGTCCGATTCTGGGCTACATCGCGGTGGGTCCCGACGCCAACACCGTCAAGGGTCTGACCTTCTACCAGCATGCTGAAACCCCGGGCCTCGGTGGTGAAATCGACAATCCGAAGTGGAAAGCACTGTGGCCAGGCAAGCAGATTTTCGACAACAGCGGCAAAGTTGCCATCAAGGTCGTTAAGAACGGCAAGTACGACCCCAATGCAGCTGATGCGGTCAACACTGTCGATGGTCTGGCCGGCGCAACCGTCACCAGCGTCAAGGTTAAAGGACTTGTGGCCTACTGGTTCACCGACAACGGCTTTGGCAAGTACCTGGCCAAGTTGAAGAAATAGAGAGGTTTATTATGGCAAAAGCTAAAGACGCATTGCTAGAACCGTTGTTTAACAACAACCCGATTGCCCTGCAGATCCTCGGTATCTGCTCGGCCCTCGCGGTGACCAACAAACTGTCAACGGCCTTTACGATGTCCATTGCGGTGACCCTGGTTACAGCCTGCTCCAACGCGGCTGTCAGCGCCATCCGTAACCACATTCCCAACAGCATCCGCATCATCGTGCAGATGACGATTATTGCGACACTGGTTATCATCGTTGACCAGATGCTGAAAGCCTACGCTTACGAGATGAGCAAGGCCTTGTCCGTTTACGTCGGCCTGATCATCACCAACTGTATCGTCATGGGTCGCGCCGAAGCCTACGCCATGAAAAATCCGGTCTACGAAAGCTTCCTGGATGGCGTCGGCAACGGCCTCGGTTACTCCCTGGTGCTGCTCGTGGTCGGCTTTGTCCGCGAACTGTTCGGCGCAGGCAAACTGTTCGGTCTGACGATCCTCAGCCCGACCACAGATGGCGGCTGGTACGTCACCAACGGCATGATGCTGCTGGCCCCCAGTGCCTTCTTCCTGATCGGCTTCATCATCTGGGCGCTGCGCACCAAGAAGCCTGAACTCCAAGAAGAATAGGAACCGATGTCATGGCTCATTATTTCACGATATTTTTCAACTCTGTATTCATCGACAATATCGCTCTGAGCTTCTTTCTGGGCATGTGTACCTTCATCGCCCTGTCGAAGAAGGTCGACACGGCCTTCATGCTCGGTATCGCGGTGGTTGCTGTTGAGCTGGTTACCGTTCCGGTCAACAACATCCTCTATAACCTGCTGCTGAAAAAAGGCGCTCTCGCCTGGGCCGGCTATCCGGAACTGGACCTGAGCTTCCTGGGTCTCATCACCTACATCGGCGTTATCGCCGCCATCGTTCAGATCCTGGAGATGGCGCTGGATAAATACGTTCCGGCCCTGTACAACGCGCTGGGTATCTTCCTGCCGCTGATCACCGTCAACTGTGCGATTCTGGCCGCCTCACTGTTCATGGTCGAGCGCGACTACAACGTCATGGAAAGTACGGTCTACGGTGTTGGGGTTGGTGTCGGTTTTGCCCTGGCCATCTGCCTGCTGGCAGGGATCCGCGAGAAACTGGTTTACAGCGATGTACCCAAGGGTCTGCGCGGCGTCGGCATCACCTTCATCATTGTCGGTCTGGTTGCCATGTCCTTCAAGGCGTTCTCCGGGCTGCAGTTCTAGAGCGCGGGTCAACAGAATAAAGGATTGATACTATGAACTTAGTAATAGCTGGATCCGTGATGTTCACGGGCATCATCCTCGCGCTGGTCGTGGTCATTCTGGCCGCCCGCAAGAGCCTGGTCCCCAGTGGCGACATCCAATTTTTCATCAATGACAACCCGAACCTGACCGTTACCACCAAGCCCGGCGGCAAGCTGCTCGGCGCACTTGCTGACAAAGGCATCTTCATTCCCTCCGCCTGCGGTGGCGGCGGCACCTGCGGTCAGTGTCACATCAAGGTCTACGAAGGCGGCGGCGACATCCTGCCCACCGAAACCGGCCACATCAACAAGCGTCAGGCCCGCGAAGGTCTGCGTCTGGCCTGCCAGGTCAACGTCAAGCAGGACATGAAACTGGGCATCCCCGCTGAAATCTTCGATATCAAGAAGTGGGACTGCACCGTCAAGTCCAACGAAGGCCGTGCGACCTTCATCAAGGAGTTCGTTGTTCAGCTGCCCGAAGGCGAGAACTGCGATTTCCGCGCTGGCGGTTACATCCAGATCGAAGCGCCTCCCCATGAGCTGTCCTATTCCGACTTCGACATCGAAGAAAAATACCGCGAGGACTGGGACAAGTTCAACCTGTGGCGCTTCAAGTCGGTGGTCAAAGAGCCGATCATGCGTGCCTACTCCATGGCCAACTACCCGTTGGAAAAAGGCATCATCATGCTCAACGTCCGCGTCTGCCCGCCGCCGCCCAATGCGCCGGATGCCCCTCCGGGACAGATGTCTTCCTTCATCTTCAATCTCAAGCCCGGCGACAAGGTCACCATTTCCGGCCCTTACGGCGAGTTCTTCGCCCGCGAGACAGACAACGAAATGGTCTTCATCGGCGGTGGTGCCGGCATGGCGCCGATGCGCTCCCACATCCTTGACCAGCTGCTGCGCCTGAACACCAAGCGCAAGATGACCTACTTCTATGGCGCCCGCAGCGCCAAGGAGATGTTCTACGTCGAGGAACTCAACGCGCTGCAGGAGAAGTTCCCCAACTTCAAATGGTACTGCGCTCTGTCCGATCCGATGCCGGAAGACAACTGGACCGGTCCGGTTGGCTTCATTCATCAGGTCATGTACGATCTGTACATCAAGGACCATGAGGCACCGGAAGACTGCGAATACTACATGTGCGGTCCTCCCATGATGGCCAACGCTGTCACCAAAATGCTGATGGATCAGGGCGTTGAGCGTGAAAATATCATGTTCGATGACTTTGGCGGATAACCTGCTAATCTTATGGGTAAGATATGGGTGTGCCGGAAGCTGTTTCCGGCACACCCCCTCTTGTCATCACTGCATTTAAAATTGGGGGGTTACAATGCCATACGGTCAAGCGAAAGAATTACTGGAGCACGCCCGCAAGTACCACAAGCAGGTGGCTGAGTTTTACCAGAAGCTGGCGGACATGAGTGACAAACCGCGCGTCGTGCTGATGCTCGACTATCTGGTGCGTCATGAGAAACACCTTGAGAAAGTGCTGGCCGAGTACGAAACCGGCACCACCCGCAAGGCCATGGACACCTGGTTCCAGTTTTCCAAGGAAGACTGCACCTTCCAGCCGCTCAACGCACTGGATTTCGGCAAAGACATCAGCGTCGAGCAGATTCTGGAAATCGGTTCCAAGATTGACCAGTGCCTGCTCAACTCGTACAAAGCCGTCGCTGATCGCGCCACCACCCCGGAGGTGCGGGAAATCTTCGAAAACCTGCTGCAGATGGAAACGCAGGAGCGTCACGTGCGGGCGCGCAATGCCCTCGGCCTGCAAGACATGTAACACGTCGACCACCGTTAAAAATGCCCAAGGCCACGTCATCGACGTGGCCTTTTTTCTCTCCCGTCCCCCCCCCCTCGATCCCGGAATGCGCTGATGAAACGCCCACTGATTCTTTTGTTGTTGCTGTTTGTTGCCTTGCTGGCCGTCCCACGCTTTTTTTCGCCGCCCCAGTCTCCGTCGATCGAACTGCTTTCTCTGACCGGTTCGACCATGGGCACCAGCTATCACATCAAGGTCGTACCGAATCCGCAACGAAGCGAAACCGTCGACACCCTGCAACAGCGCGTTCAGCAGCGATTAGACCAGATCAATCATCTGATGTCGACCTACCAGAAAGACTCGGAGCTCAGCCGGATCAACCAGGCGAAAGCCGAACAATGGATGCCCGTGTCGGATGAAACCCTGCTGGTCATTCTAACCGCCCAGCAGGTCAGCCAGGACAGCGATGGTGCCTTTGACATCACCATCGGCAACCTGGTCAACCTGTGGGGCTTCGGTCCAACCATCAATCTGCATGCCTTGCCCGACCCACAGAAAATCAGTACCCTGCGCGACCAGGTCGGTTATACTCGACTACGGCTCGATACAGAACACAGGCAGGTGGCAAAAGGGAACGACCAGCTCTATCTCGATCTGTCGGCGATTGCCAAGGGCTATGCCGTTGATGCGGTGGCCGAGTTGCTGTCAGCCTCCGGATATCAGCACTACATGGTCGAAATTGGCGGTGAAATCCGCACCCGCGGACAGAAGTCGGCCACCGCTCCCTGGGCCATCGGCATCGAGGAGCCGATCACGGATGGCCGCAACATCCAGAAAATTCTCCATCTGGGCGATGCCGCCATGGCGACCTCCGGCGACTACCGCAATTATTTCGAACAGGATGGCAAACGCTATTCTCACACCATCGATCCGCGCACCGGCTACCCCATTGAGCACCGGCTGGCTTCGGTCTCCGTGTTGTCTGATTCCTGCATGCTGGCGGACGCCTATGCAACAACACTGATGGTCATGGGGCCCGAGCGAGGGATGGCCTGGGCCGAAAAGATGGGTCTGGCGGTCTACATGATCATCAAGGAGGAAAAGGGGTTCAGCACCCGCGCCAGCCATTTATTTGACAAATACGCAGCGGCCCATTAAAGTGCCCAGCAACGCTAACGCTTTGGCACACGAGGTCTGTCATGAAACTTCTTCTTCCGGCTCTGATTATTTTTCTGCTGGCGTTTGCCGGACTGTCGCTGGGCATCATGTTCAACCGCCGCGGCATCACGGGCGGCTGCAGCAGTCAGGACCCCCGGCTGGCAGGACTGGACCTGAAATGCACCTGCGGCCGCGACGATGCGCCGACTGAAACCACCAGCTGCAATAACAGCGTGACACTTGAGGTGATCTGTCCCGACGAGGATCCGGAAAAGTACCAGGCGATTCTTAACCAGCTGGATCAAAACCGCGAGAGTGACAAACCAGATCAGGCGTGACAGGAACAGCAGCCAGCGCATACCGGTCTAAATTGAGCACCACCAGCCCGAGACAAGGGTTACCACGACATGTTTCTCGCCTACAGCCTCAGAACTAAAATAGCCCTGCGCCTGTGCCTGGCCTTTATGGCCGGGCTTTTTGTTCTCGGCTACATCAGCACTTCTTTTCTCCACCAGCAGTATCTCGAACAGTTCAAGACCGAGCATTTCAATCGCGTTTCCAATTACGCGGCCATTATCCTAAAAACGGCAGTTGGATGAATTTATCCGGGAGCCGGGAGACATTGTCGCTCAGATAATGGTGCTACAGAGGCGAGCAATTCCCTGAATGCCCGCCTCGCAACCAGCTCGATGCGGATTCCGGTGAAACTGGTCCAGTGATTCCGATTTAAACCGGGCCACCAATTCCGGAGGAAAGTGGGCCACTCGTCGGAGCGA
>JAFGXV010000028.1 GCA_016936455.1 Desulfuromonadaceae bacterium
ACGGATGGGAGGCTTTCAGTTTTTTCCCGGAACTGTCAAACTTTGACTGTCCCCCGGCATAGCCGGGGGATTACCTTGTTTATTTAACGGCCGGCCTCCAGCTGACGGATAAACCGATCGGCCTCGGCCACCGCCTGCTCAAGATCCTTGATCAGGCTCGCGACGTCGGTCTCGACACTGCGCAGCTCATTGCGCAGGGCGGAAACGGCGCGGGCATTGAGGTTGTGCTTGAGGTACAGCACCTGATCACGCAGCGGTGTCAGCACCGGCGTAATCTTCTCCTCGGCCCGGCGCATGCTGCGCACCAGGGCATCGCAGCGGTTGCGCGTATCACGCAGCTGCTGCTCGCTGGACCGCCGCAGACTGGGGCTGTTATACTCTTCCAGCTCCGCCGCCCATTCCTCAAACAGCGCCTCGGCCACATCTTCCACCGCGTTAATGCGCTCATGCACTTCGTCCGCCTTGTCCTCGCTGCGCTCAAGAACCTCTTTGAGCTCATTGTAGCGATCCTCCAGCTCTCCGCCGTCAAAGCCGGTCAAAGCGGCAAAGGCTTCGAGGGCCGACTGGAACTCCTCCTTGGCTTCCTGCTGGCTTTCACGCGCATCTTCCACCCGATCGATGAGGATATCGCGCTTATGAATTCCCACCTTCTCCATTGCGGCAAAATAGGCGCTCTGGCAGCCGGCAAGACAAAACAGCAGAGCCAAACCCGAGCCGATCCAGGCCATTAATCGCATCATTGATTCTCCTTGGATAAAAAAAGTCTGTCTTTTGAGGATACGGGATCGACCGGGCAGGGTCAATGCCACAGCGCTCTTTGTCGACGCACGCTACAACAGGAAACAGGTCACATCATATCGACAGGATCGACATCGATGGCAAGACGAACCTGGGAGGGCAGCCGGACAGCAAGCCGCAGCAGCTGGTTGAGCAGCTGCCGTAACGGCGGGCGCGACGGCGCTTTGAGCAGGATCTGCATGCGGTAGCGATTGCGCAGACGAAACAGCGGGCAGGGAGCCGGCCCCAGGATCTCAACCGCTGTATCCGGTGTCAGCGCGGCGGCCAGCCACTGTGCCTGCTCTTCCACCTGCTGGCGATTCAGTCCCGACAGCACCAGGTTGACCAGATAGCCGTAGGGCGGATAGTCGAGCAGCTGGCGCACCGGCAGCTCCTGATCGGCAAAGGCCTGATAATCGTGGCTGACGGCACAGTGCAAAATGGCATTGTCCGGGGTACGGGTCTGAACCAGCACGCGCCCCAGACGCTCGCCCCGCCCGGCCCGTCCCGCCACCTGGGCCAGCAGGGCAAAGCTGCGTTCGGCCGCACGGAAATCGGGAAAATTGAGCGCGGCATCGGCATCGATGATGCCGACCAGGGTGACCCCGGAAAAATCATGACCCTTGGCCACCATCTGGGTGCCGACCAGAATGTCCACCTCGCAATTGGCCATGCGCTCTACCAGCTGCTGCTGAGCGCCTTTGGCCTGGGTGGTGTCGCGGTCCATGCGGGCAATACGCGCCGCGGGGAACAGCTCCTGCAGCGCCTGTTGCAGCTGTTCCGTCCCCACCCCTTCCGGCTCCAGCGCCGCACCGCCGCAGTTGGAACAGGTCTCGTCCGGCGGCTGCTGGTAGTCGCAGTAGTGGCAGCGCAGCAATCCCCGGCTGCGGTGCCAGGTCAGGGTGATATCGCAGTTGGGGCAGCGGAAGCTGGTGCCGCAGTCGCGGCAAAGCAGGTAGGGGGAGAAGCCCCGCCGGTTCAGCAGCAGCAGCGCCTGTTCGCCTCGCTGCAGAGTCTGCTCCAGGGCCGCGTGCAAGGTCGGCGACAGGGCACCGGGCATCAGCTCTTCACCGCCCAGCTCCACCAGCTCCACCGCGGGCAGGGTCCGCTCAGCCACCCGCCGGGTCAGCAACAGCCGTTGCAGCTGCCCCTCGCGTGCGCGAACGAAACTGGTCAGCGACGGTGTGGCGCTGCCGAGCAGCACCGGCACCTGCTCCATCTGACCACGCAGCAGGGCCAGATCACGCCCCTGATAGCGAAACCCTTCGCCCTGCTTGTAACTGTCATCGTGCTCCTCATCGACCACGATCATGCCCAGGCGCATCAACGGCGCAAAAATCGCGGACCGCGCCCCGATGACAATATCGATGTCATCGCGATTGATCCGGCGCCAGACATCGTGGCGTTCGCCGTCTGACAAACCGGAATGGAGCACACCGATGTGGCGGCCCGCCCCTTCAAAACGCGCCCGGAACCGGGCTACCAGCTGCGGCGTCAGGGCAATTTCCGGCACCAGCACCAGCGCCTGACGGTTTTGCTCCAGACAGCAAGCAATGGACTGCAGATAGACCTCGGTCTTGCCGCTGCCGGTCACGCCCTGAAGCAGAAAAGGGCAGAATCGACCGCGGGTGAGGGCGTCGGCAACAGCCTGCACCGCCGCGGCCTGCTCTTCCGACAGCGAAGGAGCAGAGTCAGCGACAACGGCCTGACCGGTGAACAGATCGCGATGGCGTGTCGCGACGCAGGAAGCCAGCCACTGCTGCTCCTCCAGGCGCTTCAACGCCGCATGGGGCTGAGCAAACTGCTGGCGGATTTGTTCCAGGCTCACCGAACCCTGGTCGCTGATCCAGTCCAGCAGGTCCCGCTGCAAATGACCGCGCGGTCTGTCGCTTTTTTCTGTGGTCCGGTACACAGTCACCTGCTTGACCGGCGGCGGTTTGAGCTGTGTCAATCCCGAAGGCAGTGCGGTTTTCAACGCCAGCCCGAACGGATGGCAGTAATAGGCGGCAGCGCGGCGAACGAATGCGAGCAGCTGCGGAGTCAGCACCGGGCCGTCATCAAGAAAAATGGTTACGGACTTGAGGGCATAATCTGGCGCGGGCTTCTGAGACACGGCCACCACCACACCGACGGCGGAACGCCCCCCCAGCGGCACCTGGACACGGCGGCCAACCACCTCGCCATCCAGACACGACGGGGGCAGCAGATAGGACAAACAGTGCGGCAAAGGCGCCAGCACCGCGATCTCGGCAATAAAAAAGGATTCGGTGTCCATCAGGATATCAGGCGCGCTCCGCCGCAAAAAACTCACGCGTCAGCCGCGTCACCACCCCCGACAGGCCGATCAGACCAATCAGGTTGGGAATAGCCATGGCACCATTCATGGTGTCAGAAAAATCCCACACCAGACCGATCTTCTGCAGCGCCCCCCAGATAATGACAGCGCAGAACAGGTAACGGTAGGGCATACGCGCACGCAGACCAAACACATACTCAATACACTGTTCGCCGTAATAGGCCCAACCGAGCATGGTCGAATAGGCAAACACCACCAGCCCCAAAGCGACGATGATGGCACCAGCCTCGGGCAGAGCCGCTTCGAACGCCAGAGCAGTCAGGGCACTGGAGCTCTTGCCGCTGTCCCACAGGCCGGAGGTGAGGATAACCAGCGCCGTCATGGTGCAGATGATCAGGGTATCAAAGAACACGCCGGTCATGGCGACCAGCCCCTGGCGGACCGGGCTGCTGGTGCGCGCCGCGGCATGAGCGATGGGCGCACTGCCCAGTCCGGCTTCGTTGGAAAACACCCCGCGCGCGACACCGAAGCGAATGGCCATGGCCACGCTCGATCCGGCGAATCCGCCGCTGGCCGCGGCCGGGCTGAACGCATGCTCCAGGATCAACGCCAGGGCGCCGGGGATGGCGCCAGCATTTTTCACAAGAATAATGGCCGCACCGCCGACATAAAACAGGGCCATGATCGGCACCAGTTTTTCCGTTACCCGGCCGATGCGGCGAATACCGCCGATAATGACCACCGCGCTGCACAGGCCCAGAAGCAGGCCGGTAACCAGCGGCGGCACCTGAAAGGTTTCCTGCAGGGCCACGGCGACAGAATTGGACTGCACCATGCTGCCGATACCGAAGGCGGCAAGGCTGCCCATCACAGCGAACAGCAATCCCAGCCAGGGCGCATTCAGCCCCTGGGCCAGATAGCGCATGGGTCCGCCCTGCATGGTGCCATCGGGCAGATGCTGGCGATAATGCACCGCCAGCACCGCCTCGGCGTACTTGGTCGCCATGCCGAACAGCGCACACACCCACATCCAGAACACGGCACCGGGCCCGCCAAGATAGATGGCCGTGGCCACACCGGCGATATTGCCGGTGCCAATGGTCGCGGCCAGCGCCGTGGTCAGAGCCTGAAACGGCGAGATATCCCCCTGCGCCTCCTCGGCACAACGGCTGAACACCAGCCGCAGGGCGCGGGGAAGATGGCGCAGCTGAATACCACCGAGTCGCACCGTCAACAGCAGACCGGTACCAACGAGAAAGGCCAGCATCACCGGCCCCCAGACAAAAGCGTTGACCTGAGCCATCAGCGTCTGAAACGTCAAAACATCCTCCTCCGGAATCTAGGCCGACAGGAAACCGGCCAGACAGCGCAGTTCGTCCATCAGGGTGTCAAACTGAGGGCCATTGAGGCTCTGGGCACCATCGCACAGCGCCCGCGCCGGATCGTGGTGGACCTCGACCATCAGGCCGTGGGCTCCGCACACCAGAGCAGCCTTGGACATGACCGGCACCAGGGATCGCTTGCCCGTGGCATGACTGGGATCGACAATGATGGGCAGATGGCTGAGCTGGCGCACCAGCGGCACCACAGACAGATCGAGGGTGTTGCGCGTGGCCTTTTCAAAGGTGCGAATACCGCGTTCGCACAGGATCACCTGATCGTTACCCTCGGCGACGATATACTCGGCGGCAGCAAGAAACTCCTCGATGGTGGCACTCATGCCGCGCTTGAGCAGCACCGGGTGGCGCAGTTTTCCCACCTCCTTGAGCAGATCAAAATTCTGCATATTGCGCGCGCCGATCTGCAGCAGATCGGCGTAGCGGCAGACATCATCGAGCTGACCGATGCGCATCACCTCGGTCACCACCGGCATCCCCACCTCGTCACCCGCCTGGCGCAGCAGTTTCAACCCTTCGACACCCAAGCCCTGAAAGCTGTGGGGACCGGTGCGCGGCTTGAACGCTCCGCCACGCAGGATCTGGGCCCCGGCGGCCTTGACGATGCGCGCGCTGGCCAGCATCTGCTCTTCACTCTCAATGGAGCAGGGCCCGGCCATCATCACCGGAGCACAGTCGTCGCCGACGCGCACCCCCGCCACCTCGACGGTCGTCGACTGCGGATGGAAATCGCGCGACACCAGCTTGTAGGGCTTGCTGACATGCAGTACCTCGCGCACCCCTGGCAGGTTGCGAATGGTCGCATCCTCGACATAGCCCTGGTTTCCCAGCACGCCAATGGCGGTGCGCAGGCTGCCGGGGATCGGTTCGGCCCTCAGGCCCATCTCCTCAACGGCGGCAATGACCGCTTCGATCTGCTCGCTGGCAGCGCTGTGGTCCATGACAATCAGCATGCGATATTCTCCTTATTTCATCGGTTGGCATTCCGTGTGCAGCGCCCGCTGCCGTGCGACAAGACACCGGTGCCAACAGGTTGAGCCGGCAACCGGCAAAGCGTGCGCAGTAAAGACGTCAGGTTAGCGGGGCCACCACCGAAATTCAACTCTTTTCCGCCCCCCCCACGATCGGCCACACGCAATGAGAATTGCAATCATGCAACAGCTATGCTAGTGTCCCGAGGTTTTGTCGACCGAGCCCCCGGCGCGGGGAGCATTGCCTTTTGAATTAAGCGTATAAACCGGATCTTTTCCATGACCCAGCGCACCATTGAAATCACCTCGCCCGTCTTTGCTGACGCCCGGCAGCTTGATCCGGGATACGATCTGCAGCAACTGTTTCCGCAGCAACAGCCGTTGGCACTGGAGATCGGCTGCGGCATTGGCGACTTCATTGTCCAGCTGGCATCAGCCGCACCCGACACCAACTTCCTGGCCATCGACATCTATAACAAGGGCTGCCTCAAAACCTGCCGCCGTGTCGAACGCCACAAGCTGTCCAACGTGCGGGTGCTGCGCATGGAGGCCCGCTACCTGCTGAGCTGCTTCGGCCGTCCCGAGAGTCTGCGCGCGGTGTACATCAACTGCCCGGACCCCTGGCCGAAAAAACGCCACCGTGACCGTCGACTGGTCAGCACCACCTTTCTAACCCAGCTGCTCTACTATCTGGAGCCTGACGGCAACCTTTTCTTTGCCACGGATATCGCGGACTACGCCGAGCAGGTTGCCGAACAACTGGCACCGATCGAGGGCTACCTCAACCCACTCGGCATTCCACTGATGACGGAGTTGGCGGGCTATCCCCTCTCGAAATACATGCGCCGTTTTCTTGAACTGGGCCAACCCATTCACTATATTCACCGCCGTCGGCGATCAGATTTCCAGCTCAATGCGGATCAGGTACCCCGCCTTGAACCGGGATTTCGCAACCGCCACACGCTGAACATGGCGACAGAGCTGAGTGCATGCTGCCCCGATTGACGGCACAGCTGCCTGGGACAGGCGGCACGATCAAGGAAACGCCGGCGGATTTTTTTGTTGAAGAGATCCCGGCCTACCTGCCCAGCGGTGAAGGCAGCCACCTTTACCTGTTGATCGAGAAGCAGGGGCTCACGACCTTCAGCCTGCTGCAGGAACTGGCGCGCCAGCGGGGTGTACGCGACCGCGACTGCGGCTACGCCGGACTCAAGGATGCCCGGGCCACCACCCGCCAGTGGGTCTCCGTGCCGGAGGTGCCCGAAAGCGCCATCCAGTCGTTCACGCTGGAAAACGCCCGCGTCCTTGAGCACTCGCGCCACACCAATAAGTTGCGGCCCGGACATCTGCGTGGCAATCGCTTTCGGATCCACATTCACAACACGGCCGAGGAGGCCCTGGTAAGGGCAACGGAAATTCTGCATGTCCTGAATCTGACCGGGGTGCCGAACTACTTCGGCCAACAACGTTACGGTGTGCTGGCGAACAATCAGGATGTCGGGCGCTGCCTGCTGCAAGGCAACTTCGATCAGGCCCTGAATCAGATCATCGGCGATCCGCAGCAGATTACGCACGAGCACTGGCAGCAGGCTGCTGCGGCCTTTGTGGCCGGGGATCTGACGACAGCCATGGAACGGCTTCCCCGGCGCATGGCGGAGGAACGGCGCCTGATCCAGGACCTGATCCGGGGCAAATCGATTCGTCAGGCCGTCCTCGGGCTGCCGAAAAAGCGGCTGCTGCTCTACCTCAATGCCTACCAGTCCAGCGTCTTCGACCGTCAGGTCGCGATGCGGCTGGCCAGTCTCGATGTGCTGTGGTCGGGCGACATCGCCTACATTCACAGTAAAGGCGCCTGCTTCCGGGTCGAAGACCCGCAACAGGAACAGGAACGCGTGGACAACTTCGAGATCAGCCCCAGCGGCTTTCTCCCCGGAAAGAAAGTTATGCTGGCCGAGGGCCAAAGCGGGATACTGGAACGGGCCCTGCTGGAAAAAGAAGGCGTTGCCCCGGAACAATATACGGCTCTTTCAGGCCTGCAACTGCAGGGTGAACGGCGGCCTCTGCGCTTTCCGTTGCAGCAGGCCAGCTGCAGCACCTTGGGGGACGGGCTGCAGCTGGAGTTCATCCTTCCGGCGGGCTGCTTTGCCACCAGTGTTTTGCGCGAGGTGATGAAGACCGATTTTTGATGTCGGAAACCTCGTTGTGGAAATACAATATTCAAACTGTTATATTTCTGTTAAACAGCCTATCTTCCTCTGATGACAGCTTTTTTTATAAAACCGGAAAAACGGTTCTTTTTTCACCACATATCATCTTGACACTTTTAGAACAACATTCTATAGTCTGCCTACAACATGCTGTCAGCTTTCTGCTGTGCGTTTCAACGCAGCATTTTAGATATATGTAATTATTGACTAAATTCAGGCGCAGCGCTCAAGAACTTTATATTTGACCGTCAAGGGGACCGGATCATGCCTGCAAAAAAGGACAAATCAGAATACATTATTCAAGCCGTCTCGCACGCGCTGGATCTGCTTGAGCAGTTCCATGATGACGTGGACGAGCTCGGCGTGACGGAGCTCAGCAAACGACTGAAGCTGCATAAAAACAACGTGTTCCGCCTGCTGGCCACGCTAGAATCCCGTGGCTACATCGAGCAGAACAAGGCAACGGAAAACTACCGTCTCGGCCTTAAATCGCTCGAACTGGGGCAGACGTTCATCAAGCAGATGGGACTGCTGCGCCAGGCGAAAATCACCCTGGAACAACTGGTGGAAAGCTGCAACGAAACCGCGTACGTCGCCATCTTCAAAGAGAACCATGTGGTCTATCTGGATGTGGTGGAAACGGATCTGACCGTTCGCGTGGTGTCGCGCGTGGGCTCGCGACTACCGGCTTACTGCACTGCGGCGGGCAAGGTTCATCTGGCGTTCATGACCGATGAGGAGATCGACGCCTCGCTGCCAACCGAGCTCCCCGGCTACACGCCGACCACCATTACCAGCCGTGGAGACCTTAAGGAGGAACTGAAAAAGGTAGCTGAACTGGGGTATGCCACGGATTATGAAGAACTGGATCCGGGGGTACGCTGTATCGCCGCTCCGATTCGCGACTACACACGACGCATCGTTGGCGCCATCAGCCTCTCCGGTCCGTCCATGCGCTTCACCGATGAGCGCATGCGGGACGAATTGATTCCGCTGGTGGTCGACGCCTCGGAAAACCTCTCCACCCGGCTGGGCTATCGGGCCTGACCGATTTTACAGCGGCAGCAGAGGCGCCATTCCCGCAAGGGAGTTGGCGCCTTTTTTATTTCCATGAAGCCTTGGCGTCCGTCAGGAACGATCAGCGACGATGATATCAGCCGCCAATTGACGGTAGAACGCATCGACCCGGTCTTTCAGGCGCATCAGATCTGACGAGTTATCGAGCACATAATCGGCGCGACGAGCTTTTTCCTCCTGCGGCATCTGAGCACCGATCCGGTTGCGGGCCTCCTGCTCGCTGCACCGGTCTCGCGCCAGCAGCCGCGCCAGCTGCACGGCGGGATCCACTGTCACTGTCAGCACCCGATCCACCCGATCCTCGGCATGGGCCTCGTACAGCAGGGGGGCCTCATACACCACCAGGGCCGCGCGCTGCTGCGCCTCGTGCAGGCGCTGGCGCGACAGGACAGCAATGGCCGGGTGCATAATCGCTTCCAGCTGCTTACGTGCCACCGCATCGGCAAAAACCCGGGCCCCCAGCGCCGCACGATTCAGGCGCCCCTCCCCGTCCAGAATCCCCTCGCCAAAACAGGCCACCAGCTGCGCAAGCACCGCCGACCCGGGTTCGACCAGCTCGCGCGACAGCTGGTCGGCACTGACCACCTCGGCCCCCTGTTGCGCCAGCAGTTTGGTGACGGTACTTTTGCCCGAGGCAATCCCGCCGGTTACTCCGAGAATCACAACCCATATTCCTTTGCTAACCTGTCGATAACAGGGCAATCCTTCTGGCCACGAAGCTTGACAGCGCTTGAAGGGCTATGTTAGCGTCCTCACCATTAAAAAGACAAACCTCCCTGCCGGATAACAGTGCTGTGACGCGCGCTCAGGCAGGAGGCTTTTCCCTGAGTTCCTCAGGCAGATGATACTAACACCCCTTCGCGCAAACACCAAGGCGCAACACAGGAGAACACCATGATCCACGACCGCTCCCAAGCCCTGTTTCAGCAAGCCAAAACCGTGATTCCGGGCGGCGTCAACAGCCCGGTGCGCGCCTTTAAATCTGTGGGCTGCGATCCCCTGTTCATCGAGAGAGCCGCCGGCAGTCGCATCTACGATGCCGACGGCCAGGCCTATATCGACTATGTCGGCTCCTGGGGTCCGATGATTCTCGGCCACTGCCACCCCAAGGTGGTCGAGGCCATTCAGCAGGCGGCGCAACTAGGCGCCTCCTACGGTGCGCCCACGGCCAAAGAAATCCAGCTGGCGGAAATGGTCTGCGAAGCCTACCCCAACATTGAAAAGGTGCGCATGGTCTCCTCCGGCACGGAAGCCACCATGAGCGCCATCCGCCTGGCACGCGGCTGCACGGGCCGCGACAAGATTCTCAAATTCGACGGCTGCTACCACGGCCATGCCGATTCACTGCTGGTGAAGGCCGGAAGCGGTGCCGCCACCTTCGGCGTTCCCACCTCACCGGGCGTTCCCGCCGATTTCGCCAAATACACCTTGACCGCCACCTACAACGATCTCGACGAGGTCAAAAATCTGGTCGCGGCCAACAAGAACGAGATTGCCTGCATCATTCTGGAACCCATCGCCGGCAACATGGGCTGCGTGCCGCCGGCAGCGGGATTTCTGGAAGGACTGCGCGCCCTGTGTGATGCCGAGGGCATGCTGATGATCGTCGACGAGGTCATGACCGGATTCCGCGTCGCCTACGGCGGCGCCCAGCAGCGCTTCGGCGTGCGTGGCGACCTGGTGTGCCTGGGCAAGATCATCGGTGGCGGTCTGCCGGTGGGCGCCTTCGGCGGCAAAAAAGAACTGATGGACCAGCTGTCCCCCGTCGGCGGCATCTACCAGGCCGGCACCCTGTCCGGCAACCCGCTGGCCATGAGCGCGGGCATCGCCACCCTGGAACTGCTGCAACAGGAAGGGTTCTATGACCAGATCGAGGAGAAGAGCGCCTACCTGGAAGCGGGACTGAAACAGGCCGCAACCGAGGCGCCTTTTGCCACCTGCCTGCAACGCGTCGGCGGCATGTTCTGCACCTACTTCTGCGCCGGGCCGGTCACCAATTTCAGCGAAGCGGCCAAAAGCGACACCGAGGCCTTCTCGCGTTTCTTCCGTGCCATGCTTGAGGGCGGCATCAATCTGGCACCGTCCCAATTCGAAGCGGGCTTCATGAGCATCGCCCACAGCCGCGATGACCTGGACCGCACCATCGAGGCCGCCTCCGCGGCTTTCCGCTCCCTGAAGTAGCCTCTCTCACGGCGGTACCGGGCCATCAGCTCCCGGTACCGCCGGTTTTTCATCCTTCTTGCTGTTCCTCCTCGTCATGGCGACGCACGGCCATCCCCTTGCCGAGTTCAATCACCTTCACCAGATTGGTCGATCCCGGCCGCCACAGCGGCGTGCCAGCCGTCACCACGATGCGGTCGTTGTTTTTTGCCAGCCCGCTGGCCAGACTCCAGCGCCGGGCCGTGACAAACAGCGCATCGGCAGTGGTCAGGGTTTCCACCTGAACCGGTCGCACCCCCCACACCAGATTGAGCTGGCGGCAGGTCCGCGCACTCGGGCTTAGGGCCACCACCGGGCACAAGGGACGGAAACCGGCCACGCACAGCGCAGTAAACCCGGAACCGGTATAGGCCAAAATGGCCGCCGCCTTCAGATCATTCGCCACCCAGCCGCTGGCGCGGCCGATGGCCCGCGCCACCGAGACATCGACATCAAGCTCCGGCATCTCCATGGCCAGGGTGGCCGGCACATAGGGTTCCGTGGCCCGGGCAATGCGGTCAAGGGTCTGGGCGGCCTCAACCGGAAACGCACCCGACGCCGTTTCATCCGACAGCATCAGGGCATCGGTGCCATCATAGATGGCATTAGCCACATCCGTCGCTTCGGCACGGGTCGGGCGCGGGCTGGCCACCATGCTCGACAGCATCTGAGTCGCGGTAATGGTCAGCCGGCCCCGCCGCCGCGCGCGCGCCAGCAACTGCTTCTGCAGCACCGGCACGGTTTCGAGCGGCACCTCGACCCCCAGATCGCCGCGGGCGATCATGACACCGTCCACCCGTTGCAGAATGCCCTCGAAATGTTCCACCGCCTGGGGCTTCTCGATCTTGGCAATCAGCTTCACCGGTTCAGGGGCGGCGGCCAGGATGGAGCGCACCTCGTCCAGATCTTCCCCGCGCCGGACGAACGACAGGGCCACAATGTCGACCCCCTGCTCCAGCCCGAAACGCAGATCCTCGCGATCCTTTTCGGTAAAGGCCGGAATCTTCAGATCGCTGTGCGGCAGATTGACGCCCTTGCGTCGGTAGGCGGTGCCACCGCGCACCACCCGGCACAACACACGCGGCGCCTCCAGAGCCTCGACCCGCAGTTCCATCAGGCCGTCGGCCAGCATGATGACATCGCCCACGGCCACGTCGTCGTAAAAACCGGGGCAGTCCACGGGCAAGGCGTCCTCCACCCCCTGATCCGAGGCACAGAGGGCCACCTGGTCACCGTCGCGCAGCACCACGCCCTCCTCCGGCAGCAGACCGAGGCGGATCTTGGGACCGCACAGATCCTGCAGAATCGCCACCGGCTCGTTCAGTTTGGCCGCAATCTCACGGATCTTGCGGATCAAAACCGCATGCGACGCATGGTCGCCATGGGAAAAGTTCAGCCGCGCCACGTTCATGCCACTGCGAATCAGACGTTCCAGCACCGCATCGGAGGACGAAGCGGGCCCGATGGTACAGACAATTTTGGTTCGGCGCATAAAAAAATCCTTTCTTGTAACCCAATTAACAGAGGGCCAGACACTGGCGCATGACCGCGCAGGTCTCGGCGTCGAAGCCCACCAGCACCACCCGCTCCAGCGAAGTGGTGGCCCCAATGGCTGCACGGATTTCGCGGAGGGCAATGCAACACCCCTCTTCGAGAGGATAGCCGTAAATACCGCAACTGATGGCGGGAAAGGCGAGACTTTTCACGCCCAGCTCTTCGGCCAGATGCAGGCTCTTGCGGTAACAGGAGGCCAGCAGTTCGGCCTCGCCGGACTGCCCGCCGCGCCAGCGCGGACCAACAGCATGCAACACATAACGCACCGGCAGGGCAAAGCCCGGCGTCACCTTGACATCCCCGGTGGCACAGCCGTTGAGCCGACGACACGCCTCCAGCAGCTGCGGACCGGCAGCGCGGTGGATGGCCCCATCCACCCCACCACCGCCGAGCAGGCTGGTATTGGCCGCGTTGACAATGGCCTCCACGTCGAGCCGGGTGATATCGCCCTGTACAATCTCGATTTGCGTCATAGGATTCCCCCTGATCTAGGCATGCTGTCTTCCTATGTTACTATTAAGAGGGTCGGGGACAACCCCGCACGTTATTTTCTCCGGTCCCGAAAAGGGCCGATCACCAGGCCCGCCCACCGCTGCCACAACCGCATGTTAGCACAGCCAAGGAGGCTTCATGGATCTTTACCTGTCCCAGCGGGCCCAGGCGGTCACACCTTTTCTGGCCATGGAGATCATGGAGCTGGCCAAAGCCCGTCAGGCTGAAGGCCACGATGTGCTCTATCTGTGTCTGGGCGAACCCGACTTTCCGACCCCGGAACCCATCACCCGCGCCGCCATCGAGGCCATCCGCTCCGGCCATACCACCTATACCCACTCCCTTGGCCTGCCGGAACTGCGCAGCGAAATCTGCCGCCACTACCAGCAGAGCTACGGCGTGCGCATCGACCCGGACCAGGTTATCGTCTCCTCCGGCACCAGTCCGCTGCTGCTGTTGCTGTTTGCCGCCCTGCTCAATGAAGGCGACGAGGTGATTCTCGGCAATCCCTCCTATGCCTGCTACGCCAACACCGTTCGCTTCAATGGCGGCAAAGCGGTGGAAGTCGCCACCCACAGCGAAAACGGCTTTCAGCTATGCGCCGAAGACATTGCCCGCGCCCGCACGTCCCGCACCCGGGCCGTGCTGATCAACTCGCCGTCCAATCCGGCCGGCTCCCTGCTCGATGCCGACAGCCTGCGCGCCATCGCCGCACTGGGGCTGCCCGTCGTCGCGGATGAAATCTACCACGGCCTGAGCTATGACGAGCCAGAGCATTCGATTCTCGAATTCACCGATCAGGCTTTTGTGCTGGGTGGTTTCTCAAAAACCTACGCCATGACCGGCTGGCGTCTGGGTTACCTGATCGTGCCGCCGGCTACCGTGCGCACCTTGCGTAACCTGCATCAGAACTTCGTCATCTGCGCCAACAGTTTTGTCCAATATGCCGGCATCGCCGCGTTGCGTCACTGCCAGCCCGATGTCGCGCGCATGCGTGCCGCCTATAACGAACGGCGGCTGTTCCTGATTGAGGCGCTGCAGCAGCTCGGCCTTCCCCTGCCCTGCCTGCCCAGCGGCGCGTTCTACCTGCTGGCCGACTGCCGCCACCTCAGCACCGACTCCGTCGCACTGGCGCGGGAAATTCTGACCCGGACCAACATCGCGCTCACTCCCGGCATCGACTTTGGCAGCAACTGCGAAGGCTTCCTGCGCTTCTCCTATGCCACCTCCCTCGACACCCTGCAGCAGGCCGTGGAGCGGCTGCGCACGTGGCTGTCAACACGAACAGCGGCGGGTTAAACAAAAAGCCGCTGCAGGAACAGGCTCCCACAGCGGCTTCACAGCTTCACCAGCCCCTTGGCGGCTATTTTTTATGACAGCCCGCGCAATTGGTCGGCCCGCGACTCTTGTCCTTGTGACACCCCTTGCACAGAGCATGCGCCTTATCCTTGCCCAGCTCAAACGCCGCAGGAGCGCTCTCGCCATGGCAGGGGGTACAGCCAAGCTCCTTGCCATGCACCGCATGGGGGAACGTCACGGCCCCGTAGCTGTTCTCCAGCACCAGGATTGCCGGAGAAGCTGTCTGCGCTGCCGCCGGGCTCAATAGTCCGGAAACCAGCGCATTCACGGTCTGCTGGGCGGTCCCACCCTCCGTTGCCGCTTCCTCTTTCTGCGGTTGCGCCAACGTGGCAACAGCCCCGGTGGCCAACGCGGTCAAAGCATTGCCGGAGCCCCCCGGTTCACTTGCGGGCTGGGTAACCGGCGCGGCCAGTTCCGCCAGCGCCTTCTGGCCTTCCTGCACCAGATTCTGCTTGGCCTCGGCCACCACCTGCTTGCCCTGCTCGACTACCGCATCAGGCACTGCGGCCACCTGCTGAACGATTTCCGTCGCCATCTGGGTCACGGCCTGCTCCCCCTTTTCCACCACCTGCTTGACCTGGGTCGTCACTTCCTTGACGGCGGTCTCCACCTGCTGCGTCACAGGGGCCGGTTGCTCTTTGGCCGGGGTCGGTGTCTCGGCGACCTCCTGCTTCTTTTCACAGCCAGTTGCCAACGCCAACAGCATTGCGATCAGAATCATTTTTTTGGTCATTTTTTCCTCCTCGTTTAAACAGGAACTACCACGACAAAACCTGACGGGAAATAAGGGCAACTACTCAATCGCTTAAAACCAGTCCATTCGACTAGAACGGAATCTCATCATCCGGATTGAACGCCGGTTCCTGGTAGCTCGGTGCCGGCGCACTCTGACCGCCCCCCGGATAGCTCCCGCGCTCTGACGTCGCCGGGGAAGAGCCGTAGGAGTCGACGCCATAGCTGCCGCCTTCCTCACCGGCGCGGCCGAGCATCTGCATCTGGTCGGCCACAACTTCCGTGGTGTAGCGGTCGTTGCCATCGCGGTCCTGCCACTTGCGGGTGGTCAGCTTGCCTTCGATGTAGACCTGCTTGCCCTTGTGCAGATATTTACCACAGATTTCCGCCAGCTGCCGCCAGGCCACAATATTGTGCCACTCGGTCCGGGTCTGGCGATTGCCGTCGCGATCCTTATACGATTCCGTTGTTGCCAGCGAAAAATTCGCCACGGCGACACCGGCCGGCGTATAGCGCAACTCAGGATCTTTCCCCAGGTTTCCTACCAAAATAACTTTATTAACCGACACATCATCCTCCAACGGGTTTGTATGCAACGACAACGTTCATCGATACGGAAAGTAAACTTAAAAGAACAGTCCCCCCAGGGGCCACTGCCCGGTAACTGTTTTTCGCAGACACATACTACATCTTCAGCGTCTTCTCTCATAGCCCATTTTCGCCGCAACCAGAACGGCCCAGTTTGGCCCCCACTGCAATTTCTGCTTTTTTTGTTCGACGACAGCCAGAAATGTCAATGATGCTCGGGCAACACCACCTGGGGAGTCAGCGCGATATTCTGCACCGTCCAGTCAATAAGATCACGAGACAACTGCGCACTGACCTGACCAAAGGCCGCAACAATCTGCGGCGGCTGTTCCCCAGCCAGCGGTTGCCAGGCACTGAACTGGCGAGAAGCAATAATCCGTTTACTCTGGACATCCACCAGACGCGCATCCAGCCGAATGAGTACATGGATGGTTTTCCCCTGGCACTCACACTGAAAAGACTGCAAAGTGTTGCTCAGGGCGTAATCAACCGCGAGAGTTTCATCATCACTGCTCAGGTGCGCGATGCGACCGTCCCGCTGGAACGCCTCCAGCAAATAGTCCCGCCACAGCACCGGAATAGGTGCATTCCAGCGGATTCCCGGATAGGCGCTCAGGGTGTTATCGTGGGCAACAATCATCCGTGAACTGGTGAGAACACCGCTGGCCAGCGCGCTGTCGATACGAAGCGAGCAACGTCGCTCAACAGCGTGGCGGACACTGTCCGTTGCCGCGGGTAACTGATAAATGGTCGCCGGCTGTGACTGGGGCAACAAGGTGCAGGACCCGACCAAACAGGCCACAAGAAGAATCCAGGCGCTAAAAGCTGCTTTATTCATGGCTGAAACTCCTTGATCCGTTCACCGCCGAGCAGATATTCGGCCGGATTATCCTCCAACTGCTTGGCGATTCGACCGAGAGTGGCGAGAGTCTGACGAAACTCGCGGATGGCGCTGCCCAGCTCGTTGACGCCCTGCATGCCGAGTGTAAAGCTTTCCGCGTTGTCATTCACCAGACGATCCAGCCGGCCGGCCGTCTGGTTCAGGCTTGTCAGTGTCTGGTCTGCCGTGGCAAAGAGCTCTTTTCCGTGCACCCCGACCAACCGGTTAACACCGACCATCAGCTCCCGCCCCTCCCGCGCTGCCAGCGCCAGATCACGCAACCCCTGGCCGACCTCGCCCTTTTGTGCCTCAAGGGCACCCGTGAGGCTTTCCAGATGTTCAATCATCCGGCTGACATGGTGAACATTTTCCTGCGACAGTAACAGCTTGGCATTGGCGATGAGCTCATTCATGCTGAGCAGGATTTCGTTGCTGTTGAGCTTGAGTTTGGACAACGGTGACGGCTCGGCAACAATGAGAGGCAACTGACGTCCCTCCCGGGCACGCAGCATCGGGCTGTCGGGTGTGCCATTGGACAGCTGAATATTCGAAGCACCGGTAATATTGGCCAGCGCGAGGCGCGCCTGGGTATTTTCACGGATCGGGGTCGTATCGTTAACCTCGATCCGCGCCCAGACCTTGCGCGGATCCTGCGGGTCAAGCGACAGCTGTTTGACTTCCCCGACAACAATACCGCTGTACTCAACCTTATTTCCTACGGACAAGCCATTAACGGCCTCATTGAACAGAACATCGTACAGTCTGTCATGTTGTCCATCACCGCTTTTAGCCAGCCACAAACCAAACAGCATGGCCGACGCGGCGACAACAACCGTAAACAGACCGATCAGCACATAGTGAGCGCGTGTTTCCATTTAGGACTCCTTGCTCTTCCCGCAGGCCGTTACCGCCTGTTGCGCCGCGCGACCACGCGGCCCGTGAAAATACGCCTGTATCCATGGATCATCGTACGCCGCAACACGTGCGAGGGTATCAGCGACCAGCACTTTTTTCTGCGACAGCACAGCAATGCGATCACAGGTGGTGTACAGCGTATCCAGATCGTGCGTGACGAGAAATACGCTGAGATTAAACGCATCACGCAAGGTCAGCAGCAGTTGATCAAACGCCGCAGCGGCAATCGGATCAAGACCCGCCGTGGGCTCATCCAGAAACAGGATATCGGGATCAAGCGCCAGGGCACGAGCCAGAGCCGCGCGCTTCACCATCCCCCCCGACAGGGACGAAGGATACTGATCCGCAGCTTCCTTTCTCAGCCCGGTCAGCGCCAGCTTGACCCCGGCCAAGCGTTCCGCCTCCAGCCGAGAGAGTCCGGCATGCTCGATCAGTGGCAGCGCCACATTCTCACGCACCGTCAGCGACGAAAACAGTGCCCCGTTCTGAAACAGGATGCCGGTTCGCCGTTCGACACTGGATCGTTTACCTGCCCAGCGTTGCTGGAGATCTTCTCCGAGTATCCGCACACGTCCGCTGGTCGGCCGACGCAAACCGACCAGGGAGCGCAGCAACACAGACTTTCCCGTCCCAGAGCCCCCGACGACACCGAGAATTTCGCCACGATAAACATCAAGGTCGAGCTGGTCGTGGACGACATGGGAACCAAAATGGTTACTCAGTCCGCAGACCTGGATGACGCGCTCCCTTATTGCCAGATCAGCCATCACCAGCCCATCTCCATACAGAATAACGCCGCGACAGCATCAAGCAAAATCACCATAAAGATGGATTGTACCACACTGGAGGTGGTGTGTTCGCCGACGGAACGCGCCGTATCCTCGACCTTGAAACCCTCGAGGCAGCCGATCAGGGCGATAACAAAAGCGAACACCGGCGCTTTGACCAGGCCCACCCAGAAATGGCGGACCGCGACCTCCTGGGTAATCGCGAGAAATCGCACCAGCGAAATATCCAGAGAAAAAACTGCCACCATGGCCCCGCCCGCAATGCCGGCCACCATCGCGACAAAGGTCAGAAGCGGAAGACTGACAAGCAGCGCCAGCGCGCGTGGTACCACCAGCATCTCAACCGGATCAAACCCCTGCACACGCAGGGCATCAATTTCCTCATTCACCTTCATCGAGCCGATCTGTGCGGTAAAAGCACTGGCCGTGCGGCCTGCGAGCAGGATCGCCGCCAGCAGCACGCCGAATTCTCGCAGGAAAGCAAACACCACCAGATCGACGGTATAGATCGAGACACCAAAGGTGCTGAGAACCGTAGCCCCGAGAAAGGCGATGACGGCTCCGACCAGGAAAGTCAACAGCGCCACAATGGGCACGGCATTCAGCCCGGTCTGCTGCATATGCGAAACCAGCGAGGTGATGCGCCATGAGCGCGGACGCGAAAGGCTGGAGACCATGGCGACCAGTGTCAGACCCATAAAATTCAGCAGCGCGATCAGGTTGTCACGCTGACCAGTCATGACCCGACCGATATACTCCAGCGTATCTCCAAAGCTGCCGCGCGAACGGAAAAGCGCGTCACCCGCGTCGAGAACTGCCTGGCCAACACGCAGCAACAGCGCACGCCGTTCGTCCGACAGGCCGGTAGCGGTTGAAATGACCACAGAGAAATCGCGGGCTCCAAGCAGTTTCACCACAAGAGTTGCGCCAGCCGTGTCCAGCCCGGTCATCGCACTGAAGTCGACATGCTGCACCTCAGCGCCATGGAAGTTCTGAACGGATCGGCTCAGAACCTCGAAATGAGGCAGTGTCCAGGCCCCGGAAAGCGCCAGGGTGGTCTCGCCTCCCGACGTTTCACAATGCAGCCACCCCTCGACCCCGGCATTTTTTTTACAACGCGCTGTCATCGGCAGACTCTCTTTGCATCAGTACATCTTGCGGCGGGAAAAAGTGGAACCGAGCACGCTGAAGGTGTTTTCGACAATAAACAGAGCATATTCGTCAACGGTAAAGACGATCTCTTCCAGCCGTTTGAGCTGGATATTATTGATCACCACCATCAGCATTTTGTATTCCTGCTTGCGGTAGGCCCCCATGGCCGGAACCATGGTCGCACCGATTTTCAGATTCTGCATCACCTGCTCGGCAATCTCATCCGGTTGCGCTGAAACAATAAAAGCCAGTTTGCGCTGATTGAACAGGGAGAGGCAATAATCGACGGTCATGGAACAGACGAACACGGCAATCATCGAAGCGATCACCAGGTCATTGTCGAAACAGGCAAAACTGGCTGAAAACAGCAGCAGGTTGAAAAAGAAATAGACCTTGCCCACCCCGATGTTCAACTTCTGGTTCAGGATCACGGCTACCACATCCAGCCCGCCATTCGAGCCCAGAGAGCGCAGCACCATGCCGGCACCGGCCCCCAGCAGAGCACCGAAGACCAGAGCTGAATAGAGCTGGTTGCTGATGGTAAATTCAACATCAATGAGCTGATAAAACCCCGTCAGGCTCGTCATGGCCAGGGCGCTGTAGCCGAGAAAGCGCCGTGAAATAAAGAGGTAGCCAAGGATGAACATCGGAATGTTCAGCAACAGATAGAGCAGACCGGGGTTAAGCCATTCCGTCAGATAGTACACCAGCGAGGCCACCCCGAACAGTCCACCCGGCACAAACTGTTGCGGCAGCGCCACCGCTTTCAGGGCAACGGCCTGAATCAGCGTTCCGACCACAATCAGGCCACTGTTCCATAAAAATGAGTACGCCAACCTCTGATGTTTCGCTGTCACAACCAACCTCCAGTTAAGCGAATCCACGACGGCCTGCCGTGAATTCAGGCCTTCGCCGCCATAGAAATCAACCACCGACAAAGCAATCGGCCAGCGGCTCTCACTCCGCCAACATTTTTCCGCGACCTTATCACAACCTGTGGCTGACGTCGATTTGACAGACCCGGATCGGTTCTGCTATATTAATTCTTGTACGAATTATTTTTATACGAAAGTTATGCTTCTACATCGGCAATTCTGAGCACCGGACATCAGAAGCCACTCCGAATGAACGTCTCATTCCCGCAGCCACAGGCCCGATCTGACTTCCCAGGAACAGAACAGACAGCAACGCGCAGGACGCGCCCCTGAGCAACACTGTTGCGTCCCGTCACTTCCTGCAACCAAAGGAGCTTCACTCCCCCATGAGTATTTATTCCACGGCCCAGCAACAGCTCGCCAGCCGCATTGAAAACCAGACGATTGCCGTTTCGCAATGGAAAAACTGGCGCTGGCAACTGAAAAACGCCATCACACGGGTGGGAGCAGTCGAAGACTTGCTCGGCATCCAGCTGGATGCCGCTGAAAAACAGGCCCTGCAGCAAACCCTGCAGAAATTCCCCCTCTCCATCACACCCTATTATCTGTCGCTGATCGATCACAAGGAATTCAGGAACGACCCCGTGTTCCGGCAGGCCTTTCCCGACCCGCGCGAGCTGGAGATCAACGACTGCGACATGACGGACCCGCTGGCCGAAGATCAGGACAGCCCGGTTTCCGGCATTACCCATCGCTACCCGGACCGGGTGCTGTTTCACATCAGCAACATCTGCTCCATGTACTGCCGCCACTGCACGCGTAAGCGCAAAGTCGGCGATAAGGACACCATTCCGTCACGCCAGCAGATTCAGTCCGGCCTGGACTATATCCGCCAGACGCCGGTGATTCGAGACGTCCTGCTCTCAGGTGGCGATCCGCTGATGCTGAGTGATGACTATCTTGACTGGATTCTAACCGAGCTGCGTCGCATCGACCATGTGCAGGTTATCCGCCTGGGCACCCGCATGCCGGTGGTTTTGCCTTACCGCATTACCGACGATCTGGTCGCCATGCTGAAAAAACACCACCCGCTGTGGATCAACACCCACTTCAACCATCCGCGGGAAATAACCGCTTCAGCCCGCGAGGCCCTCAGTAAGCTGGCCGATGCCGGCATCCCGCTCGGCAACCAATCCGTACTGCTGGCGGGGGTCAATGACTGCCCGCGCATCATCAAAGCGCTGGTGCACAAACTGGTCGCCAACCGGGTACGGCCCTATTATCTTTATCAGTGCGACCTGTCGGAAGGGCTGGCCCACTTCCGTACCCCTGTCGGAAAAGGGATTGAAATCATGGAAAGCCTGATCGGTCATACCAGCGGCTTTGCCGTTCCGACCTACGTCATCGATGCCCCCGGCGGCGGCGGGAAAATTCCCCTCACCCCCAACTACCTGGTTTCGCTGTCGACGAACAAGGTGGTATTGCGCAATTACGAAGGGGTCATCACCACCTACCGCGAACCCGATCACTACGAGGCCAAGTTCTGCGATCGCAACTGCGCCACCTGCGAGCTGCAACTGCAGCTTGACGATGTAGACGAAACCGTCGCCACCGGCATTGAACGCCTGCTGAGCGACTGCGACCGGACCATCAGCCTGACCCCGGCCAACACGCAACGTATGGAGCGCCGCGATGACGCCTGACATGCTCGAACATTTCGGACACTCCCTGATCCAGCACGGCACCAGCAGCGACCGGATTTATCTGATGAAACTGGCCCGGGAGGACTTCCCGGCTATCATCAGCCAGCTCGACAGTCTGGCCTCGCACCATGGCTATGGCAAGATCTTTATCAAGGTTCCCGCCTGGGCGCGCCCGTCCTTTGAACAGCAGGGCTATGTGGTCGAGGCGCAGGTCCCCGGTTTTTACAACGGATGCGACGACGCCTTTTTCATGGCCCGCTATGGCGACCCGCACCGCCGCGTCGATCCGGATGCATCGCGCGTCGCCGAGGTGCTGCAGGTGGCCCAACAGAAAAAAAACACCAGCAGCCATATCTGTTGCGATCCGACCCTGACCTGCCGTCCGGCCGGGCCGAAAGACTGCCCGCGCATGGCCCGACTCTATCGGGAGGTTTTTGCCAGCTATCCCTTTCCCATCCACGATTCCGGCTATCTGGCCTCCACCATGGCGCAACAGGTACGTTATGCCGGCATCTGGCAGGATGACGAGCTGGTCGCCCTGGCCTCGGCCGAAATGGATTGCCGCGATCAAAATGCCGAAATGACCGATTTTGCCACCCTGCCCTCCATGCGCGGACGTGGACTGGCGCACCAGCTGCTGCACAGACTCGAACAGCAGGCCGCAGGCGAAGGCATCACAACCTTTTATACCATTGCCCGGGCAACTTCCTTCGGCATGAATATCACCTTCGCCCAGTGTGGCTATATCTTCGCTGGCACCCTGATCCGCAACACCCAGATTTCCGGCGGCCTCGAAAGCATGAACGTCTGGTACAAGCACGCCAAACCGACAGATTCATTGACCCAATTGGCAGAATAAGATAATTTCAGCCATGGTTTTCTGATTTCTTGCTATTTTCAGTCCGCCGCGGCAGCGGACCGTCCCCCCTTCCTCCTTCGCCACCAAGGAACAGGCCGATGAGCACGGCAACAGCACTGGATGAAAAAACCGGCAACACCGTAGTTCCTCTGGACAGTTACGACCTGCGCATTCTCCAGGCTCTGCGCCGGATTATCCGTGCTGTCGACATCCACTCCTACAAGCTGGCCAGCCAGCACAAAATCACCGGGCCCCAACTGGCCTGCCTGCTGGCCATCCAGGAAAAAGGTCCCCTCACCGGCGGCAATCTGGCCAGGGCCGTCTATCTCAGCCCCAGCACCATTGTCGGCATCGTCGACCGGCTGGAAGAAAAGGGGCTGGTTCTGCGACAGCGCAGCCGTACCGACCGGCGACAGGTCCAGCTTTCGATCACCGACGAGGGCCGCCAACTCATCGCCGAAGCACCGTCCCTGCTTCAGGACACCCTGGCCCAGGCCCTGACGGCCCTGCCGGAAAGCGAACAGGTTTCCATCACCCTGGCGCTGGAAAAACTGGTTGACCTGATGGAAGCCCGCCATATCGAAGCATCCCCGCTGCTGGAAACCGGTTCCCTGACCAGCGAGCCATAATCCTCCCACAGTCCCCACTTCCCGAGGCTGTCCTTGACAGCGATGATACCTTTCTATTAGAATCGTTCGACTACGAACAATTTGATAAACAATAATGCGCCCAGAAAGAGTTGACGCCAAAATGCGCCGCGCAGGGATTTTGTTCATCGCGCGCGCCCACAGGAGAATATCCATGAAAAGAGTCTATTCCAGCCTGCTACTGGTTCTGCTGCTCGTCAGCCCGGCACTGGCCGTTGATCAGGCCGTGCTGGACGAAATTGCGTTTCTCAAAATACGACTGGCCCAACTCGAAGCCCGCGTCGCCGCAGACAGCGGCAGCCCGGTCACGAGCGACCCCGCAGCCACCCGGCAAACCCCGCAGACCCTCCGTGAAATCGTCGAGGACGTGGTTCAGGAGGACAAACCAGCCATCCGCATCGGTGGAGCCCTGCGCGTCAACTACGGACTCAAGGACTGGGACGACGCGCAGAAAGAAAAAGGCGGCGACTTTGCTTTTGACACCTTCCGTTTCAATGTCGACGGCAGCATCGCCGATATGATTTTATCCGCCGAGTACCGCTTCTACCCCGAGTACAACTTCAACACACTTCACCACGGCTACATCGGTTACAACTTCAGCGACGACCTGCAGGGGCAGATCGGCATCCACCAGGTTCCCTTCGGCCTGCAACCCTATGCGTCGCACAACTTCTGGTTCAGCGGCGCCTATTATATCGGGTTGGAAGACGATTATGACATGGGCATCAAGCTGCTCTATACCCCGGGGCCGGTGTCCGTCACCGCCGCCTTCTACAAGAATGGTGAACTGGGTTCAGCCGGTGATGCTGACCGCTACTCGGTGGATGTCAACCGCGATGCCAGCGGCGGCTATGCCGGAGCGCAGGCCGCGGGCAACGAGGAGACCAACCAGGGCAACCTGCGTCTGGCCTACCTGATTGAGCACGGCGACAAGGCCAGTACCGAACTCGGCTGTTCTCTGGAATACGGCGGACTGTATAACAACCTCACCGGCGACATGGGCGACCACTGGGCGGGCGCCATCCATCTCAACGGCCATTACGGCCCGTTCAACCTGCAACTGGAATATGCCCGTTACGAATACGACCCGGAAAATCCCCTCGGCTTCGACGACGATATCATCACCCTCGGCGGCTACAGCTACAGCTGGGGCGCTCCGGCCGAAGCGGATTTCGGCATTTTCAACCTGTCCTACTCGCTGCCCGTCAGCTGGGGACCGATCAGCAACCTGACCTTCTATTCCGACAACACCGTCATCGAGCCGGATGACAGCCGCTTCGGCACCATCTGGCAGAACGTGATCGGCACCATGATCTCGGCCGGTCCGGTTTACACCTACATTGACATCATCTCGGGCGAAAACATGATTTTTTCCGGTGGCGACATGACGGCTCCGGACAACGAGCGCACCACACGGCTGAATGTCAACTTCGGCTACTATTTCTAATCGGGACAGCACGGGAGTTCGTCCGCAAGCGACGGGCTCCCGTGCCCAATCAATCTATGGAATCAAAAGCAAAAATCACTGTTGAAGGCGTCTATAAAATTTTTGGCTCCCAGCCGCACAAGGCGCTCGCCATGTTGTCCAGCGGTCAGGACAAGTCCAGGGTTTTTGAAAAAACCGGCATGACCGTCGGCGTGTGCGACGCCAGCTTCACCATCAACGAAGGCGAAATCTTCGTCATCATGGGCCTGTCCGGCTCCGGCAAGTCGACCATGGTGCGGCTGCTCAACCGCCTGATCGAACCCAGCGCCGGCACGATTGCCATCGACGGACAGGAGATTACCGGCCTCAGCGACAAGGGGCTCATTGAACTGCGCCGCAAAAAAATCAGCATGGTGTTCCAATCCTTTGCCCTGATGCCCCATCTGACCATCCTGCAGAACGCCTGTTTCGGTCTGGAACTGGCCGGCTGCGACAGGGAGCAGGGGAAAAAACAGGCGCTGGACGCCCTGCAACGGGTCGGACTCGAAACCTGGGCCGACAGCTACCCCAAAGAGTTGTCCGGAGGCATGCAGCAGCGGGTGGGGCTGGCCCGGGCGCTGGCGGTGAACCCTGAAATCCTGCTCATGGACGAGGCCTTTTCCGCCCTGGATCCGCTGATTCGCGCCGAAATGCAGGATGAACTGATCAAGCTGCAGGCGCAGGACCAGCGCACCATCGTCTTCATCTCCCACGACCTCGATGAAGCCATCCGCATCGGCGACCGCATCGCCATCATGCATGACGGGCGCGTGGTCCAGGTCGGGACGCCGGAAGAAATTCTGCAGAATCCGGCCAACGACTATGTGCAGAACTTCTTCCGTGGCGTGGATCCCACCCAGATCATCAGCGCCGGCGACATGGCCCGCAAAACCCAGGTCACCCTGATCCGCCATCCGGGTGACGGGCCGCGCGCCGGCCTGCAGCGGCTGATCAACCATGACCGCAATTACGGCTATGTGCTGGACAAAAACGGCCACTATTTGGGGGTAGTGTCGGATGAGACGCTGCAGAACACTCTCAATCAGAAAATCGACGATCTGACCCAGGCCTTTTTGCCCGATGCCGACGCTGTGCGGGCCACCGACTCGATGCAGGACATTCTGCCCGCCATCACCGCCCATCCCTGGCCGGTGCCGGTCATCGACGATAACGATAAATACCGGGGGGTGATTTCCCGCAACCTGTTTTTGCGCACCCTGCAGCGCACCCACGAGGAGTCCTCAACGGAGGTGCTGGCCTCGGTTTCCCAGAACGAAAAGGAGGGCTAAGCCATGGCGCTTCTCAACTTTGATGAGCAGCTCATCCCCCTCGACAGCTGGATTCAGGATGCCATCGACTGGCTGGTCTACCACTTCCGCGACCTGTTCCAGAGTGCGAAGCTGCCCATCGAAAAGATGCTCAACGGCTTTGTCTGGCTGTTCAATGCCGCACCACCCTCCCTGATCATCGGCCTGCTGACACTCGCAGCCTGGCGCTTCGCCGGCAAGCGGGTGGCTGTTTTCACCCTGCTGAGCCTGCTTGTGACCGGCTACCTCGGCATGTGGGAGGACACTATGGTCACCCTGTCAATGGTGATCTGTTCGGTCTTTTTCTGTGCCCTGCTGGGCATCCCCCTCGGCATTCTCTCCGGCCGCAGCGATCGGTTCCAGATGGTGCTGCGCCCTTTTCTTGATGCCATGCAGACCACGCCGGCTTTTGTCTATCTGGTGCCGGTGGTCATGCTGTTCAGCATCGGCTCGGTTTCCGGCATCATCGCCACCATCGTCTTTGCCCTGCCGCCCATCGTACGGCTGACCAGCCTCGGCATCCGTCAGGTGCATCCGGAACTGATTGAGGCAGCTTTGGCCTTCGGCGGCACGCCCTGGCAGGTGCTTTACCGGGTCCAGCTGCCGCTGGCCCTCCCCTCCATCATGGCGGGCCTCAACCAGACCATCATGATGTCGCTGTCCATGGTGGTCATTGCCGCCCTCATCGGCGCAGGGGGGCTGGGTGGCCCGGTCATGCAGGGACTGAACACACTGGATATCGGGCTGGCTGCCATCGGCGGCATCTGCATCGTCCTGATGGCGATGATTCTCGATCGCATTACCCAAGGACTCATCCGCGAAAAACGCTAACGCAGATAAGGAGGAACCATGAAAACGCTGGCACAAATGGGTCTGGCGACCCTGCTCAGTTTAATACTGCTCACCCCAGCTCTGGCTCTGAATGAAAAACCCGGCCAGGGCGTGACGGTCCGGCCGGCGCGCGCCACCTGGAACACGGGCTACTTTCAGGAGGTGCTGGTGCGCAAGGGGCTCGAAGAGCTCGGTTATCAGGTCAAGCGGGTCAAAGAGTTACAGAATCCCATCTTCTATCAGTCCGTGGCTCTGGGGGATGTCGACTACTGGACCAATGGCTGGTTCCCCAACCACGACAGTCAGCTGCCGGAAAATTTCTACGACAAGGCCGACCGTTATGGCTACGTGATGAAGGCCGGCGGGCTGCAAGGCTACCTGGTCTCCAAAAAGGCCGTGGAGCAGTACAACATCCGTTCTCTGGATGACTTCAAGCGGCCCGAGGTAAAAGCTGCGTTTGACAAGAATGGTGACGGCAAAGCAGACCTGACCGCCTGTCCGCCGGGTTGGGGCTGTGAGGGCGTGATCAGTCATCATCTCGATGTCTATGACCTGCGCGACCACATCAAGCCGATCAAAGCCGCCTATGCCGCCAGCATGGCCGAGGTGGTCGCCGAGGCCAAACAGGGAAAGCCGATTTTTTTCTACACCTGGGCGCCCAACTGGACGATTTTCAAGCTCAAGCCCGGCCGCGACGTCATGTGGATCAACGTCCCGGAAATTAAGCCCAAAGCGTCACAGGAGGCCGGTCGCGATCGCATGACCCTGTCGGGGCTGGAGGGTGCGGTAAGCGATCCGATCAAACTCGGTTTTGTCGTCAGCGATATCCAGATTGTCGCCAACAAGAAGTTTGTCGAAAAAAACCCGGCGGCCAAGGCCTTTTTTGAGGCCTTTCACCTCCCGCTTGAAGATGTGAACGAGCAGAATACCCGCATGAATGGCGGGGAGAAATCGCCGCGTGACATTGAGCGCCACGCGAACGAATGGATTGCCAAGAATCAGCAGATGTGGCAGTCGTGGCTGCAAACGGCCCGCAAGGCTGCCGTTGCCGAAGAGACAAAACGCTGAGGAAGTTCAGAGTAAAATAGCAGCAGGGGCTTTGCCGACAAAGACTTTAACCTGGTCGACAAAGCCCCACTTGAAAAAACACCTGCGGCACCAACCTTAATTCTGCTGTGAAAAAGAGAAAAACTGTTCTGGCGGCAGAGGGCGGCTGTAATAAAAACCCTGCACCGCCTGGCATCCACTGGCCGTGATAAAAGCCAGTTGCTCTTCGTTTTCCACACCCTCGGCCACCACCTCAAGATTCATGGCGCAGGCCATTCCCAGGATCGTTTCGATAATAGAGATCGATGTCGGGTTATGCGGCAGGCCGTCGACAAAAGACTTGTCGATTTTGAGCTCGCTCAGGTTCATCTGGTGCAGATACTGAAGGGAGGAATAGCCAGTTCCGAAATCATCGAGCGAGAGCTTGATGTTCATCTGAGACAACTCGTTAAGGATACCGAGAGTCTGATTGATGTTTTTCATAACGATGCTTTCGGTCAGTTCAAGGCAGAGGCACTCGGCTTTCATACCGGTTGCGTGAAGAGCGCGGCGAACGATCTCCAAAAAATTCCCGGAATGAAACTGCTGGGCCGAAACATTGACGGAGAGCCGGATCGGCGCCAGCCCCATCTGCTGCCACTGCATGTACTGGCGGCAGGCCTCCTCCAGGCACCAGGCCCCTACCTGTTCGATCAAGCCCGTGTCCTCAAGCACCGGAATAAATTCAAAGGGAGACACCAGCGCTTCCCGCGTCGGCGATTGCCAGCGTAACAACGCCTCACAACCGACGACTTTTTGATTTTTTGTGTCGATCTGAGGCTGATAGTGCAGCAGGAATTCCCGGTTCGCCAGAGCACGGCGTAGAGAGCTTTCCATCAGCAGGCGCTTCAGGCTTTCCGTTTCAATCTCTTCACTGTAGAAAACAACCTGATTCCTGCCTGTTTGACGGGCTTTGTACTGGGCCAAGCTGGCCCGACTGAGGAGTTTTCTGGCGGACACCTCCTCAGAAATGCTCAATGAAACACCGATACTGACATTGATCGGCAGATCATGCCCGGCAACAACAAACGTCTCCTGGGTCAGGTTCTGCAGAAAGCCAAGGATCGACTTAAAGCAGGATTCGTCATGAAGCAGCAGGGCGATCTGGTCATCGTACAGCTTGCCGATCAGGGCACTGCTTGGCAGCTGTTTTTTTATCAGGCTGACAAACCCCTTCATGGCGATGGTGGCCACATGGTGGCCAAACGCATCACCAATCGCGGTCATGTTGTCAAGCCCCATCACCACAAACCAGGCTTCCATTTTTCCAGCATCGCGCAGTGCCAGATCGGCCTGTTCAACAAATTCTGAGCGCAGGGGCAGATTCGTCACCGGATCGAAGCGGGTCATCTCGACCAGTTGCTGGTTCTGCTTTTCAACCAGCACCTCCAGACCCTGCTTGGCCTGTTTTTCCCGCTTGATCTGCTCCGCTTTTTCCAACACGGAACGCAGGCAGTTTTCCAGCAGCGCGAAGTCCGTAATCGGCTTGGTGATATAATCCCAGGCACCGGCCCGCACCGCCCGCACCGCTTCGGTGGCCAGACCTTCGCCCGAGATGACCACCAGCGGCCGCTCGGGGTTGATCTTGCGGGCCTGTTCGATAAAGGTCACCCCATCCATCTCCGGCATCTTCAGGTCGGTCAGAACCAGATCGGGCTCGCGCTGCCTCATCACTTCAAGCCCGTCTTGTCCATTTCCGGCTTCAAAAACCTCGAAGCCACTGTCCTGCAGATACGCGACAATACTCTTGCGAAAATCGACCTCGTCTTCGACGGTCAGAATGGATACCTTCTTTTCGCACATCATGAATGACCTCCTGATTGGGCAGGGAGTTCGATGGTAAAGATCGCGCCCTGACCAGGCTCGGAAGCCACGCTCAGATGGCCTCGGTGCTTGCTGGTGATGATCGAATAGGAGACATAAAGGCCTAGCCCGGTACCTGACCCGACGTCCTTGGTGGTAAAAAAGGGCTCGAAGATCCGTGACCGTACCTGCGGCGACATGCCCGGTCCGTTGTCCCGAATTCGGACGACCACGTAGGGACCCGACAGCTCGCTGGTGATGGTGATCGTCGGCTCAGCCGAACCAACCTGCCCAGCCATGGCCTGGGCTGCGTTTTTGAACAGATTGATCAATACCTGTTCGATTTCGGTCTCGTCAATGGTCACAGCCGGCAGATTATCCGTGAAGTTTCTGACAAACTGCACATTACGGATATCGTATTTCTTTTTGAGATCGTAATCACTCTGGGCAATTTCGATGGCCTTGTCGATGACGTGATTGATGTCGGCCGAAAATTGACCGGTGCTCCCTTTGCGACTGAAGGCCAGCATATTGCTGACAATCTTGGTGGCCCGTTCACCGGCCTGACGCATACTGGCGAGAAATGCCAGAATATCGCGCCGCTCCAGATAGTCGCGAACCCGGTCCAGATCCACCCCCACCTCGGCAGCAGCCTGCACGTTGCTTTCCAGCTGGGGAGAGAGGCGGCGCTCAATGTTCTGGGCATTCTGCAACACAATCCCCAGCGGCGTGTTGATTTCATGCGCCATGCCTGCGGCCAGCCCGCTGACCATCATCATTTTTTCGGCATCAATCATCACCTGTTCGGTTTTCTTGCGCTCGGTAATATCCCGGGTCACCCCGATGATCCGGAAGCTGCCATCCTTATCCAGCAGCAGTCGCCCACTGACTTCACCCCAGAAGGTGCTGCCGTCTTTTCGCAGCAGTTCCAGCTGCAGGGTCCGAAAGCGCTCGCCGGGAGGGTTCAGATGTCTTCGTTCTTCCGCCAGTGCGCAGAGAACTTTTTCGTAAGAATGCGTCGGCATAATGTCTTTGGAGTACAGCGTGAGCATCTCCGGCTCCGTCCAGCCGAGAAACTGTTCGACCCCGGGGTTCACATAGGTATGTTTTAAATCCTGATCAACCTCCCAGATCAGATCGTTGACACTTTCGGTGATGGTTCTCAACTTTTGCTCATTGGCCCGCGACTCCTGCTGCGCCACTTTTTCTTTCGTCATATCGAGCACGAATCCGTAAAAAATGGGGTTGGAATCGGAAGAGCTTCGGTCCTCACAGAGAAACAGCCTGCCCGTGAACGTGGATCCGTCTTGGCGCAGAAAATCGATTTCTTCCGAAAAGATGTCATGTCCGTCCGTCAATTGCTGCAGCACATTCTCACGCTGCGCCGCATCCGCATAGCATTGGTGCGCAATATCCGTGACCATCGCCGTCATCTGTTCCGGCGAATCATAACCAAACTGAGTCGCCATCACGGGATTAGCCGTTATCATTCGTCCTTCCAGAGTCGATCGATAAATGCCAACGGGAGAATGTTCAAAAATATGGCGGTATTTTTGTTCGGACTGGCGCAAGGCCTCCTGGCTTCTTCTGCGCTCTGTAATGTCAATCAGCATGGACAAGGCATAGGTTGAGTCGTTGAAGTCCAGGAAGGTAGTCGACAGCAGCTCATGGCGTTTTTTCCCGTCCAGCGATTGCGAGACAATCTCCTCGTTTTCAATTTTACCTTTCTGTTCCAGTATCTTTACCAGCCTGTCCGCTTCTTCCTGGCTGACAAAACCCAACTCGCGGGAGGTCTTTCCGATCACCTGCTCTGGAGTCACGCCATTGGCTTCACAGAATTTCCTGTTGACCGCCACAAAGGTACTGGTTTCGAGCTCATTCAGGGACATGGTCACGGGACTTTCCTCAAACAGCTTCTGAAAACGCTGCTCACTGTCCCTGAGATAACGCTCTCTTTCGATGAGGCTGGTAATATCATGTCCTTCCGCAATCAGGCATTGGACCGTTGTCGCCTCATTCCACAGCGGCTTCAGAGAAAAGTCGACATAATGTGTTTCACCTGCCGGATCACGATGCGTTGTCTCGTAGCGAACACTTTCGCCAGCAGCACCTTTCGCGATCGCCTCTTTGAGCCGGGTCTGCTCCTGCGCGTCGTGGGTCCACCAGGGCGTCTCCCAGAAATAGCGGCCCAGCACATCGCTCTCGTTAACGCCGATCAGCGCCAGCGGAGCACTGTTCACCTTCAACAACCGGCCTTCCGTTGTCAGCAAGGCCTGGAACTGAAAGGTGTTATCCATCACCGCATCCAGCAGTTGCTCTCGCTGTTCCAGGTCACTGCTTTTCTGACGGACCACCGCGTTAACGAGGTGGCTGTACAGAAACAGGGTGGTCACCACCGTGGTCAGCACCAGCTCGAAATAAACGCCTGAGACAAACAGCCGATAGGTATCAACCAGCCCGGCATGGGAAGTCCCTTCGAACACAGATTGAAGCACAGCGTAAGCCGGCCCGAAGATGATGACATACAGTAGTGGAACAAAAAGGGCCCAGCACAGGGTGATCCCCGCAATAGTTTTGACCCGGCGGCAGATCAGCCGGTACGTCATCCAGGCAGCCGGGATCGCCAGCAGATGCATACCGACGGTAACCGGAATATAATCGTAGGGGCCACCAAGGGCGGCGAGAACGGCAACGCCAACCACGTAACCAAGCGAAGGAAGGAAAAAAACCGAAATCAGGGCGGCAATTTCACGCGGGTCACAGACCGCGCCATCGAGGCCAGGCAGGACAAACTGAATCTTGGCCAGCACGGCTGAAGCCAGTCCCAACGCCAGCATGATCATCAGGTTTTTTTTCACAGAGCGACGATTCTCCATTTGTCTATCTCCTGTCCCCAGCCAGCCTTGTCACGGTCACTACCAGCCCGACTCATATTAACCACTGCTCCTCCCGCATTTACGTGGGAAGCGGGAGGAGAAGCCTTACTCTATCAATACTTGCCGAATTCTTCATCGTCCAGAGCAATTTTAGACATTTCATCCCGCCTGCTCTGGCCACCCCAGCCCTGGCTGACAGACTTCGGGGCAGCTTTCTTAGCCGGGCGCTGAGCGGACGGCGCTTGTATGGCAGCAGCAGGCCGGCGGCCACGCAGGCTGAAGCTTGAAAGCATCTCACGCAACTGCTCGGCCTGACTCGACAGTTCCTCGCTGGCGGCTGCACCTTCCTCGGCGCTGGCGGTGTTCTGCTGCGTTACCTGATCGATTTGTCCCAGACCGACGTTGACCTGAGAAATCCCCTGGGCCTGCTCCTTGCTGGCGGCGGCAATTTCGCCGATCAGATCCGACACCTTGGTGATGCCGCCAACGATTTCACTCAGGCCGGCAGCCGTTATATCGGCGATCTCCGCACCACGGGCCGCCTTACTCACAGAACCCTCAATCAGCTCAGCCGTCTCGCTGGCAGCCTTGGCGCTACGCGCCGCCAGATTGCGCACCTCTTCAGCGACTACCGCAAAACCCTTGCCATGCTGCCCAGCGCGCGCCGCTTCGACGGCGGCATTGAGGGCCAGCAGGTTGGTCTGGAACGCGATTTCGTCGATGACTTTGATGATCTTGGAAATATTTTGTCCAGCTTCGTTGATTTCGCGCATAGCTGCGACCATCAGTGACATCTGATCGTTACCACGCTCGGCTGCGCTCTTTGATGTTGCCGAGAGCTGATTGGCCTGATCGGCATGATCGGCATTGAGCTGAGTCTGTGAGGCCATCTCGTTCATGGAGGCTGAAATCTCTTCGAGGGAACTGGCGGATTCGGTTGCGCCTTGGGACAGGGCCTGGCTCGAATCGGAGATCTCACCCGCCCCCACAGCAATCTGGTCACAGGCTGTCAGCACCTGTGCCATCAGACCATTCAGGTCATCGCCGACCTTTTTCAGCGCGCCACGGACCAGATCCTGACCATCGCGGGGTCGCACTTCAAAAGTCAGGTCAACCTACGCCAGCTGCTGCAGGGGAACAACGATATCGTTCTCCAGCGTCACGGCAAAGCCATCGATTTCCTGAGCCAGAATGCCGATTTCATCGCGGGTATCAATGCCGGTGCGATTGCCAAGGCGGCCCAGACCCAGCTGCTGCATGACAAAGACAATCTTCTTCATCGGGCCGGTGATGCTGCGGATCGCCGCCCAGGCCGCCACGACACTGCACAGCAGGGCAAAGGCCCCTAAAAGATAGAAAATCAGTTTGGTTCTGGCATTGGTGGCTTCCGCGGCAGCGATCTGCTCATGCTCGCGCTGATCGGCCAGATCGCTCAGCTTGAGGATCGCGTCCTCGAGATCATGCACAGCCTGGCCCATGATCGGATACTGCTGCTTCATGGTGTCGATGCTGTCGGCCAGTTTGGCCAATGTGTCGGTGTAATTGCGGGCGGTTTCGGCCATCGTTTTTTTCAGGTCCGCCGACAGGGACAGGGACTCCAGCCGTCCGGTGAAACTGTTGACCACCTCGCGCGCTTTGGCCACGTATTTACTGTCTTCGCGCAACACGTAATCTTTCTCATGGCGGCGCAGCAGCAGATAGTCAACCATCAGTTTGTCGTCGTCAGCCTGCTTGATAGCCCCCTCAAGGTCGTGCGCCAGCTTGCGCAGATCACCCCGGATGCCGCTTTCGGCATCCCCCTGCAACAGAATCTGCTTTTGCACCCCATTGAAACCGTTTTCATAGGCTTTAACCGCCTGCTCCCCTTCACTCACCAGGTTCAAATCGATCCCAGCTTCAGTCGCCAGTTGCTTCAGTGCCGTGAACTCCGTGTAGATCGCCTGCAACGTTTCGGCATGGCTCTTCAGGTACTTCTGGTCCTGACGGGCAATAAAATCTTTTTCGTGGCGACGGGCGGTCAACATTTTGATCTGCAGACCCGACGCCATATCATGCGTTTCGCCATACACCTCGGTCAGTTGGTGCATCTGGGCCTGCGAACGATTGAACCCGCTGATGGCAAGACCGACAATGACGGCCAGCACGGCGACAACCACACCAAAGGCAAGGATTAATTTTTTAGCCAGACTGAGATTCTTCATATACTGTTCTCCTGTGTTTGATAAACCCTGTATTTTCAAAACTTAAATCAACAACTCTGCCAATTGCGCCAGCCGGGCACACCCCGCTCGGCCGAATTCACGCCTCTTCGTCTTCCGTGGGAGATGATTCACCGAGCAGTTGCTGAATATCGAGCAGAATCTTGACCTCATCCCCCACCTTGCCCAAGCCACGGATAAATTGAGCCTGGTCATCCCGGTGACGTAGCGGTGCCGCTTCAATCTGCCCGTCCTGAATCTGCGAAACTTCATTGACCCGGTCCACCACCAGCCCGGTTGTCGTCTCTGCGATACGGGTAACGATGAGACAGGTCCGGTCATCGTAAGGCCGCTCCGGCATATTGAAGCGCAGGCGGACATCCATAACGGGAATAATGTGTCCCCGCAGATTCACCACGCCTTTGATATAGCAGGGCATGTCCGGAAGTTCGGTAATCCGCTGCATCCCGACGATCTCAATGACATAGAAAATCTCAATGCCGTAATTTTCATTTCCCAGGCAGAACGTCAGATAGAGATCTTCTTGCGTCTCTGCTTTTTTGAGTGTTGACAGGTCTTCTGCAACTTCAGTCATGGCCTCTCCTTGCATTGCGCGTCATCTTTAAGATTGACAGATCCCCTGAAACGACTCAGGAACATCTGCGTTTGTCATAAAGCCTCATAAAGCAAGGAGGATGCCAGACAGAAATAGCCAAATAATATCAGCCACTTATTTCAAAATGACTATAGAAAAACCCTTGAGACAAATGGCGTAAACAGAGAAGAGAACAAAAGCTAACAGGCTGGAATAAAAGGAAAATCAGTGGCTGCGCCGTTTGGCGCGCTGAGCCTTGCGGCGCAAGGGTCGGGACGGATAGAAAAAACGGCAAGGAAAAGGTATCGGTGGGCCTATGGATAGCCAGATGTCAGGGAGTTCTCACGGACAACAAGGGCAGATTGATCGAAACATAATGCGCGCCCCAGCCCGCAGCATCCTTTGTCGAACGCAAAAACGGCCCTGTTTTGACCCAGCCGCCATATCTTTTATAAAATCAATTTTGACTGTTTGCGGATTCCGGTGAAACTGGTCCAGTGATTCCGATTTAAACCGGGCCACCAATTCCGGAGGAAAGTGGGCCACTCGTCGGAGCGA
>JAFGXV010000029.1 GCA_016936455.1 Desulfuromonadaceae bacterium
GGCGGAGAGGGGGAGATTCGAACTCCCGGTGGCTTGCGCCACAACAGATTTCGAGTCTGTCACCTTCGGCCGCTCGGACACCTCTCCTTATCAGTTTGGCCACGACCTCATTCAGGCGGGTTGCATCTTAGCAGTCTTTTTCGCCTGGCGCAATTGCCGAAAGAACGCGGACAGCATTTCACTGCACTCATCACGACACACGCCCTCCGTCACCGACACGGCATGGTTGAGCCGCTCATCATTCGACAGATCGAGAATAGAACCTGCGGCTCCAACACGGGGATCGCGGGCAGCAAAGACGAGGCGCGGCACCCGGGCCAGCAGAATTCCGCCCATGCACATAACGCAGGGCTCCAGCGTCACATAGAGGGTAGTATCAAGCAGCCGCCAGGACTCCAGTCGGCGAGCGGCCTCGCGCAGAACAATGAGTTCCGCATGCGCGGTCGGGTCTTGCCAGGTTTCGCGACGATTGCCGGCGCGGGCAACGACCTGCTGCCCCGCGACCAGCACCGCACCAATGGGCACCTCTCCCAGTTGCGCCGCCGCACGCGCCTCAGTCAACGCCAGCTGCATGTAATACTGATCCATGTCTTCCCCACCATTCATTTTTCTCGACGCCTTCTCCGCTTCCGCCATCCCGACGAAAGAAAACCTTCATAAACAGTTATTGACTTCAGTCAGGAAGGGGCTAAGATAGCCACTTTGATAACAAACTTGACCGGACAGAGCAATGACTTCCGTAAGCTCCTTAGTGCAAAACCATTTCACTTTTTTCGGCAACCTGCCCGAGCCCGAGGTCAAGAACCTGCTGCGGTTCTGTGATCGTCGCCAGTACTGCGCCGGCGACATCCTTTGGCAGGAGGGAGACCGGGACAATCAAGCTGCATTTATCCTTGATGGAAAGATCGGAATCCGCAAGATGACAGAGTTTTCCAACAAGCACGTAATCGTTGGCACCTACGCCCGCGGCTCTGTTGTCGGCGAGCTCTGCCTGTTGACGGACAACGCCCGTGAAGTGTCCGCCCTGGCCATCAGTGATGTCGACCTGCTCTACCTGTCAAACAGCAACTTCGAACAGCTGATCACCAGCTATCCGGCTCTGGGCCTGAAGCTGCTGCGCGCCCTGTTTCAACTCACCAGCCGCCGTCTGAGCAAATCCTACGAGCGCATTGCCTCAATCTTCTGAGAAATCACTGTCGCCATGCCCCATCAGCAGCAGATCCGCACCCTGATTGCCCGCGAGGCTGCACGCCTCATCTACGAGGAAGGCCTGACCTACGGCGAAGCCAAACGCAAGGCCGGCAAGGAATACGGCCCCGGCCAGGCATTGAGTCACGGCCATTACCTGCCGACCAACCGCGAGATTCACACCCACCTGCAGGAACTTCTCGCCCGTGAAAATCCGCAGGACCAGCGTCAGCGCCTGGTTCAGATGCGCCGCCTTGCCGCCGACTACCTCAAGCAGCTCGACAGCTTCGCACCGGTTCTGACCGGGGATGCCGTCAGCGGCGAGCTGACGCCCTACAGCACCATCGACCTCTACCTGTTCGCCGACGACCCCGACGAGGTCGAGACCCTGCTCAACGTCAACCAGATTCCGTTCGATGTCGAGCCGGGGGACGCACACCAGAGTGAACACCAGCACCGGCTGTATATCGACGAAGAAGACGAAACCCTCTGCTGCACCACTCTGCCCCGCGCCCGACGGCATCAGGGCATCAAAAGCCTGATTGACGGCCACCCACTCGAACAGCTGACACTTCGCCAACTGGAGCGGTTGCTCGACCACAACGAATGATCCTGCACCGGAACCACGGAGAAGAACATGGCCGACCTGCTGCTTGGCAAACCGACCTGCTACCCGGAGCGTTATGACCCCAGCCTGCTGTTTCCCGTGAGCCGCCAGCTTAAACGCGACGAACTGGGAATCGGCCAGCCACTGCCCTTTCAGGGCGAAGATTTATGGAACGGCTATGAACTGTCGTGGCTGGACCGGCGCGGCAAACCGGTGATCGCTCTGGCCCAGTTTCGCATCCCCTGCGATTCGCCCTGCCTGATTGAGTCCAAATCCTTCAAACTGTATCTGAATTCGTTCAACCAGACCCGTTTTGACGAAGCAGATGACGTGCGACAACGCCTACAGCGGGATTTGTCGTCCGCAGCCGGAAAACCGATCCGGGTTACCCTGTTTGATATCGATGATCTGCCGCCGTGGCAGATCGGCCAGCTACCAGGAACCTGCCTCGATGATCAGGAGATCTGCATCGACCACTACCAGCTGAACCCGCTGCTGCTCAAGCACCAGCCACAGGCGGAGGCGGTACGGGAGACCCTGTACAGCCACCTGCTGAAAAGCAACTGCCTGATCACCTCCCAGCCGGATTGGGCCAGCATCTGGATCGACTACCTTGGGCCCGCCATCGACCACGAAGCGCTGCTGCGCTATCTCATTTCCTTTCGCCAGCACAATGAATTCCACGAGCAGTGCGTGGAACGAATTTTCACAGATCTCATGCGCAGCTGCCAGCCACAGCAGCTGAGCGTCTATGCGCGCTACACCCGCCGCGGCGGGCTGGACATCAACCCCTGGCGCAGCACGGAAAAAGCCGAGGCCCCCAACTGGCGACTGGTTCGTCAATAAAGCAGCTGCAAAAAGTCCGAAAGAAAAGGCCCGGAATCACAGAATTCCGGGCCTTTTTTCTCAATGAAACGTCAGGCTAGAACTTGCCGAACTCGTCGTCATCCAGGGCGATAAAGTCACTGTCCGCTGTGGCACTGACACCGCCACCCCAGCTGTCGTTGGCCGGCGCCCTGCGCTTGGGCGGAGCCGACAGAGCGGGCTGCTTCACTTTCGGTGCCGCAGCAGGACGCGGCGGACTCTTCTTGACCGGCAGCGCGTACGACTGCTGGCCGTAAAGGGTGAACTTGGACAACATCTCCTGAAGTTGCTGAGCCTGGGCGGCCAACTCTTCCGCGGTCGCCGCACATTGTACAGCATTGGCGGTATTCTGCTGCGTCACTTCGTCGATCTGGCTCAAGCCAATGCTGATCTGGGAAATACCCTGGGTCTGCTCATCCGAAGCGGCGGCAATCTCACCCACGAGGTCAGATACCCGGGTAATGCCGGTTACGATGCCGGTCAACGCATCAGCGGTGCTTTCAGCGATCTGGGTTCCGTTGCTGGCCTTCTGCACCGCGCCTTCAATCAGTTCAGCTGTCTCACTGGCCGCCTTGGCACTCCGCGCTGCCAGATTACGGACTTCCTCGGCCACCACGGCAAAACCTTTGCCATGCTGCCCGGCACGAGCCGCTTCAACCGCAGCATTCAGCGCCAGCAGGTTGGTCTGGAAAGCGATCTCGTCGATCACCTTGATAATACGCGAAATATTCTGTGCCGACTCGTTGATCTCGCCCATGGCCGAGACCATGTCCTGCATCTGCTTGTTTCCTTTTCCTGCTGCGGTACAGGCCTCACCGGCCAGCTGGTTGGCCTGAACAGCGTTGTCGGCATTCTGTTTGGTGCGCGAAGCCATTTCGGTCATGGAGCTGTTGATTTCTTCCAACGAGCTCGCCTGCTCGGTGGCCGCCTGCGACAGGGCCTGGCTGGTATCGGAGATCTGATCGGCGCCGGAGGCAATCTGGTTGCCAGCAATCTGGACCTGGCCCATGCTGTCATTAAGCGCGACATTGGCTTTGGACAGCGGATCGCGAATCAGTCCCTCGGCCTCAAAGGTGAAATCACCACCAGCCAGCTTGTCAAAAGCGGTGAGAATCTCAAACTGCAGGCTGTCGGCAAAGGCATTCATCGCTTTAGCCAGACGGCCCATCTCGTCTTCGCTCTGGTAATCGAGACGCTGTTCCAAGTGCCCATGGCCCAAGGCTTCAATCATTTCGACACTCTGCGTCAGAGGACGCGTCACCTGGCGAATCACGAAGGTAGCGATCAGCAGCGCATACACCAGCAAGCTGGCAATCACCATGCCACTACTCTTCCACAGAATCGAGGCCAGCTGCGCATCGGCAACATCCAGCGACTGGATCACTTCAAAGGCGCCATGAATTTCGCCAACCTTCCAGTTTTCCATGCGTGCCCCCGTCGGATCCAGCCCTTTGTCGTTGCCCCACAGAGCTTCGGAGGTATTGGGATCACCATGACACACCAGACAGTTCTGAGTCAGCACAACCGGCCGGAAATAACGCACCGCATTCAGCGCTTTATCAATCTCATAGTACTCGGTCAGACGCTCGTCCTTCATTTTATTCAGCGCGCGCGCTTCCAGCTCGTCCGGCTCGTTCGCCCGGTTGCGCGGTTTGAACTTGGGCACCTTGAACTCATAGCCCCCTTCATCCGCCTTGCGCATCGCCGCCTGCCAGGCCGAAACGACGGGAACGGAAATCAGCAGCTGATCCGTTTTTCCCGCATCAGCAAACGCCCTCAGCATCGGCGTAGTGAAAACGCCCTTCTTATACAGTTCCTCCATCCCCTGACGGGTCGACTCCACTGTCACCGTGATCGAACGCGCCTTTTCGACAAAGGTTGCGACCGTGTCGTTGCGGGTCTGTCTGGCATACGCCATAAACAGCACACCCAGCAGCAATGTCGGCAACAGCACCCCGACCGCGATGACCTTGACCTTCAAAGAAAGATTTTTCATGCACAGCTCTCCCGCCAGAAATGAAATAAGGATGGATAAGAACAGGTGGTACCCATGACGTGGAACAGGCGGTTGCTTCATCGCCAGCAGTCTGTCGCCACATGCTTTTTAATCTAGCACCCTCTTGCGCGTTGCTCAAGGGTTCGAATGAATGATTGTTAAATCCGCGTCGCATTGAAGCCAGAGTGGCATCCCAAAAAAGAACAGGCAAGATCAATGCCCAAAGGCACCCGCCCCCGTGAGCGCCTGCAACAACCGCCGCCACAGCCCTTCTTCAGCGCCAGCCTGCCGGCCCTGAACCGGGCAGATCATCAGTAGGCATTTTCGTAGCAACGCGCTACACTGCGAACATGCCCATCACCCCCCGACCTCAGCGTCCTGAACGCATCTGCCCGGCCAGCACACCCAAGTGGCTTATCCTCCTGCTGCTCTGGCCCCTGCTCGCCTGCTCGCCGTCCCCCCCGTCCGCTGACACCATCAACCTGATACGTCTTTCCCAGCGACCAGGGGATTATGTCGTTCCGGGGCAGGCCAGCGATCCACTGCTGTCTCCCCAGCAACAGGAGATTCTCCGCTCCAGGCTGCAGAAAAACGTTCTGGCGCCCTGGCAGGAAGACTTTTCCGGTCAGCCCCAGGCCAAGCTGTTCTGGGCGCTGGAACAGGCAGGTCCGTGGTATGGCGTCAACGGCCTGCCGTATGGCGACAGCTGGTGGCACAACGCACGCCAGCAATGCCGCACGGAATCCTTTCCCGACGACAGCAGCTGCGGCATCACCCTGAGCGAAGCCTCGCTGCGCGCCCTGCCCACACGGCAGCCGGCCTTCAAAACCCCCGGCGATTTTCCCTTCGACCAGCTCCAGCACAGCCGCATCGGCGCCAATGTGCCCCTGCGGATTCGTCATCACTCCCGGGACGGAGCCTGGCTGCTGGTGGAAACCACCCACCTGTTCGGTTGGCTGCCGGCCAACCAGGTCGCAAAAATTTCGCCGGACGATCGCCGCCTGCTGCAACAGGCCCCGCTGGCCGTCGTGGTCCAGGACCACACGGTTCTGCAAACAGAGGGTCGGCATGTCCTCACGGAAGCCCAGCTGGGGGATCTGCTGTTTTATGCCACGCAGCAGCCGGCAGGCGAGCGGATACTGGTTGCGCAGGCCGATGTATCCGGCATAGCGCGACTCACCCGCTGCCCGGTTGACTCGAACAGGATCCGTCCTTTTCCTCTGCCCCTGACCGCAGCAGCCGTGGCGGCTCTGGCCGAATCCCTGATGGGCGATGCCTATGACTGGGGAGGTCAGTATGGGCGCCGCGACTGTTCCGCGCTGACGGGTGACCTGCTAAGACCATTCGGGCTGGACCTGCCGCGCAACAGCGGTGAGCAGATCCAAGACGACATCGCACTACCGCTCCCCCCCGGCCAGCAGGAGCCGTTCATCCGCCGCCATGGGACCCCGTTTACCACCCTGATCGGCTGGCCGGGGCATGTCATGCTTTACCTGGGCCAGAACGAGGGCGAAGCCGTTGTCCTGCACAGCCTGTGGAGCCTGCGCACCGGCTCATGCGGCCAACGTTACCCCATTGGCAAAGTCGTGATTACCAGTCTGCGCCCAGGCCGGGAATGGCCCGGCCTGTTTCCCCCTGAACTCTCCTTGTTGGCACGCTGCACCAGGCTGAGATTCCTCACCACGCCATCCACCCTCCCTGGCGAAAAGGAGTAATCCATGCAACCTCCCCTGCTCGAAATTCGTCTGCCACTCTGGCTGCAGCAGCAGATTGCCGGGCAGCAACGGATACTGGCAACGCCGGACCAGCGCATGCGCTGGGTCATTGATCTCGGCTGGCAAAGCATCCGTCAGCCACCTGCTGAGCGCGGCGGACCCTTTGCCGCCGCGGTGTTCGATGCCGACAACCATGAGCTGGTCGCCGCCGGGGTCAACCTGGTCCTTCCCGCAGGAGCCTCCATCGCCCATGCGGAAATCGTCGCTTTGACGCAGGCCCAGAAAACCCTCGGCTATCATCGCCTCGATCTCATTCCGAACCGCCGCTTTGAGCTGGTCAGCTCGACGGAACCCTGCGCCATGTGCCTGGGAGCCCTGCCCTGGGCCGGTATCCACCGCCTGCTGTGCGGCGCCACGGAACGGGATGCCCGCGCCATCGGTTTTGACGAGGGCGACAAGCCGCAAAACTGGCCGAAAAAACTGCGGGCTCGAGGTATCGAGGTCGAAACCGGCCTCTGCCGCGACGAGGCCGCCGACCTGTTGCAGGGCTATCTGAATGAGCAAGGCACCCTGTATTGAACAGGGCGTCAGGCGTATAAAATCCTCGACATTTTTCCGTCACCACGGCACCATGGCGACTTCATCGAGCTGAAAAGGAGACTTGTCATGCGCCGTTCCCCCCGTTTTCGCGCCAGCGGCTCCCGGCGGGGCCGGAGATCTTCCCCGTCAACAGGACGCCCCCAAAACGGCAGAGGTCTGATGCAGGCCCCTTTGTCGCTACTGCGACTGCTGGTGGAAAAATTCCTGCTGGCCAAGGAACTGCTGCTCGATCCCGCGACACCCTGGCATGTCAAACTGATTATGGTCGCAACCGGCCTTTACCTGCTGTCGCCGTTCGATTTTATCCCCGACATGATTCCGATTCTCGGCATTACCGACGACCTCGCCCTGTTGGCCCTGTCCTGGTCCTACTGCCAACGCTTTACCACCGACGCCATGTGGCAACGCGTTGAAGCGACGTTACAGCGCTGGGATTAGCTCCGGTCGTTCCGTCACATAGAAAAACCCGTCAGCAGAAACTGACGGGTTTTTTTATTCTCTTCTGACCAAAGAGCCCGGAATCGCTACTCGCGCAGATGGTTGGAGGTATCCTCGATCCAGTGCCCGGCATTCTGCAGATCGCGACCAAAGCCCGCAATGCATTCACATCCCGAGAGCAATAGCACCAGCCCCAGCAGGATCAACAGTCCGAATCGTTTCATGCCTTTCTCCTTCATCCTTGCGCCTCCTCCTGACGACGGTTGCGCTCAACCCACCACAGATCCAGCAGCAGAAAGATCACGCCCAGGGTAATGGCGGAATCGGCGACATTAAAAGCCGGCCAGTGGTGCTGGTACCAGTGGACATCGATAAAATCAATCACGGCACCCAGGCGCAGCCGATCGATCAGATTTCCCAGCGCGCCGGAAAAAACCAGCGACAATCCCAGCTTCTGCCAGATGTGAACCGGTTTGAGCCGTGGCAGAATCCATAAGATAACCCCCGTTGCAATCAGCGCCACCGCGGAAAGCAGCGGCACACGCAGGCCATTGTCCGCCAGCAGCCCGAACGCCGCCCCGGTATTGAGCACATAGCACAGATTCAGCACCGGCTCGATCAGGGTTCGGCTCTGGTGCAGGTAGAAATGCTCCACCACCAGAGACTTGGTCCATTGATCGAGGGGAATAACGATCAGACAGACCAGCAACAAAAGACGATAATGGCGCATGTCTAGCCTGCGGCACCCATGGCCTGCAATTCTTTCAGGCAACGCGGGCACAGGGTCGGATGAGCGGAATCTTCACCGAGCGCCACGGAATAGTTCCAGCAGCGCTCACATTTGTCGCCCTCGGCACGCACGATCTGGACGCTCAGACCGGGAACCTTTTCCGAAACCAGCGTTGCCTCCACCTTCTCGGCCAGCTCGGCCTGCGACACGATCAGCAACATCGGCAGCTGGTCGGCATAGCGTTCCAGCAGCGATTTATAGCTGTCATCATGCTGCAGGCTCAACAGCACCCGCGCTTCCAGCGAATTGCCAATCAACTTCTGGTCGCGCGCCATTTCCAGTGCTTTCGCCACCTCGGAACGCACGGTCCACAGCTTCTGATAGGTCTCATCCAGCCCGGCATCGCGCAGGCGCGTCTCAAACCGGGGGAAACCGGCCAGGTGCACGCTGACCTCGCGCTCGCCCGGCAGTTCAACCCAGATTTCATCGGCGGTGAACGACAGCACCGGAGCAATCAGCCGAGTCAAAGCATCGAGAATCTGGTACATGGCCGTCTGGGCACTGCGCCGGGCCAGGCCGGTCGGTGCCGCAGTATAAAGCCGATCCTTAAGGATATCCAGATAGATAGCACTGAGCTCAACACTGCAGAAATTGTGCACCGCATGGTAGAGAATATGGAACTCGTAGTCATTGTAGGCTTTCTCCACCCGCGCCACCAGAGTCTCCAGACGTGACAGCGCCCAGCGATCCAGTTCCAGCAACTCTTCGGTCGCCACACTGTCTGTCGCCGGATTGAAATCGTGGAGGTTGCCGAGGATGTAGCGCGCCGTGTTGCGAATCCGGCGGTAAGCATCGGACAGCCGCTGCAGAATCTCCGGGCTGATGCGGATATCATCCTGATAGTCCTGCGCCGCCACCCACAGCCTGAGCACCTCGGCACCGAATTTCTTGATGACGGCATCCGGAGCGACCACGTTGCCCTGGGATTTGGACATCTTGCGGCCGTTGCCATCAACCACGAAACCGTGGGTCAGCACCGCCTTGTAAGGCGCTTCGTTGCGGGTACCAACCGCCGCCAGCAGGCTGGAGTGGAACCAGCCGCGATGCTGGTCACTGCCTTCGAGGTAAAGATCCGCCGGTGACTCCAGATCGTCGCGCTGCTCCAGGACCGCCGCATGGGACACGCCGGAGTCGAACCAGACATCGAGGATATCGCTCTCACGGGTGAACTGGTCGTGACCGCAGGACGGGCAGGTGGTACCGACGGGCAGCAGCTCAGCCACCTCTTTTTCGTACCACTGATCGCTGCCGCCATTTTCGAACAGGTCTGCCACGTGATGCATGGTCTTGCCATCACACAGGGCCTCGCCGCACTCGGCACAGTAGAAAACGGTTATGGGCACGCCCCAGGTGCGCTGGCGGCTGATACACCAGTCCGGTCGTTTCTCGATCATGCCGTAAATGCGCTCGCGACCCCAGGAAGGAATCCAGCGCACAGTATTAATGTGCTTGAGTGCCAGTTGACGCAGCTCGTTCTTCTCCATGGAGATAAACCACTGCGCCGTGGCGCGGAAGATGACCGGCTTCTTGCAGCGCCAGCAGTGGGGATAGCTGTGCTCAACCTTGGATTGCTTGAGCAGGGCGCCCACCTCTTCGAGCTTTTCGCACACGGCCTCGTTGGCCTGCTCCAGCTTCATACCGCCAAACAGCTCGACATCCTTGAAGTAGCGACCGTAATCGTCCACCGGGTTATAGATATCCAGGCCATACTGCAGACCCACCACATAGTCATCATGACCGTGACCGGGGGCCGTATGAACACAGCCGGTACCGGCTTCAAGAGTGACATGGTTGCCCAAAATGAGCAGCGAATCGCGATCGTAGAAAGGATGGCGGCAGCGCTTGTTCTCAAACAGTGTCGACTTGAAGCTCGCCAGTACCTTGCCGCTGCGCCCGAGTTGCTGCAGCACCCCTTGATAGAGTCCTTCGGCGAAAACCAGCACCTCGCCGGAATCCATTTCCACCGCGACGTAATCCAGCTCAGGGTTGAGACAGATGCCGAGGTTAGCCGGAATCGTCCAAGGCGTCGTGGTCCAGATGACGAAATACAGCTGTTTTCCCGTCAGGGCGGACAGTTCAGCCGGCAATTCATCAACATAGGGAAAACGGACAAAGATCGACGGCGAGGTATGATCGGCATACTCCACCTCGGCCTCAGCCAGCGCGGTCACGCAGGAGGAACACCAATGCACCGGCTTCTTGCCCTTGTACAGGCCACCGCGCTCGGCAAAGCGAGCCAGCTCACGCGCCGTAGCGGCTTCGTAGCTGTCGTGCATGGTCAGGTAGGGTTTGTCCCATTGCCCCAGCACGCCGAGGCGCTGAAACTCCTCCGCCTGAATCGCCACCCACTCGCGGGCGTAATCGCGGCAGGCGCGGCGGATCTCGGCCTTGGTCATCTCCTGCTTCTTCTTGCCCAGTTGCTTGTCCACCATCAGCTCAATGGGCAGGCCATGGCAGTCCCAGCCCGGCACGTAAGGCACGTCGAAACCCTGCATGCGGCGACTCTTGAGCACAATATCCTTGAGAATTTTATTCAGGGCGTGGCCGATATGGGTATGACCGTTGGCATAAGGCGGGCCGTCGTGCAGGATGAAACGCGGGCGGCCTTTACCCGCCTGGCTTACCAGCTCGTCGAGCTTCATGTCCGACCATTTTTTCAGCATCTCCGGTTCGCGCTGCGGCAGGTTGCCACGCATCGGGAACTCGGTCTGGGGAAGATTAAGGGTGTCTTTGTAATCCATGATGAACCTCACGGCTTTGGTTCGAAAGGGGAAACAGAGGTCAGCTGCCCCGGCATTCACCGCGGCAAACACATATCAATTAAATAAGCTCGCTAAATTATCAGAACGCTGGCGGAAGCACAATGAGAAACACGCCGCACCCGGCGACCTGAAACACACACAGCGTGCAGCAGATCAGGGCGTTTCCACCCCACAACTGGCATCGCAAAAGGGTGGATGGTCACTGTTGCCACAGCTGCAGATATAAACCTTTTTTCGCTCCGTAAGCTCAAAGGGAATCGGCACAGACTTCCCGGCGGGATGACTCCCATCGCAGAAAGGCAAATTTTGGGACTGGCCGCAGGTACAGCGATAATAGGTTCCGGCATCCAGCGTGATAGCAATCGGCATACCGGCGTCATGATTCATTTCATTCATCGTAAGGTTCCCTTTCTTGCCCCGTCACCAGCACCCGAAATGGCAGAATCGCGCCATCACGGAACAGTCGCCCCTGAGCCCGGGGGCCAGGATCTCAGGGATCTTCAAGGCAAAAACGGCTATCCTTGGGTCACACGTTGTAAAAAGGACAACAGATATCGGTTAAACAGCTGGGGGTTTTCCAGATTGCTCATGTGTCCAGCAGCAGGAATGCACTGCAATTCCGATCCCTTAATCCGTTCGCACATCAACAACGCCGACTGGGGAGGTGTAATCGCATCCTCTTCGCCAACAATGAGTAATATCGGCATTGCAATGTCCGCCAGAGACGCACACGTGTCGGTACGCGCAGCCATGGCGATGAGATTCCCGGCAATGGCGACAGGATCTGTCGCAGCAATCATCTCTCTGACCAGGTCCACAGCGGCCCCAGCCTCGGCCAGGGCCGCCGGGCTGAAAACCGCCGGAATAAAGGCATCGGCAAACGCGCCAGCTCCCTCTTTTTTAACCATGGCCGCAGCATTGGCGCGTTTAATTTTCCCGCCGTTATCGTCAGCTTCGCAGCGAGTATCGCACAGCGCAGCGGCAACAAAGCGCTCGGGATTGCGCTCCAGAGCCCTGAGCGTGATATAGCCCCCCATGGAAAAACCGACAATGATCGCCTGCTCGACACCCAAATGGTCGAGCAGGGCCAGAAGATCGTCCACGTGCCCCTCAAGGGTATACTGACCATCACCGACCTCGCTACGGCCCAGGCCACGCAGATCATAGGCGATGGTTCGATACCGGTCCCCGGCAGCCTTGAGCTGGTCTGTCCACATGACACTGCTGAAAGGAAAGCCGTGAACAAAAACGACCGGGGTCCCGGCTGGACAGCCACAGTCCTCATAGTAAAGGGTCGTACCATTAATCATTGCATCCATCGCATCTCTCCATGGGAAAATAAGTGGGGCGAAGTCGTACAGCTCAAAAAATCTAACGCTCCATCTGCCCCCTTGCGCAGACCTGGAGAAGTGGGCACCCCTCACACCGCGGCTTGCAGCTTAGACAATGCTCTTTGGCCAGGTGCACCAGCAGCGCATGGTACTCATTGAACAGCGACACATCAGCAGGGAGATGCTCCATAAATAATTTCTGCAGCTGCGCATAGGACGGCGTCCCGCTCACCCAGCCCAAACGGGTGGCAATGCGCCGGGTATAGGCATCAATGACAAAGATGGGATGATGACCGGCATAGAGCAGCATACTGTCCGCCGTTTCCGGCCCGATACCGCGCAGGGCCAGCAGACGCTGACGCACCACAGGCCATTCGCCGGCGAGCAGCTGCAAAGGCTCTCCCTGGCAGTTCTCAACGATGGTTGTCGCCAGAAGCTGCAGCGTGCCAGACTTCTGGCGGAAAAATCCGGAACTGCGGATCAGATCCTGCAGCGCTTCGGGGACCAGCCCCGCCACCACTTCCGGTGACAGAGCCCCGGCTTCTTTCAGCGTCGCAACGGATCGTTCCACATTGCGCCAAGCGGTATTCTGGGTCAGCACCGCGCCAACCATCATCTCGAAAGGACTGTCCGCCGGCCACCAATGCTGCGGACCAAACACCTGAGCCAGGCGCGTGTAGACCTCCATCAGACCAGGGGTCACGCACAGCTCCGGCTGGAATCCGGATAAAAATAGTTGCGCACGCCCTCAACAAACATCCGCTGCAACGGTGAAGGATCACAGGTACGCGTCACCAGAGATCGCTGCAACGTGGTGACAAAGCCTTTAACGGTGTGCGCAACCAGACTGCCTTGGGCCAGATAGGACTCCACCACCGCCCGCGAGACAAACGCCACCCCGTCACCGGCCATCACTTCGCGCACCAGCAGACTATAGTCATCCAGAACCACCACCCGCCTGAACCGGCCCAGCTTTTCGCCGGCGCGCTTCAGGTTGGCACACAACAGATCGTGGCAGCAGGTTCCTTTACGCCGTGTCAGCACGCACTGTTCCAGAAGAGCCCTCAGCGACACATTACCCGCATCAAGGCCGAGGCAGGGCGCGCTGACCCACACCATCTCCTCTTCGGGAAGCGACTCCTGCTGCATCGCGCTGAAATCAAGGTCCGCCACATGCTCCAGAATCACCACGTCGAAACTGCCGCTGCGCAGGCCAGCCAGTCCTTCCAGCGGTGTATTGAAAACAAACTGCAGATCGTCGCGCTCGGACTGGTGCGGCACCACCTGCTTGATCAGCTGCGGCAGATAGGCCAGACCGAATGGCGGGGTACAGCAGATCGACAGGCAGCGCCGCTCCTGAAGATGACGCAATGCGTGGCCCATTTCCTCCTCCAACTGCAGGATTTTACGTGCCCCTTCCAGAACGACCTGGCCAGCCGCCGTCGGCACCAGAATCGAACCGCTGCGATCAAGCAGCTGCATGCCGCAACAGACCTCCAGATTCTTGGTGCGCTGCGACACCGCAGACTGCGTCAGATGCAATCGTTCGGCGGCGCGCGAAAAGCTGCCCTCTTCAGCCGCGATGAGCAATGTTTTCAGATACTGGGTTTCCATAGGATTATCCGAATCTATTTATGAAAAAGTATAAGCACAACTTATGGAGCCATTAAAATCATTCGCTTTACCCTACCAGCTCAGGGCAGTAATGTACACTGGTTATCAAGAGTTGGTGCTATAGCGCTGTTTTTATCACACCTGTTAAAAATAAGCGCCAAGCACTTGATTTTCCTGGAAGAAGTTCACAGCTTGGCTCCGAACCGGAACCCGGCATGTGGTTTTTTCAACCAGGAGAACATTCATTCGGAGGAAGAGAGGAAAGGAGAAAACATGCGAAGGAAGTTCAACACCAAGGCCTCATGGCTGGTGAAGACCCTTCCCCTGCTGCTGGTTCTCGGCGCCTGTGCGACCGGGACCATCCGCGAGAAGGTTCTCACCCTGCCAGTGATCGAAGGTGCCACTTATGTGGGTCAGGAGACCTGCTTCGAGTGTCACAACGACATGGCCGGCGACACATTCGCCATCTCAACCGGAGCCGCTGGTTTCGAGAAGACCATCCATGGTCGTCTGGCGAACTGGGAGCTGATGGGTGCAGAAAAAGGCTGCGAGTCCTGCCACGGCCCCGGCTGTCTGCACGTCAACAACGATGGGGACACGGCATTCATCATCCGCCCCACCGAGCTGCCGGCTGACCAGTCTGCCGCCATCTGCGCCAAGTGTCACACCGATGGCAAGCTGATGGACTACACTCACAGCGCTCACGCCCTGTCCGACGTCGGCTGCCTTGACTGCCACAGCATCCACGACGGCGAAGGCAAGTTCAGCCTGAAGATGGAAGACCCCGAACTGTGCTTCAGCTGCCACAAAGAAGAGCAGGCTAAAACGCACTACCCCTCCAGCCATCCGCTGAAGGAAGGCAAGATGAACTGCTCCAGCTGCCACAACGTTCACGGTGCCACCGGCGAGAGCCTGAACACGGACGAGCGCCTGAACGACCTGTGCCTGAACTGCCACACCCGCTACCAGGGTCCGTTCGTATTCGGTCATGCCCCGGTTGAAGACGACTGCACCATCTGCCACGATCCCCACGGCAGCGTCGCCAACAACCTGCTGGCCCAGAACGAGCCGTTCCTGTGCCTGCAGTGTCATGAAGGTCATTTCCACATGCTGCGTGAATCAGACTTCTCGGCTACATCGACTGGAACAACAGCTGCTGCCCAGGCTTTGTCAGACGTTGTGAATGTGAATGGCCATGAAGGCTTCCAGATGTCCTTTGGCACTAAATGTACAACTTGCCACAAGGTCGTCCACGGCAGCGATTATCCGTCCCAACCGCTTGCTGGCGGCGCTCTGACCCGTTAATAAAATGAAGGAGGCAAACATTATGAAGCAAAGCCGATTGTGGCTGCTTGCACTGTTGACCGTCCTGACGCTGATGGGCACCACCGCCCTGGCGGAAGAAGGTGCGGGCCATGTCACCGGTTCCTGGGAACTGGGCATGAGCGGCATCAACACGGTTGACAATGCAGCACGTGTCAATGAATACGGTTCAGTCCGGGCCGAGGATGGCATTTCTCTGGCGCCCCAACTGGACCTGGAGTTTGAAAATGGCGGTTTTGTTCTGGAACTGCAGAGCGAAACCATGGGTCCCCGCGACCAGAAACATGAGCTGAGCATTGATGCTGGCCGTGTTTTCAAATTTGAAAGCGAACTGACCGTTCTTGAGCACATCAAGGACCACGAAACCCTGAGTCAATTAGGTGCAACAGGCCGTGATGACATTGGTGGCTCGCAGCCGACCGTTTCGACAGATGCTATTTTTGCTGATCTGTCCGAATACAACGGCAACACGACCTATAACCAAACCACAAACATCGGTGGCGTCACCCTGAACTACGATGCAGCTGAAGCTTATGCTCAGGAACTGGACAACAACTACTTCGTAACCCGCCGCGAGTGGAAAAACGAAGCAGAACTGGTTATCCCCCAGCTTCCCAATGTTACCTTCAAGGCAGGGGTTCGCGTGGAAACCCGCGAAGGCATGGAGCAGGCCATTGGCCTGTCAAAATGTGACGGCTGCCACGTCTCGGCCGTAGGCAAAGAAATCGACGAGCGCACCGAAGATTTCACTTTTGGTGCTACCGGCAAGTTCGGCCTGCTGACCGTTGACTACGAGTACCTGAACCGCAACTTCAACGAGGATGGCACGACGCCGATTCGTTACTACGAAGATGCCCAGAACGCCTCCGCAGCACAGCAAATCATCTATGAAGCCGGCGATTTCGAGTTCGCCCGCACTCCGGACTCTGAAAAAGAGAGTCACATGATCAAGGCTCGCCTTGATCTGCCGCACAACACCAGCATTACAGCCAGCTATGTAAAGGCTGACATTGAAAGCTCCAAGGATGAGGTCCAATCGGGTTACGAGCTGCTGCAAGGCGATACCCTCGAAAGCGAACTGGAGTCCTTTGCCGCTAAGCTGTCGACCAAGTTTGGACAAAACATCAGCCTGTCACTGCGCGGCAAACTGCTCGAGATCGATGCGGAAGACAACACCATTTTCTACCAGTCTCGTCAAGACTCGACCTACGTCCTGCCGTTTGCGGATGAAGATGAGTGGGAGTCCGCTGAAGCCCGTGAGGTTACCGAACTGGGTGCCGATGTCGTTATTCGACTCGCTAAAGCCACCACCCTGCGTCTCGGCTACGAGTACGAGGAAGTGGACCGTGACGAAGACGTGCTTGGTGAAACAGAGACCCACACCTTCAAAGCTGCCCTCAAGAGCCGCATAAACAGCTCTTTGACCGGCCGCATCAGCTATGAGTACCAAAACATTGATGAACCGTTTGCCGGGGCAGAAGTCGGCATTGCTCAGGTTAATGGCACCGATGGCGGTGGCGGTCTGATGTATTTTGATACATCCGACTATACTACCGCAATCACGGTACCGACCTACTACTGGACTGCGGTTTACCCGAACCGCGAACTGGATTCGACTAACCAGCCTGAAGACGTCCATGAGGCCAAACTGAGCACAACCTGGTCTCCGTCCGCCAATATGGCTGCAACTTTCTTCCTGCGCTTCCGCTACGAAGAAAACGACAACGTCAAGTACGAGCAGACCACCGTCGTACCGGGTGTTTCTTTCTGGTATGCCCCGAGCGACAAGCTCAACCTGACCATGGCTTACACCTTCAACAACCAGGACACCGAAAACCGTGCCTGTGTTGGCTGGTACCATGGCTGAGCGAACGATGTTTCTTCGGCCCAGTTTGGGTCGGTCTGCAACATTGCTGAGTATGAGTCAAGTGTCCACACCCTGTCCCTCAGTGCTGATTATCAGGCCACTGAGAAGTTGAAGCTGGATGCCAGCGTTGTCTACAACAAGTCTGATGATGAGTGGGACTGGAACTTCGGTGAGCGCGCACAGCTCTATCCCGAAAACAACCTGACCACCCCTCTCTCCGAGACGGGAATTGAAACTCCTGGTGCCTATGCATCCGTCAACTATGACACATGGGTCATGAACAACCTGATCGACGGCTACTCGGACCTCTCTTATGAGCAGTACGAGTTCACCCTTGGTGCCACCTACAACTTCACCGAAGCTTTCTACACCAAAGTGCAGGCTTCTTACGACATCTTTGAGTCTGACGAGGAGTATGTCTACGGTGATGAAGACGGTGATGCCTTCAGCGGCTATGTCGCAATTGGCTACAAGTTCTAAGAGATTCTTCTCTTAGTTCGCTCCACAAAAAAGCCCGGCTTGTACAAGCCGGGCTTTTTTATCTGATGCGTCTCATACAATCAGCTGGATGCAAAACCGCGCCAGAAACTGCGTGACAGCCCGCGCATGGCTGACCACCAGACCATGACCAGCCTCTGGAACGATTTCCACATCGACCCCATTCGGCGGCTTAAGGACACGATCCTGTCCCCCATGCAGGGCAAAAACCGGACAGCCCACCGACTGGCGGGGAAAATAGCTCACAGCCAGCCGTCCGCCCTGTCGCAGCAGAGCCTCGGATGTTTCTAGCAGCATGGTCCGCCCCAGATCGTACTCGTCCCGACTGGCCTGACCAAAAACCGACTGCATGAACCAAGGGCTGGCCAGAACCTTTTGCAGCAATGAAAAAGGCAGCCAGGACGCGATACGCTGCAGGACAGGGGCCTGCCAGCCCAGGGCAGCGCTCGAGAGGGCACCACCAAGCAAAATCAGGCCTTGGCAGGGTTGCTGGCGGGCAATTTCCGCAGCCACCATACTGCCGAAAGAACAGCCACCGATCAGATCGTTCGGACCGATACCAAGATGCTGAGCCGTTCGCCGTGCATAGCGAGCCATATCTTCATCTTCATAAGGTTCCAGAAGACGCGGCGTCACCAGCCGAACCGGCAGAGGCCCGATCCCCTCATACATGCGCTCATCGGCCGCCAGCCCCGGCAACAGGATAAGACGAGTGGCTTTCTTGACCTCGTTATGTTGTGATGCTCCATCGCGGGCCACCAACTCCATACAGGAACCTCCGGAAAATTCATTTTTAACTTCAGGATAAATTCTGACATAATAGCGACGCTTTAGCGAATGGCTTTTCGATCCGCCCATCACGGCGACATGAAAAGTCTTGACAGAAGCCCTGCCATCGTTAAAATGAAAACGGATTTCAAAATCAACAGGACAGTGACTTATGGTTTGCTCTCTTCGACAACTGAACGTTCACGATAAAGCCGTCATCGTCAGCATTGCGGCCCCCGGCGAACTGGGACGCCGCATTCGCGACATGGGACTGGTACCCGGAACCGAGGTTGAAATCGTCGGCCGCGCCCCACTGAAAGACCCGGTTGCACTGCGACTACGAGGATTCACCCTCACCTTGCGCAACAATGAAGCCGACCATATCACGGTCGAACCCCTACAGGACTCTCTCTCATGACCCGTTACCACCTGGCTTTTGCCGGCAATCCCAACGCTGGCAAAACAACCCTCTTCAACACCATTACCGGCTCACGCCAGCATGTTGGCAACTACCCCGGCATCACGGTCGAACGCAAGGTCGGCAGCATTCAGGTTGACCAGAAACCGGTCGATATCGTCGATCTTCCCGGCTGTTATTCCCTCACCGCCTATACTCAGGAAGAACTGGTGACACGTCAGGTACTGGTGGAGGAGCGACCCGATCTGGTGGTCAATGTGGTCGATGCGACCAAGCTGGAGCGTCATCTTTACCTGACTGTCCAGTTTCTGGAATTGGGCGTACCGGTCATGCTGGCGTTGAACATGATGGACGATGTTCGCAGCAAGGGCATGCATATCGACCTGGAACGGCTGGGAGAAAAAATTGGGTGCCCTGCCGTGGGAACGGTGGCCCGAACCGGCGAGGGTAAACAAACGTTGCTGGAGCAGGCGCTGAAAACCGCGGACGCGCGCCGTGACCAGCCCTGGCAGCCTCTGCGTCTCGGCTATGGGCCGGATGTCGATCCGGTCCTCGATGAGCTTGAGGCGCTGATTGCTCAACATCAGCTGCTGACAGACGCCTACTCCGCGCGCTGGACGGCGCTCAAATATATCGAAGGCGACGAAAGCATCCTTGAGCTTGGCCGCAACAAAAACACCAGCCTGTCGTCCGAACTGGAACAGAAGGTCGATGCCCTGCGCGAGCACTGCCTGAAGACCCTGAATACCTTTCCCGAAGCCATTATCGCCGACTACCGCTACGGCTTTATTCACGCCCTGCTGAAGGACAACATCATCACCTATCCCCAGCAGCGCAGCCGCTTCGATGTCACGGACCGCATGGATGTGGTGCTGACCCATAAATTTGCCGGGCCACTGATCATGTTCGGCCTGCTGTACGCCATGTTTCAGGTGACCTTCACCCTGGGTGACTATCCATTACAGGTCATGGAGTGGCTGTTTGGCCGCATTGCCGATCTGGCCACGGACCTGCTGCCTTCGGGCTACCTTCAGTCCCTCGTCGTTTCCGGCATCATCGACGGCGTAGGCGGTGTGCTGAGCTTTGTGCCACTGATTGTCATCATGTTCATGCTCATTGCCTTTCTAGAAGACTCCGGCTACATGGCACGCGTCGCCTACATGCTGGACAAGGTCTTCCGCACCTTCGGTCTGCACGGCAGCTCGGTGATGCCCTTCATCATCTCCGGTGGCATTGCCGGCGGTTGCGCCGTTCCCGGGGTGATGGCGGCACGGACCCTGCGCAGCCCGCGCGAGAAGCTGGCCACCATCCTTACCGCGCCCTTCATGCCCTGTGGCGCCAAGATTCCGGTTTTTCTCTTGCTGATTGGGGCCTTCTTCAGCCAGCACCAACCCCTGATCATGTTCATCATCACCCTCACCGCCTGGTGCATGGCGTTGCTGGTGGCACGGATTCTCCGCTCGACCCTGATCCGCGGTGAGTCCACCCCCTTTGTCATGGAACTGCCGCCTTACCGCTGGCCAACCCTGCAGGGGCTGCTGATTCACACCTGGGAGCGGACCTGGGACTACATCAAAAAAGCGGGGACCGTCATCCTGGCCATTTCCGTCTTGCTATGGGCCGCCATGACCTTTCCCGGGCTTGATACGGAGCAGGAAGCCCGCTTCTCACAGCAGCAACAGCAGCTGGAGCTACAACGGGAGCAGGCCCAGGACGATGAAAAAACGGCCATCGAGGAGCAGTTACAAACCCTGCACAGGCAACGCAGCATGACGGCCTTACGTCAATCGGCTGCCGGCCGACTCGGAACACAGCTTGAGCCGCTGACACAGTACGCCGGGTTCAACTGGCGCACCAATATTGCCCTGCTTGGCGGTGTCGCGGCCAAAGAGGTCATTGTGTCAACCCTGGGCACGGCCTACTCCCTGGGTGAGATTGACGCTGAAGAGGCGGGCACGCTCATCTCGCGCATCAAACAGGACCCGGACTGGAACCCGGCAGCGGCGGCCAGTGCCATGATTTTTGTGCTGCTGTATGCCCCCTGCTTTGTCACTCTGGTCGTCATGTCACGAGAATCAAACTGGAAGTGGGCGGCCTTTGCCCTGGTTTTCAACAGCGCGGTCGCCTTTGCGGCAGCCAGTCTGGTCTACCAGATCGGCCGTTACCTGATATAATGCCCGGATCAAGCGTTATTTTTTCTGGACATGCAAAACAAAGCATGTATAGTGTTCCTGTTTTGTGATGACAGGAGAGGGAGAACGCTTCCGCTTCGGATTGAAAACCAGACAAAGGAGAAAAACAATGGCTCACACTATTTCTGACGATTGCACCAGCTGTGGCGCTTGCGCTGATGCTTGCCCGGTAGAAGCAATTTCCGAGGGCGATGGCAAGTACGTGATCGACGCTGACACCTGCACTGATTGCGGTGCTTGTGTTGATGCTTGCCCGGTTGGCGCTATCGAAGGTTAATCCTTCGTTCGTCCAGCAACACCAAAAAAGCGGAACTTCGGTTCCGCTTTTTTTATGTCCAGATTCACCTTTCCAAGATGACTCCCTGATTTTCCCGCCCGATTTCCGCCAAAATTCTACCCCAACAGCAAAAGAGTTTTATTCCTGTGTTCATTTTATGCTAACGTTCAGACAACTTGGATCTCTCGACATAATCGCACAGACAACACCGTGATCCGTCACCACAACCCCCTGCAGCGAGGGCGTATGGCTCCACTTTCCGCGCGCGAAAAAAAACTGCTGCGATCCGTTCTCACCGCCATTGCTGGCCACCCACAACTGGCGGCGGACTACGAAGCACAGGCCAACCAGCCGTTCAGCGGCAACCTGCTGCTGAGTGGCCACTGGGGTGAAGCCCGCTTTCCGATTCGGCTGGCCTGGCGGATCAACCCGCAGCAGTCCGAGCTGCTGATCTTTCAGCTCCAGACCCTGCGCCAGCAACAGCCGGTGCTGTTGGCCGACTACGTTGCCGAGCCGCTGGCCCGCCAGCTGATTGCAGCAAACATCCCCTTCTTCGACAGTGCCGGCAATGGCTTCATTCAGGCCCCGCCGCTTTACTTCCGCTGCACCGGACAGCGCCCGCAACAGACAGCACCGCTGCCGAACCGCTGCCTGCAGAATGCCGGGCTGAAAATCCTCTACCAGCTGCTGCTCCAGCCCGCATTGGCGAGCGAAACCTACCGTGAGATCGCCAGCCGATCCGGTGTCGCTCTGGGTGTCGTCGGTCCGGTGCTGAACGACTTGAAGGCCAAGGGCCTGATTGACGAACCGGCCGGCCTCAGACGCCGCATCAGCGACTGGAGTGCCTTACACCAGCTGTGGGAACCCGCCTATCTGTCGCGCCTGCGGCCGCGCCTGCAGGTCCAGCGCTGCGCACCCACCCGTCCGTGGAATCTGGGCAGCCTGCCGTTGCAGGTGCGGGAGCAGAATCTGACCCAGTCCATCCTGCTCGGCGGCGAGTTGGCAGCATCGTTCTACTGCAGCCAGATCTCGCCAACAACCGCCACCCTGCACGTGCCACAGGGCAAGGCCCTCAAATACATGCTGCAACTGCGGCTGACCCCGGACCCGAACGGCGCTATCGACCTGGTCGAATCCTTTGCCGGAAACAGCGGGTACGACCAGAGAACCCCGGAGGGCCTGCTGCTGGCTGAACCATTGCTGGTCCATGCTGAGCTCTATTACCGCGATGCCGACCAGCATCAGCCCCTGGCGCAGCGACTGGCCCGGGATTACCTGCCCCTGAGTTCGTCGGCCAGTCACCCCAAGGGACAATAAAGGAACTGCCTATGTATCACGCTCTCATGCTCGCGCTGGCGACCAACGGCGGCCTGGGCTATGCCCGCAAGGCCCCCGGCACCTTCGGCACCCTGGCCGGCATCCCAGCTTTCTACCTGCTGGCCAGGACCTCACCAGCGATCAGCGTCGCCTTCTGGCTACTGATCCTGCTGCTGTCGTTTCACTGTGCGGACTATGCCGGTCGCCACTTCGGTGTGGTCGATGACGGCCGCATCGTCATTGACGAACTGATCGGCTACCTGACCACGGTCCTGTTTCTGCCCTTCAGCTGGCAGGCCGCCATGCTCGGCTTCCTGCTGTTCCGTTTTTTCGACATCGTCAAGATTTTCCCGGCCAGTTGGTTCGATCAAAAACTGAAAAATGGCTATGGCGTGGTCCTGGATGACGTCTTTGCCGGAATTTACGCCGCGCTGGTGCTGCGCGTACTGTTAAAACTGCTACACTGACGGATAACCCTTTACGCTGAGGCTGAGGTTCACCATGGAAATTGTGCTGATGATCATTGGGGATGAACTGCTCAACGGTGAAATCCATGACACCAACAGCCGCTGTATTGCGACCACTCTGCAGGAGGAAGGCTACCGTCTCAGTGAAATCATCACCGTGGCCGACGAACCGGCACGCATCAGCAGCGCCCTGCGCCGTTACAATCAGGCCGGCTGCGCCGTCATCGCCAGCGGCGGTCTTGGCCCGACACGCGATGACGTCACCGCCCGTGCCGCCGCCCAGGCCTTCCATCTCAACCTGTGTCTGAACGATCTGGCCCTCAAACAGATCCAGAACTTTTTTCGCAACCGCGGGCAGAGCTGTCCACCCGGCAACGAGAAACAGGCGCTGCTGCCGCACAAGGCCCAGATCATGGAAAACAGCTGCGGCAGCGCGCCGGGCTTCATCCTGAGCCATAACAACTGTCCCGTTTTCTTTCTGCCCGGCGTCCCCCATGAGATGGAAGCCATGCTGCGCCACCAGGTGATGCCGATTCTTCAGCAGACCCTGCCTCACCACTTCAGCTGCCGGCGCAAGGTCTGGCGCACCTTCGGCGTGGCCGAAGCGGAAATCGAGCAACGGCTGTCGCGACTGAAGCTGCCGGACGGGCTGAATCTGGCCTACCGTCTCGACTTCCCCCAGGTGGTCATCAAGCTCGATTGTCCCACCACCGACTGGGAGCGACTGGAGCAGGGCGGCAAACTGATCGAGCAGGAACTCGCCCGTTTTATCGTCGCACGTGGCCACGAAGGGCTGCCCGAAGTCACGGCCCGCAGCCTGATCCTGTCCGAGCAGACACTGGCGCTGGCCGAATCCTGCACCGGCGGTCTCATCGCCAAGCTGCTGACGGATCAGGCCGGCAGTTCCGCATTCCTCGTCGGCAGCGCCGTCACCTATGCCAACAGCGCCAAGCAATACTGGCTGGGGGTGCCGGAGCTGCTGCTCCAGCAGCATGGCGCCGTCAGCGCCGAGTGTGCGCAGGCCATGGCGAACGGCGTCCGTCAGCGGGCCCACACCGACCTGGCGCTGGCAGTCACCGGCATCGCCGGCCCCGGGGGCGGCACGGACGACAAACCTGTCGGCACCGTGTACATCGCGCTGGCAACCGCTCAACACACTGAAGTCCGACAGCATCATTTTTCCGGCACCCGGGAACAGATCCGTCTGAAAACGGCCTTTACTGCCCTGGACTGGTTACGGCGATCGGTTGGCGCCCCCCTACCAGGCACCTGAACCGGAACCGCTCCCCGGTGGCCGGCAGCATTGACAGCGGATTCCGGTTGAATGTTCGCCGCTGGTTATGCTATCGGTAAACGTTCATTCATCTGCCTGCTCAGCGCCGCACGCGCTGGTTTGGCGGTATTTTCTTCACCCGTGACAGCTGACCAGACAGGAGACGCGCACCATCATGGCAAGCGACAACCGCAAACAGGCCATCGACCTGGCCATGGGCCAGATTGAGAAACAGTTCGGCAAGGGCAGCATCATGCGACTGGGGGGCGACAATGTCATGCGCGACATCGCCACCATCTCCACCGGCTCCCTCGGTCTGGACATCGCACTCGGCATCGGCGGCGTTCCCCGTGGACGCATCATCGAGGTCTACGGCCCTGAATCGTCGGGCAAAACCACCCTGGCACTGCACATTGTCGCAGAAGCGCAGAAAAAAGGGGGCATTGCCGCCTTTGTCGACGCTGAACACGCTCTCGACATCCACTACGCCCGCAAGCTCGGCGTCAATGCCGACGACCTGCTGGTCTCCCAACCGGATACTGGCGAACAAGCGCTGGAGATTGTTGAAGTGCTGGTACGCAGCGGCGCCATCGACGTGCTGGTCGTCGACTCCGTCGCAGCCCTGGTGCCCCGCGCCGAAATCGAAGGCGAAATGGGCGACTCGCATATGGGCCTGCAGGCGCGCCTGATGTCCCAGGCGCTGCGCAAACTCACGGCCACCATCAGCAAATCCAACTGCTGCGTGATCTTCATCAACCAGATCCGCATGAAAATTGGCGTCATGTTCGGCAATCCCGAAACCACCACCGGCGGCAACGCGCTGAAATTTTATGCCTCGGTGCGCATGGATATCCGTAAAATCGCCACCCTCAAGCAGGGTCAGGACAATATCGGCAGCCGCACCCGGGTCAAAGTCGTCAAAAACAAGACGGCACCGCCTTTTAAAGAGGCTGAATTTGATATCATGTATGGCGAAGGGATCTCCAAGGTCGGTGAACTGATTGACCTCGGCGTTGCCAATGATATTGTCGACAAGAGCGGCGCCTGGTTTTCTTTCAGCGGCGAGCGCATCGGCCAGGGCCGTGAAAACGCCAAAATTTACCTGAATGAACATCCGGAGCTATCACAGAAAATTGAACAGCAGGTTCTGGAACTCTATGGACTGTCATCGCTGACACCGGCCAAGGAGGCCGGGGAACAGGAGTAAGCGCATGGACATCAACGAGATTCTCGGTATGGCCATCCGGGCCAAGGCTTCGGATATTCACATCAAAGCCGGACTGCCGCCGGTCTACCGCATCGACGGCACCTTGCGGCCCCTGCCGAACGCCGAACGGCTGACCCCGGAAGAAATCCGCAAAATGGCCTACGCCATGATGAACGACCGTCAGCGCGAGCAGTTTGAGCAGAAACACCAGATCGACCTGTCCTACGGGGTTCAGGGTCTCGGTCGCTTCCGTGTCAACATGTTCACCCAGCGCAGCTCGATTTCGGCCGTCATGCGCAGCATCCCGTTCAATGTCCAGACCATCGAGGACCTGCACCTGCCACCGATCATCAAGAAACTGACCACGGAGCGGCGCGGACTGATCCTGGTCACCGGCACCACCGGCTCGGGTAAATCCACCACCCTGGCCAGTATGATCGATGCCATCAACGCCAATCGCACGGAACACATTATCACCATCGAAGACCCGATCGAGTTTTTGCACCGCGACAAGAAGAGCATCATCAACCAGCGCGAGCTCGGCGTCGACACCGACAGCTTCGCCGATGCCCTCAAAGCCGCCCTGCGTCAGGATCCGGACATCATTCTGGTCGGCGAAATGCGTGACTTCGAAACCATCGAAACGGCGATCACCGCCGCCGAGACGGGCCACCTGGTGCTCTCCACCCTGCATACGGTCGATGCTCAGGAGTCCATCAACCGTATCGTCGGCGTGTTCCCGCCGTTCCAGCAGCGCCAGATTCGCCTGCAGCTGTCGGCGATCCTGAAAGGGGTTGTCTCCCAGCGGCTGGTCCCTCGCGCCGACGGCAAGGGCCGCGTCCCCGCGGTCGAAGTCATGGTCTCGACGGCTCGCATCCGCGAGCTGATCGACGACAAGGAAAAGACCAAACTCATTCGCGATACCATCCAGCAAGGCTATCAGGCCTACGGCATGCAGACCTTCGACCAATCGCTGATGGGCCTGTTGTCCAAAAAATTCATCACCTACGATGAAGCGCTGCGTCAGGCCAGCAACCCGGACGACTTCCGGCTCAAGATGTCGGGGATTTCCTCGACCTCGGATCTCACCTGGGATCAGTTCACCCACGAAGGCGAAGAGAGCGAAGAGGGCGAATCGGAAAACAAGGAGAGCTGACATCGCCGGCGGGGCCTATACAACAGCACTTCAGCTGCTGACACGCCGGGCGCGCAGCGAACGGGATCTGATTCAGCGGCTAAGACGTAAAAAGTTTGACCCGCGCGACATCGACGCGGCGGTGCAGCGCTGCCGCGAACTCGGCTATCTGAACGATGAACAGGTCGCCGCCGAGCGCGCCGAATCGTTAGTCCGGCAGGGCCGAGCCGTTGGCCAGTCCCTGCGGCTGAGGCTGCGTCAGGAAGGGTTTGCCGACCAGGCGATTGATCAGGCGCTGGAACACTGTGCCGGAGCATCGCGCGAGCACGAGGTTCTGGAGCAGCTGGTGAGCCGCCGCTGCGGCACATTGGAAAACATCCGCCACGACGCACGGCAGAAACGCCGACTGATGGCGTATTTACAACGCCGGGGATTTTCCCCGAGCACCATATATGACTACTTTAATGAAAGGCAGATCCATCCCTATGCTGACGGCTAAAGACATCCGCGCCCGCTTTCTGACCTATTTTGAACAGAACGGCCACCAGGTGGTTGCATCCTCCTCTCTGGTTCCGCACAACGACCCGACTCTGCTGTTCACCAATGCCGGCATGAATCAGTTCAAGGACTGTTTTCTCGGCAACGAAAAACGGGCCTACGTCCGCGCGGCCTCCTCGCAGAAATGCGTGCGTGCCGGCGGCAAGCACAACGATCTGGAAAATGTGGGCCGCACGGCGCGCCACCATACCTTCTTTGAAATGCTCGGCAACTTTTCGTTCGGCGACTATTTCAAGAAGGAGGCCATCGCCTATGCCTGGGAATTCCTGACCCAGGATCTCAAGCTCGACAAGGACCGGCTCTACGTCACGGTCTTCACCGATGACGATGAGGCCGCCGACATCTGGCACCGGCAGGAAGGCGTTCCCCGCGAGCGCATCTTCCGTTTCGGCGAAAAAGACAACTTCTGGTCCATGGGCGACACCGGCCCCTGCGGTCCCTGCACCGAGATCTTCTGGGACAACGGTCCCGGTGTCGGCTGCGGCCGGCCCGAATGTGCCGTTGGCTGCGACTGCGACCGTTATATGGAAATCTGGAACAACGTCTTCATGCAGTTCAACCGCTCGGCCGACGGCACCCTGACGCCGCTGCCGAAACCAGCTGTCGACACCGGAATGGGACTGGAGCGCATTACCGCCGTCATGCAGGGCGTGCCCTCCAACTACGCGACTGACCTGATCCGCAACATCATCGCCTACATTGAAAAGCTCTCGGCCAAACGCTATGGCGACAACGATGAAAATGATGTCTCCATGCGTGTTATCGCGGATCACAGCCGCGCCACCGCCTTTCTGATTGCGGACGGCGTGCTGCCCTCCAACGAAGGCCGGGGCTACGTCCTGCGCCGCATCATGCGCCGTGCCATGCGTCACGCCAAGATGCTCGGTTTTGAGGATCCGGTCCTCTACCAGACCGCCTCCTTCGTGCTGGAGGCCATGGCCGAGGCCTACCCCGAGGAATCAAAGCGGATCCCCTTCGTCGCTAAGGTGGTCAAAAACGAGGAAGAACGTTTCATCGCCACCCTCGGCAACGGCCTGCGTATTCTGCAGGAGGAGGTCGCCGCTCTGAAACAGGCGGGGCAGACCTGCATTGCCGGTGAAACCGTGTTCAAGCTCTATGACACCTTTGGTTTCCCCGTCGACCTCACCGCCGACATCGTCGAAAAGGACGGCTTCACCCTGGATGAAGCCGGCTTCGAACGCTGCATGGAGGCCCAGCGCGCCAAAGCCCGGGAGCACTGGAAAGGCTCTGGCGAAGAGGCCGTCGGCGTCATCTATAAGCAGCTGGTGGATCAGGGTGTCAGCGTCCGCTTCAGCGGCTATGAAACCCGGCAGAGCGACGGCGAAGTACTTGCGCTGCTGAAAAACGGCGAACTGGTCGATGAAGCCGTGTGCGGCGAAAAGGTCGAGGTTATTACCAGCGTCACCCCCTGCTACGGCGAGTCAGGTGGTCAGGTCGGAGATACAGGCGAGCTGACGACTGCGGACGCCATCCTGCGTATACTCGACACCAAAAAACCCCTGGATAATCTGTTTGTTCACGTCTGCGAGGTGGTCACCGGCGCCATTGAAAAAGGGGCTCAGGCCACCATCAGCGTCGATAACACGCGACGACAGAAAATCATTCTCAACCACACAGCCACCCATCTTCTGCAGGCTGCCCTGCAGAAGATCCTCGGCGACCACGTCAAGCAGGCCGGCTCCCTGGTCACACCGGAGCGTCTGCGCTTCGACTTCACCCATTTCTCGCCAGTCACCAGCGCGGAGCTGTTTCAGATCGAGGAGGAAGTCAACGCCCAGATTCGCGCCAATGCCGCAGTAAATTCACGGATTATGGCCGCGGACGACGCCAAAGCCGCCGGTGCCATGGCTCTGTTTGGCGAAAAATACGGTGACGAAGTCCGGGTCGTGCGCATCGGTGACTACAGCATGGAGCTGTGCGGCGGTACTCACGCGGAAGCTGCCGGCGACATCGGGCTGTTCCGCGTCCTGTCCGAAGGCGGCATTGCCGCCGGCGTACGGCGCATCGAAGCAGCAACCGGCGACGGCGCCCTCGCTCAGGTCCACCAGCAACAGCAAACCCTGCAGCGGCTGGCCAACCTGGTCAAGAGCGATCCGCAGCAACTGGAGAACCGGCTGCAGAGACTGCTCGAACAGCAGAAGGAGATGGAAAAGGAACTCGAACAGCTCCGGGCCAGGGCCAATGCCGACCGCAGCGGGGCCCTGCTCAGCCGCGTCCAGGACATCGACGGTATCCGGTTGCTGGCCGTCAAGGTCGACGGCATCGAGGGCAAAGGACTACGCGAATTTTCCGACCAGCTGCGCGACAAACTGGGCTCCGGCGTCATGGTTCTGGCGGTCCCCGAAGCCGACAAGGTCGCGCTGCTGGTAGCCGTCACCAAAGACCTGATCGGAAAGATCAAGGCCGGCGAGTTGATCAAGCCTCTGGCCGCGATCATCGGTGGCCGCGGCGGCGGCAAGCCGGAGCTGGCTCAGGCCGGCGGCCCGGATGTCGACAAATTAAATGAGCTGTTGGAAGCCGCGCCCCAGCTGGTCCGGGAGCAGTTGGCCGGCTGATTTCTCAGCACACCGCAAAAAACACCCGCACAGCCGTTTTGAACTGAAAAACGGCTGTGTATTTTTTTTGCCTCGCCTTCTGACAGGTGCTATAAGTTTAGTTTTGCTGATTTTTTCTCTCCAGGTAGGAAACAAGAATGTCTGGAATCAGGACAGAACAGTCATCCATCGCGTTTCGTGGCACCACGATTCTCTGCGTTCGCCGCGGCAACCAGGTCGCCATGGCCGGCGATGGCCAGGTCACCCTCGGTCACACGGTGATGAAGCATGGCGCCTGCAAACTGCGCCGCATGCATAACGATCGCATTCTCGCCGGCTTTGCCGGCAGCACCGCGGATGCCTTTACCCTGTTTGAAAAATTTGACGCCAAGCTGCAGGAATTTCAGGGCCAGCTGACCCGCGCTGCCGTCGCTCTGGCCAAAGACTGGCGCAGCGACCGCGTGCTGCGACGACTGGAAGCGTTGCTGATTGTGGCCGACAGCGAACAGACCCTGGTACTGTCCGGGGCCGGCGATGTCATCAGTTCGGATGACGGTGTCGCTGCCATTGGCTCGGGCGGCGCCTATGCCCAGGCGGCAGGTCGCGCCCTGCTGCGGCACAGCGAACTGACGGCCGAACAGATCGCCCGCCATGCCTTGGAGATCGCCGCTGAAATCTGTATTTACACCAATAGCCACATCAGCCTGGAACTGCTGACGAGACAACAGCCATGACGAACTTCACCCCGCGCGAAATCGTCTCGGAACTCGACCGCTACATCATCGGCCAGGCCAATGCCAAACGAGCCGTGGCCGTGGCGCTGCGCAACCGCTGGCGCCGTCAGCAGGTGACCGGCGAACTGCGTGACGAGATCACCCCCAAAAACATCATCATGATCGGTGCCACCGGCGTTGGCAAGACCGAGATCGCACGTCGTCTGGCCAAGCTGGCACAGGCGCCCTTCGTCAAAGTCGAGGCCAGCAAGTTCACCGAGGTCGGCTATGTCGGTCGCGATGTCGAAAGTATGGTGCGTGACCTGATGGAAGTCGCCATTCTCATGGTCCGGGAGGAAGAAGCACAAAAAGTCCGCCTCAAAGCCGAAGAACAGGCCGAAGAGAAACTGCTCGACCTGCTGCTGCCCGGCGAACGCGCCAACGAAAGCAGTCTGGATGGCGACGGCTCGACGCGCGACAAACTGCGGCGGCTGCTGCGCATGGGCGAGCTGGACGAGCGCTTCGTTGAACTGGAAACCCAGGAAGCGAGCCTGCCAGCCATGGAGGTGCTCACACCGCCCGGAGCCGAGGATCTGGGGCTGAACATCAAGGAAATGTTCGGCAACCTGTTCCCGAAAAAAACCAAACGGCGTCGCATCCGCGTCCATGAAGCACGGGAAATCCTCACCGAGCAGGAAGCGGAGAAACTGCTGGATATGGACGATGTTCAGACCCTGGCCCGCCAGCGGACCGAACAAACCGGCATCATCTTCATCGACGAGATCGACAAGGTGGCCAGCCGCGATGGTGGCCAGGGGCCGGAAGTGTCGCGCGAAGGGGTGCAGCGCGACATTCTGCCCATTGTCGAGGGCAGCACCGTCAACACCAAGTACGGCGCGGTAAAAACCGACCACATTCTGTTCATCGCCGCCGGAGCCTTCCATGTGGCCAAGCCGTCGGATCTGATCCCCGAGCTGCAGGGCCGCTTTCCGATTCGCGTTGAACTGGATGCCCTGGGCGAAAAGGAATTCGTCCAGATTCTGACCGAGCCGCGCAATGCCCTGCTGCGCCAGTATCAGGCCTTGCTCGCCACGGAAGGGCTTAAGCTGCACTTCAGTGACGACGCCATCCGCGAGATGGCGCGCATCGCCGCGCAGGTCAACGCGCAGACAGAAAACATCGGCGCACGCCGCCTGCATACCATCATTGAACGCCTGCTCGACACGATCTCGTTCGAGGCCCCGGAGCTGGCGGAAAAAACCATCGCCATCAGCGCCGAGCAGGTGCGCGAGCAACTGAGCGACATCGTTGCCGATGAGGATCTGTCGCGGTTCATTCTCTAGCCGCGGACCCGGACATTCCAGAGAGAAGAAAAAACGATCACGACAACTTTCACGCCAGAGGCGACAAGGACAACGATCATGCAGGAACTGATCAACAAAGCCAATGTACTGATGGAAGCCCTGCCCTATATGCAGCGCTTTTACGGTAAAACCATTGTCATTAAATACGGCGGCAACGCCATGGTGGAAGAGAGGCTGAAGGAAGGCTTCGCCAACGATGTCATCCTGCTCAAGCTCATCGGCCTGAACCCCGTCATCGTCCATGGCGGCGGACCGCAGATCGGCAAGGTTCTTCAACAGATGGGACTGAAGACCGATTTCGTCCAGGGCATGCGCGTCACCGACCATGAAACCATGAACGTGGTGGAAATGGTGCTCGGCGGCAAGGTCAACAAGGAAATCGTCGGCAATATCAACCACTTCGGCGGCAAGGCCGTGGGACTGTCCGGCAAGGACGGCAACCTGATCACCGCGCGCAAGCTCGAAATGACCCGCATCAACCCGGACACTCTGACCCCGGAGATCATCGATGTCGGCATGGTCGGCGAAGTGGACACCGTCAATCCCGCCGTGCTAAGGGCGCTGGAACAGAACAGCTTCATCCCGGTCATCGCACCCGTTGGTGTTGGTCGCCACGGCGAGACCTACAACATCAATGCCGACCTGGTGGCGGGCCGTATCGCCGGCGCCCTGAAGGCGGAAAAACTGATCCTGCTGACGGATGTCGAAGGCGTCAAGGACAAGCAGGGCCAGCTGATTTCCACCATCGATATCGGGGCGGTCAACGGTCTGATCGAAGACGGCACCATCGGCGGCGGCATGATTCCCAAGGTCACCTGCTGTGTCGACGCCGTCAACGAGGGTGTGAGCAAGGCGCACATCATCGATGGCCGCATGGAGCACGCCTGCCTGCTGGAACTCTTCACCGACAAAGGGATCGGCACTGCCGTAGCGAGGTTCAACGTATGAGTCTGTCACAAAGCTGGATCGAACGCGGCAACAAGCATATTGCCACCACCTATGGCCGCTATCCGCTGGTCGCGGTCAGAGGCGAAGGCTGCTGGCTGTGGGATGCCGACGGCAACAAGTACCTCGACTTTCTCGCCGGGGTCGCCGTCAACAATCTGGGCCACTGCCACCCGAAGGTGGTCCAAGCGCTGCAGGAGCAGGCCGCGACCCTTCTGCACTGCTCGAACTATTACCACATCCCCAGCCAGATCGAGCTGGCGGAAAAACTGTGCGAGCACTCGTTTGGCGACCGCGTCTTTTTCTGCAATTCCGGCGCCGAAGCCAACGAAGCCGCCATGAAGCTGGTGCGCCGCCACAGCGCTGAAAACCACGGCGAAAACCGTTTCGTCGTCATCACCGCACTGGCGTCGTTCCACGGCCGCACCATCGGCACCATCAGCGCCACCGGCCAGGATGCCGTCCGCAAGGGGTTTACCCCGGTGGTGCCGGGCTTCCGCTATGTCCCCTTCGGCGACATGGACGCCATGCGTCAGGCCGTCACCAAGGAGGTCTGTGCCGTGATGCTGGAACCGGTACAGGGCGAAGGCGGCATCAACGTGGCCCCGCCCGGCTACCTGAAGGCGGTGCGCGAGCTGTGTGACGAACATAATCTGCTGCTGGTCTTCGACGAGGTCCAGGTCGGTTGCGGCCGCACCGGCAAACTGTTCGCCTACCAGCATGATGAGGTGGAGCCTGACATCATGACCCTGGCCAAAGCCCTGGCCGGGGGGCCGCCCATTGGCGCCATGGTCGCCCGCGAAGCCGTTGCGGCCACCTTTGTCCCCGGCACCCACGGTTCCACCTTCGGCGGCAATCCGCTGGTGACGCGGGCCGCACTGGCGGCCCTCGACACCCTGATCAATGATGGGGTGCTGGAAAACTGCGTCGCCATGGGCGCCTATCTGCGCCAGCGACTGGAAGATCTGGCCAGCCGCTACGCCTTTGCCGGCGAAGTCCGAGGCCGCGGTCTGATCCTCGGCCTGCAGCTGGAGATCGAGGGCGCCATCTTCGTCAAAAAGGCTCTGGAACGCAACCTGCTGATCAACTGCACCGCCGGCAAGGTGCTGCGCTTTGTGCCGCCATTGACCGTCACGCGCGCAGAGATCGACCAGGCGATGGACATTCTCGAACCTCTGTTCAAGGAGGTCAGCCAGGAGGGATAGATGACCATAACCAAAGAAGCCAAGATCGGCAGCCTGATTCTCCTCGCCGTCCTGATTACCGCATTTCTCTGGGTATTTTTCCATGAAAAGGAAGAGAAGTATTATCCACCGTACAAGTACTATTCCGGCGACAAACCGGACTACAGCTCGCAGAAAAGCAGTCGCAACAAGTTTTTTCCTGCGGAACAGAAAGATTAGCCTTGGCCGTGCCGAAAACGGCGCTGAACCTGTCAAAGGAGCCTGAATCAAATGAAAGCCGATTTTTTGTGTCTGTCTGAATGGACGGCACCGCAGCTGGATGCCATCTTCACCCTGACCGGAAACCTGAAACAACAGCAGAAAGCGGGCATTCCCCATCCCCTGCTGGCGGGAAAAACCCTGGGCATGATCTTTGAGAAAAGCTCCACCCGCACCCGCGTCTCCTTTGAGGTCGGCATGTACCAGCTCGGCGGCCATGCCCTGTTTCTGTCATCCGGAAATACCCAGATCGGCCGCGGTGAGCCGATCAAGGATACCGCACGCGTGTTGTCGCGCTATGTCGACGGCATCATGATCCGCACCTATTCCCAGAGCGCGGCCGCCGAACTGGCGAGCTATGCCGACGTTCCGGTGATCAACGCCCTGACGGACAGCTACCATCCCTGCCAAATCATGGCCGACCTGTTCACAGTGCTGGAACACAAGGGCAGCTATGCGGACCAGGTCTACTGCTGGATCGGCGATGGCAACAACATGGCCAATTCCTGGATCAACGCCGCCGCCGTCTTCGGTTTCGAACTGCGCGTCGCGACACCCGCCGGCTATGAGCCCGACCCCTGGGTCATTGAGCGCGCCCGGCAGCGCGGGGCCAAACTGCTGCTCACCAACGATCCGCTCGAAGCCGCTCGCGGGGCCGATGTCCTTAACACCGACGTCTGGGCCAGCATGGGACAGGAAGAAGAGCAGGCCCAGCGTGAAAAAGATTTTGTCGGCTTTCAACTCAACAACGCCGTGCTGGCCGTCGCCGACAAACAGTGTCTGGTGCTGCACTGCCTGCCCGCCCACCGCGGTGAGGAAATCAGCGACGAGGTGATTGAAGGGCCGCACTCCGTGGTGTTTGACGAGGCGGAGAACCGCCTCCATGTCCAGAAAGCGATCCTGGTGACGCTGATGGGCGACAAGGAACAGGCATGCTGCTGAAGTGCCCGCACTGTCACTTCAGCAAAGAAGTCGACACCGGGGCGCTGCCGGCCCTGCCCCTGAAGGTCAACTGCCCGAAATGCGGCCAGAACTTCACCTTCGGTCAAAGCCTGAGCACAACGGAAGCCGGAACGGAACCCGCCCCCTCAACGCTGACGCCACCACCGCCACCGGTGAGGGAACCAGTCACCGCGGCAGCGGATGCAGACCCGCGTATTCTGGCCGAGAAACAGGACGTCATCATCCCGCCTCCGCCCATCGGCACCAACGCGGGGGCAGAGGAACCACCAGCCGGCTTCTGGGTGCGCGCAGTAGCCGCACTGCTGGACTCATTGCTGTCTTCAATCCTACAGTTTGTTATGATGTATGCACTGGAAATGGTCATCCGGTTCAGCGGGCTGACCATGAGAACCGAACTGCATATTCTTTCCAGCCTGTTCGGCATTCTGGTAGCGCTGTTTTACTACGTGTTTTTTACCGGCTACAATGGCCAGACCCCGGGCAAGATGGCGCTGGGGATTCAGGTCGTCGATGAGTCCGGCTCAGCCGTTGGCTATGGGCAGGCTTTTGTGCGGGAAACCGTGGGCAAATTTTTGTCCAGCCTGATTCTGGGCATCGGCTACCTGATGGTGGCCCTGCGTCAGGACAAACGCGCATTGCACGATCTGATCGCCCGCACCCGGGTCATCCGGATCAAATAAGGCTTTTGCAAAGCTCAAACAGGTCATTATCCCAAGCCTCCACGAACAGTTCGGGATGGCTTTTATTCAAGAGAACCAAGGAGAACAACCATGAAAAAAGGCTCAGTCAAAAAGGCCGTCCTGGCCTATTCCGGCGGTCTGGACACCTCCATTATCCTGAAATGGCTGATTGAAGAATATGGCTGCGAAGTCATCGCCTTTTCGGCCGACCTCGGCCAGGGCGAGGAACTCGATTTCATCCCCGAAAAAGCCAAAAAAACCGGCGCCAGCAAGTGTTTTATCGAAGATCTGCGCGAGGAGTTCACCCGCGACTTCGTCTTCCCCATGTTCCGAGCCAACGCCATCTACGAAGGCCGCTATTTCCTCGGCACCTCCATTGCCCGGCCCCTGATCGCCAAGAAACAGATGGAGATCGCCCTGGCCGAAGGTGCCGACGCCGTCTCCCACGGCGCCACCGGCAAAGGGAATGACCAGGTCCGTTTCGAACTGGCCTACTACCACTATGACCCGTCAGTGAAGGTCATTGCCCCCTGGCGTGAGTGGGATCTCAATAGCCGCACCGCGCTGGAAGAATACGCCAAGAAGCACGGCATTCCGGTACCGACCAGTAAAAAGTTCCCCTGGAGTTCCGACCGCAACCTGCTGCACATCTCCTTCGAGGGCGATATCCTGGAGAACCCCTGGGCCGAGGCGCCCAACGAGATGTACATGCTGACCGTGCATCCGGAAGACGCCCCCGACACCCCGGAATACGTTGAAGTGGAGTTTGAGCAGGGCAATGCCGTCGCCGTCAATGGCGAGCGCCTGTCCCCGGCCAACCTGCTGGCCAAACTCAACCAGCTCGGCGGCAAGCACGGCATCGGCCGTGTCGACCTGATGGAAAACCGCTACGTCGGCATGAAAAGCCGCGGCGTTTATGAGACCCCGGGCGGGACCATCCTCGAAGAGGCCCATCGCGGCGTTGAGTCCATCACCATGGACCGCGAGGTCATGCACCTGCGCGATTCGCTGATTCCGCGCTATGCCGAAATGGTCTACAATGGCTACTGGTTCGCCCCGGAGCGGCTGGCCCTGCAGGCCCTGATCGACGAGACTCAGAAAACCGTCAACGGCGTCGCCCGGGTCAAGCTGTATAAAGGCCACTGCCGCGTCGTCGGCCGCAAATCCGATACCGACAGCCTGTTCAACGTCGATTTTGCCACCTTCGAAGCCGATCAGGTCTACAATCAGGCCGATGCCGAAGGCTTCATCAAGCTCAATGCCCTGCGTCTGCGCATTCGCAGCATGATGATGAACAGCAAGAAGTAGTCGCACTTCCGCCGTGCCGGGGCCCTTGTCCCGGCACGGCAACCGGTTGGACATCATGGAATCAGCCCTGCAAAAAGCCATCAAGACCTCGGTCGTCGCCTGCATCGTCGATGAACAGGATCGAATCCTGCTCACTAAACGCAGCATTCCGCCTTTTTTCGGCCAGTGGGTCATGCCCGGCGGCAAAATTGATCACGGCGAATCGATCGAAAAAGCCCTGCGCCGCGAGGTGATGGAAGAAGTGGGCCTGGACGTCGCCATGGGCAAACTGGTGGACATCTTCGAGCATCTGGCCATCGGCCACAAACAGGACCACTACATCATCCTCTACTATCGGGCGCGGCCTCTAACCTTCGATCTGGCCATCAATCCCGGCGAACTGAGCGAAGCCGTATGGTTCGAAGCCGGGCAGCTGCCGGCACTGGATGTGCCACCCGGCTGCCGCCAGATTCTTTCGCACCTTTATCCCGGCCTCGCCTGGCCCCATCTGGAACCGCCGGGCGACGACGCCGACCGCGAACTGCCGGGCAGCGGCGCCTAGCCGGAGTCCGACCATGTTCAAGATTGTCCAGAAAAGCGTCGATCTTCGATTTCCGCGCGGCCACCACCTGCACTGCCTGATCGCCCAGATTCCCAATGAAATCCGTCACGAGCTGGAACCGGATTCCCAGATCGTCTCAGCCCGCAAATGGCAGCGCATCCGCTCGGTGCTGGAGCTGGTATCGCACGCCCAGGGCAATCTGAAAAAACTGCATTTTCTGCTGGTGCCGGAATCGACCCTGCCGCTGGAGCAGCTTGATGACATGCTGGCGCTGGTATCGCGCTCCTTTGCACCCAATACTGTCACCATGATCGGCATCGAACACATGCCGCTGACCCGCTTTGTCGAGCTGGTGGAACGCTTTCAGAGTGACAATCAGGAACTGCTGGTCTCCATCCGCGACGATCGCCTCAGCGGCAACATCGACCGACTCAAGGTCAACAGCGCGGCCGTGGTGATCAAAGAGGACAGCGGCACCCTGCGCGTCTTCCTGCAGGCCAAGAGCCATCCCTTCGCCGGCGAAGAAGCGCTGGATGCCTGCCACGATCTCTATCACGGCAAGGTTTTTCCCCTGTGGCACTGCCAGTCGACGGGCTTCAATTTCATGGCCCTGATCTGCTTCGACTACATCTACCGCACCCTGTATCAGTCCAACATCGCCCAGGTGATCCATCACGCCAACGAACTGTATTTTTCCACCCGCCAGCATCTTGATTTACTGGCGGTTTTGGAGTGTAATCCCAAACCGGAACATCCGGTGTTTCGCGACGTGGTCCACGGCTTCTACGGCGAACTGCTCGAAGCGGCACCGGGGGTGCGCGAAACCATCACCGTGTTCTGCAACGCCGCAACGGAGACGCGCCAGTCGCTTCCCGTCGCCGACGACGCTGCGGTATTCGGTCACTCCTCGGTGATCATCCACAAGAACCACCGCATGCTGCCGCGACAACTGCAGGAGTTCTCCGTCGACGACTTTGACGGGTTGCCGGTCTGTCGCCTGCGTTTCGGCAACGCAACACGGCTGTTTTATTTCAATCTGCCGGTATTTCATGAATTCGATCCACGCACCACACGCATGCCGCTGAAGGTTCACCGCATTTACCGGCCGGATGAACAGGGCAGCTGGATCAGCGCTGAACAGGAATCAGACAGCCGCAATCTGCTGGCTTTCGACAACGAAGGAGAACAACCATGAGTCAGAAACTCTGGGGTGGCCGCTTTACCCAGCCGACGGACAAATTCGTCGAGGAATTCACCGCCTCCATCGGCTTTGAGCAACGCCTGGCCGAATACGACATCCGCGGCTCCCAGGCCCATGCCGAAATGCTCGGCCGCCAGGGCATCATCAGCACGGAGGACGCGCAGCAGATCATCGACGGACTCGACGCCATCCGCGTCGACATCGAAGCCGGCCGCATCGAATTCTCGGTGGCGCTGGAGGATATCCACATGAACGTCGAGGCGCGCCTGACGGAACGGATCGGCGCCGTCGGCGGCCGCCTGCATACAGGCCGAAGCCGCAATGATCAGGTGGCGGTGGACGTGCGCCTGTACCTGCGCGACGAGATCGACACGGTGCTGGACTACCTCGACAAGCTCGAAGACGCCCTGCTGACCCAGGCCGAGAACCATCTCGATGTCATCATGCCCGGCTACACCCATCTGCAGACCGCCCAGCCGGTGCTCTACGCCCACCACATGCTGGCTTACCGTGAGATGATCGCGCGCGACCGCAGCCGGCTGGTGGATCTGCGCCGCCGCTTCAACGTGCTGCCGCTCGGCGCCGGGGCCCTGGCCGGCACCACCTTCCCCATCGACCGGGAATGGGTGGCACAGAAGTTGGGCTTTGACGGCGTCACCCGCAACAGCCTCGATTCGGTGTCGGACCGGGATTTCGCCATCGAATTCTGCAGTTTCTCCAGCATCCTCATGATGCACCTGTCACGCTTGGCCGAGGAACTGATCCTGTGGTCGAGCGCCGACTTCCATTTCATCGACCTGTCCGATGCCTTCTGCACCGGCAGCTCCATCATGCCACAGAAAAAAAATCCCGACGTACCCGAGCTGGTGCGCGGCAAAACCGGCCGCGTCTACGGCAACCTGATGGCCCTGCTGACCCTGATGAAATCGTTGCCCCTGGCCTACAACAAGGACATGCAGGAAGACAAGGAACCGCTGTTCGACACCATCGACACGGTCAAGGGCAGCCTGAAGATCTTTGCCGACATGATCGCCGAGATGCGAGTCAATGCCGGCACCATGCGCATCGCCGCCGCCCGCGGCTTCTCCACCGCCACCGATGTCGCCGACTACTGTGTACGCAAGGGCCTGCCTTTCCGTCAGGCGCATGAGGTGGTGGGCAAAACCGTTCGCTACTGCGTGGAAACGGGCAAGGACATCCCCGAACTGAGCCTGGAAGAATTCCGCACCTTCAGCGAGCTGATCGAGGCCGACATCTACGACTATGTGACCCTTGAAGCCTCGGTCAATGCCCGCAAGGCCACCGGCGGCACCGCCCGTGAAGCCGTTGAACGCGAAATCGCCCGCGCCCGTGGACAGCGCCAGGAGAACTCATCATGCGTTTAAACCGTATCGGCTGCACGCTGCTGCTCATCAGCCTCATCAGCCTCATCAGCCTCAGCGGATGCGGCAAAAAGGGCCCGGTCGTCCCGCTCAAGGAAGCGCTGCCCAAGGCGCCGCAACATCTGGCCTTAAGCCAAAAGGGAACGGCCCTGCTGCTGGGATGGGAGATTCCGACCCTCAATCAGGACGGCACCCCGCTCGAGGACCTGAAGGAATTCGCCATTTACAAAACGGACTACGCGCTGGAAAAGGGCTGCCCCGAATGCCGCACCCCCAACCGGCTGTTACGCAGCATTGATGTCGCCTGGTACCACAGCAGCCACCCCGACAGCCGCCGTCTCTACCTGTGGGACAGCGCCGTTGAAGAAGACACGGGCTACCGCTATCGCATCGTCCCCCTGAACAGCAACGGCCATGCCGGCGCCGACGTCACCATCCACCGCCCCTGCTACCTGCCGCCGCCACCGCCGGTCGCCGTGCAGGGCGAGGGCCATGACCGCCAGGTTCTGCTGCGCTGGCAGGAGACACTGCCGGCCGAGGGGGAAGAGGAATGGCTGGGCTACAATATCTATCGCCGCAGCGGCGACAGCTACTTCGGCGTACAACCCCTCAACGACAAACCGCTGGCGGCTACCTACTATGAAGACCTGACGGTGGAAAACAACCGCAGTTACGATTATGCAGTGCGCAGTGTTATCCGCGTCAACGGCTTCATTGTGGAAAGTGCCCTGTCCTCGTCAGTCACGGTCCGCCCGCTGCAGACCGCCGGCTTTTAACAGGATAACCATTGCGCAACGCCCGTCAGATATGCTATCAGGTGGGCGTAACGCTGTTTTGAAAATTTTGCGGCGATAAGTCGCTGTTTTGGAGGAGGAAAATATGTTTAAAGGCTCTATGGTCGCCATCATCACCCCGTTTACCGAGGATGGCCGCGTCAATGAAGACGCATTCCGCGAACTGGTCGAATACCAGATCGAAAACGGCACCGATGTCATTGTGCCCTGCGGCACCACCGGCGAATCCGCTACCCTGAACTATGAAGAACACGATCTGGTGGTTCGCGCCTGCATCGAGCAGGTCAACGGCCGGATTCCCGTCATTGCCGGCACCGGCTCCAACTCGACGGCCGAGGCCATTGAAATGAGCCGCCATGCCAAGGAAATGGGTGCTGACGGTCTGCTGCTGGTCAGCCCCTACTACAACAAGCCCTCCCAGGAAGGGCTCTACCAGCACTACAAGGCCATTGCCGAAGCCGTGGCCCTGCCGCAGGTTCTTTACAACGTACCTGGCCGCACCGGCATGAACATGCAGGCGGCCACCACCATCCGGCTGGCTGAAATCGCCAACATCGTCGCCATCAAGGAAGCGTCCGGCGATATCACCCAGGCCAGCGAAATCCTCAGCAAAGCCGGCGACAAGATCGACGTACTCTCCGGCGACGATTTCCTCACCCTGCCGCTGATGGCGGTTGGCGCCAAGGGCGTCATCTCGGTGACCGCCAACATCATGCCAAAGGAAGTCAAGGCCATGGTCACCGCCATCGAAGAAGGACGCTGGGAAGACGCCCGGCTGATGCACCTGAACCTGCTCGACATCCACAACGCCATGTTCATTGAGTCGAATCCGGTGCCGGTCAAGACAGCGGTTGCCCTGCAGGGTCGCGCCAGTGCCAAGGTCCGTCAACCCCTGGCCGACCTGCTACCGGCCAGCCTGGAAAAACTGAAAACCATCATGGGCCGTTACGACCTGATCTAGTCTGCACTCAATCATTACCTGCACCCGTACACTGCCGCTGCGGTCTACCGACCGCAGCGGTTTTCTGCACCAGCCGCGTGCCACGCCGTGACGTGTGCGCTCTCTGGTAGAAAGAGGACAACCATGCTGAAAATTGCCATAACCGGTGCCGGTGGGCGGATGGGCGCCCGCCTGATCCATGCGGTCAACGAATCGCCGACGTTGCAACTGGCCGCCGCCGTGGAGCGCTCGGGTCATGATCAGATCGGCCAGGACGCCGGGCTGGTCGCCGGCTGTGGCGCACTGGGTGTGCCCATTATCGACGACCTGGCCCAGGCCATGCAGCAGGCGGACATCCTGATCGACTTCACCTTTCCCGAAGTCTCGCTGGCCAATGCCCGCGTCTGCGGCGCTGCCGGCAAGAAGATGGTCATCGGCTCCACCGGTTTCACCCCGGCCCAGCGCGACGAGCTGGCCGCGCTGACGCAGGAGACCGCCATCGTGCTGGCGCCTAATATGAGCGTCGGGGTCAACGCCTGCTTCAAGCTGCTCAAAGAAGCGGCCACCATTCTGGGTGAGGGCTTTGACGTCGAAATTGTCGAACTGCACCATAACAAGAAGAAGGATTCCCCTTCCGGCACTGCCGTGCGCATGGGTGAAGTGGTGGCTGACGCCCTCGGCCGCGACTACAACCAGGTGGCCAACTATCACCGCGAAGGCATCTGCGGTGAGCGGACCAAAGAGGAAATCGGCATGCAGACTGTACGCGGCGGCGACATTGTCGGCGAACACACGGTCTATTTCATCGGCATGGGTGAGCGTATCGAAATCACCCACCGCGCCATGAGCCGCGACATGTTCGCCCGCGGCGCGACACGCGCCTGCAACTGGCTGGCCGACAAAAAACAGGGCTTCTTCGACATGCAGGACGTCCTCGGTCTGCGCTGAGGGCAACCGACCTACGACCTCGGGAGAAAAACATGAAACGACCTGCGAACCTGCTGACTTGGGCACTGAAATGGGCCGTTATTATTTTGTTCACCCTGTCTTTGACCGGGTGCGAAACCCTGCATGGTCTCGGCCGCGATTTTGAAGGATTTGGCCGCTGGATTCAGGAATGTTGCGAATAAAACAGAACTCTGTTCCGGCACCTTTGCCGGACAGGACACAGAACATAAGGAGTTTTTATGGCACGTTTGAACGATAACTACCTCAAGCTGCAGGCTGGCTATCTCTTTCCGGAAATCAGCCGCCGCGTCAGCGCCTTTGCTGCCGCTCACCCCAACGACAAGGTGATCCGTCTGGGCATCGGTGATGTGACCAAACCGCTGGTTCCCGCAGTGCTCAAAGCGTTTCATGAGGGCGTGGACGATCTGGCCGGAAGCGCCAAGTTTCACGGCTACGGTCCGGAACAGGGCTACGACTGGCTGATCCAGACCATCATCGACAAGTCCTACAAGCCCCTCGGCGTCGAACTTGAGGTCAGCGAGATGTTCATCTCCGACGGCTCCAAGTGCGACTGCGCCAACATCCTCGACATCTTCGATCTGAGCTGCAAGGTGGCCATCGGCGATCCGGTCTATCCGGTGTACAACGACACCAATGTCATGGTCGGTCGCACCGGCAAAGCCAATGAAAAGGGCTATTACGACGGCATCGTCTACATGCCATGCACCGAGGAAAACGGCTTCTTCCCGGCCTACCCGACGGAGAAGGTCGACATCATCTACCTGTGCTTCCCCAATAATCCCACCGGAGCCGTGGCCACCAAGGAACAGCTCAAGGGCTGGGTCGATTACGCGCTGGCCAATGATGCCGTCATCCTGTTCGATGCCGCCTACGAAGCCTTCATCACCGAGCCGGGAATTCCCCACTCCATCTATGAGATCGAGGGCGCCAAACAGTGCGCCATCGAATTCCGCAGCTTCTCCAAAACCGCCGGCTTCACCGGAGTGCGCTGCGGGCTGACCGTGGTACCGCAGCAGCTGATGGCCACCACCGAAAACGGCGAAAAGGTCTCCCTGAACCGGCTGTGGAACCGCCGCCAGTGCACCAAGTTCAACGGCGTCTCCTACCCGGTTCAGCGCGCTGCCGCCGCCGTCTATTCCGACGAAGGCTGGCCGCAGGTGCAGGAAATTATCGACTTCTACATGGAGAACGCCCGCATTATCCGCGAGGGCCTGAAAGCCGCCGGCATCACCTGTTACGGTGGCGTCAACGCGCCCTACATCTGGCTGAAAACCCCCGCCGGCCTGAGCAGCTGGGACTTTTTCGACAAACTGCTCAATGAGTGTTTCGTCGTCGGCACCCCCGGCAGCGGCTTCGGCCCCAGCGGCGAAGGCTACTTCCGCCTCAGCGCCTTCGGTGAGCGCGCCAATGTGGAAGAAGCGGTCAAACGCATCGTCCAGAAATGGGGCCGCTGATTCCAAGCGTACGAAACCAATCGGGCCGGACGCCATCGCGGCGACCGGCCCTTTCGTTTCGGCCGCTCATTGTGTTGCTGCTCTGCCTGGGCGTTCTTGCTGGCTGCCGCGATGCCACCCCCGTCGCCGATGAATCGACCGCGACACCGGCAACGCCTGAGAGCACCCAGCCTGTCAGCATTCCACAACGCAACGTGGAACTCGAATATCAACCGCTCCCGACCGACCACGGTGTCACAGATCTGCTGACGGCCCCGCCTCAGCGCCGCTCTCAAAAACCGGAGGCGCCCATCGCCACCAAACCCAGCCTGCATGGGAAACTGCTGCTGCGCGAGGACACGCTGGACGCACGGGAACTGGTGAATGGCGCCCAGGTCGAGCTGCGCGTGCCACTGCGCTGAATCCCGGCGTTAAAAACTCAACTGCACTCTCGGCTCCCCGGCTTCCGGCTCAACACGCGGCTGACACTGCAACAACTGGCCGGGCAGTGCGCCGCCAGGCGAGAGCAGCAGATCGGATACGACCTGATTCCGCGCACGCACCAAACGGGTCAACGCAGCGTCCATACTCTGACTGGCCTTCGCAACCGCCTCGCCCGCCGGGCGCAGAACCTCCACATCCTTCTGACTCACATGGCTGCACAGAGTCAAGCGCAGTCCCGGTCGTTGCTGCAACAGCTGGCGCACAGAATCCAGCTTCTGCTGTGAGCCCTCCGCCACTTCGGCCGACCCCGGCTGAAATGTCACATCCGGCAACGCCAGCATGTCTCCATCCCCCAGCAAGCTGGCACCCAGTTTAAACACCACGCCCACCGGCGCCAGCGTCAGCTGGACCGCACTCTGTACCGCCTTGACCAGGGCGGTCCGCACCAGCGGCAGCAGGGACAGATCCGGGGCATCGAGCGGTCCCGAAAACGGCAGATCCAGGCGGATGTCCCCCTGACGATCGCGCAGCAACGCCAGAGCCAAAGGCAGCGGCAGCCCCAGGCTCTGTTCCAGCTGCTGCTGGCGCTGGGCATCATAGGGTTGAAGCGCCAGACCACGCAGCACCACCCGGCTGTCGAGATCAACCTCCCCCTGCTGCAACGGAGCATCCAGTTCCAGGTCCAGTTCTCCGCGTTCCAGCCGGTAGCCGAGGGCTGGCTCGAGATAGGGGGCCAGTTCGGTCAGCTGCAGATGCGCCAGTGAACCCGTCACCCGCCCATCGGGTTTTCCCGCCAGCAGCGTGAGGCTGCCGGCAGCGTGCAGCGCGGCCCCGTGCGCCCCCTCGGCCTCAAGCATCAGATCCGTGGGCTGCTGCGGGAGGGCAGAATCGAGGGCTCCAATGCGACACGCCAGCCGGTTCCACTCCAGTTCCACCACCGGGGCGGTCGAATCATCCCGAAAGCCCAGCCGGCTGTCCCCTGCGATACGAAGAGAAGACAGCGCCCAGCTCAAGCCGGGCTCCGGCGGCTGTTGCTGTGGTGCAGTGGTGTTTTTTTCCTCAACCGCTGAATCCGGTTGCCAGCTCGTCAGATTGAGCTGCCCCGTCGCTGATCGGCGCAGCTGGACATCGAGACCACTGAGCAGAATCTCATTCAGGGTCAGCCGGCCGGGCTCGAAATGCCAGCAGATCTGGCTCAGATCAAGCCGCTGACAGCGCACCAGATCCGGGTCGTGCTCACTGGCTTCTGGTGCCGGACGCAGAGCCACCAGTTTCTGCCACTGGGCCTGGCCGATTTCCATCCCCTGTTCGGAGAAAGCCAGGCCTGCGAGTCGTGCGTGCTGCCACCCCAGCAGCTGCCGCTGCAAAAGCCGATCACTCAGCAGCAAGTCAGACGAATCGAGCGTACCCCCAAGCTGCCAGCGCAGCGGGGTCTCCGGGGAGAACGTCATCTGCAGGCGGCCCTGCCAGTCCATGCGCTGCTGTGCGCAGTGCACGCCGGACTGCTCAAGGGTCAGATCAAGCTGATCCAGACCAATGTCCGCATCCAGATCCGCCCGCACTGCACCGCCCGGCGACAGCTCGGCGCACCCGCGTCCCTGCCAGTCCAGATCTGCCCGCTTCAGCTGTACCTCTTGCGTGGCAACGGCCAGCTGCGCCAGCGAAACGTCCCCCTGCCAGTCAGCAATCAGTCCGCTGACAGCATTCCACTGCAGCTGACAGGCCAGATCCGTCGACAGGGTGCCAGAAAAAACCTGAATCCCGGCCTGCTGCAACCCAAAAGCAACCCGGGCCAGCGGGAGCTCCTCCAGGGTCATCGTTCCATTCCAGCACAGCGTTTCGGCAAAGGGCTGAAGCTGTCCGGAAACCGTCAGTCGTCCCTGATCAACCCGAACATGGCTATGCAGCGCAGCTCCCTGCTTTGGCAGCCAGCTGGCCAGTGCCCCGAGCTGGGCACTTTCGACCTGCACACTCCCGGGACAGCAGGTGAGCTTGGAGATAATCTCGATCTGATCCAACTCAATGCGGCCCCAGCCAATCCCCCAGGCCGGCGCCAACGTCTCATCCGGCTTCGCAGACCCCGTGCGATCCGGAGAAAGCTGCCACGGCCCCAGTTGCAGATGAGTCGGATCCGCGCCCGTCAGAGTCAGTTGGAACTGTCGCAGCCCGGCAGACTCAACCCAAAGCTGATGCTGCCACAGCGGCCACCAGTCCAGCTCCAGCCAGAACTCCCCCAGCGACAACACCCGCTCATGGCTGTGCTCGATTTCAACATTCGATACCGACACGCGCCCCTGAAAAAAATTAATGTCAACATCGCCAATGGATGCTTGAATCTGTGGCTGGCGCTCCAGCCAGGCCTGCACCTGCCAGCGCACCAGTTCCGGCAGCAGTGCCACCAGCGCCACGACCAGCAGCGTGACGATGGCCAACCTTCTCCACCAGCGGTGACCTCTGATACGGTCAGTCCTGCGCTCGTCCGTGCTCATAATCCTGCCCCCAGTGACACATCTGCTCCAGAATGGGAATAATGCTGTGGCCCAGTTCCGTCAGCGAGTATTCCACCCGCGGCGGCACTTCGGCGTAGACCTGGCGATGAATCAGCCCCTGAGCTTCCAGCTCACGCAATTGCTGGGTCAGCATCTTCTGTGTCACCCCCGCCAGACGTCGCTGCAGCTGGCTGAAGCGCAGCGTCTTCAACCGCAGGTGCCACAGGATCAGCCCTTTCCACTTTCCACCGATAACCTCCAGGGTCACGGTCACGCCACAGCGATAGACCGTTTCAAATTCCGACGCCGGCTCACTCATGCATTCTCCATGGTTTCTTTTTATATACCTGCTGACTTTATTGTTGGTACTTGTCAAAAGTATAGAATGGCTTTAGCCTTTCAACAACCATCCTTTTCAACTTCAGCACCAGGAGAAACGCCATGTCAGAAAATTTCACCGCCCTGCAGGTCAGTCAGAACGAAGATAAAACCTTCACGCGCCGGATCGTGCAACGCAATAGCGATGACCTGCCCGCGGGCGAACTACTGGTCCGGGTTCAGTACTCCTCGCTCAACTACAAAGACGCCCTGTCCGCCAGTGGTCATCCCGGCGTCACGCGCAACTTTCCCCACACGCCCGGCATCGACGCCGCCGGTCTGGTTGTCTCCTGCACTGACGGCCGCTTCCAGCCCGGCGATCAGGTGATTGTCACCAGCTATGATCTGGGCATGGAAACCGACGGCGGCTTCGGCCAGCTGATCCGGGTGCCGAGCGCCTGGGCCGTCCCCCTGCCTGACGGACTGAGCCTCAAGCAGAGCATGACCTTCGGCACCGCCGGTCTGACGGCAGCCCTGTCCATAACCGCCCTGGTTGACAGCGGTCTTGTCCCCGATCGGGGCCCCGTTCTGGTGACAGGAGCTACCGGTGGCGTCGGCAGCCTGGCCGTCGCGTTACTGGCCAGAGCCGGGTTCCAGGTGACGGCGGCAACGGGTAAAAACAGTGAAACGGACTACCTGAAGCGTCTCGGGGCAACCAATGTGATCAGCCGCGAAGAAGCAACCGCCAACAGCGAGCGACCGATGCTGAAACCGCTTTGGAGTGGCGTGGTGGACTGCGTCGGCGGCACCATGCTCGAAGCCGCCATCAAAGCCTGCCGTTATGACGGCGTGGTCACCTGCTGCGGGCTGGTGGGATCGGCTGATCTGAGCCTGAATGTGTTTCCCTTTATCCTGCGCGGCGTGCGCCTGATCGGCATCGACTCGGCCGAGTGCCCCATGCCGCGCCGCCTGCAGGCCTGGCAGTATCTGGCCGACAACAAGGATGCCGCGCTGCTGGAGCAACTGAGTGAGGAAATCCCCCTCGAAGGGCTGGAGGAAAAAATTCAGGCCATGCTCAAAGGACAGGTCAAACGGCGCGTGGTGGTAAGGCTGTAGATGAAAAAACCCTACCAAGGCAGGACTGAAACAATAAAGCCCCGATTTCTCGGGGCTTTATTGTTTATCAATTTATCTAGCTGCTGATTTTCTAGTAAGTGATCGAATCGGAAACTTCTCCGTCCGGGACAGTCTCAAACCCAGCTTTGAGCGTCTCTGTGATCGTAAAAGTAAAAACCGTTCCCGACAAAGGACTTTTAATTTCCTCAGATCTGAATACAGCCTCGCCATTGACATCCGTTGTAGCGGACATCAATACCTCTGGATTATTGTTCCAGTAGCCAGAGACAACGACAGAGTCAATCGGTGCCCCAGACTCATCTGCAACAAAAACCGTCGCGACAGCGGATGCAAACAGATTCTTACCCGCTTTGCGAACGTCCAGAGCTATTTCTATCTCACTTGAGAGAGGAGAGACAGTCGAAATATCGGTAACCTCGACCGATACCACATCAGAAACTTCGGCACCGACATAATCTGTCACTGTCAACGTCACGGTGTAGCTTCCCGGCGTTGTATAACCATGGTCAACCATCTCGCCACTGGCGCTGCTGCCATCATCAAAGTCCCAGGAATATGTTGCTATACCATCATCGATATCATAGGAGTTAGCCGCATCAAAATGGACAACTTCATTCACTTGAACGATCCGATCAGAGCCCGCATCAGCAACCGGCGGATCGTTCACTTCCTTTATAACAACCGTCCAGGTGTCCGTTGAATCTTCTTTTCCATCATTCACCGTCAGGGTGACATTGTACCTTCCGCCAGCGCTATACGCATGAGTGACAGTTCCACCGGCCCCGGTTAACCCATCGCCGAAATCCCAGACATAGGTTAAAGAATCCCCGTCATCGTCATAGGACTCACTGCCATCGAACGACAGAGCAACATCCTCCTCACCATCCGGGGGCGCCACAATTTTCGCCACAGGGCGCGTATTGGACACAGCGACAGGATTCAGAGCCGCGGCCGCGTCAAGTCGCCCCCACCCATAATCGGGGTCCCAACCCGGCTGACCAAGATCTGTTGCGGACTCCTGTAAAATCGCTCTAATTTCATTAGGGGTTCTGGAGGGATCCTGGCTGATAAGCAGTGCGGCCACGCCACTGACGTGGGGGGCGGCCATCGAGGTCCCTTGATAAAAATAGTAGTCGAAAGCTGCGGGATCATCACCAAAGGTCTGCTGCAAAATGCCATCAGGATAACCATCACCGTCCTGATCCACACTGGTATCACCGCCGGGCGCCGTCAGGTCGAGAGAGCTTCCCCGGTTGGAATACCCGGTTACGGTATCATCATAGCGCGTCGCGCCAACGGCAAGACAGTAAGCATCATACGCCGCTGGATAGCTGATACTGTCCGCATAACCGTCGTTACCGGAAGCGCAGACAATGGTAACCCCCTCTTCATAGGCGTAGGCCAAAGCATTCTCCAAAGTGATGGAGGGGCTGCTGCCTCCAAGGCTCAGGTTGATGACATCGGCGCCATTATCTGCCGCATAATAGATTCCGTCTGCAATGGCGTCATAGGAACCAGATCCCGTGTTATCAAGAACTTTAACCGGCATCAGTGATGCGTTGAAAGCGATACCGGCCACACCTAAGTTGTTATTGGTACTCTGCGCGATGGTCCCCGCGACATGCGTACCGTGCCCTTCATCATCATTTGGATGCGTATCATTGTTAATGAAGTCATAACCCTGAACAAAGCCTGTCTGCGCGAGGTCAGGAGCATGAGAATAATCAATGGTTCCCCATTTGACACGGTTGATCTGCACCGGCTGCTGATAATCTTCATAAGCAATCCCGGTATCGACTACGGCAACGACAACACCATTTCCTGTAGAGACGTCCCACGCCTCTTCGAGGTTGATGGGCTCAAAGTGCCATTGGTACAAAAAATAGGTGTCGTCAGGTACCATAAATGCGTGAGCAATATAATTGGGCTCGGCATATTCGACGTTGGGATTTTGCGCATAGGCTGCAACCATATCGGCAACAGCTTTTCCCGGCGGAATCTTGATCCGCCTTACCCCCGAAAATCGGCTCACCGCCAGTTCCAAAGCCCCATGTCTGGCATGTAGAGCGGCAATTTCATTTGCACTAACGCCGGATTTAAATTTCACAAGCAACTCGCTAGGCATCATTTCCTGGCTGCGCGCTGCCGTTATGTTTAGCTTCACCTTAAATTCTGCGGCTACGGAACTAAGAAAGCCAAACGTGAGGAATAAAGCAAGAAATAAGACGACCTTCGGATGACTTCTCATCGGAACCTCCTGGATGCGAGCAGTTTCTGAAACCTTCATCGTTCGTTGTCATTCTGCCTGCAAGCAACAAAGAACGGATACAAACTAAGCTGAATAACCGCCTAAAAACTATAGCACATTTCAAAAGCACCATATGAATTCATACTAATTTAAACTTTTCGGCATTTCTTGACATGAACTTTAGGCTATCTGGAGTTTTTTCGAGCCTTGGTAACCTTTATGCGGCCTTACAGTTTGTACCAGATAAAAAAAGGGAGGACGGATACAGATCCGCCCCCCCCTTTTTCGTTTTCGAAGAAACAACTTCGCTTCAGGATTTCAAGGCAATGGCGCCCTCACGCAGTTCCAGCCGCCCCTGTTTGTAGAGGATGCCGACGGCTCGCTTGAAAGCCTTCTTGCTCAGGCCCAGCCACTGGTGAATTTCCTCCGGCGAGCTCGTATCACACAACGGCAGCGGATTGTGCTGGGACAGGGCTTCCAGCAGTCGTACGCAGGCCTCGTCGCGTCCCGACTGGCCGGACGGCCACAGGGTGACATCGACCCCGCCATCGTCGCGGACGCGTTTGACCCAGGCCTTGAACTGCTGGCCGCGTTCCACATCCGGCGGCAGTTCATCATGATAGATCAGGCCACCGTAGTTCTGATTCAGAATCACCTTGGCGCCAAGATCCGTCAGCTTCCACACCAGCGCCTCGACAGCCTGACCGGGCTTGAGAGCAGAAACGTCGCTACTCAGGAAGGGCTCAACGCGGGTGCTGCCGACCAGTCGCCCCGACCGGTCGCGCCCGACATGCACCAGACAGCGTCGATCGATCTGCAGGGGTTCATCCTGCTCAGCAAAGGGCACCAGCAGATCTTTATCCAGCCCCCAGTCGACAAAGGCACCATGACGGTCGACCTGGACGACACGCATCAGGGCGAATTCTCCGACCTGAGCCAGAGGCTTTCTGCACGTCGCCACCAGCTCGTCACGCCGGCCGGGATAAACGAAGACCCGCAGCTCGTCGCCCACCTGCGCGCTGGCCGGCACCTCACGCTGCGGCAGCAGCACGGACTGCCCCTCCCAGCGCAGCAGGGCTCCGCGCGCTGTGAGCTGATCAATCACCAGGGTATAAAACTGACCCGACTGTGCCATCAGGAAAAACTGCACACGTATTGGACCAATCCCTCGTCGACACAGATGTCGAAGAAGGAATTGGCCGGCACATCAAACCAGGTGCCGGCCTCAAACCCGATCCACTGCGTCTGTCCAGCCACCCGCACCCGGCACTGACCAGCGATGATCTCCATGCGTTCCGCGGCCGCAGTATCAAAATGGTACTCGCCGGGAGCGATGATGCCGAGGCTTTTGCGGCTGCCATCCGCCAGGAAAATGCTGTGGCTGACAACCTTGCCGTCAAAAAAAACATTGGCCTTGCACACGGCCTTGACGTTGCTGAACGATTCGGGACTCTGGTACGTGGGTTCCATCACTGTGTTCTCCATGAAAAAGGGCTGAGATCTCAACTATGCGTTTGTTGCCACGGACTTCATATCACATCAGGTTTCGAGGGGGTATCGCGCCGCACGCCAGTGGTGCATATGGCCCTGCAGCAGCTGCACGCGCACGACACCGCGCAGCAGGAGCAGCAGGCGCGCCATCACGGCACGGGGGCCGTGTTCACAGTACAGCACCACCGCGCGCCCCTCCGATACCTCCGGCCAGCGCCACAGAACGGACCAGAAGGGAAGATGGTGCGCACCGGGCACATGGCCATAGCGATACTCCAGGTCGCTGCGGACATCAATGACCAGCGGCGGTGTCGCCGCTGTCAGCTGCACCCGCAGGTCTTCGGCACTCAGACGGTTGGACAACCCCCCGTAGGCCGCCAGCAGCAGAACGCAGCCCCACACCACATAGGAAAACTCATTTGACATCGGCCCATCCCCGGCAACAGATTCAACAGGATGGCACGATAGCATGGCTGTGCTGATTTTCCAGCCCCCTTTCGTTGGCGAACATCCCGGTCTGCCCGGAAAAAATTCCCGCCACCCAACCCTTCACTTGCCGAATACCGATTCTTGCGGCACTCTGGTGCCTCCCCCCAAAAGAGCAAGGAGGCCTTCCGTGGAACTGTTTAACCGTCTGATCCGCGCCATCGAACACGCCGAGAAGGAGAATGAGCTGCCCGACTTTCTTGGGGCCGCACTGCGCCACGTAGCGGAGAATCCGCTTCAGTTCAGCGACCGGCAGCTGGTCGCCCGACTGGCGGAGCAGGTCAGCGAATATGATCCCTACTGTGGTTGTGGCTGCTTCGGTGCCGGCTGCAGCGCCAATGATCTGCTGGCGACCCTGAAAGAACTGGGCGTAGAGAAGCTGTCCTCACCCTGAGGAAGGGGGGAACGGGGAAGCGTAGCTCAGGCGGGATTTTCCGGGGGCTGTGAATCCGTCGCATCAGCATAGAAACAGTAACGCTGCCCACCCTGTCTTTTGCACTGGTACATGGCGATATCGGCATGTTTGATCAGATCATCAACGGTCACGCCATCCATCGGATAGAGACTGATTCCGATACTGGAGCCAATGGTAACCTCGGTGCCATCGAGATCAAAGGGCGGAACAAACGATTGCACCATTTTCTCCAGCACCCCTTCCAGGCTCTCGCGCTGGTGCAGGCCTTCCACCAGCACCATGAACTCATCGCCGCCAAGGCGGGCAACGGTATCATCCCGGCGCAGTACCCCTTCCAGACGACGGCTCACCTGCTGCAGCAGGACATCGCCAGCCGCATGCCCCAGGGTATCGTTGATCTCCTTGAAACGATCCAGATCAAGCATGATCACCGCCAGCTGCTCGTTATGACGCGAAGCACGATGGAGGGCCTGGGTCAGGCGATCCCGATAAAGAACCCCATTGGCCAAGCCGGTCAGATGGTCGTGGTACACCTGATGCTGCAGCTTTTCTTCCATCTGCTTGCGCTTGGTAATATCCGTCAGCACCCCGTTGTAGACAATGGAGCCATCCGCCTCCGGGCGTGGATAAGCCTTGCCGTGAACCCAGCGGATGCCGTCGGGGAGGGCAAAACGGAACTCGTCTTCCCATAGCCGCTTACGGCGCGCCGCACGCATGGTCGAGCGCAGAATGCGACGGCGGTCATCGCGAGCCAGTGCCTTCAGCAGCACCACAGGGTTCATGATGTCCTCGCTGTCGCTCAGCCCCGCCAGCGGGCGGATGCCCTCGCCGACATAGTTCATCTGCATCGTCCCCTCCGCCAGCACCCGCAACTGGAAAATTGCGCCCGGCATACTGTTGGCCACATCGAGCAGCTGCTCCTGGCTCTGTTTCAACGCCTGCTCGGCGTGGTAACGCTCCGTCACATCGCTGGCAATAACCGCGGTTCCCGACAACCGCCCGTCTTCGGCATAGACGGGATAGATCGTGCGCGCCAACACCGTACCATCATCACGAAAACGCATCGCCTTGGAAATGCGGCCGTCTTTCATCACCTGCAGTGACGGACACTGATCACAGGGAATCGGACAGTCCCAGAACAGCTCGTGACACAGCTTGCCCACGTAATTGTCGGGATCAACCTGGTAAGCACGCATGCCGGCCTTGTTCATCAGCTGAACCCGCAGCTGCGGGTCGAGCAGGATCAGGATATCGTTGAGGCTGTTGGTGATATCGATAAAGCGCTTCTGGCTGTCGCGCAGCTGCTGACGCAGAGCATAATCGTCCGAGATGTCGCGCAGGGCCAGCACCAGCCCCAGCTCGTGTCCATGGTCATCACGCAAGGGGGCAACGGTGCCGGAGACCTGATAGGCCTTCTTGGCCGACGTCAGCAGGGTCGTATGCTCCGGCAGGGGCAGCGGCTCCTCCAGACCTGCGGTGGCCCGGGCCAGAATATTGAGTGGCTGCTGGCTGCGGGTATCAACCAGAGAAAAAAACAGCTCGGCCCTCTGGCCGACACACTCCAGCGGTGAAACACCGATCAGCTTCTCGGCCACGGGGTTGAGTCCCAGCAGCAGACCTTTGCGATCCATGGCCAACACACCATCACCGATGGAATTGAGCACCGTACGCAGCCGCGCCTCGCCTACCCCCATTTCGTCAATAATTCTGGTCAGCCGACGCCGGCTGGTCTGAAGACCGAGACTCAGCAGCAACAGCAGGCCCACCGTCGACAGGGCCAGCAGAAATTCAGTCTGATGCAGACGATAAAAGGAATGCTGGCGGTTGAGAACAACCGTTTCGGGCGGCAGCCAGCGCTCCGGGATACCAAAGCGTGCGAGAACTTTTGCATCGACCATGTAGACACCCGGAGGCCCTTTTTCGGCCTGAGGAACTGAAGTCAGCTCGCCACGCAGCACCTTGAGGCAGAGATTGGCCGCCGCCAGCCCCTGATCCTGACCGCGGATCAGGGCGCCGCCGAGAACCCCCGTCCCCTGATAGAATTCCCACAGGCTGTAGACGGGGGCCGTCGACGCCTTGGCCAGCATCAGACCCTGGGTTTTGAAGCTGTAGTAATGGCCATCAGCGTCGCGGGTGAACGCCAACAGCAGCACCCCGTCCTGTTCGGGACTCAACGTCATCAGCCGCGCGAGCAGCTCATCCTTCCCCAGCCCATGCCAGTACTCCACCTGTAGCGAGTTATCGCGAGACTCCAGCTGCATGGAGGCTTCAATCTGATTCAGGGCCGCCGTCTCCGTGGTTCCGGAGACCATAACCACGCGTTTGAGCCGCGGCTGCAGTCGCTGCATCAGCTCGACGGTCTTGCGCACCGAGATCTCTTCCGTCACCCCGGCAACGCGCGACTCCAGCAGGGACATCAACCGTGGATGAAAATGGTTGACACCGCAGAACACCAGGGGCACGTCGGGAAAGAGCCGTTGGCGTTCGCAGTTCATGAACTGCAGCGCGTTGTTGTCGGAGACGATGATAGCATCAAAAAAATCCGGCCCATACTTGGCGCCCAGGTAGCTGTGCATCGTGGGCCAGACCAACTCCAGCGGCTGACGCTTGCTGTCAAGGCTTTCGATATACAGCTCGATGGGAAAGGCTTTGAACCGCTCCTCAATAGACTGGGTAATGGATTGGGTCCAGGACATGTTCTGGTGGTAGGAATTGAGCAGCAGCACGCGCTGCGACGCAGGAGCTGGCACATCCGCTCCCCGTACCGGAAACGGCATCAGACAGGCGACCAGAGAGATCAAACTACAACAGACGATGTGCGACAGACGTCTCATCGGCCATCTCCTCGGGCGGGAGAGAACAGGGCTAAAACAACTTTATAATAAAAACAAGGCCCTTTATTAGCCACTTAATCCTACCACGCCGCGAAAGACCATTCAACTAAAATAAAACACCGGTTTATTCATTAGCGGGCGCGGCCCGTGGCAGGGCAAAATTAATTTTTCTGGAAGCTGGATTTGCCCCCGGCCGCCAACCCGCCTATAGTGTTCGGTATCTGGTGTCATTTCGCCACAGCCGCACTGGCGCGGCACCGAAAAGTTGGCCTGCTGTCCCCGCTTAACGCCTGAAAAAAGGACAATCTCCCATGGAAAACTGGATACACTGGCTGGATCAGCGCTATTTTCAGATCAGCCTCAAACAGTACGCCCTGGCCGCCCTGATCCTCATTGCCGCACTGCTGTTCAAGCGCCTGTTCAGCCGTCTGCTGACGCGCATCATTTCCCCCCTTGTCGACCGCACCCGCAACACCTTCGACGATCTGCTGCTCAACAGCCTGCGCCGCCCACTGGAGTTTCTGGTCTTTATTGCCGGGCTGTTCCTGGCGCTGCAGGTGCTGCAGCTGCCGAGCAAGCCGGTCAATCTTGAGCTGTTCGGCAACGCGCTGCTCAAAACCCTGTTCACCTTCAACATGGCCTGGGTGCTGTTCAACGCCGTCGACCTGGTGGAAGGCACGCTGGGGCACTGGGCCCACAGCACCGGTTCGCCCCTCGACGACCATCTGCTGCCCTTTATCCGCAAAACCGCACGCAGCTTCATCATCATCCTCGCCCTGGTGATGGTGATCCAGAACCTGGGCTATTCCATCTCCGGCCTGCTGGCCTCTCTGGGGCTGGGGGGTCTGGCCGTGGCGCTGGCAGCCAAGGACACCCTGTCCAACATCTTCGGTTCTGTAATGATCCTGCTCGACCGGCCGTTTCGCGTCGGTGACTGGGTCAAAACCGACAAACTTGAAGGAACGGTTGAGGAGATCGGTTTTCGCTCGACCAAAATCCGCACCTTTGCCAAAACCCTGATCACAGTGCCGAACAATATCATCGCCAACACGCCCCTCGACAACTTCAGCCGTATGCCCAAGCGTCGCATCAAGATGACCATCGGCGTCACCTACGCCAGCACCCCGCAGCAGATGCGGCGCGCGGTCAATGACATTCGCGCCATGTTGCAGCAGCATCCGGCGATTCAGCAGGACTTCATGCTGGTTAATTTTACCGAATTCTCCCCCTCGTCCCTTGACATTCTGGTGTACTGTTTCACCACAACCACCAACTGGGCACTCTATCTGGAGGCGCGTCAGGATGTCTGTCTGCGCATCATGGAGATTCTCGACCAACTCGGCATGGCCCTGGCCTTCCCCAGCCGCAGCATCTACCTGCATGAGCCGGGCCCTCCCTGTGCCCCAGATGAGGAAGAGTTTGATTCGCACACTGCAGCCTCCGCCCAGGAATCCATGTCATGACGCCGGATGAAATCACAACGCAGCTCTCACAGCAGGCGCAGCAGTGTCATCAGCTGCTCGACGCCATCAGTCGACAGTGGCAGCAGGAATACCAGGACCAGGGTGGCCAGCTGTTCTGCCGGGCCGGTTGCGCCAACTGCTGCCGGCTGCAGGTCCAGGCCACCTGGAATGAAGCCCTGAGCATTGCCGCGCACCTCGACATTCCGCAGCACGAGCGGCTGGCCGGCTACCTGCCCCGGCTGCAACAGCTGACCCATGAGGCCAGCGACTACAAAAACCTGCTGCACCAGATCCGTCAACAGTTGCCGGGCTGCCCGTTTCTCGACGACAGCGGCTGCTGCACCATCTATCCGTGGCGCCCCCTGGCCTGTCGCGCCCTGCTCTCCACCCGTGAAGCCAGCTGGTGCGGCCTCGACTTTGCCGACCTCAACTCCGAGCAAAAGCAGAACTTCATGGCCGGACTGGACCCGCAGGTGGTCGATTTTCCGACCCACTATGCCGCAGCGCCGCGCCAGTTCGCCGCCGCGCTGGAGCAGCAGCTGATGCAGCGCCAGCAGCAGCTGACGGGAACCACCCTGTGCGGCAATCTGCCCCTGCTGGTCCATCTCGCCGCCGATCCTTCCGTGCGCGACGTGCTTCATGGCCCACCGCAACAGGCCCAGCAGCAGGTCAAGCAGCTGGAGCAGAACTGGCCGTGGCTGATCAATCCCGACATCGCGATCACTCTTTCACCTCCAGCCCATTGCGATAAAAACCCGCGACGGTAACACCAGGCTTGACAGGCCCCGTCCAGCCGCCTAGAGTGGTCGCGATTGAGAATCAGTCTCAACCGCCTGTCGCAGGAAGACCACCGTCATGAGCCAGCAACTGTTCGAACAATTTCTTGAACAACACTGCCTGAAAATGACCCAGCAGCGACGGGAAATCTACGAGGAAATCCTCAAGCTGGAGGATCACTTCGATGTCGACACCCTGTTGTGGCGACTGAAACAGCAGGGAAAGGCCATTTCAAAGGCCACCATCTACCGCACACTGCAACTGCTGCTGGAGTACGGGCTGCTGAAAAAGACGCAGGTCTCCCCCGATGGCGCCGAGATCCTCTATGATGCCTGCCCGGAAGGCTGCGCCAGCGACAATCTGGTCTGTACCGAATGTGGCAAAGTCATCCGTTTCAACAAGGCCGCGGTCTGCCAGCTGTGTACGGAGATTGCCGGCCAGCATGGTTTTGCCCCGTCATCGCACTGCCTGAACATCTTTGCCCTCTGTCCGGCCTGCCAACAGGCCACTTCAAAAACCCAAGGAGAACAGCATGAAAAAGCGTGATGTCGTCATCATCGGCGGTTCGGCTGCCGGCATGATGACGGCAACGACCGTCAAACGCCGCTACCCCGACAAACAGGTCACCATGATCCGCAATGTCAGCAAGACGCCGGTGCCCTGCGGTATCCCTTACATCTACGGCACCCTGAAGGCCGTTGAAAAAAATATCATCCCCGATGACAAACTGCTCGCCATGGGCATCGAGATCATTGCCGACCATGTCGAGCGGGTCGAGCGCAGCGACAAAACCGTGCATTTCAGCAACGAAGAAAGCCTGAGTTACGACAAGCTGGTGCTGGCCACCGGTTCCAAACCGGTGGTCCCGCCGATTCCCGGCGTGGAACTGGACAACGTCTTCACCGTGGCCAAGGACCCCTTCTTCCTGCAGAGAATCTTCACGGCCCTGCAGCAGGCCCGTCAGGTGGTGGTCATTGGCGGCGGCTTCATCGGCGTGGAAATGGCAGAACAGATCGCCGCGCTGCAGAACGAGATGAAACAAGGCGCCAGTGTCGCGCTGGTGGAAATGCTGCCCCACTGCCTGCTGCTCGCCTGCGAGGAAGAGTTCTGCATTGAAGCGGAAAAGGAACTGCAACAGGACGGGGTGACGCTCTACACCAACAGCCGGGTTGAAAAACTCGAAGGCGCAGAGGGCCGTGTCACGGGCGTGAAACTGGCCGATGGCCGCACCCTCGCAGCGGACGTGGTCATCCTCGGCATTGGCGCGCTGCCCAACATCGATCTGGCCGAACAGATGGAGCTCGAAGCGGACCCGCGTTTGGGTATCAAGGTCGATGACCAGATGCGCACGGCCGATCCCGATATCTATTCCGCCGGTGACTGCGCCAGCAAGTTCTCCTTCTTCGACAAACAGCCCTCCTGCATCCGTCTGGCCTCCGTCGCGGCCACGGAAGGGCTGATCGCCGGCAGCAATCTTTACGCCGACAAACCGCGCCGCACCATCGGAGCGCTGGGCGCCTTTGCCACCCAGATCGGCGCTCGCGCCATCGGCGCCGCCGGTTACACGACGCGTTCGGCCGCAGCCGAGGGGATTGAGGTGGTCATTGGCGACACCACGGCACCCAACCGCCACCCGGGCGGGCTGCCCGGCTGCATCGCCGACATGCGGGTGAAGATGCTGTTCCGCAAGCAGGACGGCGTGCTCATCGGCGGTCATGTCATCGGCGGTGAAGCCACGGCCGACATGGCCAACGTCATCGCCGTCGCCATCCAGAAACACATGACGGCCGAAGAACTGGCCACCATGCAGTATGCCACCCACCCGCTGCTCACGGCCTCGCCCCTGACCTACCACATCATGGTCGCCGCGGAACTGGCGGCAGCAAAACTCTGATCGCCATCCGGCGACCGGTGCGCAGCCCTCGCGGCTGAAGCGTCGACAGACCGCGGTTCGGCCCTGCCCGTGCCGCGGTCTTTTTTTGCTCAGGCCGCACACGGTTTCGCCCCACCAAATCGCCCATCCCGCTCTCCCCGCACAAAGCCCGCAAAGAGGTAAAATGCTGTTGCACCAAGGGTGCCTTTTTCACTAGAATGCAGGTTTAATTTTTAACAGCTTTCATTCATCGTGATCGATAAAAGGAGAACCCTCCCATGCCCATGTCCCAGGATTTCAAGCAACGCCTGTTCAAGGTACTCCCCCAGATTGCCGAGCACTACGGCACCCCGTTCCACATCTATGATGAACAGGGCATCCGCCAGACCGGCGACGCCCTGAAGCAATGGTTTTCCGGCATTGACGGCTTTCGCGAATATTTTGCCGTCAAGGCCCTGCCCAATAAGCGCATCCTGCAACTGATGAAGGAGATGGGCTTCGGTTTCGACTGCAGTTCGATCCCCGAGCTGATCATGAGCCGCGAACTCGGTGCCACCACCGAAGAGATCATGTTCACCTCCAACAACACCAGCCCGGAGGAGTTTGCCTTTGCCGAACAGGATGGCGGCTGCATCCTCAATCTCGACGACATCTCGCTCATCGACAAGGTGCCCAACTTTCCCGAACTGATCTGCTTCCGCTACAACCCCGGACCCCGCCGCACCGGCAACATCATCATCGGCAACCCGGTAGAAGCCAAATACGGCATCACCCACGAGCAGGTGGTGGAAGCCTACGGCAAAGCCCGGCAGCGCGGCGCCACACGCTTCGGCCTGCACACCATGGTCGCCTCCAACGAACTCGACTACAGTTACATGGTGGAAACAGCGCGCATGGTGCTGACCCTGGCCAAGCAGCTGAAACAAGAGCTCGGCATCGAGCTGGAGTTCGTCAACATCGGCGGCGGCTTCGGCATTCCCTACCGTCCGGAGCAGAAACCGCTCAACATGGACGCCATGTCGCAGGAAATTACAGCCCAGTTTAACGCCTTCAAGGCCGAGCAGGGCTTTGTCCCGCGCATGTACATGGAAAGCGGTCGCTTCATGACCGGCCCCCACGGTTGTCTGGTGACCACGGCCATCAACCACAAGGACACCTACCGCAACTACATCGGTGTCGATGCCTGCATGTCCTCGCTGATGCGGCCGGCACTCTACGACGCCTATCACCACATCGACGTCCTCGGCAAGGAAGAGGCGCCGCGCGATCAGGTCTACGACGTGGTCGGCTCGCTGTGCGAGAACAATGACAAATTCGCCGTCCAGCGCGAGCTGCCGAAAATCGACGAGGGCGACCTGATCGTCATCCACGACTCCGGCGCCCACGGACACGCCATGGGTTTCCAGTATAACGGACGCCTGCGGCCCCAGGAGCTGCTGCTGCGCACCGATGGCAGCGTGGAACTCATCCGCCGGGCGGAAACCGTGGCCGACTACTTTGCCACCCAGAATTACACGGCAGACACCTTCAAACCCTGAGAGACCTGAACCGTCTCGGTCGACTGCTCGCATCGGCCGAAAGGGTGGAGAATCAAACATGAACAAGGCGATGGCGCTGTACGAAGTGCACTATCAGGACGGCGAAACCTTCGGTGAGGAACTGGTGGAAGCCGAGGGACCGGAACAGGCCTGGAAGATTTTCGTCCAGCAGCAGCGGGAGCAGGACGGTAAAAAAGTGGCCATCTGCGTCATCCGCCACTGATGCATCAACCCGCCGGGGGATAGCCCATGGTTCTCAATCCTTTTTATACCCGCGTCAACGCGGTCTTCGACCGCGTTGAACATCTGTTCGAATCCGCAAAAGGACAGCGCCGCATTGGCAGTCTGCTGGTGATCCTCTTCCTCGGCGGGCTGCTCGGCATCGAGATCAACAACATGGGATGGATGCCAGCCTCCCTGGCCGCCATTACACCGACCAACCATCTGGAAGCCATTCAGCTGGTGTTCACCGCCCTGCTGGTGTTCGAGGTCATCAGCCTGCTGTTCAGTCTGGTGTATTCGGTGTCCATCTCGGTGGGCAAGCAGGTCGAGATCCTGTCGCTGGTGATGCTGCGAAACATTTTCAAGGAAGTCTCGACCCTGCATGAGCCGGTCATCTGGGACGAGATCTCAACCATTATCATCAACATCAGCGCCCTGGCACTGGGGGCCCTGGCCATTTTCGTCATTCTCGGTTTCTACTACCGCCATATCCATGAAGTGCCGATCAATCCGGACGAAAAGGATACCGCGACCTTCATCATTGCCAAAAAGCTGATCGCCTTGGCCATGATGACCGCCTTCGCCCTGATCTTCGTCTGGAACTGGTGGCACAGCCTGCTCCACGGTGTCGACAACCGGGTTTTTGAGACCTTTTTCACCCTGCTGATCTTCAGCGACATCCTGATCATGCTGTTTTCCATGCGCTACGGCTCCAGCTACCGGGTAGCTTTCCGCAACAGCGGTTTTGCCATCGCCACCCTGCTGATCCGCGTGGCCCTGATTACGCCTGCGCCGTTTAACGCCCTGGTCGGCATTGGCAGCGCCATGCTGGTGTTGGGCATCCGACTGGCCTATAACGCCTACGTTCCATCGCGCTACCAGCAGCAGCGTGAAACCCTGCGTCGACGCGACGACCACCCAAAGAATCCCTGCACCTCTGAACACGCCTAAACAAGGAGATATTCCCATGACGACAGACAGCCCCAACAGCGAAGGCTTTTTCGGCGAGTTCGGCGGCCAGTACCTGCCGGAAGAACTCAAGCAGATCATGAACGACATCTACCGCGCCTATCTCGACATCCGTGATACCGAGGCGTTCACCACCGAGCTGCACGAGCTGCAGAACCACTACGTCGGCCGCCCCAGTCCGGTCTACTTCTGCCGCCGCCTGTCCCAACATCTCGGTGGCGCCGAGATCTACCTCAAGCGCGAAGACCTCAACCACACCGGCGCCCATAAAATCAACCACTGCCTGGGCGAAGCCCTGCTGGCGCGGCACATGGGCAAAACCAAGGTGCTGGCCGAAACCGGCGCCGGCCAGCACGGCGTGGCCCTGGCCGCAGCCTGTGCCCTGGTCGGCATCCCCTGCGAAATTCACATGGGCGAGATCGACGTCGCCAAACAGGCACCCAACGTGCTGCGCATGAAGCTGATGGGCGCCACCGTAATCCCCGTCAGCCGCGGCACCCGCACCCTCAAGGATGCGGTGGACAGTGCCTTCGAGGAATACCTGCGCGATCCGCAGAATTTCTTCTATGCCATCGGCTCGGTGGTCGGCCCCCACCCCTTCCCGCAGATGGTGCGCGACTTCCAGAAAATCGTCGGCATTGAAGCGCGCAAACAGTTCCAGGAAATGACGGGTGCCCTGCCCGACCAGCTCGTCGCCTGCGTCGGCGGCGGCAGCAACGCCATCGGCCTGTTCACCGCCTTCCTCGACGACCAGGACGTAGCCATTGTCGGCGTCGAACCTTCCGGCCTCGGTCTGGACACGCCAGACCATGCCGCCACCCTGACTCTGGGCAGCCCCGGCGTCCTCCACGGCATGCGCTGTTACGTGCTGCAGGATGAGCAGGGTGAGCCGCTGCCGGTTTACTCCATCGCTTCCGGCCTTGACTATCCCGGCGTCGGGCCTCAGCACAGCTATCTGAAAGAGATCGGTCGCGTGCGGTACGAGACGGCAACGGATCAGGACTGTCTCGACGCCTTCCAGATGCTGTCACGCTACGAGGGGATCATCCCGGCGCTGGAAAGCTCCCACGCCCTGGCTTATGCCATTCGCGTCGCCCCCCAGATGGCGGGCAAGCGGATTCTGATCAACCTCAGTGGTCGAGGTGACAAGGATATCGATTTTGTCGCCGAAAAACTGAAACTGTAACCGTGTGAACACCTTTCTCACCGGCTGGCTGCGCTGGCTGGTGCTGCGCTGGAGCCGCCGGGAGATCGTGCTGACCGGCGGCTGCCGCCAGTGCGGCACCTGCTGTCGCCGCATCCAGATCCAGAGTGGCCATCGCTGGCTGCGTTCGCGGCGGGCGTTTGCCCGCCTGCAACAGGCCTGCCCCGAATACCAGCGTTTCGCCATCATCGGCCGCGACCGCCGCGGCCTGCTGATCTTTTCCTGCAGCGCCCTGCAACCCGACAACCGCTGCGGCGACTACGCCCAGCGGCCTTCCATCTGCCGTCAGTTCCCGGAAAAAGCGCTCTACCTGTGCGGCGGCACCCTGCCCCAGGGCTGCGGTTTTAAGCTGTCCGGGGGGGTCACATTCGCCCGGCGATTGCAACAGGCTCAAGACAAAAACAGTTCCCGCCGCCAGACGACTCAACCGTCCTGAGCACAGAGGAGTCCATCCATGTCCCATGCCATTCTCAACCAGATCGGCCGGACGCCGCTACTGCCCCTGTCCTTTGCAGACTCGGCCCCAGGGGCACGGATCTGGGCCAAGCTCGAAAGCGCCAATCCCGGCGGCAGCATCAAGGACCGCATTGCGCTGGGCATGATTGAGCAGGCCGAGCAGCAGGGGCTGCTAACACCCGGAGCCCGGCTGATCGAACCCACCAGCGGCAATACCGGCATTGGGCTGGCACTAGTCTGCGCTGTTCGAGGGTACCACCTCACCCTGACCATGCCGGACAACATGAGCCTGGAACGGCGCCGGTTGCTCCAGGCCTACGGCGCCGAACTGCTGCTGACACCCGCTGAGGGGGGCATGACCGCAGCGATTGACCAAGCCGAACGCCTTGAATCGCAAGGCCAGGGGCTGGTGCTGCGCCAATTCAGCAATCCGGCCAATCCCGCCACCCATGAGCGCACCACCGGTCCGGAAATTCAAATGGCCATCGCGGCACAGGGCGGCCAGGTGGATGCCTTTGTCGCCGCCGTCGGTACCGGCGGCACCCTGACCGGCGTTGGCCGTTTTCTGCGCCGCCACCATCCCGGCGTCCAGCTGTTCGCCGTGGAGCCGGAAGGCAGCGCCGTGCTCTCGGGTCACCACGCCGGCCGGCATGCCATTCAGGGCATCGGCGCCGGCTTCATCCCGCCGGTGCTGGACCCCCGCCTCTACGACGCCGTCCTCACTGTCAGCGACGACGAAGCCATGGCCTGCTGCCGCAGCCTGACCCGCCTCGGTATCGGTGTCGGCATCTCCTCCGGCGCCAATGTGGTCGCAGCGCGGCGTGTGGCGCGTGAGTTGCGCCCGGATCAGCATGTGGTCACCATTCTGTGCGATGGCTGTGAACGCTATCTGTCGACGGGAATTTTTGATTGATGCGACTGATGTGGTTTCCGCTGTTGCTGCTGCTCGCCGTCGCGACCTGCGGCTTCGCCGACGAGTTTCGCGGCCGCGTCAGCTGGATTTATGATGGCGATACGATTGAGGTCGAGGGGGTCGGCAGGGTTCGCCTGCTGGGCATCGACACGCCGGAGGCCAGCGAAAGCCAGCGCGACCTGCCCTTCCTGCGCCTGGGCAATATTCCTGCCGCCGGGTTACGAACCGCGGCCGAACAGATACGGAACGAACTGATCCGAACCCTGAAAGGTCAATCGGTGCGGGTGGAAAGTACACCACTGCAACGTGACCGCTACCAGCGACTGCTCGGCTATGTGTGGCTGAAGGATGGGCGGCTGCTCAACCAGTGGCTGATCGAGCAGGGTTGGGCGCGCGTCTACCGCCGTTTCGACTTCAGCCGCAAACAGCCGTTTCTGGCCAGCGAAGACGTGGCGCGGCGCAAGAAAAAAGGGCTCTGGAACGCCCCTTAGACGGGAGAAATTAAATCAGGGCAGAACCGTCGGCACCAGACTGCCGGCCAGCTGTGGAAGCCGGATATGCAGCACGCCCTGAACACAGTGGACCTGCAGCTGATTTTCATCAAAACCCTGGGGCAACAGAAAGCGCCGACGGAAGCGGCCGCGGGGTCGCTCCTGGCGCTGGTAGAGCGGGTCACGGCACGGCTCCGGCCATTCGCCACTGACAACCAGAATGCGCTCGCGCAGCGAAAGGGTAATCTGCTCTTCATGGACGCCAGGCAGATCCATCAGCACCACCAGATGCTCTCCCTCCACCAGCACATCGGCCGCAGGCTCCCAGCACTGCGGGTCCTCCACCGGCTCACGCACCGCATCCAGCTCCTCCAACACCTTACCCATCTGCTGCTGAACCCGCTGTAACAGCTCGAGTTCACGACCCTCATCAGGCGGCTGGCTCATGCAAACCTCCCGGGGACCGTCCCCGGAGGATCAGATGCTGATCCACCAGAAAACGCGAAATACTGCGCCGCGAGGGCAGCAGGGGCAAGCGGTCGATATGAAACCAGCCGGCATCCTCCAGCTCGGCTTCTTCGACCCGGACCTCGCCAGCGGCATAGTCGGCGAAAAATCCGGCCATGATCTGCGACGGGAACGGCCAGGCCTGACTGCCCATGTAGCGGATATTTTTCACTTCAATTCCGGTTTCCTCGCGCACTTCGCGCACCGCTGTCTCCTCCAGGCATTCACCCACGTCGACAAATCCGGCAACCAGGCTGTAGCGGCCGGGCTTCCAGCTGGCCTTGCGTGTCAGCAGAATTTCATCACCCCGCGCCACCAGCACAATGGCACAGGGATGAATGTGCGGATAGCTCTCGCGCCGACAGGCAGGGCAGTGGCGCCCCCACCCCCTGGTCTGATCGGTCAGCACCCCACCACAGCGACTGCAGAAGCGGCTGCTGTCATGCCAGTGGAGAACCTGGCGCGCCAGAGCCGCGAGAGAATTGAGAGCCAGCGGTGGCGTCGGCACCTCCTCCTGCAGGGAATAGCCCACCAGTCCTTGCGGAAGGGGGACGTCCTTCGGCCAGCGGCAGACACGGCAGGGCTTGCCACGCCACCGGCCCAGATAAAGGCACAGCGCCGAGTCCGGTACCGGAACCCGCTGCGGCAATGAAGCCCTCGGCTCGAGAAAAAAATGCGTCCCCTGCAGCACCAGCCAATAGCCCTCGCCGCCAGGATCGGCCGGAGAGGTCGCCTGTTCAAAATTTCCGTCCAGGCTGGCGCGGTTGAAAGGCAGAAACAGGGCATCTTCATAGGCCTGATCAAACAGCATGGCGTCCTCTCTTTCAGCCAGCAGCGGGCGCGGCGTTCGTGCCACCGCCCACCGCCCAGCCGTCACCGTGATCTTTCTCGCGCCGCAGCAGATCGCCGGGCTGCACCGTCACCGGAACGGACAGCCACACCCGGGCGTTGGGTTGAATACAGGAGCAGGGTTCTCCCTGCTCGTCCTCGCCGGCAGCGACAACAAATTCCTGCTGTCGCATCTGGGGGCCGATCACCTCGACGGTTTCGCCGGCATGAAAACGATTGCGCCCCTCGACCAGCGCCCGTCCCGCACCATCCACGGCCCGGACGACGGCAAGAAAATCGTGGGTGCGGCGATAACGCGAGTCGGCACTGTGAACGGTCGCGTCACCAGCCGGCAGAAAATCCGTGGTGTAGGGCCGGTGGCTGACCTTGTCCAGTTCGGCCCGCCACAGCGGATCGCAGACATAGCCCGCGGGGTCGGCCAGCCAGGCATCGATGGCGGCGCGGTAGACCCGGGTGACAGCAGCGACATAGTAGAGGGTTTTCATGCGGCCTTCGATCTTCAGACTCTGGACTCCGCTGGCGAGCAGATCGGGCAGCAGCGGCAGCAGGCACAGATCGCGACTGTTCATAAGATAGCTGCCGCGCGAATCCTCTTCGATGGGGAACGCCTGCCCGGGTCGGGTTTCCTCGACCAGCGCATAGTTCCAGCGGCAGGGCTGGGCACAGGCCCCGGCATTGGCGCTGCGACCGGTCAGAGCCGTCGACAGCAGGCAACGCCCGGAATAGGCGACGCACATGGCCCCGTGGACAAACACCTCCAGTTCCATGGCGCTGCGGGCGCGGATGGCTCTGATGTCATCCAGGGCCAGCTCGCGCCCCAGATTGACCCGCTGCACGCCCTGCCGGCGCCAGAATTCGCAGGCTGCGGCATTGAGGGTGTTCGCCTGGGTGGAAAGGTGAATTTCGCGCTGTGGGTCCACAGCACGAACACGGCTCAGCACCCCGGCATCGGAGACAATATAGCCATCGGTGGACAGAGGCTTCAGCTCCTCAAGGTAGTTCTCAAGCGAAGCCATCTCGTGTTCATGCAGATAAGCGTTCAGGGTCAAATAGATCTTCTTGCCTCGTCCATGGGCACAATCGAGGGCCTGTTTGAGATCGGCCACAGAAAAGTTGGCCGCCGGCGCGCGCAGACCAAACTGCTGCCCCCCCAGGTAGACGGCATCCGCACCATAATCCAGCGCCGCCGCCAGTTTATCCTTATCCCCTGCCGGGGCGAGCAATTCGATCACAGACATCTGGCAAAATCCTTGTTCGAGACGGGAAACGCCCTGAGCATACGCGAAAACACCTCAGAAGACCAGCATTGCTAAATACGGTTTCGACCTTGACAAGGGTCGGAAATGGCTTTAAAAATTAAAATGTTTTTCTGTTTTTTATCTGAAAAGCGAAAAAGAGCGTTCGTCACTTTCGCCTATCGCTTTTGTATCGCTTTCGTATCGGCTTTGCCGCAGTCTCGTTCCCGCGTGAAAGGCTTGTTATGCGTTTCCCCGTTGCTGCCCTCTGCGCTTTCGCTTTCGCCTGTCTGACAGCGTGCACGGCTGCGGCTCCGCCCGAGCGGACCGGCTACGTCCAGGCCCCCCTTGAGCGTCAGGTTCAAACCCACCAGAGCCGGATTGCCCTGCTGGAACAGCAACTGGCCCAGGTACTCAGTGTTCAGCAACAGCAGCAGCAGGTACTGGCCGACCTCCAGGCCAGCCAGCAACAACTGTCGCAACAGCTGAGTGCGGCAGCACCTGCTCCGGCATTGCCGAACCCCGGTCCTCCGCTCAAAGCACCGCAGCCCGCCCCAGCGGCGCCGACACCAACGGAGATCTATCGTCAGGCGTTTTCGGCCTACACCACCGGTCAGCACGAAACAGCCATCCGCCTGTTCGCTGAGTTTATTGAGCAGTACCCCCAGAACCCCTATGTAGGGAATGCCCTGTTCTGGCAGGGAGAAGCCTGCCTGGCAACGGGGCAGACCAGCAAAGCGCTGGCTATCTTTACCACCCTGCTGGACCAGCACCCTCAGACGCAAAAAGCGCCCTATGCCCTGCTGAAGCGTGCCACTCTCCTGTCTGAGCAGAACAACAGCGCCGAAGCCCGCCAGGATCTTGAACGCCTGATCCGCGACTACCCCGGCAGCGATGCCGCCCGCAAAGCCTCTGAAGCGCTGAAGGCCGAGCGCTTCGTCCAATAGAAGGAGAACACCATGCGCCGACTCATACTGACCCTGTTGATCTGCCTGCTGCTTCTGCCGCTCGGAGCGTTTGCCAGGGAAACACCGAAGCAAATCTACACCATCCAGAAGGGCGATACGCTGTGGGGAATTTCCGAGCGCTTCATCACCGACCCCTGGTACTGGCCGAACCTGTGGGCCAATAACCCGTTTATCCGCAATCCCCATCTGATCTATCCCGGACAGAAAGTTGCCATCTACGACGGTCGTATCGAGCTACTGGCCGAGTATCCGCCCGAAACCATCGAAGAGGGGCTGCCGGAGCCGGTGGAAGAGATTACCTTTGAGGCCAAAGGCGACCTGCGGACCTTCATCAGCACCAGTGAGTTGCAGCAGTGCGGGCGTATTGTCGATACGGTGGACAACCGCATCATGATGACCAAGGACGACCAGGTCTTTGTCCAGATGAGCGACGCGGACGCCCAGGTTGGCAAGGAGTATCTGATCTACCGCGTCGGCGACATGGTCAAGCATCCGGCCACCGGCCAGAAACTCGGCCACCAGATCATCTGGCTCGGCACACTTCAGCTGGCCGGAGCCCATGAGCAGGTCTATTCCGGCCTGATCACCCGCGCCGCCAAGGAAATTACCCGCGGCGCGATCCTGCTGCCGATGGAAGACGACAACCATCTCATCACCCTCAAGTCCGCGGCTTCAACGTTCAACGGCACCATCGTCGCCGCCTCCGCGGACAAGATTGCCTTTGGCCAGCACGACATCTTCTACGTCGATTTCGGTACCAGCCAGGGTCTGGAAGCCGGCAATATGCTGACGATCGTTCGGCCGCGCAAAGCCAGTGAACTCGCCCTGCAGGATCGCAACCTGAAACTGCCGGACACCCTGCTCGGCCGGGCGCTGGTAGTCAAAGCCGGGCCGGATACGGCTGCGGCCCTGGTGCTCAAATCCTCGGAACCCATTTACCGTGGCGACCTAGTGTACACGGAAACGGAATAACCGCGGAATCGTCTTTTCGCCGGACCAACCTGTCACCAAAAGGGGCTGAACCATTCAGCCCCTTTTCTTTCCCTCATACGATTAAAATATGCCAACAGCCCAAACCCAGCACGGCGCAGAAACCCTTGCCCTGATGCGTCTTCAGCTGACACCCGGCCTGGGGCGGAAAACCCTGCTCCAGCTGCTGAAACATTTTCACAGCGGCCTGGCCATTCTGGAGTTGCCGCGCACGGTCTGGCCTCAGGCAGGGATTGCTTCGCGATGTTGGGGACCAACGCCCCCGGCAGACGACCCACAGGTTCAGCGGCAGCTGCAACAGCTCGAACAACTGGGAGGTTGCCTGATCAGCAGCCAGTCCGATGACTATCCCGCCCTGCTGGCCACGATTCCGGATGCGCCGCCGCTGCTCTACCTGTATGGCACCATTCCGGACCAGCCCGCCCTGGCAATTGTGGGATCACGCCAGGCCAGCCGTGATGGCCTGCTCTTTGCCCGCCAGCTTTCCGCCGACCTGGCCCGGGCCGGGTTCTGCATTGTCAGCGGAGCGGCCCGTGGTATCGACTGCGCTGCGCATGAGGGCGCACTGAAAGCCGGTGGCAGCAGCCTCGCCATCCTCGGCAACGGGCTCGATATCCCCTACCCGCCGACCAGCCGCCACCTCTACCAGACGATTCCGCAACGGGGCGCCCTGATCTCGGAATATCCGCCCGGTACCGTCCCCCACCCGTCCCACTTTCCAGCGCGAAACAGGATTATCAGCGGACTGTGCCAGGGCATCGTCGTCATCGAGGCCGGGCAGCGCAGCGGCTCGCTGATCACCGCCGAGTTCGCCCTTGAGCAGGGCCGCGACGTCTTCGCCGTTCCCGGCTCCTGCTACACGCCAAACAGCCAGGGCAGCCTGCAGCTGCTCAAGGATGGCGCCACCCTGATTACCTGTGCCGAAGACATCCTTGAAGCCTATCATCTTTCAGCACGGCCCACGGCCAAACCGCCTCAGCCTTTGGCGACAGAACTGACCGAAACGCAGCAGCAGATCCTGCAACTGCTTGAAAATCAGGCTAAACATGTGGACGAACTGGCCGGGGAAAGTGGGTTGACACCCATGGAGGTTTCGGCTATCGTGCTGCACTTGGAGCTTCAGGGACTGGTCACCGCCCAGCCCGGAGCCTATTACACAGCCCGATAACCGCCCGATTTTCCATCAGACGACAGGTCGCCTTGAACGAACGCATCTTGATCATTGTCGGCATCATTGCCCAGTATTTTCTGAGCGAAGAGAACTTTTCCAGCGAGCAGGAAATCGTCGAAGAACTCCTGTCTGCCGGTTTTGAACAGCATGACATTCAGGATGCTTTCAAATGGATGGAAAACGTCTCACTCAAACCGGCCACCTCACGGGTCGTCGAGCTGGCGCCACCGCTCTTGCGTCTGTTTTCACCACAAGAGAGACAGTCACTCTCCCTGGAGGCCCGCGGCTTTCTCACCCGCCTGCGTCAGAGCGGCCTGCTACCGGCGGAAATCGCTGAGGAGATCATTGTGCGCGCCTGCCACGAGGAACAGGATGAAGTGACCCTGGAAGAGATCAAATCCATGACAGTCCTGGCCCTGTTTGCCGACCTGCAGCAGTTCAGCCCGGAGATCGACTGCATCATCGAGGACAACTGGAAAAAGCTCTACCATTGAGCGATCATCCGGCTGCACACCCTGTGCAGCCTTTTTTATAGTAAGGAATAGAGGATCCGCTATGGCACGTTCACTGGTCATCGTCGAATCGCCCGCCAAATCGAAAACCATCGAAAAGTTCCTGGGCAAGGACTACAAGGTTCTGGCCTCCTACGGCCACGTGCGCGCCCTGCCAAGCAAACAGGGCTCCGTGGATGTCGAGGCCGGGTTTGTCCCCAAATACCAGGTGCTGCCCGAAAGCAAGAAGCACATCGAACAGTTGGCCAAGGAAGTGGCCAACTGCGAAGAACTGATCCTCGCCACCGACCTTGACCGCGAAGGCGAAGCCATTGCCTGGCACCTGCTGCAGGCGCTGCATGTGGCGGAAAAAGGTAAAAAACCGGTGGTCAAGCGCGTCACCTTTCACGAAATCACCAAGCCGGCCATTCTGAAAGCCATGGCCAAGCCACACAAGATCTCGCATAACCTGGTCGACGCCCAGCAGGCCCGCGCCATTCTCGACTATCTGGTCGGCTTCACCCTGTCGCCGTTTCTGTGGAAGAAAATCCGCTACGGTCTGTCGGCCGGCCGGGTTCAGTCCGTGGCCCTGCGCCTGATCTGCGAACGCGAACAGGAGATCGGCTCATTCAAGTCGAAAGAGTACTGGAGCCTGGAAACCCAGCTGGAAAGCAGCCAGAAAAAAAGCTTTCCCGCCCGTCTCAACGCTGTCGACGGCAACACCCTGAAAAAATACGACATTCCCGACCAGGACAGTGCCGAAGCGCTGGTGGCGGGACTGCAGAACCGCAGCTTCAGGGTTGCGGCCATCGAATGCAAGGAAAAGAAACGCTCGCCGGCCCCCCCCTTCACCACCAGCACCCTGCAACAGGAGGCCAGTCGCAAGCTCGGCTTCTCCGCCCGCAAAACCATGACCGTGGCGCAGAAACTGTACGAAGGCATCGACATTGGTCAGGGTGCCGTCGGCCTCATCACCTACATGCGTACCGACTCGGTAGCCCTGTCGGAACTGGCCACCACCGAGGCGCGCGAGGAGATCACCCGGCTCTACGGCGAAGAGTACGCCCTGCCCAAGCCGCGTGTGTTCAAGAGCAAAGCCAAGAATGCCCAGGAAGCCCACGAAGCCATCCGCCCGACCAGCATTGCCAATCATCCCGACCAGATCAAGGGCGCGCTGAGTTCAGACCAGTACAAGCTCTACCGGCTGATCTGGCTGCGCACCGTGGCCTCTCAGATGGCTCTGGCGCGCCTCGATGCCACCACCGTGGATATCGAAACGCAGCCCGGCGAAGGCGACGGCAAGGTCTACAGCCTGCGCGCCACGGGTCAGGTCGTGCGTTTTCCCGGCTTCATGAAGCTCTACATTGAAGGCACCGACGACGAAAATGTCGAAGAGCCGGAAGGCATGCTGCCCCCACTGCAGGAGCAGGAAGCGGTAAACTGCCTCGAACTGCTGCCGAACCAGCACTTCACCCAGCCGCCGCCGCGCTACACCGAGGCCAGTCTGGTCAAAACCATGGAGGAATACGGCATCGGCCGTCCCTCCACCTACGCCTCGATCATGAATACACTGGTCACCCGCCGCTACGTCCGGCTGGAAAAACGGACCTTTTTTGCCGAAGACATCGGTTTCGTCGTCAGCAACCTGCTGTCGAACCATTTCACCCAGTATGTCGATTACGATTTCACCGCCAAATTTGAAGAGCAGCTCGACGCCGTTTCCCGCGGTGAAAAGCAGTGGAAACCGCTGCTCAAGGAGTACTGGGAACCGTTTATGGCTCTGCTTCGGCAGAAGGATGCCGAAATTGCCAAGGGCGAACTGACGACCGAGGAAACCGACAAACAGTGCCCTGAATGCGGCAAGCCCCTGGTGATCAAACTCGGCCGCTCCGGCAAGTTTCTCGCCTGCTCCGGCTTCCCCGACTGCCGCCACACCGAGCCCCTGGAAGGCGCCGAAAAGGAAGAGCCCGAAGTCTCGGACCAGAAATGCGACAAGTGCGAGGCCCCCATGCTGGTCAAGATGGGCCGCTACGGCAAATTCCTCGCCTGCAGCGCCTACCCGGACTGCAAGAACATCCAGCCCTTGGTCAAGCCCAAGGCCCTGGGCGTGGCCTGCCCGGACTGCGACGACGGCGAGCTGATGGAAAAGAAAAGCCGCTACGGCAAGATTTTCTATTCCTGCAACCGCTACCCCAAATGCAAATTCGCCCTGTGGGACAAACCGCTGGAGCAACCATGCCCCAAATGCGGTTTTCCCCTGACGGTGGAAAAGGTGACCAAGCGCTACGGCACCGTGCACAAATGCGTGCAGGAAGGCTGCGACTGGCAGGAGGTCATCGTGCCGCCGGAGAAGAAAGCGTCGTCCAGGGACGCAGAAGAGCCGAAACAAGAAGCCGCCCCCAAAGGAGCGAACAAAAAAGCGCCGGCCAGAAAGGCGGCCACGAAAAAAACCACCACGAAGAAGGCTGCCAGCAAGAAAGAAGACTGATCAATCAATCTGGCCGGAGATCAACCCTCAACGTGTGCGACATCGCCAACGACGTCGCGCACGTTTTTTGTTTCAACGCGCTGACACTCTGCCCGCCATCCGGCCAGCACACAACTGGATAAGAGAAAGAGTTCCCATGGCTCACCTCACCATCATCGGCGGCGGACTCGCCGGCAGCGAAGCCGCTTGGCAGTCCGCCCGGCGCGGCATCGACGTCACCCTGCTGGAAATGAAACCGCGACACTATTCAGAGGCCCACCAGCTGCCCGGCCTTGCGGAGCTGGTCTGTTCCAACAGCCTGCGCGGCAGCGGCATGAACAACGCCGTCGGCTGTCTGAAAGAGGAGCTGCGCCGGGCCGATACGCTGTTCATGCAGGCCGCCGATGCCACGGCGGTCCCCGCTGGCGGGGCGCTGGCCGTAGACCGGCAGGCCTTCAGCGACTTCATCACCGAAAAGATCGAACAGCATCCGCGCATCGCCCTGCGCCGCGAGGAGGTGACGACGCTGCCGGAGAACGGTGCGGTCATCATCGCCTCGGGCCCCCTGACCTCTAATGCCCTGGCCAAGCAGATTGCCGCCCTGACCGGGGAGGAGGATCTCTATTTTTACGACGCCATCGCCCCCATCATCAGCGCTGATTCCATCGACTTCACCATCGCCTGGCGTGCTTCGCGCTATGACAAGGGGGATGCGGATTATGTCAACTGCCCGATGGATGAGCAGCAGTACCGGGCGTTTGTCGCCGAGCTGATCAAGGCGGACAAGGTGCCGGCACGTGATTTCGAAAAAATGATCCACTTTGAGGGCTGCATGCCCATCGAGGAGATGGCGGCCCGCGGTGAGCAGACCCTGGCCTTCGGTCCCATGAAACCCGTGGGCCTGCCCGATCCGCGCACCGGCCGCGAGCCCTATGCCGTGGTGCAGCTGCGCCAGGACAACCGTCACGCCACCAGCTACAACATCGTCGGCTTCCAGACCAAGCTCACCTACCCCGAGCAACGCCGCATCTTTCGCACCATTCCCGGCCTGGAGCAGGCGGAATTTGAACGGCTGGGCAGCGTCCACCGCAACACCTTCATCAATGCGCCACGCTGTCTCAACGGCCGCCTGCAGCTGAAAAGCGCTCCGCGGCTCTATTTCGCCGGCCAGATCACAGGCGTCGAGGGCTATGTCGAGTCCGCGGCCTGCGGTTTCCTGGCCGGGCTGATCGCCAGCGCCGACCTGCTCGGCCAGACCCTGGAGCTGCCGCCGGACGTCACAGCCTGCGGTGCCCTGCTCGGCCATCTGCGCAACAGCGACACGGACTTTCAACCCCAGAACGTCAACTATGGCCTGTTCCCGCCGCTCAACGGCGGCAAGATGAAACGAGCCAATCGCCGCCTGGCCCTGGCCGAGCGCGCCCTGGTCGCCTGGGAGGCCTGGCTGCCTCAGATTCGGGAGAGCCTGCATGACTGAAACAAAACCCGCCATTGTCCTGGCTTCGGCCTCACCGCGCCGCCGCGACCTGCTGGCCAGCGTCGGGCTGCGCTTTCAGGTGGTTCCCAGCCGGGTCGATGAAACCCATCAGCCCGGCGAAACGCCGCACGCCTTTGTTCAACGGCTGAGTGAGGAGAAAGCGGCCGAGGTCGCTGCCCGCACCGACGTCACGGGGCGCTGGTTCATCGGCAGCGACACCATCGTGCTGTGCGATGACGAGATCCTCGGCAAGCCGGTCGACGCGGCCGATTCCGCCTGCATGCTGCGCCGGCTGTCGGGCCGTAACCACCAGGTGCTGTCGGGCTACGCCATCTTCGACCGCGAAACCGGTGCCAGGCTGACGCGCTGCATCGCCACGGAAGTCAGCTTCCGCACATTGACAGAACAGGAGATTGAAGGGTACATTGCCACGGGTGAACCGGCGGACAAGGCCGGTTCCTATGCCATTCAGGGGATCGGCGCCTTTATGGTCAGCGCCATCTGCGGCAGCTACACCAATGTCGTCGGCCTGCCACTGTGCAAAATCGTCGAGGATCTGCAACAGCTCGGCGCCTTCCGCTTGTTCGCCACCCCCACGGAGCCAAAAACCTGCTGAGAGAGGACATGCCATGGCAACAGAGATTGCTGCCAATCTGGACCGGATCCATCGCCAGATCGAACAGGCCTGTCAACGCTGCGGGCGCAGCCCTGACAGCGTCAGCCTGATTGCCGTATCGAAAAAGAAGTCGTCCGCCCTCATCCAAGAGGCCGCTGACGCCGGGCAACAAGCCTTTGGCGAGAGTTACGTTCAGGAATTCGTCGACAAGCAGGCGCACATCCTCCGGCCACTGGACTGGCACTTCATCGGTGCGCTGCAGAGCAACAAGGTCAAATACCTGCGCGGCAAAACCGCCCTGATCCATTCCGTGGACCGCCTCAGCCTGGCCGAAGAGATCAGTCACCAGTGGCAGAAGATCCAGCAGCAGGCGCGCATCCTGGTACAGGTCAATGTCGGCGGCGAAGACAGCAAAGCCGGCTCGGCCCCGGAGCAAGCGGTGGAACTGGTGCGCCAGATCGCCCGGTTGCCCCACGTCCGGATCGAAGGCTTGATGACCCTGCCCCCCTATGCCGACGATCCGGAGCAGGTTCGCCCCTGGTTTCGCCAGCTGGCGCAGCTGGCGCGCAACATTGAGACGGTTGGCATAGCTGGCGTGTCCATGTCCACTCTGTCCATGGGCATGAGTCACGACTTCGAGGTTGCGATCGAGGAAGGCGCGACCCTGGTGCGCGTCGGCACCGCCATCTTCGGCGCGCGGGAGTAGACTAGATGGCGGCCCCCTCCCCAGCAGCGCGCCCCCTGTGGTCGTCACGTCTCGGTTTTGTCCTTGCCGCAGCGGGCAGCGCCGTCGGCCTCGGCAATATCTGGAAATTCCCCTACATCGCCGGCCAGAACGGCGGCGGCGCGTTCGTGCTGGTCTATCTGCTGTGCATCGCTGTGGTCGGGCTGCCGATCATGATGGCGGAGCTGATGATCGGCCGTCACACGCGGAAGGACGCCATCGGCGCGTTCGTCGCCCTGGAACCGCATCGCCGCGGCTGGCATGTGCCGGGCTGGATCAGCATCAGTGCCGCTTTTCTCATCAGTTCCTACTATTCCGTTGTCGCCGGCTGGACGCTGGACTATGTTTACCGCGCCCTCACCAACAGCTTCAGCGGGCAATCGGCCACCGTCATCGAGGGGCTGTTCGGCGCCCTGCTCCAGGACGGTACACGCCAGACCCTGTGGCATCTGCTGTTCATGCTGCTGTGTCTGGGCGTGGTCATCGGCGGCATTCAAAAGGGGATCGAACGCTGGAACAAGATCCTCATGCCGCTGCTGTTCGGCCTGCTGACGCTGCTGTTCATCAACGGCCTGCTCAGTCCCGGCGCCGGCCAGGCGCTGGAATTCCTGTTCCGTCCCGACTTCGCCAAGCTGACACCGGGTTCGGTACTGGAAGCGCTGGGCCATTCCTTCTTCACCCTGTCACTGGGCATGGCGGCCATGATCACCTACGGCTCCTACCTCAATCGCGGCGAGAACCTGTTTATCGTCAGCCTGCGGGTGGCCTTTCTCGATACGCTGATCGCGCTGATGGCCGGTATCGCCATCTTCGCTGTGGTCTTCGGCGTCGGGCTGGAGGCAGCGGCCGGGCCCGGACTGATCTTCAAAACGATCCCGGTGGTTTTCTCCCAGATCCATGGCGGCCCGCTGCTGGCGGTGCTGTTCTTTCTGCTGCTGGCCTTTGCCGCTCTGACCAGCAACATCTCGCTGCTGGAGGCTCAGGTCGCCTACCTGATCGACGAGCGCGGCTGGCCACGGCGGCGGGCCACCCTGGGCGTGGCGGCGCTGGCCTTTGCCGTCGGCATCCCCACCGCCCTTTCCTATAATGTCCTTGCCGACTGGAAACTGATCGGCGAGCGACCGTTCTTCGATTCGGCCGACCTTATCGCCTCCAACTACCTGCTGCCCATTGCCGGCCTGCTGATCGCCCTCTATGTCGGCTGGTTCTGGCGGGGCAACGAGGAAAAGGAAGAACTGGTGGCCGGCGGCAGCGGCTGGGTGTATCCCCTGTGGCACTGGCTGATCCGCACTGTTTCGCCCTTGGCCGTGGCGGTGGTGCTCTATTACAAGGCCGAGGAAGCGGGGCTGTGGCGCTGGCTGGCCGGTCTGTTCGGCCCACTTGGCCCGTCCTCATGATCCGGGCCTTCCTGTTCGATCTCGACGGCACCCTGGTCGACTCGGCGCGAGATCTGGCCGAATCCGTCAACCGCTTGCGTGAAGAACTCGGCTTTACGCCCCTGCCCGCGGCCACGGCCCTGAGCTATGTCGGTGACGGTGCCACCCGCCTGGTGCAGCGCGCCCTGCCCGAAGGCGTTTACCGACCCGAGCACTTGCCGTTGTTTCTCCGGCTCTATCGCGCTCATCTGCTCGATCACAGCCGCTGTTATCCTGGCATCGTCGACTTTCTTGAGCGCCATCGTGACAAAAAGCTGGCGGTGGTCTCCAACAAGCCGCACCATCTGGCCGTGGAGCTGCTGCGCGGAACCGGCCTGCTCGACTATTTTCCCCTGATCCTTGGCGGCGACAGCCTGACGCAGAAGAAACCCCACCCCCTGCCCGTGACCACGGCCCTGAGTGCGCTGGGCATTGAGGCGGATGCGGCGATTATGGTCGGCGATCATTACACCGATCTGGCCGCGGCCGAAGCTGCGGGAGTCCGCAGCGTCTTCTGCACCTACGGCTTTGGTGACCGTCGCGGTCTGCCCAGCACCTGGGATGTGCACAGCGTCAGCGAATTACAGCTCCTCTTCCCCTAGAAAGGTCCGCCCATGCTGCCCGATGATGCGGCCCGCCAGCGTTTGACCCTCAAAGTCATCAGTCTGTTCTTTTTTCCGCTGCTGCTCAATGTGCAGCTGATGAGCGTCTCCCATTCCATCATCAACGCGGCCCTGGCGCGACTGGATGACTACGTGCTGGCGCTGGCGTCTTTTTCGGTGGCCATGGTGGTTCACCTGCTGTTTGCTTCGCCCTCGTATCAGAATCACACCATCACCATCGCCATCGTCCGCGGCCGGCGCTCGCTGCGCAGCATGGTGCTGTGCGTCGTCCTGATCGCCCTCTATGTCTCCACCATGCTCAACCTCATTGCCCATACCACGCTGGGTGATCTGTTCCTGCGGCAGGTGCTGGGCGTCAGTGCCGAGGTTTCCGCCGGTGCGCGCGAAGCCCTGACCCTGATGGCGCTACTGCCGTTCTTCACCGGATTCCGCGGGCTGTTTCAGGGCATCGTCATCCGCGCCCGTCTCACCCACCTGGTCTCCGTAGCCACCGGCGTGCGGGTCGGCGTGCTGCTGGTGCTGCTGCGACTGGGTCAGCCCCTGTTTCAGGGACCGGCCCTCGGCGCCTTCGCCCTGCTCGGCTGCATCGTGATTGAAACCGGCCTCATGGGCTGGTTTGCCTGGCGGGCCGGACTGCCCAAAGGGGCTGAAAATGAAAAAAACACCCTCGACATCCTGCGCTTCGCCCTGCCCGTCGCTTTTTCCTCGGGACTGCAGCAGACCATTCCCGTGGTCATCAACGCCATCATCAGCCGCCTGCCCGACGCGACACTGGCCCTGGCCTCTTTCGGCGTGATCCGCGCGCTGCTGTTTCTGCTTTCCGGCCCCATGCGCAACCTGCAGCAGGCCTATCTGACACTGATCGACCATGAATCGAGCGAGCGCGATGCCGACTACGCCGTACTGCTGCGCTTCTTCTACTATGTCAGCGCCGGCATGGCCCTGCTGACCCTGAGTCTGGCGTTCCCCCTCAACAGCCTGATCCTGAAAGACGTCATGGGCCTGGGAGATGATCTACGACTCTACATTATCCTGCCCCTCAGTCTCTGTGCCGTGTTTCCATTTTTCTACGGTGGCACCAACCTGCTGCGCGCCCACTTCACGGCCACCCATCAAACTCTAGTTCTGGGACAAGCCACCCTGTTGAAATTCTTTTACCTGCTGCTATGCTGGCTCATGAGTCTGCTGTTACCGCCGGGCATTTCCGGCATTGCGCTGGCGATCTTTTTACTCATCAGCAGTGAAACGGCGGAAGCCGTCTTCCTGCGCTGGAAACGCCGTGGCGCTGCACCCATTTAACCTAGACCGGTAAGCCTATTAATGCTATGCTCAAACCTTAAACCACCGACCTGAGACGAGCGGAATCTGCGATGGAGACAGGTGCTTCAGATAAAATTGCCACCAGCCTCAAAACCAGCAAGCGCATCATCCAGATTTCCTTTGCCCTGATGAGCCTGCTGGTTATTTTGGCCGGCTTCACATTTTACCACCATCAGAAATCAACCCTGATCGTCACAGCGCAGAAAAACCTGCAACTGCTCAGCGATCTGCATTCCCAGCAGGTCAGCTATTGGCGGTCGCAGCAGATCAATCTGGTCAAATCCATTACCGAACAGGGTGACTTTCTGGAGGCCATCGAGCAACTGGCTCAGTTTCCCGAGAAGGCAAACAGCACTCTGCAAAAGGAACTCGTGTTTCTCCTCAACCAGCAGGACTATCTGGCACTGCTGATTACGGATGCTCAGGCGAACGTTCTTTTTTTTTCCGGCGCGATCCCGGACATGGAAAACCACATTGATCCACATGAAATCCGGGTATGTCTGGAACAACACCTGCCTCTGTTCGGCAAAATTCACCACAACCATCCGGTTCCCCATTTGTCCGTGCGCGACGTTTCAACCAGCCACATCCACATGAACCTGTCGGTTCCCCTAACCTCGCCGGGAAGCAATGAACCGTCTTATGCGCTGGTGCTGATTATCGATCCACGGCGTTTTCTGACAAAACTGCTCTCAAGTGACCCCATTCCGACCGAAACTGGAGAGTCGGTGCTGGTCCGCCAATTGGGCGATGAAATTCTGCGTCTCACCCCCACCCGCTTTCTGGACCAGCGATCTGACCAGACATCCACACCACCGGAAGGCTTGCAATCACCGGGCAAGCTGATTCTGGAAGGCAAGACCGGAAAGGTCATTGGCTACGATTACCGCCTGCAGCCCGTGTTTGCCTACATTCAACCCGTGGCCGACAGCTCGTGGTTTATCGTCAGCAAAATCGACCGGGATGAGGTACTTAAACCGCTGCAGCTAAAAGCGCTGCTCGCCCTCACCATCTGCCTTGCCGCAATCGGCCTGCTTAGCATTGTCGTCCAGCTGTGGTGGCGTCAGCAGAAAGCACTTTTTCGCGCCGACTTCTATCAGGCTGAGCTGGAAAACCGCTTGCTGTCCAAGCGCCTCGATGACCTGACCCGCCACGCCAACGACATCATCCTGCTCAGCGATGAACACGGCCAGATTCTCGACGCCAACGAGCGCGCCGTGGAAACCTACGGCAAGTCGCTGGAAGAGCTCCAGAGCCTGAGCCTGTTCAATCTGTGCAACATGGAGAGCGAATCGTGTCGGCAGATGTGGAAAAGACTGGAGGATGAAGGCAGCATCCTCATTGAACTCGACCAGCGGCTTGAGTCCGGGAAAATTCTTCCGGTCGAAATCAGCGCCCGCTGGATTGAACAGGACAACCAGCGCCTGCTACAGGCCATCCTGCGTGATATCAGCGAGCGCCGGGCGGCAGAGGAACGCCTGAGCCATCAGGTCTACCACGATGCCTTGACTGGCCTACCGAATCGGTTGCTGATTCAGGAGCAACTCCAGCACAGTATCGACAAAGCAAAGCGCAACAACACCCAGGCCGCCCTGTTGTTCCTCGATCTCGACCGATTCAAGAACATCAACGACACCCTCGGCCATATCGTTGGCGATAAGCTATTGAAAATTCTCGCGGAGCGGATGCGCAGCAGCCTGCGCCAGAGTGATCTGATCGGTCGTTTCGGCGGCGATGAATTTCTGATCATTATCGAAGACATTCACTCCCTGGCCGACGTCGTGCGTCCGATCAATAAACTGTCGGAGAAAATCTGCCAACCAATGACCGTTGACGGACACGAGCTGCTCGTCACCAGCAGTGTCGGCATCTGCCTGACACCCAGCGACAGCGACGATACCGACCAGCTGATCCGCTTTGCCGATACCGCCATGTACCGCGCCAAAGAACGCGGGCGCAACAACTTCCAGTTTTTCACCCTCGACATGCACCACCAGGCTGAGCGGCGCATGAATCTGGAAAACAGCCTGCGCAACGCCGTCAAGCGCAATGAACTGCTGCTCCACTACCAGCCACAGGTCGATCTGGAAACAGGCGTTATCATCGGCAGTGAAGCCTTGGTGCGCTGGCAGCATCCGGAACTGGGGTTGATCCCGCCGGACGAATTCATCACCCTGGCCGAAGAATGCGGCGTGATTCATGAAATCGGCTGCTGGGTTCTCGAACAGGCCTGCTGTCAGAACCGCCGCTGGCAGCAGCAGGGCTTTGACTCCCTGCGCATCGCCGTCAACATTTCGCCCCGCCAGTTACAGGAATTGCGGCTAGTTGATACGATCCTCGACATCCTCGACCGCTGCCACTACGACTCGGCCCTGCTGGATCTGGAGCTGACAGAAACGCTGCTGATGCAGGATCTCGACATCTGCGTGCCGCAGATGCAGCGTCTGAACGAGTCGGGCATCCGGCTGGCGATCGACGACTTCGGCACCGGCTATTCGTCCCTCAGCCACCTGCATCATTTCCCGCTGCACAAGCTCAAGGTCGATCGAACCTTTATCTGCAACATCGGCAGTGGCGATGACGGTACCATCGCCCGCTCCATTGTCGTGCTGGCCCACGAGCTGAAGCTGGAAATTATCGCCGAGGGCATCGAAACGCCTTCACACATCGATTTCCTGAAATCCCTGGGCTGCCGTTTTGGGCAGGGCTATCTGTTCAGCCGCCCGCTGCCGGCCGATGAATTTGAACAGTTACTTCACCAACGCAACCGATCGGAAAGCTAAACTCAGGCCCGCAGTCTGCCGAAGAGGAACAGTAGTCTATCCTGCGAGCCCCTGAATGGATTATGGACGAGTCAATCGAAACCACTGAAAATTCTGCAGAGAACCCACAGCCGGAACCGTCAAAACTCACGGTCGTCGTGCTTGACGGGACCGTTGTATTCGATACCGATACCGGCGATTACAGCCTGCAGATCCAGCTCGGACCGAATGAAATGCGCTGCACCGCCAGCGTCAAACCCTTCCTGCAGGAAGAGAACCTGCTGACGCCCCCAACGCTGCTCAAATACCTAGACGAAGCAGGCATCTGCGAAGGTCTGAACCTCGACGCCGTCAACGAATTCTGTCAGCGCGCCAGCCGCGGCGAAGAGCTTAAAGACATTCTTCTGGCAGAAACGTCTCCGCCCAAATCCGGTGATGATGGCTGGCTGGAATTTCTGGTCAAACTCAGCGGCAGCCATCTTGGCCAGTTCAATGAAGACGACAAGGGCCGTATCGACCTCTACACCCTCAATCTGTTCACCTGCGTCGAGCCGGGCCAGGAGATCGCCCTGGTTCACCCCCCCACAGAAGGCCTTTCCTCCGTCACCGTCACCGGCAAACTGCTGCTGCCAGAGCCGGGCAAGGACGCCGACTTCTCCATGGGTAGCGGTCTTCACCTCGAAGGCGGAGAGATGTTCGTTTCGGACATCGCCGGCCGGGTTGAATTCAACGACGGCATTCTGGCCGTCAGCGAAGACTATGTGGTTCACGGCGATGTGGATCTTGAAATCGGCAACATCAAGTTCCCCGGCAACGTCCAGATCCGTGGTGACGTCCTCGACGAATTCGATATCTATTCGCTCAAGGAGATTACCGTCGTCGGAACAGTCGGCGCCTGCCACCTGACAGCCAAGGGCGACGTCACCCTTGGCAGCATGGCGGGCAAGCAGGATGGGCGCATCATCTGCGGCGGCACACTGAAAGCCAACTATCTCAACGGCGTCTATGTCGAATGCATGGGCGACGTCATCATCGGCAACGAGATCCGCAACTGCGTTATCAAAAGCGCCGGGCGCATCCTGATTCCCAACGGCCAGATCAGCGGGGGCGAGTGCATCGCCCTCAAGGGCATCGAGGCCAAGGTCGTCGGCGCCACCGCCGGCGTCCTGACCAAACTGACGTCCGGTGTCTACTTTCCGGAAACAGACCGCCTGCAATTCCTCAAGAACCAGCAGAAAAGTATTGAACTGCAGAAGAAGCTCATCCACCACTGTATGGGGCCCCTAAAAAAGCTGCTGGAGAAAAAACAGATGGTGGGGCACCAGAAGCGGCTGGAAATCCTTCAGGAACGGCTGACCGTTCTGGAGACAACGGAAAAAGAGGTTACCCGGGAACTGAAGCAGTTCACCTTCGGCGAGCATGAGGGCAACGCCAAAATCAACATTCAGCGCCTGATCAAGGAGAAGGTTGTCATCTCACTCGATACCGTGACGGAAGAGGTGCGCTTTGAGCACTACGGTCCTCTGTCCATCATCGCCCACCGGCGCGACAGCCGCCTCAGCTTCAATGAGTACTCCGAACTGACGGTCAACGCCGATGATATGGAACCCGTTGACGAACCGGACACGAAACAGGCTGTGCAGGCCGAAGAGAAAAAGCAGCTGCATTCTTAGCACAGCTCGGATTGCGCCGTCGTACCCCGTCCGTTTTCCCATAAAAAAAGGCCCCGTTCGGGGCCTTTTTTTATTCCGCAATCGTGGTGCAACAGGTCAGTGCTGTCCCAGCTCCCGCGACCGCCCGGCTGCCCGCGCGACGGCTTCAATAACCGTCGCCCGCAAACCGCCCTGCTCCAGCGCGCGCACCGCTGCGATGGTCGTTCCCGCCGGGCTGCACACCCGCTCACGCAGGATCGCCGGATGCTCCTGCTCCTGCAGCACCATCTGCGCTGCACCGCTGACAGTCTGGGCCGCCAGATTCAAGGCCACATCGCGCGGCAACCCTTCCAGCACCCCCCCGTCCGCCAGCGCCTCGATCAGCATAAAGACATAGGCCGGACCCGAACCGGACAGGCCCGTCACCGCATCCATCAGGGATTCCTTGACCACCTCAACCGTTCCCACAGCGGCAAACAGCTGACAACTCAGCGCTTCATCCTCCGACGTGGCATGACGACCGCGACAGATTCCCGCTGCCCCGACACCGATCAACGCCGGCGTGTTCGGCATCACCCGCACCACGCGTGGCCGGCCGCCCAGCAGCTGCTCAATGCGGGCCGTCGACACCCCCGCCAGCATGGACACCAGGCAGTGCTCGGCGCTGAACCCATCGGCCAGCGGTACCAGCGCGGCCTCCAACGCCTGAGGTTTGACCGCCAGCAGAATCAGCCGCTGCGTGGCAACCAGTTCCTCACTGCTCGCCGTCACGGCAACGCCGTAGCGCTGCTGAAGAACATCGCGCCGCTGGGGCAACAGCTCTACCACCATCAGATTTTCCGGGCGGGCTCCCGCCGCCAGCAGGCCACGGATCAACGCCTCGGCCATATTGCCGCCACCAACAAATCCCACCTTTATGTCACACATCTGCATCAGGGCTCTCCTTTATTCTCAAGCGGGCTGTCCAGCCAGCGACCGCTTTTTGCGCTCACAGCATACACGCCGCTCAACCCACTGTCACGGTCGATCAGCGCCAGGTGGTTTCGCGTAGATAGATCACGCGCTCGCTGCCTTTGTAGATACCGAAGGTGGCGCGAGCGACAGGATTATCATCGGTGCCGTCACCATCCCAGTCAAACTGCAGCCAGGGAAAAGTGGTCACATCCACCGTCACATCCACCCAACCATCGCCGCCTGAGCCAGGAGCCGAGAAAGCCAGTCGACTGCTCCCCAAGCTAAACGGAGAGTCACTGATCGTTCCCTGAGTGGTCTTTCCCTCCTTGACCTGAATGGCGCTGTCCCCGCTGACCGCCGTTTCAACCGCGCTATCCAGTAACAAGTCCGTTACGACCAACGTGGTGCAGTTGTCCTGCGCATTGGTCACAAACGCCGTCCCGTTAAAGTACTCCGTCACCATCGGCAACGACAGCGGCAGCAACTCAGAGCCGTGTGCACTGATCAGGCGCAGCCGGCCATGGAGCAGACGGGTCGCCTCCCCCGTGGCATCGCCATGATCGTTGATGCCGTCGTTGTCGGTATCCATATCGAGAAGCTTAATCGTCACCCCGTCTTGGTCCTCCACCGCAACCCCAAAGCGGCTATCAGCAAACGGTCCATCCGGAGGGTTCTGCCGATTTCGGTTTAATGTGACCTCAAACTGCGCCTGCCCGGCGGTCGCGTCAGACCACCCATTCAGCGGCGTAAAACCAGTAAACTCGATGGTGTCTTTATCGATGGTAGTCAAAAGACCGGCAGGATCTGTTCCCTGAACAGCAAGATCAAAGTCAGCGGCATCAATTCTGGCGTAATCCCCTTGGTAATTGGCTGTTGTTGCAGCAGCAGCATTTTGGGCAACCAGGGTAAAATCGAAGGTCACATCCTGATCCATATAGGTAAAACTCGCGGCATCAGAACATCCGGGCGTCAGGTCGCCTTGGACAAGTCTGAAATGGTCGGGGATAAAGCGGCCGAAGCCCGTGTTTTCCAGCACCACGGGCACCTCTTGGCTGCCGAATTGGCAACCGTACATCCCGCCGGACAGGCTGTTGGAAAAATCCTCGCTACACTGCCCCTTAACCTGGTCAACCTGGGTAAAGGTATCATCGTAAACACCGTATGCCAAAAAGCCGAAATGCCCCACTTCGCTGTAGGTAAAATCCCCTGTCGCTTCGGCGCTGGCCGCGGTGGCCGCTGCAAAGCTGCCACTCAGAACACCGGCCTGAGTGGAACCGATGAGTTTGGTGTTATCCACGACCAATGTGCCGTCGTAACCGGCGGCCGCGCTGCCATCGCCGCGATGGGCAATCGCCTTGAGATCAAAGGTCTCCCCGGTCTTGATAGTCGAACCAATAATGCCGGGGTTATTGGCGGCATCTGAGCTGAGGGTAAAATAGAGCGGCCGAATGGCGAAATTATCAGACGAAAAGGTTTCCAGTAGCGGCTCATCTTCCATGCCCTCAACTTGCTGAGTCGGCCGGATGCGGACCTTGACATCCCTGAGAGATTGTTCGCACGTAAATGTGACACGGGTATCATCCGGGACAAATGAGATGACCTGCGCAGCGGTTACTGCCGCCTCCGAAACAGTGTTCACCAGATCCACCGCCAGCGTGCCGGTAAAACCCGTTGGCGCCAGCAGTTGAAGGGAAAACGGCACGCCGGTTAACTTGGTGTAGATGGGACCGCCAAGTTCCTGACCAGATTCGACCGCATCGAATGCACAGTCATGGAAAATCATCTGGTCGGCGATTCCACCACCGGTATTGACAAACTGGGTTGGCTGATCCGAAAACGGAGAAAAGGTATCTTTAAAGCTCACAGTGCCCTCGGTACCGTAACGAAACGTCAGGAGCACCTGACCAGTAAACGTCACCTCTTCCAGACCATCAGTCCATCCGACGTCTGGCAGGGGAACCGTTATTTCAGTCCCATAAAGTGTACTGCACGTCTCGTCCGCACAGGCCTGAAGAGTTACCGCTTCCGCAGCACAGGTGAGTCCAGAGCCATCATGGATAAATTTAAAACGGTCAATCTCAGGAAGAGAACCTGAATTCGTTTCCCCGTAGGTATTATCCTGATTATGCCCCGTTTCAACCCAGCTGCTGCCACCATCAGGAAGTCGGTAAAACTCCCTCTGGCCGCTATTGGCTTTGGTAACGATATGCTCATCAATAACGCTTACAATACTTTGGCAAGCTTCATAGTCATTATTATAAAATATCGTATCTGTTCCTGTTACGTTTATATAATCAGAGACCAACTCATCTGGGCCATAAACTGTCAAATCGAATTGTTCATTATTGGCTAAACCATCTAACTGCGTGACCACCCAGGTGGAAGAGCCATCATAACTGACAGTGCTACTTTGTTCTGTTGTTCCAGACTTCGTGGAGTAATGCAAAGAAACCTCATAATCACCAACGGGCGCTGAGGACGTAAAATATATTTCGACGTTTTCGTTTTTGGTATTAAACTCATTAATAAATGCCGTACCATAGCTGGTCGAACAGTCCGCCGTCGCACTGGACGGAATTAACACGCCGAATAAAAACAGAAAAAGTACAAAATCTGTCAATCGTTTAATCATTGATCGTCACCATCAGCGTGCGGGAAACATAGTCGGCATCCGCCGCAGTCAACCCGGTGGATTCGGCCCGACTTTTGATCTGAGAGAGGACGTGGCTCTCTCCAGCCTCCGATACGGTGGCCTGATCAACCACCTCGACCGTTACGCGGCAGCCCGTCTCTTCAACAACAAAAGTCTCGGGCACTGAAACCGTCGGCGGACTACCCACAGAAATCCGGTTCACCACCCATTCAACGCCGGCTCTGGCCGCCTGGTAGGCGCGGGCCTGCTGCAGGGCCAGTGTCGACGTGCTTTGCTGCACCGTGAACATGGTCACCATGTAGACACCGAGCAACGCCAGAACCACCAGAATAAAGATGGCCTGAACCAGGGTAAAACCCGACTGATTGCCCGCTAACTTCATGGTAAAAGCCCTTTCACGGCGCGTTGTCCACATGCACCTGATGCAGCAGGCGGATGCGTTCGCCCTGCTCCTCCAGAACAAGCTCAATCGTCACCAACCCGGCGCGGCTGGGCGTTCCGGCATCGTAGTGAAACACCAGCGACTCGACATGTTGCGCCACCAGCACGCCGATGGTGGTGGCGGCTGGAGGGGGACCAGGATCATTGTCAATATCGTCGCCATGATAGGCATAACGTTTCAACTGACCTTCTTCGAGATGATAGCTGATGGCCTCATCGACCAGAAAAAACCGCTGGGTCGGAGAGGGCAGGGGAAATGGTTCGGCGGGATTCAGTGTCATCACGACCGTATCCGGATCATAGGTCCCCTGAGTGCGATTATTCCAGTCCCCCTCCTCCTCATCATCATCACGGTAGGCATTGTTATTGATCGCTGCCGTTGCGCTCAAATTGTAAATCACCACATCATAAACAACCGCATCCTGGGCATGACGCAGTCCTCCCAGCACCTCGAAGCTGTCATCCTGCGCTGTAAAATCGAGAATGTCTTCCGTGCCGTCACCCAGAGCGCGGCGATAACGTCCGCCATCGACAACGTGCAACAGCTCCAGCCCCCGATTCCCATCAAAGCGACGCACACTGTTCGGCAGCGCCGCCCGAATATCGCGCTGCATCCGGCGCAGGGCCATTTCCGCCTGATCCACCAGCTCGGCGCGCCGCTCCAAATCGAGATAACCTTCGGTAGGGCGGGAAATAAACTGACCGCCCAACGCCGTGAGAATGCCGACGATCACAATCGTCACCACCAGTTCGACCAGGGTAAAGCCGTGGCTGTTTTGGCACCCTCTCACCATCAATACTCCGTCCGGTAGCCGACCAGCGTCAGGTCAACCTCATTGCCATAACGAACCCGGACGCTGATCTTCTTGGCGGTATCGCTGCCAGCCGGGCCGAAATCCGTAATGGGTTCAATTTCGACGGTCACCTGGTAACCGGCCAGAGACGTCATCTCCGCCCCGTTCTGATCCTGAGGCGGCGACTGATCGTTGATCCCATAGGGGGCATCTTTGTCATAATCATCCACGTCATCCAGATCGGCGCGGCCCGTCTCAACCGGCCCGCCGGGATCGCTGTAAGCCTGCAGCTCAATCTCTTCCAGATAGGCTTCGGCAATCGCTACCGCCTGATGCTGGATCATGGGATCGGCACTGTGGCCCGTGGTGTAATTCATCACCGTGAGCACGCCAGCCAGAGCAATCGAAATAATCACGATGGAAACGATCAGCTCCACCAGCGTGACCCCGCGCTGGGTGCGCAGACCGCGTCGTTGCCCCTTCCTGTCTACTGTGTCACGCATCCGGTTTCCCTCCACAGCGTGATCCCCGAGCCGGCATACCCGATGTTCTCTTTTTTCGGAGCGGCAACCAGCGCCCGGCCCAGGGCATCAAACACCAGCGTTTCCGCAGTCAACGCCATGGGAGCCGGCTTGGCATTAACAAAATCTCCGCCAGACGGATGCACAACGAAAGTTCCATCGTCAAGGGTCAGGGCAAAACCACCGCTACCGATCACCACCCGCACCTCAGCACCGCAGGCGACCGCCTTCTTGTGGGCGTAGCGCAAGGCGCTCACCAACTCGCTGTGAAAAGCGCGCTGTTTGTAAAAATCGAGATCGAAAAAACGTGGCGCCGCGACTGCGGCCAGAATGCCAAGCACAACAATGACCACTACCAGTTCAACCAGTGTGAATCCACGCTGTTTTGAAGCGAGTCGGGTCATGGGCTGGCCTTTGGGAAGAGACAGGCTTACGTCTGGCGGGCCGACCGCAATCGGCCCACCAGATTCGAATGGAAAATCAGTAGTTCCAGCTGTAGGTCGAAACCGGCGACAGCACCAGACCGGCCGTTTCGCCCGCACCGCTGACCACGCCATCCTCATCGACGCGAACAATGTGGAAACGCAGCGTTCGCGGGCTGGTACCACTGCCACCACTGAGAACATCGTCATTTTTGAACACGTAAACCAGCTCATGGTTCTCGGCATCGTCAAACCAGGCCCCGCGATCTGTGCTATTCGACACCACCCCCAGATAAGCCTCCGGCTTTTCGATCAGCAGATCCTGCATCGGGTACAGACGATCGGCTTCCACGGTGCCATCGTAGGCCCATTTGGCCATGTCATCGCCATTGATGATGCCTTGGGCCATGCGCAACGACAGGGCACTGCGCAGATTGCCCAGAACCCCTTTGACCGACGAGGCCTCGGCCTGCTTGGTCACCTCGATGAACTTCGGCACCGCCACCGCCGCCAGCAGCGACAGGACCACCAGAACGACAACCAGCTCAATGAGGGTGAAACCTTTTTGATTTCTCATAACTGCCTCATCACTGAAAATGACTATTCACGAACCGGCAACAATCGAATCGACCATTATTCAACTGCACCAACACTTGCTGGATTGTCTTCAGACAGCGCTTCTGTGTAAGTGAAAGACCACTTTGTGCGGCCATCACTGTAAACCTTAACAGTTCCAGCACTATCAACACCAGCCGCAACTTCGGTGAAATCAAAATCAGTATCACTTAAACCAGCGGCAGCGCATATGCCATCTTCATCCGCTGTCGGATATCCAAACTTCATTGTAACATCTTTATCTTCCATTTTAACCGTAGCTGGACTTGTACCAACTAAGAGCCACTTAGCATGCGCCAATGCCATAGCAGAAGCGACAGAACCACGTGCTCCTTGAACAGCCGCCTTCTCCGCATCATCTTGGACATCAATAAACTTCGGCACCGCCACCGCAGACAGAATCCCCAGAATCACGATGACAACGATGAGCTCAATGAGGGTAAAACCTTTCTGATTGTTCATGCGTAAACCTCTCTTCTCCAGTTCAAGTGATGTTGCGTATAAAAACGGATTCGACTTAAGTCCTAAGCCATCCACACACTCTGTGTCCGCGCCAAGCTAGCAAAACGGCTCCCGCCGAAGCCGCCGCAGTGGGGGCATTGCCGGCTCATCGACGCATCAAAGTACTCATGTTCCACATGGGCAAGAACACCCCTAAAGCCAGTACCAGCACCATGGCACCGATAATCACGATCAGAATCGGCTCGATGGCGCTGGTGAGGTTTTTCACCTCGTAGGCAACCTCGCGCTCGTAAAAGCCGGCCACCTCGAGCAGCATGGTCTCGACATTGCCGCTCTCTTCACCCACGGCCAGCATCTGCAACACCAGCGGCGTGAACATGCGGGTGGCGGCGGCGCTGCGGGTGAGCGTTTCACCGCGTTCCAGATGGTTGCGCATGGCATCGAGATGCTGGGCGATAAAGCGATTCTCAATCGCCCGCGCCGTGTAGGCCAGTGCCTGCACCAGCGGCACACCACTGCCATAGCCCATGGCGAAAGCGCGGGCAAAGCGGGCCAGGGTGGCACGGAACAGGATCGACCCCACCAGCGGCAGCCGCAGCTTGCTGCGATCCCATAGGAAAGCCCCGGACGCTGTCGCCAGGTATTTGCGCAGTGCCACGGCCATTACCAGCAGACCGGCCGCAATGTGCGACCAGTAGGCAACGGAAAAATTCGAGATCGCCAGAATAATCCGGGTCGGCAGGGGCAGCGCCGCACCGAAACTCGCGAACACCTTGGCAAAGGTTGGAATAACGAACAGACTCAAAATCGCCATGGCGATCGCAATCGCCACCAGAACAAAGGTCGGGTAGCGCATGGCAGCCTTGATCTGCTCGCGGGTCTGTTTTTCGAACTCCAGATAGATCGCCAGCTGCTCGAAGGAGGCTTCGAGGTTGCCGCTGTTTTCGCCGACCTGCACCATGCGCGTCAGCAACGGCGGGAACACCTCGGGGAATACCGACATGGCCCCAGCCAGATCGCGCCCGGATTCAAGACCGTCAATAACACCGGCCAGCGCCCGCTTGAGCATCTCGTTGTGGGAGGACTCCACCAGCCCGTGCAAGGCACGGATCATGGGCACGCCGGATCGCGTCAGGGCATACATCTGGCGGCAGAACAAAATCAGATCGTCATTGCGCACCCGCTTGCGGCGCTTGCGCGCGGCGGCGAACGAAAATTCTTTTGTTTTGGCCGCCGGCGCCCCCTGCTCGATCTGGACCGGAATCAGACCGCTTTCCGACAACTGGGCGGCAACGGCGGCAGCGCTGGCCAGATCCATCTCACCTTCCACCGCTTCACCGCTACTGCGGCGCGCCCGGTACTGAAAGCGTGCCATCTCAGACCTCTTCCACCTGACCCGCGATACGGATCACTTCCTCGACCGTGGTCAGCCCCTGACGGGCATAATCGAGTGCGCAGTCGGCGAGGGAGACAAAGTGTTTCTGGTGACGGCTGAGCTGGGTAAAGGCGGCATGATCGGTGCGGCGCAGGGCGTCGGCCAGCTCCCCGTTCAACTCCAGCAGTTCGAACACACCGATGCGGCCGTGATATCCCGTGTTGTTGCACTGGGTGCAGCCCTGACCCCGGCGAAAGACGCCCTCACTCTCGCTGAACGTGCTGAACAGCGGATGGGCCATCAGCCAGCCGAGCTGATCGGGTCCCAGGGTATCCGGCTGGCTGCAACGGTCACAGACGCGGCGCACCAGGCGCTGGGCAAGAATCGCTTTCAAAGAGCCAGCCACCACATAGCCTTCCGCCCCCATATCGAGCAGACGCAGGGCCGTGCTGATCGCATCGTTGGTGTGCAGGGTCGACAGCACCAGGTGGCCGGTCATGGCGGCGCGCAAACCGATCTCCACCGTCTCCTGGTCACGCATCTCACCGACCATGACGATATCCGGGTCCTGGCGCAGGGCCGTGCGCAACACGCCGGCAAAGGTCAGACCGACCTTGGTGTTGACTTGCACCTGGTTGATGCGCGGCAGGCGGTACTCCACCGGATCCTCGACGGTAATGATCTTCTTCTGCGGCCGGTTCAGCTCGCTGAGGGCGCCGTAGAGGGTGGTGGTTTTGCCGCTGCCCGTCGGCCCCGTGACCAGAATCAGGCCGTGGGGATGATGGATGTAGCGCCGGAAGCGGTCAAGCACCCAGCCCGGCATACCGATCTGATCCAGACTGAGCAGACCGCCCGACTGATCGAGCAGACGCATGACCACGGCTTCGCCGTACTGAAGCGGCATGGTCGAAAGCCGCACGTCGATATTTTTGTTGCGAACGCGGATGTTGAAGCGACCATCCTGCGGCAGGCGGCGCTCCGAAATATCGAGACCGCTCATCAGCTTCAGCCGCGAAACCAGGGCACCGGCAATGCGCTTTTCCTTCATCACCTGCTCATGCAACACGCCGTCGATGCGCTGACGGATGCGCAATACCGTCTCATCCGGCTCGATATGAATATCCGACGCCCCCACCTGCACCGCATCCTCAAACAGGGTCTGCAGCAGGCGGACAACCGGCGCATCCTCCAGCTGGCTGTCGGGCAGCAGATCCGCCAGATTGAAATCGGTCTGTGCCAGCTCTTCGCCCAGTTCTTCGGCGATGGTTTCGATTTCGTCGGTGCGCCGATAGACGGTATCGAGGGACCGCAGCAGGTCCGCTTCGCGCACCACGGCCGGCTTGATGTTTTCCCGCGTCCGCGACGCGATTTTGTCCAGAGCGAAGATGTCCGTCGGGTCAGCCATGCCGATCAGCACGCCGTCGGCCTCCCGCGTCAGCGCCAGCACGCGGAAGCGGCGAGCCAGGGTTTCCGGCACAATCTTGACCAGCTCGGGATCAAACTGGAAGTGGCGCAGATCGACAAAAGGAATGCCGAGCTGGCGCGACAGGAACGCCAGCAGGTCGTCTTCGCTGATCAGCCCCATGTCAACCAGCATATTGCCGAGCTTGCGACCGGTCCCCTTCTGGGCCTGCAGTGCCTGCTGCAGCTGCTCCTCGCTGATCATGCCTTCGGAAACCAGCAGGTCGCCAATGCGGATTTTCTTTATAATCGCCATGGTCCGTCTTTCATCCGCTCCTGAATGATTCTTTCTTTCTCCGCCCGGCTACGGCTCCAGCTGCTGCCGGGCATAGTGACGTAATTCCGCTTTCAGATCGGAACAGGCCAGCGCCTGCTGATAGCTGCGCTGTGCATCGGCCCGCTGACCGGCCTGCTGCTGAGCCACCGCCAGCCCCAGCCACCAGTTGCCGCGTTGGGGCTGGCGCTCACACAGGCGACGGTAGATCGTCATAGCCGCCGGATAGTCCCCCAGCCGCTGGTGCAGCACCGCCAGCAGCAGCTGATAGTCGCTGTGCTGATCGAGACCCGGCAGTGCCAGCGCCAGCAGCCGTTGGCGGGCGGATTCCGGCTGCCCGGTTTCCGCAAGCAGACGGGCCTGCAACACGTGCAGATCAATCTCCGCAGGCATCGCAGCCACACCCTGATCCACAACAGCCAGTGCCGCCGCATAATCCTGCGTGCCGATCAGCAGTGACGCCAGCTGCAGGCAGAGGGCCTTGTCCGCCGGCCACTGCACCACCAGCTTCTGCAGGAGCTGACGCGCCTGCTGAAGCTGACCACTCTGGATCAGCGCCTGGACGCGGTCACGCTGCCGCGTCCGCTGCTGCTCGGCCGTTTCCGGCGTTTTGACCACCGCCGCAGCAGGCGCAGACGGCGCCCCCGGCGTCAGGACTGCGGGCGGCTCCGCGACAGCAACGGCCGTCGGAGCAGAAAGGGGTTCGACCGCTTCGCCTGAGACAGCCTCTGCGGGCAGCGCTTCGGGCTGTTCGTGCTGCGCCGCCGGCGCGGCCACCGTCACCATCGCGGTCTCGGAGCCCGCCGCTGGAATCTGCGTCGCCGCCACGGGCTGAGCAGGGCGAGATGGTTGCGCCACCCTGACCGGCTTTTCGGCCACACCTAATGCGCAGGGCTCCTGCTGCGGCGCACCTCCCAGCCATAATCCCAGAGCGACACAGCCAACAACCAGCAGCCCCCCCGCCAGCATCCACGGCCAGCGTGATCTCCGCGGTCCCGGGTTGACCGCTTGCGGAGACAGGGCATCCGGCCCTTCGCTCTGGCGTCGCGCTTCGAGATCCTTCAGCATCTGATTGATCAGACTCATAGATATCTCTCCAGCGGCAGACGGCTCCAGAGCACGACACCGCCCAGCAGCACCAGCACCCACAAAGCCCGCCAGGGCCAACGCGGCGGCGAGGACAGGCCTTCGGTATCGGCAATCGCCGCCTGCACCTGGCGCACGCCTATCCGATTAAGACCGCGCCCGTAAGCCGCCAGCAACGCCTTGTGAGCCAAGATATTGATCAGTCGCGGGATTCCCTTTGACGCCTTGAACAGCTGGCGTTCGGCCCGCGTGCTGAACAGCGGCGCCCCGCGATAACCGGCCAGATACAGCCGGTGCTGCAGGTAGCCGCGGGTGGTCGCGTAATCCAGTGGCTGCAGCCGGTAGGAAAAACCGATGCGCTGGCGCAGCTGGCGCAGGGCACGACCGGAGAGACGCTCATCCAGTTCGGGCTGACCGAACAGCACAATCTGCAGCAGCTTGCGTTTTTCCGTCTCCACGTTACTGAGCAGGCGCAGCGCCTCCAGGGTTTCCGTTGGCATAGACTGCGCCTCGTCGACACAGACCACCACACGTTTCTCGTCGCCGCGCAAAGCGATCAGTCTCTTCTGCAGCTGCTCCACCAGATCCGCTGCCGCCGCCGTGTCTGCCGTCTCAACGCCAAGCTCGGCGGCCACGGCCCGATAGAGCTGCTGGGGCTGCAGCAGCGGATTGGGCAGAAAAACCGTCACCACAGACTCCGGCAGCTCGTTGAGCAGCTTGCGGCACAGCAGGGTTTTACCCGTTCCGACCTCGCCGCTGACCTTAACCAGACCTTCCTCGTTATTCAGCGCCACCAGCAGCACGTTGAAGGCTTCCTGGCTGGACGGCGTGCGAAAATAAAATCCCGTATCCGGCGTCAGGGAAAACGGCTTGTCCCGCAGGCCGAAATGTTCCAGATACATGAATTCGCTGTTCTGACCGGCCTGCTGCGCCATAGAGGTCCTGTCCCGTTAGAGCAACCGCTGCACACGCTCGCGACTGTGCTCGATTTCGCCCTGCCAGCCCGTTGAAGGCTTGATCACCAGGGGTTTGAGCAGAATCACCAGTTCACTTTTCACCACGCTGTCGAGCTGGTGGCGAAACAGTGAACCCATCAGCGGCAGATCTCCCAGAACCGGCACGCCGGCCTGGCTGGTCGTCAGCTTGTCCTTCATCAGGCCCCCGATCACCACCACCTGGCCGCTGTGCGCATGGACAATGGTATCGGACTCGCGCACGCTGCTGAACGCCAGCGGCAGTGTCTGGTCCTGACCGGCCACGGTGATCACCTTGGTCTGGTCCACCACTTCGCTGACCGTCGGATGGACATGCAGGGTCACATCCCCGGCCGCGCTGACCTGCGGCGTCACATCCAGCGCAATGCCCGAGAAAAACGGGGTCAGGGTAATATCGGGCGTGGTGGTCGTGGTGGTGCCGGTCACCGTATCGCTGGAAATATCGGTGACGAAAAACTCGTCGGTTCCGACCTTGATCACAGCTTTCTGGTTGTTCAACGTCGAAATCCGCGGGCTGGAGAGTACCTGCACCTCGCCCTGGGTTTTCATCGCTTCGATAAAGGCCTGAAAGTCGTCAAATTCCAGCGCGGCGCTGAATACCCCGCCAAAAGCGGAGGTGACCAGGCCGTCGATGGAAGAAAGAGCATCCGGGGCGAGACGCGCGCTATTGCCGGCGATCTCGCTGACACCATCGCTCAGCGCAGTTCCGCCGCCGACCTGACCGATGCGGCCCAGATTGGTGCCGTTATGCACCAGCGCCCCCCAGTTGATGCCGGTCTGATAGCCGTCGCGCAGCTCCACTTCGATGATCTTTGCTTCGAGAATCACCTGGCGCTGCAACGTACCCTGGGTCTGCTGGAGATAGTCAGCGACCAGCTGCAATTCCTGGGGATAGGCGCGCACCACCACCAGGCCGGCCTGCGGCTGGACGATGACGCTGCGACCACTTTCCGACCCGACCAGTGCCTGCAGCGCCTGCTGCAGTCCCGGCCAGAAATCGGCTTCCGAGGCGGTTTCAATACGGCTGCCGGACTGGCTGCTGTAGCGACTCGTCCCCCCGTCATCCGTGCTGGTCTGGTTTTCGTCCCCGCCCTCGCTGATCTGACCGGAGCTGACCAGCGTTCGCGACAGGCCGAGGCGTTTCAACGTCAGGTAATCCACCTGGAAAATCCGCGTCTGCAGGCTGTTGGGAACAATCTGGTAGCCCCCGGCAATCGTTTCGTAGTGGTAGCCATACAGCCGGGCCACCACATCAAGCACCTCGGGCAACGTCACCTGTTTCAGGTGAAGGCTGATTTCTCCGGTCACGGCCGGATGCACGACCATATTCACCGGCGTATCCGCCACCAGACCGGCAAAAAACGCCCGCGCTTCCACGCCATTGGCGTTGACGTCAAAACGGGGCTCCGCCTCGGCCGTCAGGCCGACGGGTGTCAGTGCTGGCAGCAGGGCCTGGGTAATCGCATCCGGCACCGGGGCCGAAGGCGGGATGGGCGCGGGTGCGGAGGCAGGGGCGTCCAGGGCCTGCAGCAGACGCTGCTCACTTCCGGCCCGCTGCTCCAGCGCCGGACTGCACCCGATCAGCCCGACCAGCAGGGCGAGCACTGCGACAGCCCCCATCGACCGACCGTTCAATGTGACGGCTAATTTTTTAAACGCGCTTTGCATCTTCACCATCCCAGACTCTCTTTTATGGCCTGTTTTCATTCTCTATCTCGCTTGCCAAGAAGGTTGCAACCGTCTGTTACTGAGCACGTCCCACCACCGGCGCACGCAAGAGAATCCTGCGCCGTTTTCCGTTCTGCTCAACCCAGACGGCCGCCGCTTCAATCTTTTCAATCCGGTATCCGGCGATATGATCCCCTTCCTGACAGGTCCGATCACCAAATATGGCCACCCGCCGCTGACCGGACAGGACAATCGCTTTCAGGGCCGCGCCCTGTTCCGCCTCGATCTGTGGCAGACGATCCAGCGCCGTTGCCAACGGGCGCATAGGGTCCTGCAGGGCCGCCGCACCCGTCGGTGCGACGCACAGCAGAAGCACCACCAGCCCCGACAGCGCCATTCCCATTCCACGTACTTGGCGTTTCTTCATGCTTCGGCTCCCAGATCTTTTCAGTGTACACCGCGACGTTCAGCAGAGGAGGGCGCCCCCAGCCAGTTCGCCTCGGAACTGAGGGTCGAAAGACGCAGCTCAATTTCAGCGATGGGCCAGTCGGCGGCCTTCAGTTGCACAGCATCAATCAGCAGATGTTTCGGTAACCGCTGAAAACTCTGCAGCGACGCCAGCAGGTCGAGGTAGGAGCCACGCAGTTTCAACTGCAGGGGGTGACGATAGAACGAGGGCAGCGGAACGGCAGCCTTGGCCTTCGTGTCTTTTGCCTTATCCACGTCAGCGCTCTGAGGCTGCAACACCGGCTGCGGCGGTTCATTCTGCAGCACCGACAAAGTCAGCTTACCCTGCCGTTCGACCAGCCCCCGCAGCAACGCCGCCATCTCCTGAGGCAACACCAGCCCCGACAGCTGTTGGTGGAATTGCTCATCAACCTGATCCATCTGCTGCTGCAATCCATGCAGGGTCTGGCGATTCCCTTCATCCGGATCGTGCTTGAGCAGCTGTTCCAGTTCGACCAGCTGCTGTTGCAAAGCCCGATTGGAGAGAGTCCGCTCCTGCAACTGACGACGCAACAGCTGCTGCTCTTTCCAGGCCGGAGACACCAGCAACTCGCTGACCAACACCAGCGGCACCAGCACCAGCACCAGCAGAATCAAACCCTGCTCACGCCGGCTCAGCACCAAAAACGCCTGCTTCAGCCGCTCGAGGACTTCGTTCGGGCGCGTCATGAGCGGTCTCCCCGGTGACTGCGCAACAAAAACAGATAGCGGCCATCCTCACTGCGATCGAGCTGCAACTGCTCAAACGAGCGGAAACGGACATCTTTCAGAACAGTCATCTCTTCGACAAAATCCGTCACCGCCCGGGGGGTCAGAGCCTCACCCCGCAGCCCCATCTCCTGCCCGCTGCCGCGGACAGAAATTTCGGTCAAGGCCACGTGGTGATGGCGCAGCTGAGCCAGCGCGCCAACGACGTGGGTCACTTCGTCCCCCTGATCAATCAGCCGCCGCAACTCCGCGAGCTGGGGACGACGCACCTCCAGCTGCTGGCGCAACCGCAGCACCTGCTGCTCGAGCAGCGCGCTGGGATGGTGAGCCGCCAGTTTCTGCTGAAGGGTTTCCAGCTCAGCCGTCAGCTGCTGCTGACGAACGGTTTCCTGCCGCACCCGCTGACGCCACGCCCGCAGGTCAAACTGCTGCCAGGCTACGCCAGCGACAAGCACCAGTCCCAGCAGCAGCGCCACCCATTTCACAGAACGCAAAACTGCCGACGCCCGCCGGGGACGGAACTGGAGCTGATAAAGGTTGATCTGCTTCATGCCTCCCCCTCCAGGCCGCGCAGGGCGGCCGCAACAGCGGCCAATCCATGCGACTGCAGCGCACTGTCCGCCGGCAACCCGGGAAAGAGCTGCGCCATCGGCAAGGGAAGAATTTCCGGTGCCAGATAGCTGGTCATGTAATCAACCAGGCCGGGAACGGGCACGGCAAGCGGAGCGATCAACACCCGTGAAATGGACTGACGCGCCACATGGCTTTCATAGTAATCGAGGGAACGCTGGACTTCGAGAACGATCGAATCGAGAACGGCCTGCTGGGCTTCCGAGATGTCAACACCATCAACCGCGTCCGGATCGGCCAGCGAAACCAGTTCATCGAGACCGAAATGGATCCGCCGCGCGAGACAGAGCTGATCATTCTGGACCACCAGCACCAGCCCGGACCCAGCCCACAGACAGAGCAGGGCCAGACCTTTTGGCTGGCGTTCGTCAAAGCGCAGCAGCTGACGCAGAACCAGTTCGGGAATGTCAATCGCCTGCAGTTCAAGACCGGCCGTGTCCCGCACCAGCTTCACCAGCTCTGCCACGCGCAACCGTGAGGCCGCCACCACAAAATTGAGGGCCTGGCCACCGGGAATCTGATCAAAAGCCACATAATCGAGCACAGCCTGATCCGCAGAAAAATCAAGCAGATCTTTGACCTGCCAGCGCAGGGCGTCAAGGACTTCCTCCTCCGGCACGGCCGGTCGCTCAACCTGAATCAGGTTGTAGCTGCCACGCGCCATTACCGCGACCGCCGGCAGAGCGGCCAGCTGATACTGTTGCACCAGCCGCTGCAACGCAGCACCGCAATCGGCCGGAGCAGCCGTCACGCTTTCCAGCACATCCACCTGAGGCGCCTGAGCACAGCCACGGAGTTTAGCCAGCGAAAACCCGTCACTGAAAAAACAGAGCCCGACCACACCCTCCCGGGTCCTGGCCTGACTGGTGCGAGTGAAAATTTTCAGAACACCCTCCCGCCGGCAAACAAATTGTTCATGAAAAGAAAAACAAAAGCATTAAACCAGACCACGTCCGCCCCTGCAACCTCATTTTGTCCTGTTTTCAGGATGTTTCAGCCTTTTCTTCTTTCAGCATCGAGCGCATCCGGGCAAAAAAGTCCGACGCCTGCTGTTGCTGTTCCTCGGGGCTGCTGAGAGTAGCCTCGGCCTGCCCCTCCCGCCGCACCAGCGGTTCCGGGATTTCTTCGAGAAAACGGCTCGCCGTCTGGGGCTGTAAACGGCCATAGCGACGGCGGCGGGCCGCACCCAGCAGCATCAGCTGCTTTCTTGCACGGGTCATGCCGACATAACACAGCCGGCGCTCCTCCGCGATATCGCCCCCTTCATCGATAATCTTGCTGTGGGGCAGGGTCCCTTCTTCAAACCCGACCAGGTACACGCAGGGGAATTCCAGCCCTTTGCTGGAGTGCAGACTCATCAGCACCACCGCATCCTGCTTGAGTTTTTCTTCCTTGTTGTTGCGCAGCGGCTCATCGCGGTCGAGCAGGGAAACTTTTTCCAGAAAACCCTCCAATGTGGGCACGGCCTCGCGCTCACAGTAGGAAGACAGGGCATTAACCACCTCGTGCATATTCTCTACCCGGCGGCGGGCCTGCTTGGGATCATCGGCCTGGCGGTAAAGCTCGTCCTCCAGCCTCAGCTCCTTCAGCAGCTCCTCCATCGTGGCCGTCAACCGCTCGCCGTGACGGCAGGCCCGGCGATAACGCTGCATCAGCTGGATAAAGGCTTCCACCTGCTGGGCCGCCTTTTCGCCCAGCGGCTGCGCCAGATCACCGCCCTGCATCAGCTCCCACAGCGGCTGCTGGCGCTCAACGGAAAGAGCAATCAGGCGCTGGGCCGTGGACTCCCCGATGCCGCGTTTCGGATAGTTGAGAATACGCAGCAGGTTGACCTCGTCCTGCGTATTGACGAACACCTTGAGGTACGCCAGCACATCGCGCACTTCCTTGCGGTCGAAAAACTGCTGCCCGCCAATCAGCACGTAGGGAATATTCTCATAGCGCAGCTGCTCCTCGAAAGCACGCGACTGACTGTTGGTGCGATAGAGAATGGCAAAGTCGCGATAGGACAGCTGATGGCGATACCGCTCGCGATGGATCGCCGCCACCACGGCCATGGCCTCATCCTCGCCGTCGTCACAGCAGCGATAGACTACCTCGGCTCCCTGCTCCCCTGCCGTCCACAGCCGCTTCTCGTGGCGGCCGGGGTTGTGTTCGATCAGGGCATTGGCCGCCGCCAGGATCCGTCCGGTCGAGCGGTAGTTCTGCTCCAGCTTGATCACACGGGCACCGGGAAAATCCTGTTCAAAGTCCAGAATGTTGCCCGCCTGGGCGCCACGCCAGCCGTAGATGGACTGGTCATCGTCGCCGACCACGCACAGATTGCCGTGGATGGCGCTGAGTTCGCGCAGCAGACAGTACTGCACGTGGTTGGTATCCTGGTATTCGTCCACCATGATATAGCGGAACTGCTGCTGGTACTGTCGCAACACCGCCGGGTGGCTGGCGAACAGCTGCAAAGTCAGCAGCAGAATGTCGTCAAAATCGATGGCGTTGCAGGCTTTGAGTCCCTGCTGATAACGGGGATAGACTTCTGCCGTCAGCAGATCACATTCGTCATGGCGATTGGGCTGGAAGGTTTCCGGCGTCTGCATGCGGTTCTTGGCTGAAGAAATCCGCGCCAGCACCTCTTCCACCTCCTGAGCGCTGCCGCGCTCCTGTCGACGCAGCGGCAGCAGATCCTTGATTAGACGCCGCTGATCCGCCTCGCCATAGATGGAAAAGTTGCCCTTGTAGCCCAGACGTTCAATCTCCCGGCGCAGGATACGCACCCCGAGGGAATGAAAGGTGGAGACAATCAGCCCCTTGGCAGAAGCTCGTCCGACCTGCTCCATCACCCGATCGCGCATCTCCCGGGCGGCCTTGTTGGTAAAGGTCAGGGCAACCACCTGCTCCGCCGGCACGCTTTTCAGCAGGGCCGCGATGCGGCTGGTAATGACCCGGGTCTTGCCGGAACCGGCCCCGGCCAGCACCAGTAAAGCCCCCTCGCGATGATCAACCGCCGCCTGTTGCGGCGCGTTCAGCTGCATGAAAAACCGTCCCGCTGCATAAAGAAAAAAATTGTTCGCGGCCCCCACAACAGCGCTTGCATTTGCGCACGAGCTTCCTGTATCTTAGCCCCCATGTCACGAATCATCATTCTACTCATCAGTCTGATCTGGGCCTCGCTGGTCTTCGTCTCCTGGGAAGGAACCGTCGACAGCTGTGAGCATCCCCCCAACGAACCGGCACCGCAGCACCGGGCTTCCTGAGCCCGAGGGCCTGCAACGATTTTTCCCGCCCGGTCTTCTTCTCTGTCAACACGATTGCTGTCACCTGCTTATCCATAACGACAACGGCAGCCCTGCGTACTGCCACGACGGGCCATTTCATCGTCAATGGCGTTGAGCACTTCCCATTTATTGAGCGACCACAGCGGCGCCAGCAGACTATCGCGCGGGCCGTCTCCCGTCAGGCGGTGGATCAGGGTCTGCGGATGAAGGCGTTCCAGAAAATCAGCGGCCAGCTGCACGTACTCCGCCTGCTCCAGCACCTGAATATGTCCCTGCTGGTACAGCCTTCCCAGTGGTGTTCCGCTCAGGATATGCAGCAGATGAATCTTGATCCCATCGACCCGCAGCCGCGCCATTTCGTCGGCCGTCTGCAGCATCTCCTCCAGACTCTCCCCCGGCAGACCAAGAATGACATGGGCACAGAGCTTCAGACCGCGCTGTTGCGCCCCTTCCGCGGCCTGCAGAAAGCTCGCATAGTCGTGGCCACGGCGTAAAAAATTAAGCGTGCGATCATGGCAGCTCTGCAGCCCCAGCTCCAGCCAGAAATCCGTGCGCTGATGGTAGTCCTGGAGCAGATCCAGCACCTCGAACGGCACACAGTCCGGACGGGTGCCAACGGCCAGGCCCACCACATCCTCGACCGCCAGCGCCTCATCATAGCAGGCACGCAGCCGCTCCAGTGGCGCATACGTATTGGAAAAAGGCTGAAAATAGGCAATAAACGCCTGCGCCCTGTACTTACGGCGCATGATGGCCTTGGCCTGCCCGATCTGATCCCGGATGGGCAGACCCCGCGCGATACCGGTGGCACCGGAGCCGTTGGGATCACAGAACAGGCAACCCGACGCCTGCCGCCCTCCTTCGCGATTGGGGCAGCCGAAGCCGGCATCTACGGAAATTTTATGGACGCGACCGCCAAACTGCTGCTTCAGAAAATCGGAATAAACCCGGTAAGCTTTGGACATGGCGCGACTAGCCGATCCGCCGGGACGGGGCAGGGCTGAAGAGCGTTGAATGGAGCGTCATCATGGACACTGCTGCAACTGGTTGAGATACTCTTCCCACTCGCTGGGCAGCAGGTCTTTCTTCTTTGAATTGCATTCCTTGCAGGCCGCAACACAATTGCCCTTGGTACTGTGGCCACCTCGCACCAGGGGCACAATATGATCGAGGGTCAGTTCGCTGGCCGGCACCTGGGCGCCGCAGTAGTAGCAACGACCGGCCGCGATCTTATTGCGCCACCACTGGGTCTTGCGCAGCTGCCGGGCCTTGTCCCGCTCCCGCCGCAGCTGCTCTTCGGAAACATCCATCCATTCGTTCATCATTTCTCCTGGTCGTGCAAATCCTGCTCACTCTTGCAGATTTTTTCAATCTGTGCAATGAATAGCGCTGTTCCTGCGACAGTTTTGGCGCAGGATATTCTTTTGCCTAACTGAAGAGTTTCTATGAAAATACTCATCGTCGGCGCAGGCCAGGTCGGCTATTTCCTCTGCGAACGCCTCTCCGGTGAAGGGCACGAAGTGACCCTGATCGATCGCGATGACATTCACCTGCGCCGCGCCCAGGATCGGCTCAATGTCATGGGCATCGTCGGCAACGGCGCCAGCGCCGAAATCCTTGAGCAAGCCAACATCAAGCAGACCGATATCTTCATCGCCGTCACCGATCTGGATGAGGTCAATATTCTGGCCTGCCTGCTGGCGCGCGAATACGCCGTCAAAACGCGGGTGGCCCGGGTCAAGAGTATCGAGTACCGCAGCCACGGTGCCATTCTGTCAAAAGAAAAACTCGGCATCGACCTGCTGATCAACCCCTCCGACGAAGTCGCCGACGAGATGGTCAAGATTGCCTGTCGCAAGGGTTCTTTTGATGTCGCGGAATTCGTCGAAGGCAAAATCCAGTTTCTCGGTTACCACATCGACCAGGAAAGCCCGCTGTGTGGTATGACCCTGCGTGAACTGGGAGAGCTGCGCGGCATGTACCGCTTCATCGTCACGGCCATCTCCCGCGGAGACGAAACCATCATCCCCCGCGGCGAGGATGCCATCGAAGCCGGCGACAGCATCTTCATCTTCGCCCACCAGAGCGACCTGCCGGCCATTCAGTACCTGCTGGGAGCAGAAGGCAATCAGAAGCGTCGGACACAGCGAGTGTTCATTATCGGTGGCAGCAAGGTCGGCATCCGCATTGCCGACCAGCTGGAAAAACAGAATTTCGATGTCCGGCTGGTGGACCGCGATGAGCAGCGCTGCCTCAAAATCTCGGCACGGCTGAAAAAAACCATGGTCATCCACGCCGACGGCACGGACATTCACGCCCTGCTGGAAGAGGGTCTGGAACATGCGGACATCTTCATCGCCGTCACCAACAGTGACGAGACCAACATCCTGACCTCGTTGCTCTACAAGCAGCACAACTCCGGCCGCACCCTGGCTCGGATCAACAAACCCGAGCTGCTCAATCTGGCCCCCAACCTCGGCATTGATGCCTGCATCTCGCCGCGGCTGTCCGCCGCCGGAGCCATTCTCAAATACGTCCGCCGCGGCAGCGTCATCTCTTTGGCGACCATTGAAGGCAGCAATGCCGAGGTGCTCGAGGTCGAAGTCAACCAAGGCAACCCGCATGTCGACATTCCGCTGGGATCACTCAACTTTCCAAAAGGAGCGATCATCGGCGCCATTGTCCGTGGTTCAACCTACGAAATTGCGACCGGCAGTTCCGTGCTCAAGGCCGGCGACCGGGTCGTCACCTTCACCCTGCCCGAAGCCCTGGCACGGGTCGAAAAGTTCTTCGCCTGACCACCATGAAAATAACCTTTGTCCTTCATATTCTGGGTGCACTGCTCATCTGCCTGTCGCTGAGCCTGCTGACGCCAATCCCCTTTGCCCTCTACTTTCATGAGTCCACCATCAGCACCTTCGCTGAATCCGCCCTGATCTGTCTGGTCAGCGGTCTGGTGATGATGAAACTCTGTGCGGGTAAAAAGGAGTTGAGTCTGCGCGAGGGCTTTGCCGTCGTCTCCTTCGGCTGGTTGTTCTTTGCCCTGTTCGGCGCCCTGCCCTACCTGCTCAGTGGCTCCATCGCCTCACCGCTCGATGCCGTATTCGAAACCATGAGCGGCTTCACCACCACGGGTTCGACGATCCTGACCGAGATTGAACACCTGCCGAAAAGCATCCTGTTCTGGCGCGCCATGACCCACTGGATCGGCGGCATGGGGATCATCGTCCTGAGTCTGGCCATCCTGCCAATGCTCGGCGTCGGCGGCATGCAGCTGTTTCAGGCCGAGGTGCCGGGGCCGACGGCAGACCGTCTCAAGCCGCGCATTCAGGATACGGCCAAACTGCTGTGGGGCGTGTATGTCATACTTACCGTCGCGGAAACCCTGCTGCTGATGGCCGGCGGCATGAGCTTCTACGACGGCCTCTGCCACGCCTTCGCCACCTTGGCCACGGGTGGATTCTCCACCCGCAACGCTTCGGTTGCCGCTTACGACAGCGGCTATATCGATGCGGTCATCACCCTGTTCATGTTTCTCGCCGGCGTCAACTTCTCGCTGCACTACTATGCTCTCAAGGGCCGTGTCGGCGAGTACTTCCGCAACGAGGAATTTCGTTTTTACCTGTTCATCACCGTCGGCGCCACCGCGGTACTGATGTGGTTCAACCAGGGCGTCGTCTACGAGTCCGTGATCGACAACCTGCGCTACAGCGCCTTTCAGACCGCATCGATCCTCACCACCACCGGCTTCGGCACCGCGGACTTCGAGCTGTGGCCGGTCCTGACCCAGTACGTGCTGGTGTTCCTGATGTTTATCGGCGGCTGTGCCGGCTCCACTGGCGGCGGCATGAAAGTGGCCCGCATCCTGCTGCTCTTCAAACACGGTCTGGTGCAGGTCTATCGCCTGATTCACCCGCGCGCGATCAAACTGGTCAAACTTGGCGATCAGGCTGTCGCGCCCGAGGTCATGCAGTCGATTCTGGGTTTTTTTGCGCTGTTCATGGGCGTGTTTGTCGCCGCCTCCTTCCTGCTGGCGGCAACAGGCATGGATCTGGTCTCAAGCGGTGCCGCCGTCATCGCCACCCTGAGCAATATCGGCCCCGGCTTGGGCACTGTGGGTCCGGTGGACAACTTCGCCCATGTGCCAGCCTTCGGCAAAGCCGTGCTGGTGCTGTGCATGCTGCTGGGGCGGCTGGAGCTGTTCACGGTGCTGGTGCTGTTTCTGCCGTCGTTCTGGCGCCGATAACAGTCATGAACAAGAAAGGCGGGCCAACGCCCGCCTTTCAACTTTTCCCTTTTCCCCGCTCGATTCTCTCACCGCCCTAGCGCAGCAGCACATACCCCAGCTGACGGCCGGTTTTACCCTGGTCACGCCGATAGGAAAAAAACAGCTCCTTGTGACGATACGTGCAGGGCTCACTGATCTCGCAGTGGCCAGGCTTGATGCCGGCAGCGGCCAACTGCAGACGGCAGCTCTCTTTAAGATCGAGTTGCCATTTGCCCAGCGACTGCTCCTCAGCAATGCTGTTCCAGTCGTGCCCGGCCGCCCTGAACGCATCGCGGACGTCTTTCCCCACGACATAATGGCGCGCACTGATACCGGGGCCAACGGCCGCCAGCACATCGGCCGCACGGCTGCTGAATTCCGCCTCCATCACCTGCAACGTTTTGCCGATAATCCCGGCGGCAGCACCACGCCAGCCGACATGAACCGCGGCGACGACCTGTTGCTGTGGATCAAACAGTAGAACCGGATAACAGTCTGCGACCGTCACACCAATCATCAGACCGCGCTGATTGGACACAATCGCATCCGCCTCAACGTCCTGAAAGTGACTGACATCAGCATTTTCACTGTTGACCACCAGAACATCGCTGCCGTGGACTTGCTTGACCAGCAGCAGCTGATGCAGCGGGATACCGAACTCCAGCGCCAGCACCGAGCGGTTCCCTTCGACATTGTACGCCGCATCATCGGTATTGCTGCCGAGATTCAGCGAGTTATAAGGCGGGCGGCTGATTCCGCCATTGCGGGTGGTAACCCCGGCCAGTGCGCCGGCCGTCGACCAGCGGGCCTGCAGACAGCTTATTTTCCCCTGTTTGACCAGTTCCATATTGATGACTCATCCTGTCAAAAAGCCACCCTCAGTGGTGGCCGGATTCTTCAACTTCGTACTTGCGGTTCAACGCCGCGACCAGTTCAGCCATATCCTCCGGTAACGGGCTGCTGAATTCCATATACTCGCCCGTATGGGGATGAATAAATCCGAGCAGGCGCGCATGAAGAGCCTGCCGATGGAGACAGGTCACCAGACTGCGGATCTGCGAATCCGCGATGGCATTGGCGCGCCCCGGATTACCGTACAGTGGGTCCCCAACGACAGGCAGATTCATTTCAGAGAGGTGAACGCGAATCTGGTGTGTCCGTCCCGTCTCCAGCGTCATCTCAAGCAGCGTCAGTCGATCGCGATCATAGCGGCTGAGAACCCGCCAATGCGTTACAGCGCGCCGCCCGGCCCGACTTCGACTGCTCATCTTCTTGCGCTCCGTCGGATGACGGCCGATCGCAGCATCAATGGTTCCCTCGGCATTCTGCACCAGACCATGCACCAGCGTCAGGTAGCAGCGCCGGATGCTGTGCACCTTGAACTGCTGAGCCAGATGCTGATGCGTCGCATCATCCTTGGTCACCACCAGCACACCGGACGTATCCTTGTCGAGCCGGTGGACAATGCCGGGACGAAGTCCGCCACCCACACCGGACAGGTCATCGCAATGGTGCAGCAGGGCATTGACCAGGGTTCCGTCACGATGGCCACAGGCCGGATGGACCACCATTCCGGCCGCCTTGTTCAACACAGCCAGATAAGCGTCCTCGTAGAGGATTTCCAGTGGCAGGTCTTCAGGTTTCGCCTCGACCGCCTGCGGCGACGGGATACGCACCTCGATCTGTTCACCGCCACGCAGACGCAGACCAGCCTTGGCCGGCTGACCGTTGACCAGAACATCCCCATCGTCAATCAACCGCTTCAACTGGGAGCGGCTGAGATCCGGCAGAGCGCACGCAAGAAAACGGTCCAAGCGCTCCTGCGGTTGCCCCGGCTGCCAATCAAGTTTTATAATTTCAGACATTTACCAGATGGAACTCTCGATTTTACCGGCCTGCTTGATCATGACATCGACAATGGCGCGGTCAAACAGCTGGTCGCGGTTGGAAACCTGATCGGAGACACGCTCATGGAAATGTTCCCGGCCTTCCAGCAACTCATCCGCCATCAGGTCGAAGATATTGTCATTCTTAATGCCTTCGGCAACCTTGTCCGGATTATAGAGAGCAATATCCGAAATGATGGCCCGGGCCAAACGAAACGCCAGATCAGGATCGTCAACTTGTCGTGCCATCAGTCTCTCCTTCATCCCCGTTGCCAAACTGAAACGATGCCACTTCTACGACCTGCTCCAGCGCATCCATCGTTCCGGCAACTTAAAAGCGTAGTTGTCGCAAAAAAACTTATCGAACGATAGCTAAAAAAGGACAGATTGTCAAACCGGCACAGAGCCAGAGTTCAACGCCAGCGAGCTGATCACGCCCTCAACGAGCTGGAACAACCCGCCACAGCGTCGAGTACAGATCGAAACATCCGCGCAACCCATGGGCAGCGGCCATCACCATTGGGCACCGGGCGATATCTGGCACAGTCAAACTTCTGACGAAAAATCCTGCTGCCCCAAAAAACGGAACAAGTCCAGATGACTGCCGCGGAAATCTGCCCGAAAGGGGCTTTCCCGTTCGATCAGCCAGGTGTCGACCAGAAAGGTCGTCATCCCCAATTCCGCTGCGGCCAAGTCGTGCAGGGTATCATTGCCGACCATGAGGCACTGGTCGGGGCGTTTGTCAATCTCAGACAAAATATCGAAGAAGTACCCTGCAGCGGGTTTGCAATAACGGCTATTTTCAAAGCTGGTCACCCACCGGTAAGGAAAATCACCGATACCACCCCATTGGAGCCGAGCTTCGACGAGCGGACGGGAAAAAACCGGATTGGTGGCGATCACCACATCAAGACCACGCCGGGCACAGCGCTCTAGCAGACGCGGTGCCAGAGCTAGCGGCTGAATCAGCGGGCGCAGATCCGTCATGTGGCGCTGATAAAAGCATGCCAGCCCCGCCAGAAAATCCGCTGCTGAAAGACCAAAATCCTCCTGCGCGACGGCACAGAAATATTCCTCATTCGTTTGAGCACCATCACTGCCCCGCAAGCGATCCATGGTGCGACGGATCATCCTCTCGGCAAAATAATCCGCGACAACAGGCTGAGGAAGACAATCGGCCAGCGACTTCAGGTAGCGTGGCACAAACTGGTACATATCGACGTTCAAAAGCGTTCCGTCGAGATCGAATAAAACGGTGTCAATGTGGGTCAGATCGGCCATGTTCCCTATTCCAAAAAAAAAGGAGGCGCCAACAGGGGCTGCCTCCTTTTTTTCTTTCTTCAGCGAAAACGCTTACTTGCTGTGGCAGGCCTTACAAGCGTTCATGTCTTCTACCTGCTCATGGCAACCACCGCACAGGCCATGGCCATCGGCCATGCTGGAAATAGTGATCGTGGCAGGCTCACCCTTGTGGCAGCTGCTGCAATCCTGATCCAGCGCATCCTTGTGCATATTGTGATCAAATTTGACATCGCCCTTGGTCGCGCCGGTATACTTGTAGACACCTTCCGGCAGAACTTCAACTTTAGCGATGGGAGAATTGGTTCCATCCTGCTGAGCCAGGAAAACGGGAACAAACGCAACAACAACGGCCAGAACCGCAAACAACAGATTTTTCATCCACCTCACTCCTTCTTTCGAAAAAACATAGCAATGTTCATTGAAACGACCAGCACCCTGTTCTACATCGAACTTATGGCGATGTCAATTCAAGATTTCCAACGCCAAAGTTAATTTCTCGCCCTGAACACATTGTTTCTGCTTATTTTTCCCTGACCGCTTTTCTCCATCGTCGCATCCGGATATAATTGCCCGGTTCATTCCCATCGAAACTTTTTTCAACCCATGACAAGGAGGTTGATTCCACATGACCCATGAAACCCGCAACTATCTGCTCAGCCTGCAGAAGAACGAGATTACCGAGCACCACATTTACCAGCGCCTGGCGCGATCCATCCGCTGCCGCGACAATGCCGCGGTTCTGCAAAAAATTGCCGACGAGGAATTGCGGCACGCCCAGATCTGGCAGCAGCACACCCAGACAGCCGTTGAGCCCGACCGGATCAAAATCTGGTTTTTCACCCTCATCAGCCTGGTCTTCGGCTTCACCTTCGGCATGAAACTGATGGAACGCGGCGAGGTCGGAGCTCAGTCCAACTATCGCCAGCTCAGCGAAGAGTTTCCTGAAGCGGCCCAGATCGCCCAGGAGGAAAAAGAGCACGAAACCCAGCTGCTGGCATTGCTGGATGAGGAGCGGCTGCGCTATATCGGCTCCATCGTTCTCGGCCTCAACGATGCGCTGGTGGAACTGACCGGGGTTCTGGCCGGCCTGACCCTGGCGCTGCAGAATACCCAGCTGATTGCCATGAGCGGCCTCATCACCGGCATCGCCGCCTCCCTTTCCATGGCCAGTTCGGAATACCTGTCCATGAAATCGGAAAGCAGCACGGACAGCCACCCTCTCAAAGGCGCCATCTACACCGGCTGCGCCTACATCACCACGGTTATCCTGCTGGTGCTGCCATTCCTGTTGTTCAGTCACTACATTTTCTGCCTGATGCTGAGCCTGACGACCGCGGTACTGATTATTGCCGGCTTCAACTACTATGTTTCCGTCGCCCAGGACGTCCCCTTCCGCGGGCGGTTCTATGAAATGGCGGCCATCAGCCTCGGCGTAGCCGGTCTGAGCTTTGTCATCGGCTATCTGGTCCGCATCTTTCTCGGTGTTGACATTTAAATCCGGCAACAGGAGAAAATACCCATGGACGCCATCCAGAACCTGCTCGACTTCATGCAGCCCCAGTGTGGCCAGGAAATCCACGTCGGTCCCTGGCTGGAGATCACCCAGCAGCGCATCAATGATTTCGCGGCGGTCACCGGCGATGAGCAGTGGATCCACACGGACCCCCAGCGGGCGGCCCAGGAATCGCCCTACGGCACGACCATCGCCCACGGCTATCTGACCCTCTCCCTGTTGCCCTACCTGACCCAGAGCAACCATCCCGACTTTTTCCAGAAAAACTATCCGGGCATGAAGATGCGGGTCAACTACGGCCTGAACCGTCTGCGTTTCCCGGCACCAGTGGTGGCCGGCAGCCGCATTCGCGCCCATACGGTTCTGAAGAGTGCGCAACCCGTCGGCAATGCCGTTGAGGTCATTTACAGTATCAGCGTTGAAATTGAGGGACAGGACAAGCCTGGCTGCGTGGCCGAGTTTGTCGCCCGACTCTATGCCTGAGGCGGCGTTCCGTGCGAATAAACAGTCTCCGGAATGCTGTACAGCTTGACGAAACCGCCAGCGAACGTTCAAAATAGGCAGATATCTTTTTTCATCCCTGCCTTCCTTCAACGCTGGAACCGATTACCATGGAAAATATTCGCGACGAAGTCAAAGATCTGCAGATCGGCATGAAAATTCGCAATTTCCGTCAGGATCGCCGCCTGACACTGCAGGATGTTGCTGACAAGACCGGGCTGTCCAAGCCCCTGCTGTCGCAGATCGAAAACAACCAGGTCATCCCGCCGCTGGCGACCCTGCTGCGCATTGCCAAGGCGTTCGGCATTACCCTGAACTGCTTCTTTGAAGACGAGCGCGATGAGACCAAGTGCATCCTCATCCGCGCCGGCGAGCAGCGGACCCGCCAGCTGCGGGTTCAACATGACCATCGCCCGCAGCCCTACACCTACAACTCCCGGGCTTACGGCAAAACCCGTCACAAGATGGAACCGTTCGACATCGAGTTTTTTGCCCGTGAATGGAGCGACGAGCTGCTGGTACGCCACGAAGGCGAAGAATTTCTCTTTCTGCTGGAAGGAGAAGTCGAATTCCGCCACGGCGACCAGACCTTTCGCCTGCGCCCCGGCGACTCGGTCTATTACGACTCGACAGAGCCCCACGGCTATATTGCCGTCAGCGAGGTCCAGCCCCGCGGTCTGGCCGTTCTGTACTCCAAAAACTGACCCTGAGACAAGCGGGCTGTTTCGGCTGAAAGATCAGCCCCTGTGCGATTCTATTTGATGAACCCAAGGAGGAAAACATGGCTAAAGTTGGTGTGGTATTGGCAGGATGTGGCGTATACGACGGCAGCGAAATCCACGAGGCTGTCATCAGCCTGCTGGCTCTGGACCGGGCGGGAGCAGAAATCTGCTGCGTGGCGCCCAACGGTCCGCAGATGCATGTGGTCAACCATCTGACCGGCGAAGTCAGCGAAGGCGAATCCCGCAACATTCTGGTGGAGGCGGCACGCATCGCCCGTGGCAAGATTGCCGATCTGGTCGGTGTCAGTGCTGCCGACTTCGATGCGATCGTCATTCCCGGTGGGTTCGGTGCCGCCAAGAACCTGTGCGACTTCGCGGTCAAAGGGCCGGACTGCTGCGTCCACCCCGAAGTCGCGCGCCTGATCCGCGAAATGGTCGTCGCCGGCAAACCCGTTGGCGCCATCTGCATCGCACCGGCGCTGCTGGCCGCCATCCTGGGCGAGGACCAGAAATCCCCCGAAGTCACGATCGGCACCGACAGTGGCACCGCCGCGGCCCTGACCGCCATGGGTGCGAAGCATGTCAACTGCGCTGTGGACGACTGCGTGGTCGACCGTCGGCTGAAACTGGTCACCACGCCCGCCTACATGCTGGCCGGCTCGATCGCCGAAGCCGCTCAGGGCATTGAAAAGGCCATCAAAACGTTGCTCGAACTGGTTGGGCATTAACCTCCAGGGCGTGCCACAATCTGAAAAATCCGCTATACTTTGTCCGCGCAGATCAGCTGACGCTGATCTGCGTCGGGCAGGCCCCTCATCGTACCCCTTTGCCAGCCCCGACGCAGGGTCCTTGCTTTAACGCCCCTGCCCGTCGTTATCCACCGAAAACGAATCCGGCTATCTTTTTTCAGGAGCATGCCATGCCATCCTCGCCAACTGCCTCGTCCCCTGACTTTTGCGGTCTGACCCCGACGGAACGTGATGCCTGCGCCATCATCGGCTATTTCAACAAAAGCGGCCGCCCCAGCCACAGCAATGTGCAGCGCGCCATCGACGGCCTGATCAAAATGGGCCACCGTGCCGGTGAAATCGGTGGCGAAGGCGATGGCTGCGGCATTCTCACCGACATTCCGCGGCAGCTATGGCGCGAAATTCTTGCGCAGGAAGGTCAGTCCCCTGAGCTGGTTGACGATCCCGGCTTTGCTGTCGGGCATCTGTTGGTCCCGCAGGAAGCCCTGAGCGCAGATGAGCAGCTGCTGACACGCATTCTCAGCCTGGTCGGCCGTCGCGGGGGCAAGCTGCTGCTTGAACGACACAGCCAGGTCCGTTCCGAAGCCCTGTCGAGTATGGCGCGTGTAAGCGAACCCCTCTTCTGGCAGCTGGCCCTGCAGATGACGGCACCCGATCCGGACAGGGAGCTTTACCAGTTACAGGTGGAAATCGAGCAGCAATTTGCCGTCCATGTCGCCTCCCTCTCCAATCGCGTCACGGCGTACAAAGTGCACGGGGCCCCGGAGATTTTGCGCCTGTACTATCCGGAACTCAAACGCAAGGAATTTCTTTCCGCTAACACCATCGGCCACAGCCGCTTTTCCACCAATACGCTGCCCACGGTACTGCGCGCCCAGCCCTTCAGCCTGCTCGGGCACAATGGTGAAATCAACACCATCGGTCGGCTGCGCGAAGAAGCCCGCCAACTCGGCTTGCCCCTGTGCGACGGCGGCAGCGATTCGCAGGATCTCAATCGCACCCTGGAGGGACTGATTCACCAGCAGGGATTCGGCCTTTACGAAGCGATGGAAATCTGCTTTCCACCCATTTTCAGCGAAGTGGAAAAGCTGCCGCCCCGCCAGCAGCAGGCCTATGAATTGCTGCGCCGTTTTTTTGCCGCCAGCGCCCAGGGACCGGCCGCGATTATCAGTCGCTGGCAGGATGAATGCGTCTTCAGCGTTGATGCCATGGGGCTACGCCCGTTGTGGGTCGGAGAAACCAGCGAAGAATACTTTGCCTCGTCCGAAGCCGGGGTGGTGTCGCAGGAAGAGATTCTGGCGGACCCCAAGGTTCTGGCGCCCGGAGAAAAACTCGCCCTGCGCCTGCGACCCGGCGAAGGCATTGAACGGATCGAGCATGAGCAGCTGCGCCAGCTGGTTGCAGAACGTCTGCGCCGCCACACCCGCTTTTCACTGCACGAAAAGGTCGTGACCGCGGCAGCCGAACTCCCCGAGGCGAGCGCCGACAGGACAACACCACGCTTCCAGCGCAATGGCGCGCTGCTGCGCGACAACCTGCTCAGCGGATTTGCCTGGAAACGCAGCGACCTGCTGAACCTCAGAGAAATCCTGAAGCAGGGGCAGGAACCCATTGCCTCGCTGGGTTATGATGGCCCGCTGGCGGCCCTGGCGCTGACTCATCAGAATCTGGCCGACTATTTCAAGGAACAGGTCGCCGTGGTCACCAACCCGGCGATTGATCGTGAGCGGGAAGCCGAACACTTTTCGACCCGGGTTTTCATCGGCCCCCGCCCGAGCTGGCAGGGGCGGCAAAACTCCGTCGTCAGCCTTGCAGCCCCCCTGCTGGCCGGAGGGCTGCGACAGGGTCCGAGCGGTTCCCATCACCAGCTGGCCCAGCGCCACGGCCTGTGTACCCTTGAAGGACTGCTCAATGCCTTTACCAGCGGCAAGCGCCGCCATTACCGGCTGCTGAACTGCACGCTGAAGCGGGAAGAAAACCTGTCCCAAGCCCTGGAGCGCCTCTGCACGGAAGGTCTTGACGCGGTTCGACGCGGCTGCCCCCTGCTGCTGCTGGATGACAGCAGCGTATTTACCACGGGCCATCATTTTATCGATCCGGCGCTGGTGCTCGCCCGCCTGCACAAACAGCTGCGCGAGGAGCAGACGGCTGACGGCAGCTCGTTACGCCGCAAAACCAGCCTGGTGGTGCGCTCCGGCGCGCTGCGCAATCTGCACGACCTGATGTTTCATATCGCCATGGGTGCCGACGCCCTGTGCCCCTATCTGATGTGGGAACAGGCCAATGAGGTGGCCGACGGTATGGCGCGCCTGCTGCCGGTGCTGTGCCGCGGCATCGAAAAGGTCATGTCGACCATGGGAACCCATGAAATCGGCGGCTACGGCCGCTACTTTGCCGCCATCGGTCTGGCACCGGAACTGGTCGCGATGTTTGAAACGCCGAATTTCTGCGGTTCAACCCGGGGCGGCCTCACGCTGGAGCGCCTGGAGCAAAACCAGCGCGGACGCTTCGCCATCGCCCGCAGCCGGAAGAAGGAATCGCCCCCGGTCCAGTTCCGGCTCTATCCGCAGATCTGGAAGAACATCTCGGCGGTTGCCAAGATGGAAGAGAGCTATACCGATCTGTCGCAGCGCATCCGCAACCTGGAACAGGAGCACCCGCTGGCGATCCGCCACCTGCTCGACTTCAGCTATCCCGGCGAACTGCGCATCGACCCGCAGGAGGTGGACACCGGCATCGGTGACCATGACTATCCGTTCCTGATCTCGGCCATGAGCTTCGGCTCCCAGAGCGAAACCGCATTCCGCATCTATGCCGAAGCCGCGCGCAAGCTGAATATCATCTGCATGAACGGCGAAGGCGGCGAGATTCCGGACATGCTCGGCCAATACCGCAAAAACCGTGGGCAGCAGATCGCGTCGGGCCGCTTCGGTGTGCACATGGACCTGCTCAATTCCGCCGACTTTCTCGAAATCAAGGTCGGCCAGGGGGCCAAGCCCGGCGAAGGTGGCCATCTACCCGGCTTCAAAGTGACGGCGAAGATTGCGGCGGCGCGCAACGCCAGCGAAGGTGTTACGCTGATTTCGCCGTCCAACAACCATGATATCTATTCAATTGAGGATCTGGCCCAGATTATCGAAGAACTGCGCACCGCCAATCCGCGCGCCAAAATCGGCGTCAAGGTCCCGGCGGTGGCCGGTATCGGCACCATCGCCATGGGCATTGCCAAGGCCGGAGCGGACATCATCACCGTCAGCGGCTACGATGGCGGCACTGGCGCTGCCCGCAAGCATGCCATCAAATTTGTCGGCCTGCCGGTGGAAATCGGGGTGCGTGAAGCCCACCGGGCGCTATCGTGCTGCGGGTTGCGCCACAAGGTGGAACTGTGGGCCGATGGTGGAGCGCGCACCGGCCGCGATGTGGTAAAACTGATGCTGCTCGGCGCCAACCGCGTCGGCTTCGGCACCCTGCCCATGGTCATCATCGGCTGTACCGCCTGCCGCAACTGCCACCTGGGCACCTGTCATGTCGGCATTGCCACCCAGATTGAAACGGAACAGCAGGCGCGCGAGCAGGGCCTGAAACGTTTTGTCCCGCGCGTGCTGGAAAACGGCATCATCTATGAGACCACCTTTTTCCGCGCCCTGGGCGAAGAGATCCGCACCCTGACCGCCAAGCTCGGCTACCGGCGCACCCAGGACCTGGTCGGCTGCTCCAGTCTGCTGCAGCAGACCCTCGGCCAAGAGGTGCTGGATCTCGGTGAGCTGCTGCGCATCGAAGCCTGTGAACGGCGGGCAGCGGGAGCCCCGGTCACGCGCCAGTTGCGCCGCCCCCTCAACTATCTGACCTCCCTCCTCTCCACCCTCGTCACCGACGCCTTTGACAGTGGCGATGACCGTGTCCGTTTTACCGATGACGGCATCAACAGCTGTGATCGCGCCATCGGTACCCGGCTGGCCGGGGCCATGAACCAGGCCCTGCACGAACAGCGCTACACCCCCGCCAAGCAGGCGCTGTTGTACTTCCGCCGCGATTCCATCCCCGGCAACGGACTGGGCGCGTTCAATATCGACGGCATTCATATCTGCGTTGAAGGCGGGGCCCAAGATGGCGTCGGCAAAGGCGCGCGCGGCGGCCGGATTGTCATCCTGAAAGGCGAAAACACCAACGGCATCCGTGTCGGCGGTTCGGTCGGCAAGGGGTTGGCCTATGGCGCGCAAGGCGGCCTGTTCATCATTCAGGGCGATGCCGACAGCCGCGCCTGCATCCGCCTGTCCGGAGCCGATGTGGTGCTGGGCGCCCGCCTGCAGCAACCGGTTTCCGATGCGGGCGCCTATCTGGCCAATCCCGCCAACCTCAAGGGATTTGCCTTTGAGTACATGACGGCCGGCCGCGTCGTGGTGCTGGGCGACCCCGGCCCCTGGATTTGCTCCGGCATGACCGGTGGCACCATTTACTGTCATCTGGATCCGGCCATGGGATTGACCCGCGAAGGGCTGCAACAACGCCTCGCCCGCGGCGCCAGGGTCAGTCTGTGCGAACTGGATGAAACCGACCTTGAGACCCTGGACGAACTGCTGCTCGAATACCACAAGGAACTGCTCCACTCCTACCAGAGCCATGAAGCCCAGATCGTCAGCCAGATCATGGCCAACAGCCGCAGCTGCTTTATCAAAATCATCGCCCACGGCGACTCCGACGCCGCCACCCGCTGACAGGACCCCCCCCCCGGCCTGACAGGTTCAGGCCGGGGAAATGGGCCCCTCCCAACAAACAAACATCATCTCGAAAAAGATATCATTCAAGGTGTTGTTTTTCCGTCTTTTTGTCTTGATTTTTTAAAAATTCTCCTTGAAATCGCCCAAGAAAAAATAAGATAATAAAACGGTGTTTACATAAATTTCCATCCTGGCATCTAGGAGGTTTTATGCAAGCATCCACCTCCCTCAGCGCGGAAAACATTGTCCGCAACGCCATCATCGGCTTCACCGTCAGCTTTGTCGCCCTGAGTCTGGGGGCCGCTCTGGGCATCCTTTCCGGCCGCGGTGCTTTTTCCGGCATGTTCTCCGCTGGCATTATCGCCTTCTTCACCGCCCTGCTCGGTGGAACGCGGGTGCAATGCTCCGGCCCGACCGCTCCCATGAGCGCCGTCAGTGCCTTGGTCGTCGCCTATGCCGCCAGCCATCTCGACGCCACCGCCAGCACGGATCAATTTATCAATCTCGTTTTCCTGCTCAACGGCCTGGTGCTATTACTCATGGCCCTGCTGCGACTAGGACGCTTTATCGCCTACGTACCGAACGTCGTGGTGTCGGGCTTCATGAGCGGCATCGCCCTGCTGATCTGGCAGGACCAGCTCAATATGTTGACGGGTTCGGGCAACAAGGCGCCCCTACACGGCGGCTGGCTGGCCAACAGTGCTGTAGCGCTGACCACCCTGGTGCTGATCTTCGTGCTGGCACCACTGATGCGCCGGCTGGTGGGGCACCGCGCCCGCTTCCTACCCTCCACCCTGCTGGCCATCCTGTTCGTTTCCCTCGGCTGCGGCCTGCTCAACCTGCCCATCGAGCACGTTCAGCTCAGCGGCAATCTACAGAGTCTCAGCGATCTGACGCAACGACTGGCACAGCAGTGGCCGCGCGACTGGTCCTTCGGCACCCTGTCCCAGGCCCTTCCGTTCTCGCTCCAGCTCGCCCTGCTGTGCTACCTTGACACCCTGCTCACCTCGCTGGTGGTCGACAAGATGAGCGGCGAAACCACCCACCAGAATCAGGAACTGATGGCTCAGGGGGTGGCAAACAGCGCCTGCGCCCTGATCGGCGGCATTCCCGGTGCCCAGGCCACCATCCGTTCGGTGCTGATGCTGAAAGAGAACGCCAACCTGCGACTGGCCGGCATCCTGACGGGTGTGTTTGTGCTGGTGGAAATGCTGCTGTTTCAGGAGTGGATCAATGCCATTCCCAAAGCGGTCTTTGTCGGCGTCCTGCTCAAGGTAGGCTATGATGTCTTCGACTTCATGCCCCTGCGCCTCTACCTGAAGCAGCTGGCCAGCAAACGCGGCCGCCAGTGGCGCGACTTTTTCTCCCGCCATGACGATCTGCAGATCTTTGTCACCAACCGTGAAGCCCTGATGATCAGCGGCACCGCCGTGGCCACGCTGGTGCTGGACCTCAACATGGCCGTCGCCGGCTTTACGCTGCTGTTTTACCTGCACAACAAGGCCTTCAACCGCCACAATCCGATGCGTGACCTGGCGCCGGAAAAAGAAACAGCGGCGTTCTACACCCAGGACTAAAATTCGGCGCCGGGATAACAAATTTTCCATTGACTTCGCAGTGGGGCTCTGTTAAAAGTAGCTCCGCGTTCAACGCACCCCCTTATGCGGGAATAACTCAGTGGTAGAGTGCAACCTTGCCAAGGTTGAAGTCGCGAGTTCGAATCTCGTTTCCCGCTCCAAAAAATATCAAA
>JAFGXV010000003.1 GCA_016936455.1 Desulfuromonadaceae bacterium
ATTTAAACCCTAAAAGGTACTTGATACCAAATCCGACATTCAGCTCAACCGAACGCATATTCGATACAACAACGAGGATTACAGAATCGTTCCGCACGAACATTCTCAGGCGTCCCCAGGAGGCCGGAGAATCATTTTCAATCCCTAAGGAGGAAAGACATGTCTGATTACGGAAGTCTCGAAAGTCGCGTCCGCCGCAAATCACTGCTTGACAAGGTCAAGACTGCGGAGGAGTGTGTTCAGTTCTTCAAGCCGGGTATGGACCTGGGCTGGTCCGGCTTCACCCCGGCCGGTTATCCCAAAGCGGTACCCATCGCCCTGGCTGACCACGTTGAAAAAAACAACCTGCAGGGCAAGTGGAAGTTCAACCTGTTCATCGGTGCTTCCGTCGGCGTTGAGACCGAGAACCGCTGGGCCACCCTCGACATGATCGATCGCCGCTGGCCTTACCAGACCGGTAAAGACATTGCCAAGGGGATCAACGAAGGCCGCATCCGCATGGGTGACAAGCACCTCTCCCTGTTCGCTCAGGACCTGGGCTACGGCTTCTACACCCCGAAAATCGACATCGCCATCATCGAGGTATCCGCCATTGGTGAAGATTGCACCCTGATCCCGACCACCTCCTGTGGTGTTATCGGCGAGATCCTGATGATCGCCGACAAGATCATCCTGGAAGTCAACACCGGTGAGCCTTCCTTCGAAGGGATGCACGACTGCCTGATTCCCCGCACCCCGCCGCACCGCGAGCCGTTCCTGATCACCAAAGCAGAAGACCGTATCGGCACCTTCGGCTACCCCTGCGATCCGGACAAGATCATTGCCGTTGTTGAGTCCAAGCACCGCGACAAGGGCCGCGCTTTTGCCGACATGGACGAGACCTCTGAAGCCATCGCCGGCCACATCATGCAGTTCTTCGGCGACGAAGTGAAAGCTGGTCGTCTGCCGGAAAACCTGTTGCCGCTGCAATCCGGTGTTGGTTCCATCGCCAATGCCGTCGTTGGCGGTCTGGCCAAGGGCCCCTTCAGCAATCTGAGCGTTTTCACCGAGGTTCTGCAGGACACCATGCTTGACCTGTTCGACTCCGGCAAACTGAACTACGCTTCGGCCTGCTCCCTGTCCCTGTCCGAAACCCCGGGCTTCCCCCGTTTCTTCGACAACTGGGACAAGTACGCCGACAAGATCGTTCTGCGTCCGCTGTCGATTTCCAACTCTCCCGAGCCGATTCGTCGTCTGGGGTGCATTGCCATGAATACTCCGGTTGAGTTCGACATCTACGCACACGCCAACTCCACCCTGGTTGGTGGTACCCGCATGATCAATGGCCTGGGCGGTTCCGGCGACTTCCTGCGCAATGCTTACATCTCCATCATGCATACGCCTTCTGTTCGCCCGAGCAAGACCGATCCCGAAGGCATTACCTGCGTGGTTCCGAAGGCTCCCCATATCGACCACACCGAGCACGACCTGGATGTTCTGGTTACCGAGCAGGGTCTGGCTGACCTGCGCGGTCTGGCTCCGAAGGATCGCGCACAGAAACTGATCAATGTCTGCGCCCATCCGTCCTACCGCCCGATCCTGCAGGACTACTTCGACCGCGCCTGCAAGGAGACCCTGAGCAAAGGCGTCGGACATGAGCCCCAGCTGTTCGACCGCTGCTTCAAGATGCAGCAGAACCTGGCCAAGAACGGCACCATGAAGATCAAAAACTGGGACATCGAAATCGATCTGTGCGAATAACAGATCAGCGTTACAGCTAGAAAAAAAGAAAAAGGCCCCGCTACAACAGCGGGGCTTTTTTTGTACTTAATCGATACCTGAACAAGCCTGCAATATCGGTCAATTCGACAACACTACTCACTCATATCTGCCAACAGCCGATTAGCTCCCGCCCAAGATAAATAATAAAACACCATATCTGTAACCAGACTAAATTAGCTGTCAATTTGCTCAAAAATAAAACAACCGCACGAAAATTCGTTCCACTTTTTTATTAACGATATCGATATGTTATATAATAAATAAAAGCGGTGCCATCCATCACACGCTTTTTGCACAAACCAGAAACCTCATTTTTTTCGCTTGACTAAAAAAATAGCCCGTAATATACGTGCATTTCATAACGCCATTTTATTGTTTTACTTTTTTCATAGGGGACACAGCGCCACTATTTTTCATGATGAGGGACAGTCCACAAACTGCACCTTTTGCTTTGACCAACCACACCCAAAGGAGGAACAAAAGCATGGCAGACACATTGCAAGACAGAGTTCGCTGTAAAGAACTGCTCAACCTGGTTAAAACCCCTGAGCAGTGCGTTGAGTACTTCAAGGATGGCATGAACGTCGGCATGTCAGGGTTTACCCCTGTCGGCTACCCGAAAGTTGTTCCCATCGCCCTGTGTGACTACGTTGAAAAGAACAACCTGCAAGGCAAACTGAAGCTTAACCTGTTTATTGGTGCTTCGGTTGGCGCAGAGGTTGAAGACCGCATGGCGACTCTCGACATGATCGACCGTCGTTGGCCTTACCAGACCGGAACCAATCTGGGTAAGTGCATCAACAGCGGCAAGATCCGCATGGGCGACAAACACCTGTCCATGTTTGCTCAGGACCTGAAATACGGTTTTTACACCAAGGACAGCGGCGGTCGTCTTGATCTGGCTGTCATCGAAGCTTCCGCCATCACGGAAAACGGCGACATCATCCTGTCCGGCGCAGTTGGCGCAGCCAACGAAGTTATCGACATCGCTGACAAGATCATCGTTGAAATCAACACCGGGCTGCCCTCCTTCGAAGGCATGCACGATATCTTCATGACCGACGTTCCGCCTTATCGCAAGATCATTCCGATCACCGATGCCAAGCAACGCATCGGTACACCGTGGGTTCCGACCGACACCAGCAAGATCGTTGCCATCGTCGAGTCCAAACTGCCCGACAACGGCCGCGCCCTGCGTGGCACCGATGACGTTGCCCAGGCGATCGCGGACAACATCGTTGACTTCTTCGGCACTGAGGTAAAAGCTGGCCGTCTGCCGAAAAACCTTCTGCCCCTGCAGTCCGGTGTCGGCTCCATCGCCAACGCCGTTGTCGGTGGTCTGACCACTTCCCCGTTTGAAAACCTGATCGTTTTCACCGAGGTTCTGCAGGACACCTTCCTGCCTTTCCTCGACTCAGGTAAGTGTAAGTACATCAACTGCACCTCCCTGTCCTTGTCCAACGAGGCGTTCGTTGAGTGGTGGGAGAAGTTTGACAAGTACAAAGACATGGTTCTCATGCGTCCCCAGCAGGTATCCAACAATCCCGAGGTCATTCGTCGTCTCGGCGCCATCGGCATGAACACGCCGCTTGAGTTCGATATCTACGCACATGCCAACTCCACCCATGCCGGTGGTACCCGCATGCTGAACGGTATCGGCGGCTCGGGCGACTTCGAGCGCAACGCCTACATCTCCATGATGCACTGCCCGTCTTGCCGTCCGAGCAAGAACGACGAATTCGGCATCTCCGGTGTTGTTCCGAAGGTACCGCACGTCGACCACACTGAGCACGACATCGATGTTCTGGTTACCGAGCAGGGTCTGGCCGACCTGCGTGGCCTGGCTCCTATCGATCGTGCCCGCTGCATCATCGACAAGTGTGCTCACCCGGCTTACAAAGACTACCTCACTGACTACCTTGAGCGTGGTATCAAAGTCACCGGTGGCCACCATGAGCCCCAGCTGCTGGACGAGTGCTACAACATGCACATCAACTTTGCCAAGAACGGCACCATGCGTTTCTGGAACAAGTAATCCCCAGCATCAGCACCAACAAAAAAACGCCCCTCGCAAGAGGGGCGTTTTTATTGGCAAACAACCAGCACAATCGCTGGTTATTTTTTCCGGCTGCGCGGATGGGCACGGTCATACTCACGCATCATCCGTTCGGTACTGACCTGGGTATACCTCTGAGTAGTAGAGAGTGATACATGGCCAAGCATTTCCTGAATGGCCCGCAGGTCCGCGCCGCCATCCAGCAGATGTGTGGCAAAGCTGTGGCGCAGAGTATGCGGGGTCGCTGTCAGGGGCAGTCCCGCCTGAAGGAGAATCTTCTTCAGATTACGCTGCACGGTCCGCACCGAGAGCCGACCACCCTGCCGGTTTAAAAAAAGCGGGCCATTCGCCTGTCCAATGCCATGCGTACTCACCTCGCGATACGCCTGAACCGCCTTCAGCGCCTGGCCTCCGACAGGAACAATCCGCTGTTTGCGCCCTTTTCCTGTCACGCGAACCAGCTGCTCACTCGCCAGCAGATCGGGACAATTGAGACCAACGACCTCACTCACACGCAGCCCGCAGGAATAAATAAGCTCGAAAATCGCCTTATCCCTCAACCCCATTTCATCCACAGGAAAAGATTGATCGAGCAGACGATAAATGTCATCGATATCGAGGACACGGGGAAGATAGCGCTCAAGCTTCGGACGTTTCATGGATTCCAGGGGATGGCTGGCGAGGCAACCCTGCCGAAGAAGAAAATTGTACAAAGCATGCACCGAAGAGAGCTTTCGCGCCAGTGTCACCCTTTTGTTATGCGGCTGCAAAGCCGACAACCAACGACGGATCTGCAGTTTGTCAACTCCAGACAGCAGTGCTTCCTGCGCCATCTTGCCCTCCGGGTCCAGAAAGGCGCACAAGGATCTGACATCACCCAGATAGGCTGACCGCGTATGCGGAGAAAGGTTTCGCTCAACGCTCAGATAGAGGTCAAAATCATGCAACCAGTCGGCCATCGGCAAAATTCCAGAAAGAATTTTTTTCTCGGACTAATCTGTGCTACGTTCGCGAAAAGCCCACACAGCAACTCACCCTATTCAGTGCAGCCGGCTGTTCGCCTCCGGGGAGGGGGACAACATGATTCTTCAACTGCAAACCAGCCAGCACACACAGTTTCTCGACATCACCCAGCAGGTCCAGCAGGCGATAACAGAGCTCAAGCTGACGCAGGGCGCAGTGCTGCTCTTTGTTCGCCACACGACAGCCGCCCTGACCATCAATGAGAATGCCGACCCCGACGTTCTCCAAGATCTGGAAACAATTTTCCAGCGGCTGGTTCCTTGGCAGAACAATTATCACCACAACGAAGGCAACAGTGCGGCCCATATGAAAAGCAGCCTGCTGGGCGCCAGCGAAATCATCCCGGTCAAAAACGGTGCCCTGGCGCTGGGCACCTGGCAGGGCATTTATCTGTGCGAATTCGACGGTCCCCGCACGCGTCAGGTACTGGTTCAGCCCCTGTCTGCAACAAGTTGACCCTAACCGACCTGAACGACTTCTTTCACTTCTGGAACGCGGGCCAGCAGGGTCCGCTCAACCATCAGCTTCAGCGTCACCGTTGCCATTGGACAACCATGACAGGCTCCGACCAGCTTGACCCGCACTACACCTTCCTCCGTCACTTCAACCAGCTCGACATTGCCGCCGTCGGCCTGTAAGGCCGGCCGCACCTTGTCCAGAGCCGCCTCAACCCGTTCAACAATTGACATCACCTACTCCTTGTCCTCTCACAACAAACGACAGTAAAAACAAAAAATGGGCTTGATAATGCCCCCGCCCCCCTCTGAACACCTCATTCGCTCAAGCGATCAGATCAATTCCGGCATCGGCAGGTCACGAATAGAGCGGGCACAAATTAGCGCAGGCGCATCAACATTCTTTCCCTGAATCAGCACCTTGAAGGTTTCCCCCATCCCGCCATCGGGTACAATCAGGTTCTTCAAAGTCATGCGCAAAGCGCAAGCCCGCTTCTCATCCGGTTCGCGCGCCTGAAGCCGCATCAGCTCCTCAACAAATCCAAGACCGATCAGAAAACGGTACTGCTCTCCAAAATAAAGCGTTCTCAACCCCAGCCGGTCGCCCGTTTGCTGCAACAGGGTAAAATCAACATGAGCCGTCATATCCTGCTCACCAATACGCTGGTAGGGATTGTCATTCGCTTGATGACGATGGTAGCACATCAGGGTACCATCCCGGCGAAATGGTGCATAGAGCTCCGCAGCTGGATAGCCGTAATCGATCGTCAGCATGAAACCTTTTCTAAGTCTGGGCGCAAGCTGCGCCATCCAGGGGGCTACAGCCAGGCACACTTCGGCACGGTTTCCTTCGACAGGTTCCACACCAAGACCCTGAAAGTGCCGTTTCACCTCATCAGTGGCCGGACGGAGCTCTTCGGACAAAACCCCTTCCTTCTCAACCACATACACCTGAAACAGCTGCCCCTGTTTCTTTTCCAGCAACGAGACGGGAAAAGCATCCACCAGCTCGTTACTCAGAAAACAGCCTTCAAATGGTTCGAGCTCTTCCAGGCAGCACCAGCGAACACGGTCCGCATGCGGTTCCAGGGTCGCGGCCTGACGCTGGCGATTATCCGGGCTAATCTCGATAATCTGGTAACAGAGGCGCGCATAACAGGCCGGGGCGCTCTGCTGCAGCGCAGTCAGAATATCCAGAGCAAGATGCCCCTCGCCAGCTCCCTGCTCAACCAGGGTAAAAGGCTGCTCGCCAAGCAGCTGCCACATCTGAAACAGCTGCCGGGCAATGAGGGCACCAAAGAGATGATGCACACTGGATGAGGTAAAGAAGTCGCCCTGCGCTCCAATACGCTGGCGCGGTTGCATGTAATACCCCCACTGGGGGTGGTAGAGACAGTGTTCCATGTAGCGCGAAAACTCAAGTCCGCCGGCACGGTGGATCTCGGCACGGATCATTTCGCCAAGAGAGGTTGGTATCTGTTCTGTCATCATTGAAGGCATTTTCCGTCACAGTTAACAATTGTTTCGATCGGGTAATCGTGCCATCATAACATCCTTCAAAATGGCAACACCAGACCAAACAGAACACAATACAGGGAGCAGAACATGGATCGTAGTCTGGCACTGGAACTTGCCCGGGTCACCGAGGCCGCCGCGCTGGCGTGTGGCCGCTGGGTGGGCAAAGGGGATAAAATCGCAGCGGATGATGCGGCCACAACCGCCATGCGCCAATCACTGGGCGCCATGGAGATTGACGGTACCGTCGTCATTGGCGAGGGCGAGATGGATGAAGCTCCCATGCTTTACATCGGTGAAAAAGTCGGTACCGGCTACGGGCCCGCCGTCGACATCGCCGTTGACCCCCTCGAAGGTACCAATCTGTGCGCCAAGGGCGGCGTCGGAGCGATTGCCACGATTGCCCTGGCACCAGCCGGAGGGTTTCTCCACGCACCAGACATGTACATGGAAAAACTGATTGTCGGACCGCAGGCAAGAGGCTGCATCGACATCCACGACACCCCCAGCGGCAACCTGAAACGTATCGCAGCAGCCAAGGGCTGCGACATTGCCGACCTGACCGTCGTCCTACTGGATCGCCCGCGCCACGATGCCGCAATTACCGACATCCGCAAGGCTGGTGCTCGAATTATTCTGATCTCTGACGGCGACGTGGCACCGGCCATTGCCGTGGGGATGGAAGACAGCGGCATTGACATGGTCATGGGTATTGGTGGCGCACCTGAAGGCGTACTCGCCGCAGCCGGCATCAAATGTCACGGCGGCGACATGCAAGCACGCCTGATTTTCACCACAGATGAGGAACGTCGACGTGCACCGGAAATGGGCATCAGCGACTTCAACAAAATTTACGGCGTCGAAGACCTGGCCGGAGGCGATGTTTTCTTTGCTGCGACCGGTGTTACGGCCGGGCCACTGCTGAAGGGCGTGCGCTACTTCGCCTCCGGGGCGGAAACCCACACCGTCGTCATGCGCTCCAAAAGCCGCACCGTTCGTTTTATCCGCTCCCGGCACTACTTCGACCACAAACCAGGGTTTTAACCATCATAAACGCCAAAAAAAGCCGAGCCGCCTCCGGGTGGTCTCAACAAAAGAAGCACAAACAGAAGCCGCCCAAGCCGTTTTGTGTCACAGATCAGGAGCAAGAAGGGGCTTATCGAAGAAGCCGCAACGAATAACTTGTCAACGAATCCCGCAGTTGCTAGAATTCCGACGTTTTGTGATGCAGTGTTTTTTATTGAGGGGAGCATAAATGGCGATTATCACCATATCACGTGAAATGGGCAGCGGCGGATCCATCATTGCCCGCGCCCTGGCGGACAAACTGGGTTATACCCTCGTTGATGGCGATGCAATTCTTGCCGTTGCTGAACAATATGGGCTATCGGAAGATCGGGTTGAAAAAGCGGATGAAAAACCGCCAGCATTTGTCGAAAGCCTTGACAAGCGTCTAGAGATCGACATGCACCGCATTCAGCAGATCATCCTTGAGTACGCCCTGAAGGGCAATGTGCTAATCTACGGCCGCGGTGGACAAGATATCCTGTCCGGCATCGAAAGTGTTCTGACCACCCGCATCATCGCGCCTTTTGAACTGCGCGTAGAGCGCTGGGCGGAACGGGAATGGCTTGACCCCGACCTGTCACGCATTCTTGTGCGAAAAAGTGACCAGCAACGCGCCGGTTTTATCAAATACTATTTCGATCGTGACTGGAACGACCCCTACCACTACGATCTGATCATCAATACACAAAAACTTTCCGAGTCCATGGCGGTCGACCTGATTTGCCAGGGGCTGAAGGAAAAAAACCTCTCCGACTGTCGTGCATCATCCCAGAAACGACTGGCGGAACTGATCCTGAAGAAAAAAATCGAAATCGCCATTCTGAAGTCGCCGGAAATCCAAGGTTACCACCTGCAGGTTGAGATCGAAAACGACACCATTGTTCTCACGGGCCACATTCACAGCGCGGGCGAGCGTAAAACCATACGTGCCATTCTGTCGGAACTGGCACACGACCTGGTGGTTGATGACCAACTGAAAATCTTTGCCTACCACCTCAACCCAAACGAGGTCTAGAGGGCAAAGGCATTTCGCCTAATTTTTCCCACACCGGCGGCGACCGCCCCGGTGTAAACAGGGCCCACCTGACCACCCCGGTCAGGCACGCATGGCAACCATGAAACAGTCTGACAGACTGGGGTTAAGCACCCTGGAAGACATCAGTACCCTGATTCTCCAGTCACACGATCTGGGCGAAACGCTCAACAACATTGTTGAGCTTGTCGCCAGACGGATGCAATCAGAGGTCTGCTCCATCTACCTGCTCCAGGAAGACGGCGCAACGCTTGTTCTGCATGCAACGCACGGCCTGCCCAAAGAAAGCATCGGCAAGGTCAGCATGAAACTGGGGCAAGGCCTCGCCAGCCTGGCCATTGAACAGGGCCAGCCGATCTCTGTGATCAATCCGGAAGAGCACCCCCGCTATCTCTACTTCCGTGAAACCAAAGAAGAACGCTTTCACAGCTTTCTGGCCATCCCGTTGATTGAACGACGTCAGCCTATCGGTGTCATCACGCTGCAAACCACTGAAAAACGTTCATTCACCACAACGGAAATCAGCGCCCTGTCGACGATAGCCTTTCAGGTCAGCTCTGTCGTCACCAACGCCAAGCTGCTGAATTCCATCAACGAAGTCGCACGTGCCAGCCAGACGCCCTCTAAAAAAACACATCAGAACCAGGAACTGCATAATCGAGCAGCCCTGCGCGGCACCGTCGCCTACCCGGGTGTCGTCTCTGGCCCGGCCTACATTCTGGACGAAAAATGTGGTTTTTCCGATCTGATTGATGAGATTGAGGTCGACAGCGAAAAAGAAAAAAAACGGCTGACGGAGGCCCTCGAAGAAACACGCATTCAGACTGTCTTTCTGGAAAAACGCGTCGCCCAGAAATTGTCCGAGCAGGACGCGGCCATCTTTCATACTCACCTGATGATTCTTGAAGACCGGGCGTTTCAGGATCAACTGCTCAAGGAAATCACCGATGGCCACAGTGCACCTTACGCACTGAAAAAAGTCGTTGCCAGCTACACCGAAGCCTTTACCCGCATGGATGACCCCTACCTGCGGGAACGTGCCACCGACATCATGGACATTGGTCGCCGTCTGCTGGCTAATCTCACCGGCAATGAAACAACTCGCCTGAAATTCAAGAAAAAAGGCATCCTGGTCGCACGTGAGATTCTGCCTTCAGACATGGCAACACTTGAGCATGACAAGGTGCTCGGCATTGTCACCGAAGCGGGGGAGAGAAACTCTCACGCCGTTATCATGGCGAAATCACTTGGTATTCCGGCCCTGGTCGGCATCAAGGGAGCGACTCAGCAGACCGAACCTGGCGCTCTGGTCATCGTTGACGCGAATTCCGGCTGTTTTTTTGTCCGTCCCTCGGAAGCCATCATCGAAGAATATCGCCGCCTCGAAGCCGACTGCAGCGAAGAACTGGATCGGATCAATGAGTATCGCCACCGCCCGGCCATTTCCCGCGATGGCGTCCGCGTGACCATGCGGGCCAATATCGGCCTGATCAGCGATGTCGAAATAGCCCAGCGCAACGGAGCGCAGGGCGTCGGTCTCTACCGCACCGAATTCCCCTACATGACCCGGAACACCTTTCCGGACCGCCAGGACCAGTACCAGCTGTATCGCAAAATCGTTGAGAGTTTTCAGGGCGAACCGGTTACGATCCGCACCCTGGACATCGGAGGCGATAAGGCACTGCCCTATTTTACGCCTCCGGCAGAAGACAACCCTTTCATGGGCTGGCGCTCAGTGCGGGTTTCTCTCGACAATCGCGACATCTTTCGCACCCAGATCGAAGCTATTCTCATGGCGGGAGTACACGGGCCGGTCAAAATGCTCTTCCCCATGATTTCTGGCATCGAAGAACTGTGGGCCTGCAAGGACGTCGTCACAGAAGCCAAAGAACAGCTGAGACGCGAACAGCTTCCATTCAAAGAGGAAATTCCCCTCGGCATCATGATTGAGGTTCCGGCAGCGGTTCAGATGTGCAAATTTTTAGCCCATGAGGTTGATTTTTTCTCGCTGGGAACAAACGACCTGATTCAGTACATGCTCGCCGCCGACCGCAACAATCCACTGGTCAACAAATATTATAACCCGCTCCATCCGGCGGTATTGCAGGCGATCAAGTACGTATCGGATACGGCACGCAAACAGGGCAAAGGCGTCTGTATCTGTGGAGAGATGGCAACCGACCCGGTCAATTTTACCGTCTTGCTCGGATTGGGCATTCGTGAGTTTTCCGTTGTGGCCCCGTTCATCCCCCGCACCAAGGCCTTTCTGGCCAACCTCGATTGCCAGCGCGCAATGGAAATCAGTGAACAGCTCCTCCAGATGAGCGACAGCCAAAGCATTCGCACGTGTGTCGTTGACGAGCTGCACAAAATGGGTGCCCGGCCCACGCAGACCTGATATCGACTTTCATAACAGGAGACCACCAGATGCTCTACGTAATTCACGCTTTTGACAAAAAAAACCATCTTGCCCTCCGCATGGATAATCGGCCGGCCCACGTCGACTACCTGAAAAGCTTTGGCGATCAACTCCACGCCGCAGGCCCGACACTGGATGAAGCCGGTGAAATGAATGGATCCGTGGTAATTCTTGAGTTGGACTCCCTGGAACAGGCGCAGGAATTTTCCCGCAATGACCCTTATGCGCGAGCGGGCCTGTTCGAGCAGGTTATTATTCAACCGTGGAAAAAGGTGCTGCCTTAAAAAATCTGTCAACCGGAAAGAGTCTGCAGGCGGGAATACAGTGCAATAAAATAGACTTTATCCCTTGCCAGCGAGGCACTTCTTCCCTATACTTCTCTCAAAGGAATAAGCTCTCTGCCCGGTTCGTGAAATCTGAACGCCCACGCGGAATATGCGTTATTCGGGATTTTTTCCAGTAGCGTTGTGTGCCAGCCCTCCATTGAGAGGGACGCCTGATACGCTAACAAAGGATCCCACCTATTTGGCTCTCGTAGTGAGGCCAAAGATTAACGGCTGGTGTGGAGAGCACTTGAAAGGCATCGGAGATTTTCCGGTGCCTTTTATTCTATCAGTCACATCTTTCCCCCTCTTCATGATATCCACTATGTCAAACGAAGCCTTACTTTCTGCTCCTGATGTCCACCGCACGACCGCCAATGGACATGAAATCATCCTGATCGGAACGGCTCACATTTCACAGGAGTCTGTCGACACAGTCATCCGGTCCATCGAGCTGGAACGGCCAGACACCGTCTGTATCGAACTTGATGCCCAGCGCTACGCCCACTTGATGGAGCGCAACCGCTGGGAAAAACTGAACATCATACAGGTTGTCAAGCAGGGACAGGTCCCTTTTCTCATGGCCAATCTGGCCCTCGCCTCTTTTCAGAAGCGCATGGGACTCCATACGGGTGTCAAGCCGGGAGAAGAACTGGCAAGTGCTGCACATAAGGCCCACGAACTTGGGTTGGGCGTTGAGCTGGTCGATCGCGACATCCGCACCACGCTGCTGCGTGCATGGAGAAAAACCGGCTTCTGGAAAAAAATGAACCTGGTTGCGACCCTTTTCGCCGGTCTGTTTGAAACAACCGAGCTCGATGAAAAACAGCTCAGCGAATTGCGCCAATCCGACAGCCTGTCCGCCATGCTCAAGGAAATGGGGGAGCTCCTGCCCGCGGCCAAGACGATTCTGGTCGACGAACGCGACCGCTGGATGGCGCACTACATTGCCAAGGCTCCGGGAGAAAAAATCATCGCGGTAGTCGGAGCCGCTCATGTTCCCGGTATCCTGCACCACCTCCAGCATCCTGAGACAGAAGCAGTCATTGCACCACTGGGCCAGATTCCACCGAAACCCCGTTATTCCAAATGGCTGCCATGGCTCATCCCGGCCTTTGTCGCCTGTCTCTTCGTCTTTGGCTTTTTCTTTGCCGATCGCAGCCGCCTCTACGATGCCGCCACGGCCTGGATTCTCGCCAACGGGTCGCTCTCGGCGCTGGGAGCCCTTCTGGCTGGCGCCCACCCCCTCACGACACTTTCGGCGTTTATTGCGGCTCCCCTGACCTCTCTTAATCCAACCATCGGAGCCGGATTTGTCACAGGGCTGGTTCAGGCATACGTTTCGCCACCAACGGTCAAGGACATGGAACGGGTTGCAGACGACGTTGTTGAGTGGCGGGGCTGGTGGAAAAACCGCCTGACCCGAGTGCTGCTGGTTTTTTTCCTGTCTTCGCTGGGTTCCAGCATCGGCACCTTTGTCGCGTTTGGCTGGCTGAAGGAGTTGCTTTAATAACGGATTGCAATCATCGTCATTGTCCGTTAGAATACCGACGTTTTGTTATTTAATTTAACATGGAGGACGCAATGGATTTACAGCAGGCGATTAAAGAGGCCATGCAGACCGAAAAGGATGCTATGGATTACTATAAGTACGGCGCAGAAAAAATGGCTGATGACAAAGCCCGCCAGACTTTTGAACTGCTGGCGAACGAAGAAAAGCAACACGCCCACATGTTCTATAATATTTACAAAGGGACGGATATTTCGTCCTTCGAAGAATTCATCAGCGCACCGCCTAACACCGAATCTTCCTGGTGGAAAGCCCTGAAGCAATCGATGCTGGCCGACTTCGACGAGCGCAAGGCAATTGAACTGGCGATTGAGCAGGAAGATGCTCTGGAAAAAGACCTGCTGGCAACCGCAGCGCAGATTGACGATCCGGAAGTCAAAGCTGTCTATCTGGCAAACGCCAAATCGACCCACAATCACTATGAGTTATGCATGGAAGAGCGCAATGCCCTGTTTGGTGCGAACTGATTCAATTCTGACCCGGTAACACAAAAAAGCCCGTTGCATTGCAACGGGCTTTTTTGTTCGTTTCTTCCCCAAGTGCTTCTTTCCCGCTTTATGAAGCCAGGGTCAGAACCTTCCCAGCCAATCGATCCAGCGGCAGAGAATAATCGACACCACCCGCCTTGACAGCTTCATTGGGCATACCGTAGACCACGCAGGTCGCCTCGTCTTGGGCGAGATTCACCGCTCCGGCATCCTTCATCTCCTTCATCCCCTTGGCACCATCATCACCCATTCCGGTCATAATGACACCAATAATGTTTTTCCCCCCATAGCGCGCCGCGCTGCGGAACAAAACATCCACCGAAGGACGATGACGCGACACCAGCGGCCCCTCCTTGACTTCAACATAGTAGCGGGCACCACTGCGCTTGAGCAGCGTATGCCGGTTTCCCGGCGCAATCAATGCCCGACCACGAATAACAGAATCACCATCTTCAGCTTCTTTTACGGACAGCTGACACAATCCGTCCAAGCGACGGGCAAAAGCCGCGGTGAAATTTTCGGGCATGTGCTGAACGATCACAATCCCGGGTGAATCCGCCGGGAACTGAACGAGAAATTCCCGCAGCGCCTCGGTACCGCCTGTTGAAGCGCCAACGACCACCACCTTTTCCGTTGTCTGCACCATCGCTCGGGAGGAGCCCTTGGCCAGCACGGCATCAGCTGTCAGCTTCGGCTCATGCTTTAGAGTACTTTTCTCCAAACGATTTAAACGTGCCCCCGCCGCCGCCTTGACAGCATCACAAATACGTACGCGAGACTCTTCAATAAACTGTTTCGTTCCCATCTGCGGCTTCTGAATGATATCAACCGCCCCATATTCCAATGCTTTCAGAGCCGTCTCCGAACCCCGTTCCGTCAGACTTGAACACATGATGACGGGAATCGGATGCTGCCCCATGATCTTTTTCAGAAAAGTCAGACCATCCATCCGCGGCATCTCAACATCCAGCGTAATGACATCAGGAATTTCCTGTTTCAAACGCTGCGCGGCAATAAAGGGATCGCCAGCCGTTGCCATGACCTCAATCTGCGGATCAGAGGAAAGAATCGAGGACAGCGCATCCCGCACCACAGCCGCATCATCAACGATAAGAACCCGAATTTTTTTAGCCATGAACTACTCCCGTTATTCAAATCCGTTGCGGGCACACCTTGCGAACTGGCGCATGTGCCCCAGGCAAAAATCGTTCCGCAGGATTAACCCTGTCCAGTTTTTTCACAAAGACCTGCCCAGTTTCCGACAAAAAAACCAGTTTCCGCCCCTCCGTTCCGCCAGTATTGGACGTGATTAAACCAATCTTCTGCTCCGCCAGCCAGCCAAGGGCAACCTCTACATTTTTCTGTCCCACCTGGATCGAACTGCGTTGACCCTGGTCAAACATGTTGGCTCCACCAAACAGTTTGGCCTGCATCCCCTGCCGCCGACCGCCCAACGCCCTGAACTGCTTGATCATTTGTTCCAGAGAATAGTCCACATAATGCAGGCTATTACTCCCAATTGGCATAACGGCATGGTTCATGGCACTAACATGCGTTACAGGACAATGCAAAACGACACTGACACAGGAGCCAAGCACGGTTTCAATCCGGCAGGTTTGCCGACAAACATGCATCTCACCAGGTTTTAAATAAACCAACGGCAACGACATGGCTTAGCCTCGATACGCGTAGACAGTCGGTGAAATCTGCTGCAGAGGAACCTGATACCCCTGCAGCGACTCGGAGTGTCCCAAGAAGAGATTTCCGCCGGGACGCAGGTGCCGGCAGAATTTATTCATCAGGATTTCCTGCGTTTTATTATCAAAATAGATGATAACGTTACGGCAGAAAATCACATCCATGGTATGTGGAAGCGAAAACTGATCATCCATGAAGTTCAACCGACCAAACCGCACTTTCTTGCGAATCTCTGGAGCAATCCGGACCAGCGGGTTACTCCGGTCCTTGCTTCGCAGCAGATAACGCCGCCGCAGAACCTCGGGTACCGGCACAACTCGGTCGTGGTGATAAATGGCTTTTTTGGCGTGATCCAAAACCTTGGTCGAAATATCCGTTGCGATAATTTCAAAGTCAAACCTCTGACCACACGACTTTTTAGCATAATCGTCCAGTACCATTGCCAACGTGTAAGGCTCTTCGCCACTGGAGCAGCCAGCGCTCCACAAATAGAACGGACGATTAAACGAATGCTGCTGCCAGGCCGGAAGGATCTTGGACGTCAGAAAATCGAAGTGGGAAGGCTCGCGAAAAAAATCGGTCTTATTGGTCGTCACCGCATCGAACAGGTGAACAAGCTCGTGATTCTGCCCCTCGTTGCTGAACAAAAACTCGCAATAGTCACCGACACTATCGTGCCCCAACGCCCGCAACCGCTTGGACAGACGCCCCTCCAGCATGGTTTTTTTGGACGCATTGAGGCAGATCCCCAGACGATCATAAATAAATGAACTCAGACGTTCAAAATCGGCCTTGCCAATTGCGTTGTTCATAGAACTCCCAAACGATCAGGAGCGGGACATTTCCCGCTCCCGAAACCTGAAATAGTTACAACATGAAGCAAACGCGTCGTCTACTCCCCCACTCCACCCATCACACCTTCATCAGGCCGCAACTGAATCCGCCTCGGACAGACTGCCGTGGTGGCCGGTGAACACCGCATCAATATTCAGCAGCATGATGAATTCATCGCCATGTTTGCCCATGCCCTGAACAAAATCGCTGTTGAGCCGGGTGCCCATTTTCGGAGCCGGTTCGATCTGGCCGGGTTCGAGTTCGATGACCTCTCGCACGGAATCAGCCAAGGCGCCAAGACTGGTTTTGGTGCCTTCAATGGTAACGTCCATGATGATGATGCAACTGTTAACGGTGCGTTCGGAGGGGTCGAGATCAAATTTCAGGTGCATATCGACGACGGGGACGATGCTGCCACGCAGGTTGATGACGCCGCGCATGTAGTCGGGGGTCTGCGGCACTTTGGTGATTTCGGTATAGTCCAGCACCTCGAGGACGCGATGGATGGGAATACCGAAGATCTCTCCGTTAAGGTAAAAGGTCAGATACTGGTTGGTCTGGTTCTCTTCGTGGCTCATGGTCTACTCCAGCTCTAACGGTTTCAGGATAAGCGCGCGGCTTCGGTGACGGCGTGCTGCTGCGTCAGGGGGACCAGGTCGAGAATGAGGGCAACGCTGCCGTCTCCGAGGATGGTAGCACCGGAGGTACAGCGAACATCGCGATACATGGGTCCAAGGCTTTTGATAACGGTCTGGTGCTCGCCGATAACGGTATCGACGACAAAACCGACCTGCTGCCCGTCGATGCGGGTAATAACGATCTGCTGGATGGGCGGTACGGGGCCGGGGATCGCAAAGCTGTTGCGCAGGGGGATGTAGGGAATCAGGGTGCCGCGCACATTGGCGAGGCAGCGGCCGTGAGAGTCTTCGATGTCGCTCTGGGTCAGTTCAACGCATTCTTCGACGGCGGAGAGGGGCAGCACGAAGCTGCCACTGCCGATTTTGACCAGCAGGCTTTCGATAATGGCAAGGGTCAGGGGGATGCGCAGCCGAACGGTGGTGCCCTTGCCGAGGGTGCTGTCGAGGCTGATGGTGCCGCGCAGTGCTTCGATGGCGCGTTTGACGACGTCCATACCGACGCCGCGTCCGGAAAGGCCGGTAACCTGCTGGGCGGTGGAAAATCCCGGCGCAAAAATCAGTTGGTAGATCTCCTGATCGCTGAGGTTTTCGTCGGGGCCGATCAGGCCTTTGCTGATGGCTTTTTCGCGGATGACGTCGGTATTGAGTCCTTTGCCGTCATCGCGAATTTCAATGACGACGCTGTCGCCGGAATGCTGGGCGCCGAGGAAGACGGTACCCTGGCGGGGCTTGCCGGCGGCCTGGCGGACGTCGGGCAGTTCGAGGCCATGGTCCATGCTGTTGCGGATGATGTGGACAAGAGGATCGTTCAGCTGTTCAATGACGGTTTTGTCGAGTTCGGTTTCAGCTCCGGCGGTCTGGAAGTCGACTTCTTTTTTCAGATCGGAGGCGATATCGCGCACCAGACGTTTAAACTTGCTGAACGTACTGCCGATGGGCAGCATGCGGATATTGAGAGTGCTGTCGCGCAGTTCTTCGGTCAGGCGTTCGACTTCTTCGGCGATGGACTGCAGTTCGCTGTCGCCGCTGAGGGCGGCGGTCTGGCTCAGGCGTGACTGGACGGTGACCATTTCACCGACGAGGTTGACCAGTTCATCGAGGCGTTCGGCGGGAACACGCAGGCTGGATGAAGCGGGGGCCTCGGTCTTTTCTTTGCGTTTTTCTGTGAGCTGGCGAACGAGCTGCTGTTCCTGCAGGGCGGACTCGACGGCATCGACGTCGACGAGTCTGGCGTCGACGAGCATTTCGCCAATGCGGCGGGACTTGGCGATGACTTTGTCGATTTCGTCCTGGGTAATGTCGCCGCGTTCAATGAGGATGTCGCCGAGGCGTTTCTGCTGTTCTTCGCCGTCGCTGCCGATATCGAGGCGGCGGATTCTGATTTCGCATTCGTCTTCGACAAAGATAAAAACGTCGCGGATCTCTTCTTCGCGGCAGGGTGAAGTGAGCAGGATATCCCAGCTGACGTAGCACAGTTCAGGGTCGATCTGATCCAGGGGCGGCACCTTGGACTTGTGGGCAATGGTACGGCAGGTGCCGAGCTCGGCCAGTTCGTCGAGCAAAGCGGACATGCGGGTGCCGGTTTTGAGGATTTCGGGGGAAGGGTTAAAACGGATGCGGTAAGTCTGTAATTCGTCGATTTCCGCTTTCTCTTCTTGAACGGGCACCTCAAAGGCCGGGGTCGATGTTTTGCCGGGGATCAGGGCCTGGAACTGGCGCACGAGTTCCCCGCTACGGGGCAGGTCGGCGGGTTGGCCTTCACAGACGGCATCGAGCAGGCCGAGGATGTGGTCGCGCGCCTGCAACGACAGGTCAACGAGGGTCTTGGTAACTTTCATCTCGCCGCTGCGCACCAGGTCGTAAACGGTTTCGACTTCGTGAGTGAAGCTCGAGATGTCGGTGAAGCCGAACATGGCACCGGAGCCTTTGATGGTGTGCATGGCACGGAACACCTGGCCGATAATTTCCATATCATCGGGGCATTCTTCGAGTTCAAGCAGGGCTGTTTCCAGTTCTGTCAGCAACTCATAGGCTTCTTCTTTGAAAGCCTGTTGAGGGGAATCCATAGGCAACCTCTTTCTGGCAGCTCAGATTAGTGAAATCAGTGCAGGTTGGGAGACCACAGACAGCGCGAGGGGTCGACGGCTTTTGCACAGCCGTTTTCGCGGATAAAGCCGAGGCTCTGGGCATTGTCGATCACCACGGGGCTAAAACGGTTTTTCAGTTCGAATTCTTTGCCGGCACGCTGAACATACTCATTGGTGGAGCACATGAGTTGCAGTACGCTGAAATCAACGGCGGTGACCTGTGCCCAATCCATGACGACGCGGTCGAACTCACCAAAGGCCTTAAGGAGCAAGTCACGCAACACCACAATGCTTTCAATCCCCAACGGGCCAGAAAGATTAATCTGGCGGTACTGTCGCCCTTCAGCACTGGTGATGGTTTTTTCTTCAAACTCAAACATTGTGCCTCCCGATTCGAGATTTAGCCCAGAACCTTTTTCACCACGCCCATAAGCTTCTGCGGATCAAACGGTTTGACCAGCCAGCCGGTGAGTCCGGCAGCTTTGCCTTTGGCCTTGAAGGCTTCACCAGCTTCCGTGGTCAGCATCAGAATGGGGGTAAACTTATAGCTGGGTGTGGCTCGCAGCTTCTGCACTAGGGTCAGCCCGTCCATGACTGGCATGTTGAGGTCAGTCAGGACCAGATCAAATTTCTGCTTCTGCGCCTGGGCCAGGGCCTCCTGACCATTACCGGCTTCCACGACAGTGTAGCCGGCGCCCTTAAGGGTAAAGGAAACCATTTGCAGAATGGAGCGGGAATCGTCTACAGCGAGGACGGTCTTTGCCATATGTGCTTCTCCTTGGGGGCCGACTAAAAAATACAGCCATTAAAAAAGTTCAATATCTCCATCATCCATACTCTTTTGCGACACCGGGTTGTGATGACTCTGCTCAATGGTTTCCCTGGCCCCGTCAATCATGCTGCGCAGCATTGCCATATGCTGGACAAACATTTCCTTCTGCTCGCAACAGTCATCGGCCACATTGACATCCAGCAGTGTCAGGTTCGACATCATTTCATCCATGGCATCCATGCGCCGGGTGACGGTATCGACAACCTGGGTCGCCATGTCCTGGAACTGCATCGAGGTAACAGCAGCACCCACCAGCAATGCGATCTGCTGGGAAATTTCACCAATCTCCCTGGCGCCACCATCCACGACATCATGAAAACGACGGGCCTCACCCATCATGACATCGACCTGCTGTTTTTCTTCTTCAACCAGGCGTTCGGAATCTTCAGCCAGCTTATGCATGGCGCGTTCAACCTGCTGCAATGAACGGGCAATGCCCTGAACAGAATCATCGATCTGCTGGCTGAAGCGGTTCGAGCGAATCGACAGATTCCGAACCTCTTCCGCCACGACAGCGAAGCCACTGCCGGCGGCACCGGCACGCGCCGCTTCGACGGAGGCATTGACCGCCAGCAGATTGGTCTGGTCGGCAATCTTGCGCACATCGTTCAACATGGAAATAACAGACTGGAACTGATTCTGGGTCTGGGCCATCGCCTCAAACAGGTCGCGTGTCCCCTGGCTGCTGTTCTGCGTTGATTCCAGCAGATTATTGAGCGAATGCTCTATCGTGGTGAACAGCTGATTAAATGACATCTGCCCGCTGCCTGACGAACCCGAACCGGAAATGGCGGCAGCCAGCTCCTGCTGGCGGGAGCTCTGCTTATCGAGCTCGGTAAAACTCTGAATGAGCTTGCTGATCGCATCAGACAGAATCGTCTGCACCTGGTGGTTTTCCTGCCGGGCACTGGCAAACTGATCACTGAGTTCCTGCTGCAGGTGAGCGAACATCTCCTTGGTCGAATCGAGAACCTGGACCAGCTCGTGATCGTAACAGGCGGTTTCCTCCTGCTGCTCCGCACGCAGAATCAGGCGCAGCAGCAGCAGGCTCACAACGGCAACCAGAGCCACACAGGCCGTCAGCCACCAGTGCCCGCCAAACACAGCCACCGCGCCAACAGCAACCCCCTGAACAACCCCCCCGATGATCATCGTGCGACGTGATACAGAAGAAATCATCGTAACCCTTTCATGTCTGACACGGCGCCCCGAGAACCTGGACACCAACATTAAAACTGACGTTGGCTACAAGAATAAAGCGGATATAAAAAAATTCCAGTCAACAGCCCTAAAATACGTTTTCATGCAGGCACAGGTCAAGATTAAATAGAAAACACCAATTTATTTTCTTCACACAGTTAACATATTCATATAGGTGGATTTTTACATCTGCCTGCTACTGGGGGGGGGCTGTAACAAAAAAACCCCGCACCAGCGATGCGGGGTTTTTTGTCACGTTGCAGGAACAGAAGAGTTAATCCAGTACGACCAGCAGATCGCCCTGCTTGACCTGCCCCCCTTCCTTGAACAGGACATCCTTGACCACCCCGTCCATTTTCGCCTTGATATTGGTTTCCATCTTCATCGCTTCGGTCACAATCAGGGTATCACCTTCCTTGACGCTGTCACCGACCTTGACATTGAGCTTGAAGATTTTGCCCGGCATCGGCGCACCGATCTGTTTGTCGTTGCCCGACTCCGCCTTAACGTGCTCTTCCTCTTCCGTCTCAACAGACAGGTCTTTGACCTGAATCTGACGCGGCTCACCGTTGAGCTCGAAATAGATGTTACGCGTACCGTCCGCATGCACCTTGCCAATGGCCGTCAACTTGACAATCAGCGTCTTGCCCGGTTGAATTTCGATACTGGCTTCATCCCCGACATCCAGACCGTAGAAATAGATCGGTGTCTGCAATACCGAGGTATCGCTGTACAGCTGGCGATGGCGATCAAACTCCTCAAACACACCAGGATAGAGCACAGCCGAAGAGACATCGCGATCTTTCACCGGGTGGCCGACCTTTTTCTCCAGCTCCACTTTTTTCGCCACAAAATCGACCGGCTCAAGAAACTCGCCAGGGCGATGGGTAAAAGGCTGCTCGTCTTTGAGAATAATTTTCTGCAGTTCTTTGGGAAACCCGCCATAGGGCTGACCGAGCATGCCCTTGAAAAAGTCGACCACCCCTTGGGGGAAAGTCAGCTCATGGCCGCGGGTCATGACATCTTCCGGCTCCAGGTTGTTCTGCACCATGAACATGGCCATGTCGCCGACGATCTTGGATGACGGCGTGACCTTGACCAGGTCACCGAACATCAGGTTCACCTTGCGATACATGTCCTTGCACTCTTCCCAGCGATGGCCGAGGCCCAAGCCTTCGACCTGAGGCTTATAGTTCGAATACTGGCCACCGGGAATCTCGTGATCATAGACCTGAGCCGTGCTGGCGCGCAGCTCGGATTCAAACGGCTCGTAATAGGTGCGCACCGTCTCCCAGTAGTTAGCCAGCTTCTGCATTCCATCCTGATCCACCCGCGGATCCCAGATGGTCCCTTCCAGGGTTGAGAGCAGAGCGTTCATGCTCGGCTGAGAGGTCAGGCCCGAGATCGACGACAACGCCGTATCGACGATATCCACACCCGCCTGAGCAGCCATCAGCAGCATGGTCCCGCCATTGCCCGAGGTGTCATGGGTATGCAAGTGAATGGGAATGCCAATTTCGTTTTTCAACGCCTTGATCAGCTTTTCGGCCGCAAAGGGCTTGAGCAGGCCGGCCATGTCCTTGATGCCGAGGATATGTGCGCCCATGCTTTCCAGCTCTTTGGCCATGTTGACATAGTAGGACAGCGGATACTTGTCGCGCTTCGGATCGGTAATATCACCGGTGTAGCACATGGCCGCTTCGCAGATCGCATTGTTCTTCTGCACCGCATCCATGGCAACCTTCATGCCTTTGGTCCAGTTCAGGGAGTCGAAAATACGGAACACATCAATCCCACCGGCAACCGCTTTTTCAACGAAATCTTCGACCACGTTGTCCGCATAGTTGGTATAACCCACGGCGTTGGAGCCACGCAGCAGCATCTGGAACAGCAGGTTGGGGATCTGGGCACGCAGGCGATCCAGACGCTCCCATGGATCCTCGGTCAAGAAACGCATGGAAACGTCGAAGGTCGCACCACCCCACATCTCAAGCGAAAACAGTCCGCCCGCCAGATGGCTGGTCGCACGCGCGATTCGTTCGAGGTCGTAGGTCCGGATACGCGTCGCCATGATGGACTGATGGGCATCCCGCATGGTGGTGTCGGTCAACAGCAGGCGTTTCTCCCTCATAACCCAATCGGCCAACCCCTTGGGGCCCTCGGCCATCAGGATATCGCGGGTACCGCGCGGACGAATGGCCTCAATGGGAATCTCCGGCACTTCCGCTTCGCGCAAATCACTGAAATGCAACTTTTTCTTGATATTGGGATAGCCGTTGATCGAAACATGGCCGATATAATTCAGCAGCTTGTTGGCCCGGTCTTTTTTCTCACGGATATTGAACAGTTCCGGATACTTTTCGAGGTAAGAGGTGTCGCACTCGCCCTTGAGAAACGGCTCATGGTTCAGCACATTCTCAAGGAAGCCGATATTGGTTTTCACCCCGCGCACACGAAATTCCTGCAGAGCACGGTTCATGGTGCGACTGGCATCCTTGAACGACAACCCCCAGGTGGACACCTTGACCAGCAGAGAATCGTAGTGCGGCGTGATCTGTGCACCACTGTAACCGTTGGCCGCATCGAGACGCACACCGAAACCCACGGCAGTACGATAGGCTTTAATGGTACCGAAATCCGGCGCAAAATTGTTCGCCGGATCTTCGGTGGTCACGCGGCACTGAATCGCATAGCCACGCAGCTCAATATCTTCCTGTTTCTCGACACCGATTTCCGGATCAGACAGCTTGTAGCCTTCGGCCACACGGATCTGGGTCTGCACCAGGTTGCGCAGCGTCACCAGTTCGGTCACCGTGTGCTCGACCTGAATACGCGGATTGGTTTCGATGAAGTAGAACTTGCCCTCTTTATCCATGAGAAATTCAACGGTGCCGGCATTGACGTAGCCGACCTCCTTCGCAATCTTCATGGCATGGGCACAGACTTCCTCACGCTTCGCCTGTGTCAAAGAGGGAGAAGGCGCCAGTTCGATCACCTTCTGATGGCGGCGCTGAATCGAGCAGTCCCGCTCAAAATAGTGGACGATATTGCCATAATTGTCGCCCATGATCTGAACTTCGATATGTTTCGGATTCTCGATAAACTTCTCCAAAAAGACCGTCCCGTCACCAAAGGCCGCCTTGGCCTCTGAGGCCGCGGACTTCAAGCCTTCAAGCAGTTCCGTCTTGTTGCGCGCCACCCGCATACCACGTCCGCCGCCACCTGAAGCGGCCTTAACCATGATGGGATAACCACATTCCTTGGCGAACAACAGCGCATCTTCATCGGTCTTGACCGGGTTCTGCGTTCCCGGAACCACCGGTACGCCAGCAGCCAACGCGACATGACGAGCGGCCACCTTGTTACCCAGGCGACGCTGAATGTCAGCGGTCGGACCGATAAACGTAATGCCTGCACGCTCGCAGGCCTCGGCAAACTCAGGGTTCTCCGACAAAAAGCCATAACCGGGGTGAATGGCATCCACGCCCTTGGCACGGGCCAGATTGACAATCTCATCAATACCCAGATAAGCGTCGATGGGACCTTTTCCCTTGCCAATCTGGTACGCTTCATCAGCCTTGTAGCGGTGCAGGGAAACTTTATCCTCTTCGGAATAGATGGCTACCGTACTGATTCCGAGCTCTGTACAGGCGCGGAAAATCCGGATGGCAATTTCGCCCCGGTTGGCGGCCATGATTTTTTTAAACGGCTTCTTCAACGTCATGTCTTCCTCCATTCGTGCATGTATTGGTGGCTATTCAGCGCTTTTTAAGCGGAGGCAAAAAAAGAGTGCTTTTTTTAGCCACACTTTAAAAAAACCTTTTATTTCAAATACTTACATAAACATCTAAGCAGAGAGCACCTGCCCCTGTCAAGGAATTAAACCAAGATTCGCCGCATCAGAGGGAAACGGCGAAAAACCTTTTACCGCTAAAGATACCAAATCTCTCAAAATAATCAGCCGACTACATCAAATTGTCTGGCGGCAAAAAAAATAAACGGCGCAGCAAAAAACTCGCCCATTTTTCAATGGCATGCTAGCATCGTCAGATAAATGACACGGCCCACGCCCTGCCTGATCAAGGAAGATGCCCTATGAAGTCAAATGCGCAGATTTTGCTGGTGGACGATGACGAATCCAGCCGCACCGCCCTGAATCTTCTGCTCAGTCAGGCCGGGTATCGCGTCCTCGAAGCCGCAACGGGCGAAATCGCTCTCGACACGCTCAAATTGATGCCGGTCGAAGTGCTGATTACCGACCTGATGCTGCCAGGGCTCAGCGGACTCGACATCCTGAAAGCCACAAAGGAACGCGCACCCGACACGCAAGTCATTCTGGTGACCGGGAATGCCTCGGCCCAAACGGCGGTACAGGCCATGAAAGATGGCGCCTTTGACTACATCACCAAACCTCTCAACGCCGAAAATCTGAAAATCATTATCAACAAAGCGCTGGAGAAGCAGAAGCTGGTCGCAGAAAACAAATTTCTGCGTCAGCAGCTGCGCGGCCGCTACAGTTTTGACAATATTATCGGCAACAGCCTTGCCATGCAGCAGGTGTTCGCCATCATGCAGAAGGTTGTCCACACCGACTCGTCACTGCTCATCCTCGGTGAATCCGGCACCGGCAAAGAGCTGGTCGCACGGGCCGTTCACTTCAATGGACCACGCAAGGAAAAGCCCTTTGTCGCCATCAACTGCGGCGCCATCCCCCAGGAGCTGCTCGAGAGCGAACTGTTTGGCCATGTCCGCGGCTCTTTTACCGGCGCCATTGCCAACAAGATCGGGAAATTTGAACAGGCAAATCAGGGCACCATTTTTCTCGATGAAATCGGCACCATGCCTGTCCACCTGCAACTTAAACTGCTGCGTGTCCTGCAGGAGCAGGAAGTAGAACCCGTCGGCAGCAACCGTTGCATCAAGCTCAACGTCCGCGTCATTTCCGCCACCAATGCCAATCTGGAAGAAATGATTTCTGCCGGGCGCTTCCGCGAAGACCTGTTTTACCGTCTTAACGTCATCCCTATCGGGCTCCCCCCCCTTCGTGAGCGGCGGGAGGATGTGGCCCTGCTGGTGCGCCATTTTCTTAAAAAAAGCTGCCGCTTTCTCAACCGCGGCCACATCCAGCTTGACCGCGCAGCACTGCAGGTGCTGGAAAATTATGACTGGCCGGGCAATGTGCGGGAACTGGAGAATGTTATTGAGCGAACCGTCGCCCTGAGTGAAGGAAACCAGATCAACGTTCTGGACCTTCCCGCGCACATTTCAGGCACCTTTCACAGTCAGAGCGCCGTCCAGTACGCCTGGGATCTTCCGGAGGAAGGATTGAACATGCCGGAAGAAATCCGCCGGCTGGAAAACACCTGGATTCGTCAGGCCCTGCAGCGCAGTCAGGGGGTAAAGGCCAGAGCCGCAGAACTGCTTCAGATTAACCGGACAACGCTGGTCGAGAAGATGCGTCGCAATGGGTTAAACTGAGGCCCCCCAACACATCCCGGCCTTCCCCATCCCCCGCCACGAACGATCATGAAATAAAACAAATATGAAAAAAATTCAGATTAGAATAATTTACAGCTATACTCTAAGACATGGGATTTATCGTAAAAACAATACATTACACCTTGACGGCTCTATTGCTCTGTTGCAGCCTATCGGCGTGCCCGAAACAGGAAGGCGCCCCGGCGCGTATCGCCTTTCACCCTTGGATCGGTTACGAATCACTGGCTTTGTGCCAGCAGGAGCGGTTTATAGACCCCAAGCGGGTTGAACTCGTCCCCAGCCAATCCCTCTCACATTCCAGCGACCTGCTGCGCAACGGCAGTGTCGATGCCGCTGCTCTCACCCTCGACGAGGTGCTCAAGCTACGTCAGGAGGGGGTACAACTAACGGTTATCCTTATCTTCGATCTCTCCGTCGGAGCGGACATCGCGCTTGCCCGGCCCGGAATCAACGATGCGGCGCAGCTGAAAGGAAAAACAATCGGGTTGGAGCAGTCGGCCCTCGGCCAGCTGATGCTCACCGCCATCCTCGAGCGTGCCCAGCTCGATATCGACCAAGTGCACCTGCATTACTGCCCTGTACCGAAACATGGGCAGTTGTGGCAGGAATCAGACATCGACGCCCTGATCACCTATCTGCCACTGCCTAAAGAAATCAGGTCGAACGCTGTAGAGTTATTTGATTCGCGCCAGCTACCCAACACCATTCGCGATGTGCTGGCGGTGCGCAGCGACCGGCTTGAAGCCCTGCGCCCCGCATGGGAGCATATTCTGAAGGAGCACTTTCATCTGCTATCGCGACTACTGTCGGAGGACCCGGACACCCTGCACCGGCTAGCGTGTCTGCTGGGGTACTCAATCCAGCAAACAGCGGAAGTCTTGCGTAAAATCAGTTTTCCCTGCTTGAAATGCAATCGCACCTACCTCAACGGCACTCCCGAACAGATGACACGACTGACATCCAACCTGATCCGCATCATGCAGCGGGCCGAACTCCTATCCGGCGATATCCGTCTGGACGGGCTGGTCGACAACTCCTTCTTGCCCCGGACATAGAACACCATGAAATATCATCTTCTCATCCTGACCAGCCTGTTCCTATTTGTCGGATCTATTGCCGGAGCGGCTGATCTGACACGAAAAACCATTATTGGCGTGCTGGCCTTTCAGCCTAAATCGACAGCGGCTCAAAGCTGGTCGATTTTGGGTGACTACCTTTCCACAACTCGCCCCGAGCTGGGAAAAGTGCTAGTTCAACCCTATTCCGAGCAGGAATTAGAGCGGGCGATCCAGAGCAGTCAAATCGACTTTATCCTGACCAATCCAGCCCAGTACATACAGTTCCATCACCATTACGGCCTGTCTGCACCATTGGTGACGGTCGTGCGCGGCTCAGCCGCCAACCCACTGACCGCCTTCGGCGGAACCATCTTTACCCTAACCGACAACAACCGGGTCAACAGCCTGCGCGACTTGGCCGCAAAGAAGGTGGCCATTCCCTTCCAGACCGCTTTCGGTGCCGCCGAAATGCAGCAGTACGAATTACTTCTGAACGAGTTGCCAACCATTCGGGATGAACAGTTTGTTCTGACCGGCCTACCTCACGACAATATGGTGAGAGCGGTCCTCAACGGCGAGGCGGAAGTGGGCTTTGCCCGTGCTGGCACCCTTGAGCGGATGGCAGCCAACGGGCAGATCCGTCTGTCCCAGTTCAAGATCATCAACAAACAGCTCCTGGGTTGCTATCCGGCTCAGGTATCAACCCACCTCTACCCTGAATGGCCGCTGGCGGCACTACGCCACGTTTCTCCAACCGAACAGGGTGACGTCATTGCGGCCCTGCTCGACATGCGCCACATTCCGGAAGGAACCTTGCCCTTCGGCGTACGCGGCTTTCTTCCGCCAGCCAATTACAGCAGTGTCGAGAACATGATGCGGGCCCTGCGGGTCCCTCCGTTTGAAGCGCCGCCGCAACTAACGCTTGATGAGTTGTGGACACAGTACCAGTGGCCGATTCTGGCGATTATCCTGACGTTGCTGTTGATCTCGACATTGTCCTTCTACCTGCTTATCAGCCGACGCCGCCTGTATCAGGCCCAGCAGGAACTGAAAGAATTGAGCGAGAAAGATGCCCTCACCGGCCTGTATAACCGCCGAAAATTCTTTTCCAGCCTCGACGCGGAATGGGTCGCCGCCCGGCGCAGCGGCAACAGAACCGCCCTGCTGCTGATCGACATCGACCACTTTAAAACCTACAATGACCGCTATGGCCACCTGGAAGGGGATAGTGCGCTGGTAAAAGTGGCCGCGACGCTCAAGGAAAACCTGCTGCGCCCCAGAGACCTGGTGGCGCGCTATGGTGGGGAGGAGTTTATTGTTCTGCTACCGGAAACGGAACAGGGTGATGCGCTGCATGTGGCACAGCGCCTGAGGAAAAGCATTGAGCAGATCAGTCTCCACCCTGTGATGACGACACCGGCACTGACTATCAGCATCGGCGTCGCAAGCCTTGGCACGGATGAGACGCAGAAAAAAGAAACACTCATCGAACTGGCAGACCAGGCTCTTTACGAGGCAAAACGAAGCGGCCGCAACTGCGTCAAAACGCCGCCGGGAACGACACCAGAGGAGCTTTCGGCCTGAGAGAGGCCACCGGCGCAAGCGAGAAGAAAAAAACTACGCCTGTTTGGCCAACAGCAGATGATCGTAAAAAGCCAGCGCCAGAGGGCTGAGTTGACGGTTGCGCCGCTGAACCAGATAAAAAGAACGAGGCAAGCTCACACCCTCAAGGGCAACCGCCGCCAGCGTCCCGCGCTCGACATCCTCGGCAACAGACAGCGAAGACAGAATCGCAATACCAATGCCGGCACGCACCCCCTGCCGCACCGCTTCGTTGCTGCCAACCTCGGCAACGACCTGAAAATGAGCCACATCAACTCCGGCATCCTTCAGCCCGCGACTCATCTCAATGCGGGTTCCCGATCCCGGCTCACGCAGGATAAAGGGTTCATCCATCAACTCAGCCGGCTTTACCGCAGAACGATGCGCCCAGCGGTGATCAGCCGGAACCGTCAGCACCAGTTCATCGGAGAACAGGGCCTCGCATTCCACCCGCTGATCCTTCCACAGGGTGCCGATCAACCCAAGCTCCAATGTTCCTTTCAGCACCTCTTCGACGACCTGCGAGGTGCCGGAAATTTTCAGCATCAGTTCGGCGTTGCGGTGCGACTGCTTGAACCGCTCGAGCAATGAGGGCAAGAGGTAAGCCCCGGGAATGGTACTGGCGCCGACGGCCAGCTTGCCCGCAAGATTGCCTTGATACTGGCATATCGCCTGCTCGGCCTCATTTTTCAGCTGGATGATCCGCCGCGCATACTGGTAAAGAATCCGCCCGGCATGGGTCGGCTGGGCCTTCCGACCGAGACGGTCGATCAGTTTTTCACCGAACTGTTCTTCCAGCATGCGGATATGCTCACTGACCGAGGGTTGAGACAGCAGAGAAGCTTCCGCCGCCCGGGTAAAACTCCCCAGATCAACAACTTTGCAAAACACTTCAAGACGACGTATATCCACGAACAACTCCTGAGAAAGCGCGTCAGCAGGACAATGCAGGACACAGGCCCAGCCGCTGAAAAATTTCCAGCGTTGCATCGGCACTGTTCAGCGTATAGAAATGCACACCCTTCACCCTGTTTTTCAGCAAATCATCGACCTGCGCCGTGGCCCAATCAATCCCGATACGGCGCACCGACTCATCATCATCCGCGGCCAGGACCTGGCGCAGCAGCGCAGCCGGATAGCGTGCGCCCGCCGCCAGTTCCGCCATGCGCTCCATGCCCTTACGCGTCTGAACAGGCATAATGCCGGCAATGATCGGCACCCGGATACCAGCCAGTTCACAGCGTTCACAGAAATCATAGAAATCACGATTGTCAAAAAACAGTTGAGTGACAATATAGTCCGCCCCGGCATCAACCTTGCGTTGAAGGTACTCGATCTCCAATAGCCGGTTAGGGGTTTCTGGATGACCCTCGGGGAAGCCGGCGACGCCGATGCTCATGTGCGGGAATTCGCGGCGCACAAACGACACCAGATCCGCAGCATGAGAAAAACCCTCCAGCGGCGGATGCCAGTTTTCCTGATCCTGGGGAGGGTCACCGCGCAGAGCCAGCACATTCTCGACACCGGCTTCGGCGTAATTGGCCAGAATAGCCCGCACATCCGCGTGGGTGGCGGCGACACAGGTCTGGTGCGGAACCACGGTCAGGCCGATTTCACGGTGAATGCGCAGGACCAGATCATTGGTCTTTTCCCGAGTACTGCCGCCAGCGCCATAGGTTACGCTGACCGAAGAAGGATTAAGCGGGGCCAACTGCTGGATATTCTCCAGCAACTTCTGCCAGCCGTTATCGGTTTTGGGCGGGAAAAACTCAAAACTCAGTGAAGGAGCCTCTCCACTGAGGATTCTTTTCATCAGCATAGCTTCTCTCTATTCTTCTTTCTGTTGAGACGAATCATTCAATAAGGCCCAGCGCTTCGACCCCGAAACTGTTCAGGCAACGGCAATCCGCGTGGGCTGGCGCCAACGGCAGGAACCGCCGAGTTCTGTCAGCAGCTCAATCGCCCTGTCTATACCACTGCCCACCGAAGCCACACCGTGGGAATCATCCCCGGGAACCACGGCAATCCCCAACTCAAGGGCCTCACGCAGCAGCGGACGAGAAAGGTAGGGCTCGCTGGCCCCCTTGTCCAGTGCGCGCATATTGAGGTCAAGGCACAGATCCAATTCGCGAATACGTAACAAATTGCGCGTCATGCGCCGGGCAATCTCCGGTTGCTGTAAACGCCGTGGATACTCGGGATCATACAGTCTCACCAGGTCAAAGTGGCCGACCACCTCAGGGCGCAGGCCCTCAATCATGGCCAGTTGGTCATCAAAATAGGCGGCATACAGGGCATCCATTCCGCCTAAAGAATCTCTGGCGCGCTCGTATTCAGTCGGACTAAAATCGAAGTTTACCCCTCGCACGTGATGGACCGAACCGACAATATAGTCGAGGTGGTACTGCTCACGCAAGTCCTGCACCAGCTTCTGGCTTCCGGGATACCACTCGCTTTCCATGGCGACAAACAGTTGAATCCGGTCACGGTACGCCGCCTGAAGGCGGCGCGCCTCAGCGACAAAAACACCAAACTGCTGATGCAGTTCCTCTGCCGTGATGCCCTGGCGAACCTCATCGGCGTAACGGAACGCATCGCTGACGGGTGGCATGTGTTCGGTGAGGCCGACCCAGCAAAACCCTTTTTCAATATAGGTCAGCACAATCTCTTCAAGCTGATCCCGAGCATGCAGACAGAACTGACCACTGTGTCCGCCATGGATCGAAACCCTGTCGATCTTGTCCCTGTCAGCCATACCGTCCTCCTGTCCGCCGCTGAACCGCTGATTCGCCCGTAATGGCGGCTTTTGCTTCATCGCCATTCAAGCTATAGTAGGCGATGACATTCTTGACCCCGACACAAAGGAGTTTCCATGAAAAACGCAATTCAAAGCCCTGACGCCCCGGCCGCCATCGGCCCCTACTCTCAGGCCATCGACACCGGCTCGCTGGTCTTCTTCTCCGGCCAGATCCCGATGGACCCGTCGACGGGACAGCTGGCTGGGTCAACCATCGAAGACCAAACCCGCCAGGTAATGCAGAACATGCGGGCAGTTCTGGGCGCGGCAAGACTTGATTTTTCCCACGTGGTCAAGACCACCATTTTTCTGACCGACCTGGCTCATTTCACCACGGTCAATGCCATCTATGGCGAACACTTCAGTGACCCGGCGCCGGCACGCGCCTGCGTGCAGGTGGCGGCTTTACCCAAGGACGCCCTGATCGAAATCGAATGGATCGCCGCCCGGCCTTAGAACCTCAGCACGGGTCAGGGGCGGAAGCTCCTGACCCGCCGTATCCCCTCGCTACAAAACGAGTGTTTCAGTCCTTTTTGATGTAGCAATCCTGTCCTGCGGCCTTGAGCTGTTTCTGGGCAGCCACGGCAGATGGATAATCAGCGTACAGCCCGGCAATAACATCATAGCGTCGTTCCGGCGTTTCAATCTTCTGAATCATGGCCTGCTCAAACCCCAATCGCCTCAAGGTTCGCAAGCAGTCGTCGGCATACTCGCGACAATGAAATGCCCCGGCCATCAGATGGAACGACAGCTCTGTCTGGCTGTCGACCACCGTTTGATCGCGTTTTGACAGATCATTCGAAGCCTTTCGCGTCAAATATCTGGTCCAGAACGCCGGATCAAACGGCGCAATGCGCTGCACGATCCATGACTGGTCATCATGCTGAATCAATACCGGCCGCTCAAAACTGTTCAGCCCAGACAGAGTTGCAGCCAGCTGCGGATTCAGATCCTGCGGCTGCAGCATGCCGACATAGCCGCCGCTGTCCTTCTCCTCACCCGTGGAAAACTCGCGCGCCAGTTCCTCAAACAGCTCGCCCTCGCCCAGACGCCTCAGCACCACCTCCGCCAGTGCGCCATCAACAAGGCTGATACGGCGCAGGAAAATGGCTGATCCGTCAGCGGGCCAGGGGTGTTCCGGCAGGGTTTGCCCGAAGTCCGTCAGTTTGCGCTCCAGCTCAAACCCCGGCAGCCCCAGCTGACGGGCCAGCACCAGAGCGCAGGCACTACGGTCATAATCGCCCAGCCGAAACAGCACTTCTCCCAAGTAATAGTAGCCGAAGGAAAACCCGGGATTCAGCTCCAGCACCCGCTCAAACGCCTGGCGGGCCTTAGCCAGCTGACCGCCAGCCAGGGCAAAGACACCGAGCTCCATGTACAGGTAGTCCTCATCCGTGGCCCGACGCAACGTCTGCTCCATCTCACTGACGGCCTGGTCGACAAATCCGAGATCGTAGAGAATCTGTGCCTGTTGACGGTGAATATTGGGGTCGTCCGTCCCCTGCTCCAGAGCATGCCGCAACGAGCTCAACGCCCAGAACGGTCGTCCCGCTTCGAGATGACGCTGGGCCAGCTGCAGGTGGATCTGGCGTGGCGTCACATCATTGGCGGCATGTGCGGAACCTGTCAGACCAACAACAGCGAATAGAACAAGCGCGATAAGGTCCTTCATCTTTTCTCTAGTCCTCCTGCTGCAGGCGCTGTAGAACCAGCTTCAAATCCTCCCAGACCTCTTTTTTTCCTGCCGGGTTGCGCAGCAGATACGCCGGATGAAAGGTCGGCATCAAAGGGATGCCCGCGTATTGCTGCCACCGCCCCCGCAACTGGCTGATCGGCGTCTGCTGCTGCAGCAGGGTCTGCGCAGCGAATTTACCCAGCGCGACAATGACCTGCGGCTGGATCGCCTTCAGCTGCCGCTGCAAAAAAGGCTCACAGGCCTGGATCTCTTCAGGCTGCGGGTTGCGATTCCCCGGCGGCCGACATTTAATCACGTTACAGATATACACCTCGCGACGTTCCAGCTTCATCGCAAACAGCATCCGCTCAAGCAGCCGTCCCGCTTCGCCGACAAACGGCTCGCCGCGCTCATCCTCTTCGCGGCCCGGGCCTTCTCCGACAAAAACCAGCCGCGCATGGGGATCGCCGTCACCGAAAACAAGCCGATTGCGAGTCGATGCCAGGGCACATCGCCTGCACTCCCCCAATTCACTACGAACCTCAGCCAGAGTTTCACGGCGACATTCTTCATGGGAGCGTAACGGCTCTCCCTTGGCCGACTGCGAGCAGGGCGGCAACTGAAGCTCGCTGTCCTCCATGGACAGATAGCGAACCCCCCGTTCGGTGTGCTCCTGCAGCAGCGCCCGGGTCTGGCTGAAGATCTGTGCGAGGGTCTGCGCCCTGTTTTCCTGCATCGTCTTTACAAGCCTCTTGCGGAAGATTATCTTTAAGGAAAGCAAAAGCACCGGGGTTGACAAAGCACGATCTGTCCAGCGCGAAATCAGGCCCCCCCGATTCCGGAGATCTTCATGCCTCTACGAACCCTGATTCTGCTTGCTGTTGTGCTTCTGGGCTGGCCGGAACAGGCCCTCGCCTGGGGCTTCGGCGTTCACCTCACCCTGGGCAACGGCCTGCTGGCCAACTGCCACCAGCTTCCAGAAACTCTGGCCACCCTGCTGACAGCCTGGCCCGATGATTTCCTCTACGGCTGCATCAGCGCCGATATCACCCTGGGTAAAAAATACACGCACTACCTCAAGCACTGCCATAGCTGGAACATCGGGCGTGCCGTTCTGAGCGCAGCCGAAACACCGGCTCAGCAGGCCTGTGCCTACGGCTACCTGGCACACCTGGCTGCGGACACCGTCGCCCACGGCTTCATGGTGCCGTACAAAATGGTTCGCAGTTACAACACCTTGCTGCTCAACCATGCCTACTGGGAGCTCCGTTTCGAAGCCCAGATCCCCACCGAACTCTGGCAGCAGGCCCGCATGCTCGCCCAGCAGGACTTCCGCGACAACGACCGCATGCTGCGCGGCGTGCTGGCCAACACCCTGTTCTCCTTCGGGACCAACAAGCAGCTGTTCAACTCGCTGTTACTTCTCAGCCGCATCCGGCGCTGGCAACGACTCCTGGCAACCCTGGACCGCCGCTCCAGCTGGGCGCTGGAACAGGAAGACCGCGAAGAGTATCTGCAACTGGCGGCGGCAGCCGGATTGAGCGTTCTGGGTTCACCAGAAAGCCCTTATTTCAAAGCCGATCCGACAGGTGACCGCGCCCTGGCCACAGCCGCCCAACTCCGCACCAATCTGACATTGCTATGGCAGGATGGAAAATTGTCCCCGGAGGCGGCGAGCAGCCTGCTGCCGGAGATCAAGCAACTATTTCGAGACAGCATCCTGGCACCGGAAAAACTGCTCCCGTGGAGCAGCTAGATCAAACAGCGTCCGCCCAACCTCCGGCAAGAATCTCGACGGCGAACACCACTTTCAGCTCTGGCCGGGGCGCTGCCCCAGCAGCCTGACCACACGATCCAGAATCTGATGAGCAACCTCATCCTTACTCAACTGCGGCAGGGTTTCAACCGTCCCATCGGCATGCAGCAATTTGACGATATTGGTATCGACATTGAAACCGGCCCCCTGCTGGGTAACATCATTCGCAACGATCAGATCCAGATTTTTACGCGCCAGTTTTTCCGCCGCATGGGCTAACAAGTCTCGGGTTTCCGCTGCAAAACCGACCAGTATCCGGCCCTGCTTGACCTGACCTAATTCAGCCAGAATATCGGGATTTTTTTCCAGCTCCACCCTCATGTCATCCGATGTTTTTTTCAGCTTGTGCGTCGCCATCTGTCGCGGGCGATAATCCGCCACAGCGGCTGACTTGATCACCACCGACGAATAATCCATGGCCGCCAGCACCGCATCCCGCATTTCCAAAGCGCTGACCACGGACTTCCTGCGTACCCCGGGAGGCACGGGAAGGGCTGTGGGACCGGAGATCAGATAAACCTCGGCGCCACGCTGCTGCGCCGCCCGGGCCAGAGCGTAGCCCATTTTGCCCGACGAATAATTACTGATATAGCGCACAGGGTCAAGCTCTTCGCGTGTCGGCCCGGCCGTGATCAGCAGCCGCTCACCGGCCAGATCTTTCGGTGCAAACAGCGCCTGCGCCATGCTGAAAATCTCCTCGGGAGAAGACAGCTTTCCCGTCCCCTGCCAACCACAGGCCAGTTCCCCTGTCACCGGACCGACAAAATGATAGCCCAGTTCACGCAACTGCGTGAGGTTGTGCTGCACCACCGGATTCTCATACATGTTGACGTTCATGGCCGGAGCAAACAGCACCGGCGCTTTCGTCGCCATCAGGGTGGTACTGAGCAGGTCATCAGCGATACCGCAGGCGACCTTGCCCAGGATGTTGGCGGTTGCGGGCGCCACAATAAACAGGTCCGCACCATCTGCCAGTGAAATATGCCCGATTTCTTTTTCCTGATAGAGATTGAACAGCTCGGTATGCACCGGATTTCCGGAGAGGGTCTGGAACGTCAGTGGCGTGACAAACTCCTGCGCACTGCGTGTCATCACGACCTGGACATCCGCGCCGGCCTTGGTCAGCAGACGCAGCAGCTCAACAGCCTTGTACACTGCAATGCCACCACTGACTCCCAGTACGATTCGTTTCTGACTGAACATCTCCCCTCCCCCTGACGCTAATAGTCCCCATTGAGAAAGGGATTTATGGTTTTTTCACGACCGATGCTCGAATCGGGGCCATGGCCGGGATGAACCACCGTCGCCTCCGGCAGCACCAGTAACTGGGAGCGGATATGGGACAGCAGCTGCTCCAGATTGCCCCCGGGCAGATCGGTGCGGCCAATCGAACCGGCAAACAGGGTGTCCCCGGAGAACAGATGCCCTTCGCCGTACAGGCAGATCCCGCCGGGTGAGTGGCCCGGAGTGTGGATCACCTCGAAACTGAGACTGCCGATTTCGATCAGATCCCCATTGGCGAGATAGCGTGTCGGCAACGGCGACTCCACTGCGGGCAGTCCATAGCTGGCAGCATGGCGCGCAGCAACCTTCAGCAGGGGCAAGTCCTCCCGATGCATGGCCAATGCGACCCCGGTTTTTTCAATCAGCAGGCTGTTGGCGCCAACATGGTCAAAATGGCCATGGGTATTGACCAGCAGCTCAGGCTGCAGTTTCTCCTGTTCCAGCACTTCCAGAATCCGCTCACCCTCATCACCGGGATCAACAATCAGGGTTTTGCGTGTCTGAGGACAGACAACCAGATAACAATTGACCTGCAACGGCCCCACGGCCAACGCTTTAATCATCATTTCGGCTGTTCCTCTCCGGCACTGAACAAACTGAAATTGAGTTCAGCCATCTGTTCGCCCAAGGATGCCCGCAGGGGGGCCTGACTCCTGGCCTGGGAGCGGCTCTTCTCGTTTTTATGAACGGGCTGCGTCCGACTCTCACCGCCAGCCCTGACCGGCTTTCCAACAGGAGTAATTCGGGAGTCCTCGGGCTGCGGCGCGGGATGACAGCCCATGGGTCCTGTTGGCGGCTCCGGGGTGGATGCGGCAAAAAAATAACGATCATACAGGCGGTGATAGCTGGTCCAGTTCCCCTCGGCCTGTCGCTCATGGTCCAGATGGGCCTGAACGCCGTTGATTTTCGAATCCAGGTCGTCAATAAAATTCAGCACAACAGCCTCAAGCGTTTTGGGGCGTTTCGGCGAACCATAATCGTATTGACCATGATGCGACAGCAGCAAATGCTTGATCAGCATCGCTTTCTGAGGCGGGAAATCGGACCAGGGGCGCAGAATATCGGCCACCATCTCGACACCGATCACAATATGGCCGATCAGCTTGCCTTCGTCGCTGTAATCAAAACTGCGGGCATAATCGAGTTCCGTGACCTTGCCGATATCGTGCAGCAGCGCCCCCGTCACCAGCAGATCAGGGTCAAGTCGCGGATAGCGCCGACTGACATCAACAGCGAGCCGGGCTACGGACAGGGAATGTTCCAGCAATCCCCCCAGATAGACATGGTGCATGGATTTGGCCGCTGGAGCCTTGGCATAGCGCTCGACAAACGCGCTGTCTTCAAAAAAGGCTCTCAGCAGGCGCTGATAGTCGGCATCATGCATCTCGTCGATGAGACGATGCACTTCACCGAGCATCTCTGACACAGAGCACGCTGAAACCGGCAAAAAATCTCCCAGCTCCACCTCGGACTCGGCTATGGGTTGCAGGCTGGAGATAATCAGCTGCATTTTCCCCAGATAAACGCTGGCCTTGGCGCGGATGCGAACAAAATCGTTCTTTTTGAACAGACCATCGAGCTGTTCCACCTGATCCCAGATACGCCCTTCCACCTCCCCGCTGCGATCCATCAGCTTCAGTGTCATGTAGGGCTTACCGTTCTTCGCCATGGCCAGAATCTTATCGCGCACCAGAAACAGGCTGTCGACCTGATCCCGCTCGTTGATCTGTTCAACAAAAACGCTTTTCACCAGTTCTTCGCTCCTTTTTTTATCACTCTAACCTGACCGGCCGTCAAAAACGGGCCGATTCGTGAACCGCCTGGGCCACTTTCAGCCCATCCAGCGCCGCGCTCATGATCCCGCCGGCATAGCCGGCCCCTTCGCCTGCTGGATAGAGGTTGCGACAACGCGTGGCATGCAGCAGATCGGTACGGACAATCCGCAACGGCGCCGAAGTACGTGTCTCCGGCGCGACCAGCACCGCCTCACGGCAGATAAAGCCACGCATCCTGCGCTCGAAGTGAGGCAAGGCTTGCTGCAGGCCAGTATAGACGAAATCGGGCAAGAACTCACGCAAATCAGCCTCGCGCACACCAGGGCGACAGCTCCCGGCCACGGAGCCACCGCCGCGGCCGAGAAAATCGAGCAGGTTTTGCGCCGGCGGCCGGTAATCGTCACCACCATAGGCCCGCTGTTCCCAGTGACGCTGGAACCACATGCCGTCGAGAGCAGAACCACGGTAAAAATCCTCCGGCCGCACAGCCACCACCAGAGCACTGTTGGAATAAAAAGCATCGCGGGAAAAATCACTCATGCCGTTCACGACAACACCGCCCGCTTCACTGGAACTCAGAACCACCTGCCCTCCCGGGCACATGCAGAAGGAATAGACACCACGCCCGCTGTGCGGATCGTTCCAGGTCAGGGCATAGTCTGCGGCCGGCAGATTGCGATGGCCATCCATCCCGTACTGAATCCGGTTAATCTGTCGCGCAGGATGCTCGACCCGCACCCCCATGGCAAAAGGCTTTGGCTCGAGCTCCAGGCCACAGTCAGACAGCAGCTGGTAGGTGTCGCGCGCGCTGTGTCCGGTAGCTAGCACCAGGGCATCACAGTCGAGTTCCCCCTGCTGATTAATAACAACAGACGCTGCACGCCCATCGCGCAGGGCAAGGCCCGACAACCGTTGGTCATAGCGAAGCTCCACGCCTAATTTCAGCAACTGCTGACGCAGCTTCACCAGCACCTGGCGCAGCCGGTCTGTCCCCACATGAGGCTTGGCCTGAATCAGAATATCCGCCGGAGCGCCACAGTCGACCAGTGTCTGCAGTACCTGCTGTGTCAAAGGGTGGCGGATCCGGGTTGTCAGCTTGCCGTCAGAAAATGTCCCGGCACCACCTTCGCCGAACTGCACGTTGCTGTCAGCGAGCAGCGGCCCACCACGCCAGAAGGCTTCAACATCCTGCACACGCTGCTCCACCGGCCGGCCACGCTCTATCAATATCACCTGGTGACCACAGCGCGCCAGTTCCAGAGCAGCGAACAAACCCGCGGGCCCCATGCCGACAACAACAACCCGTTGCTTGGCAGCGGCAATCGCGGCGGGTCGCAGCGGCGCAGGAACCGCCTTCCGTTCAACCCCGGGTAGCGTTTCGACCCGCCGGCACTGATCCGGCGACAGCTGGAGTTGAAATTCCAGGCTGTATACACGCAGAATACGCTGTTTGCGCCGGGCATCTATCGATCGGCGGACAATTTTCAGCTGTAAAATAGAGGCGGGCGGCACCTGAAGGCGCTCCGCCAATATAAACGGCAGCGAAGATTCGTCCTGTTCCAGCTCCAGACTCAGGCTCTGAAAACTCCACAGCATATCAGGCTGCTCCACCGGCAACCTCCTGAACCTGCCCCGCCTGTTCCAGGGGAAAATCGAGAAAAACGTCGGTACCCTGCCCGGACTGACTCTCAACGCGAATGGTCCCGCCACAGTTCTTGACCGCCCGTAACACCACCGACATCCCCAGCCCGGTGCCTTTCTGGCGCGTGGTAAAAAATGGGTCAAAAATTCGGGCCAGGTCCTGGTGAGCGATCCCCCAGCCACTGTCCGCCACCTGAATCTGGAGGCTGTCACCATCGGCTTGCAATGCCACTTTAAGCACTCCCCCCTGCGGCATGGCCTGCAGTGCATTGGCAAACAGATTGGTAAAAATCTGGACAATTTCACAGGGATCGCTCTTCAGGAACGGACAGCGGTCGTCCACTGCCAGCACCAGCTCTACACCCTGGGAACGCATCTGGTCACGGAAGACATCGAGAGCCTGCTGAATCGCTTCCGCCACATTGATCCGGGTCTCACTATGCTGCTGTGGTTTGCCGACAGCGAGCAACTGCAACAGCGTGCCATCAATCCGCTCCACCTCTTTGATTATCTTACGCGCGTAATCCGCCAGCTCAGCATTTTCTTCCAGCGAACCGTTTAACAGCTGGGCGAACAGGCTGATCGAGTTCAGCGGGTTACGGATTTCGTGCGCCATGCCCGCGACCAGATGACCGACCGTTGCCAGTTTTTCCGCCTGAACAATCTCCTGTTGCGCCTTCTCCAGGGCTCGGGTTTTCTCCGCAACCCGCTGCTCAAGCTCCAAAGTCCAGCACTGAATCTCTTCCTGCAACCTCTTCTGCTCCCCTTCCAGGTGACGATTCAGCATTTCCATGCGCCGGATGCGCAATACGTTTTCGATACGCTCGATCAGGGCCTGATTGACAAACGGTTTTGAAATGTAGTCGGCGGCTCCCACTTTCATGGCTTCGACAGCAACCGCTTCACTGCCCTTGCCGGTGAACATGACAACCGCGATCTCGTCGGCATAGTCCGCTTTGATTTCCCTGAGAACGGTCATACCATCGGCCTCGGGCATCATGTAATCAAGCAACACCAGAGCCGGCTGCTCACCGCGAATAACAGTCAGAGCCTCAGCGCCGGATTGGGCGGTCACGACCGGATAACCTTTATTTTCGAGCAGCAGACGACACAGGTCGAGAATCACTGCTTCATCGTCAACAATGAGAATTTTTTCCAGCATATCTCTTCACGATCTAAATGGATGAGCCGGCCCTGAAAGGGCCGTTAACGGGCGGTCTCCGCCGAGGACGCAGCATAACCGGCGCGGGCGTATTTGACAAGAAATTCACCGAATCGGGCAACAGGGGCAAACAGAATCGGGGTCCGCCAGCGCAACCCTGACGCACCCCGACCCACACAGCCGAAAAGGAATTTCGATCAGCTGGCAGCAACCGTCAGGACGGGAACTTTTGATTTACGAACCACGCGTTCAGCGGTGCTGCCGAACAACATATGGTCGAACCCGCTGCGCCCATGGGTTCCCATGACAATCACATCCGCTCCAAGCGACTCGGCCTGCTTGATGATCTCTTCATGTGCCACCCCTGGAACGACCAGACACTCGTAGTCATCGTCATCCTTGAGATGATCCCGCACAAAGGTATCCATCATTTTGCGCGCGCCATCCTCAATCTCCTTCTCGAGCACATCGAAGGAGATATGAGGGACGTAAAACCCGCGCAGGTCAACCGGCTCGCAGATAATATGAACAATCTCCAGCCTGGCCTGACACATCTTGGCCAGCCCGTAGGCATAATCAAACGCCGCGTCCGAACAACCTGAAAAATCCGTCGCAAACAAAATCGTCTTGAAGGTCTTCATAGTGCCTCCTGGTTACAGTCCCCCCCCGGTCGGCGCGTCGTTCGGCGCACCATCCGGATCGCGGGGCCACGTGGTCTAAACTGGCAGACTCTGGGCGGAAGAACAAAACATTTTCTGCAGCACCAGCTTCAGCTCACTGAGCTTGACCGGCTTATGGACAAAATCCGCAGCACCGAGATTCATGGCGTCAAGATACGAGTTCACCTCGCCGTGCGCTGTAATCATGACCACCTGAACATCGGGATACTGCATCCGGATCAGATTCAGCAGCACAATGCCGTTGATGCCCGGCATTCTGATATCGCTGAGGACAATATCAACCACCTGCCGCCGCAACACCTCCAGCGCCTCTTGTCCGTCAGCCGCACAGCAGACCTGATACCCTTCCCGGATCAGCAGTTGCGCCAGTCCCATACGACTGTTTTCCTCGTCATCAACAATGAGAATGTGCTTTGCTTGGCTCATGCTTCACCTGTTATCACGCAAGTAACATTACAGTTGTAGCCTAGCACGCGACCGGGCCCTGTCAAGACGACCGACACAGGTTAAACCCGTTTCAAAACAGAAGGTTATAAAGAGAGGGGCAAACAGAAGGGAGAGAAAACTAGTCTGATGCTTCAGCCTGACCGACAAACAGCGGCAGCAACTGCTCAAGCAGCAGACTGAATGCCGACCGGCTGTCGCAGCCACAGCGCAAAACATCCTCATGACACAGCGGGGCTGCATCGAGCCCGGCAGCCAGGTTGGTCGCCAGAGATACGGCAGCGACCTCAAGCCCGAGGAAATGAGCCATAATCGCCTCGGCAACCAGAGACATGGAAACGGCATCAGCGCCAAGCTGCCTGAGCATCCGCACCTCCGCAGACGTCTCATAGCTGGGCCCGGGCACAGCGGCCAGGACGCCCCGATGAAGCCGAAGAGCCGAACCGGTCAGCCGCTGCTGGAGAGCAGGATAAAACGCCTGCTGATAAAGTGACGAGAGATCGACAAAAGCTGGCGGGCTTATCCCCCGAAGCGGATTGTCGCCCTGCAGGTTGAGGTGGTCCGTCACCAGCATGAAGTCACCAGGCTGGATATCGGTGCGGATCGCCCCGACGGCGTTGGTCAGCAAAACACGGCCGCAACCGAGCTGAGCCGCCAGCTGGACCGGCAGGCTCGTCTGATGGGAAGTCAACCCCTGATACCCGTGAAAACGTCCACAGAAAAGGGCCAGCCGCCACCCCCGCCAACGACCAATGAGCAGCTCGGCCTGATGTCCGGGCACCCCGGCACAAACAACCTGCAGCATACCATAGGGGTAGCGCGCCTCGACCTCCAACTCCTGAGCAAACGCCCCGAATCCGGAGCCCAGCACCAGAGCGCAGTCACACGGACCAACAGCCATCAGACTATCGCGCTCCGTCGGGGATAAAAGCCGAGTGTCACCGGCCTGGGAACCTGACCGCACCATCCGTTTTTATTGCTCGATCAGGATCAGAAATTCCCGTGCCTTCTGACCAAGGGCCGAACGATCCTCGCGGTTAGCCACTTCACGAAGGACCTCACGGGCGTCATCAAGTCGCTCAAGGCGCATGAGGTTTTCACCATACATCAGGCGAATGCTGTTATTATCCGGCGCCAAGGTCAATGTCCGTTCGAGAGGCGCCAGCGCCAGTTCTTCCTTGTGCATGGCCTGATAGGTCATGGCCAGATAGGTCAGACAGCGCAGGTGGTCCGGAAAGTCCGCCAAAGCCTCCTTGAAGGTCATCACCGCCTTGAGATAGTCCCCGGACTGATAATAAGCGATCCCCAGTCCGGTCAGGGCGTTGGCCGGATAGCGGAACAGCAGGTTGTCCGCAGCTTTGCGAAACAGCACGGCCGCCTCGTTCCAGCGTTGCAGGTCCAGATAGAGTGCCGCGAGATTGTTCTGGGTTTCCGGGTGATCCGGACGCAGCTGCAGCGATTTTTTATAATGGGTCTCCGACAGCGCGTAGGCCTTCTTCAGAAAATAGACCTGCCCCAGCAAAGCATGAAGATCCGGGTCTGTCGCATCATATTTCAGGCCGGTCTGCAGCTGCTCCAGCGCTGAGGTATAATCCTTGGCCGCCACATAGGACTGGGCCATGCGGTAACAGGATTTGGCCTTGTCAGCCAGCGTTGGCCCGGTCGCACAGCCGGCCAGCAACAGGAGAAGCAGCGCGATCAGACACCATTTTTGTCGCATGGAACATCCCTTCTCCGGCTAATCAATACCGGAAAACTCGGTTAACAGCTGAAACATGCGGTAGCGCTCATGGACTTCTTCGATCTTCAGCGTCCGCATGCGATCCAGGCTGAAGGCCTCGACATTGAAAGATGCCATGACACTGCCAAAGACGATGGCTTTGCGCATGGCGGCTTCGGACAGATCGCGCACGCTGGCCAGGTAGCCCATGAAGCCGCCGGCAAAGGTATCACCGGCACCGGTCGGATCATAGACCGATTCCAGCGGATAGGCGGGAGCGGAAAAAACACCCTTTTCCGTAAACATGACCGCCCCGTATTCTCCCTGCTTTACGACCAGGGTTTTCGGACCCATGGCCAGCACGGCGCGCGCCGCCTTGACGGTGTTCGGCTCGCCAGCCAGCTGGCGCACCTCCCCTTCATTGATCAGCAGGATATCAACATACTTCAGGGTTCGCAACAAAGCGTCCTTTTTACCCTGGATCCAGAAGTTCATGGTGTCGCAGGCGACGAGCTTGGGCCGCACCACCTGCTGCAGCACCTCAAGTTGCAGTTCCGGGTCGATATTGGCCAGAAACACATACTCGGCATCGCAGTAGTGCGGCGGCAACTGCGGCTTGAAAGAAGCGAACACATTGAGCTGAGTATCCAGGGTATGAGCTTCATTCAGGTCGTAGCCGTAGGAACCACTCCAGCGAAAGGTCTTGCCATCGGCCACGGTCAGACCGTCAAGGTTGACCTGACGCGAGCGCAGAAAGTCGAGATGACCTGCCGGAAAATCGTTACCGATGACTGCCACCAGATTGACATCGGTAAAATAGCTGGCCGACGTAGAAAAGTAGGTACCGGAACCGCCAAGTACCTCCTGTGCCTTGCCGAAGGGTGTTTCAACCGAGTCCAGTGCCACCGACCCAACAACCAGAATGCTCATGCCTGATCTCCTTCAAGATATTTGCCGATAATCAGCTCCAGCCGCCGACGAGCCTGAGCAGAAATACACGCCGGATCCGTCATGACGGCGTAACGCGCCGCTTCACCACAGCTGCAGGAACGCGTCGCGGAGAGGGTTTTCGCCGCCTCAGCAATAATCGAGCGTGCCATGGCCACATTTTGCTGAATAATGGCGATCACCGCCTCCACCGACACATCGTCATGCCCCTCGTGCCAGCAGTCATAATCCGTGGCCAGAGCAACGGTGGCATAGCAGATTTCCGCTTCGCGCGCCAGCCTTGCCTCGGGCAGATTGGTCATGCCGATGATATCGACCCCCCAGGAGCGGAACAGCCGGGACTCGGCGCGGGTGGAAAAGTTCGGCCCCTCAATACAGACATAGGTACCACCGCGATGGACCGTAGCACCCGCGGCCTGAGCCGCCTCATACAAGACCTGCGACAGCGCCGGGCAGAGCGGATCGGCAAACTGGACATGGCCCACCACGCCGTCGCCAAAGAAGGTAGAGGCCCGCTTGCCCGTGGTCCGATCGATAAACTGGTCGGGAATCACGATATGACCGGGCACAATGTCTTCCTTCATACTGCCGACGGCCGACACGGAGATGATCTGCTCCACGCCGAGCATCTTCATGCCGTAGATATTGGCCCGATAGGGCACTTCGGATGGCAGCAGACGATGGCCCCGGCCATGCCGCGGCAGGAACACCAGCCGCACCTCACCAAGGTTGCCGCAGATATAGGCATCCGACGGCTCACCAAAGGGAGTCTGCAGACGGACCTCCTCCACCTGCGTCAGCGCGTCCATATGGTACAGACCACTGCCACCGATCACGCCGATCGTTGTTCTGGCCATATCCTTCTCCTTTTTTCAGGTTGGAATTGAAACGTTTTGCTGCGCCTCGGCCTGCTGCTTTTCCAACTTGCCTTTCAGCTGGCCGCAGGCGGCCGAAATGTCCTGTCCCTTGCTTGCACGCCGTACCGCAACAATATTCCGGTCCAGCAGATAGGTTTGGAAAGCGGAAATGGTTGTTTCGTCCGGGCAGCGGTAAGCAGCCCCTTCGTGCTCATTGAACGGGATCAGGTTGACCTTGGCCTTTACCCCATGCAGCAGTTTGACCAGCCGCTTGGCATCGGCGATGGCGTCGTTCAAATCGCGGATCAGGATATACTCGAAGGTAATGCGTCGCTTGGCCGGTAGCGGGAAAACCCGGCAGGCCGCCATCAGCTCGTGCAGCGGATAGCGCTTGTTAATCGGCATCAGCCGGTCACGCACCTCATCGGTCGTCGCGTTGAGGGAAACCGCCAGATTCGCCGTAATCCGCCGCCCCAGTTCCGCCATCTGCGGCACCAGCCCGCAGGTTGACACCGTAATCTTGCGCGAACTGTAGTCCAGCCCCGCCGGGTCATACAGAATCTCCAGTGACCGCACCACGTTGTCCAGATTGTGCAGCGGCTCACCCATGCCCATGAACACGATATTCTGCAACGGTCCATCCTTCAGCCCGGCACACACCTGATTGACAATTTCCGCGGCCGTCAGATGTCGCTTGAAGCCGAAGGTTCCGGTCAGGCAGAAATCGCAACCCATGGCGCAACCGACCTGAGAGGAAATACACAGGGTGGCACGGTCGTTGTCCATGGGGATACGCACGCTCTCCACCGTCTCACCGTCATCCAGCCGGTACAGGTATTTGCGCGTGCCATCGCGGCTGACCTCCGTCGCCTCGGGCAGCCAGTCGGAGACATAGGCCTTCTCCTTGAGCGTTGTGCGCAGATCCTTGGACAAGTCGGTCATCTGGTCAAAATCCGTCACGCCGCGTTTATAGATCCAAGCCATCAGCTGTTGGCTGCGAAAACGCTCTTTGCCGATGCCGGCCAGAAATTCCACCAACTGCTCGCGCGTCAGATTTTTCAGATCAATTCGGGAAGAAGAGTTCATCATGTTTGCCGAAGGTTGCCTCCATGAGATGAAAAAAGCCCTCCGGATTCTATCCGAAGGGCTGGTATTACTCAAGCAGCATCGCTGCTTCAATCACGTTCTGTTACAGCAGTTCCAAGCCGGAAAAGAAGTAGGACAGCTCAAACGCCGCCGTTTCCGGAGCATCAGAGCCGTGGGTGGCGTTCTCGCCAATGGAAGCACCGAACTCACGGCGCAGGGTACCTTCAGTTGCCTGGGCCGGGTTGGTTGCGCCCATCAGGTCGCGCCACTTCATGATGGCGTTTTCCGCTTCGAGGGCCATGACGATGCAGGGGCCGCTGCTCATGAAATCCGTCAACTCGCCGAAAAAGGGACGCTCACGATGCACATAGTAGAAGCCCTCGGCCTCCACCTTGCTCAGGTAGATTTTTTTCAGACCAACAACTTTAAAGCCTTCGGCGTAGATCCGTGCCAGGATCTTGCCGGCATAGCCTGCTGCAAACGCGTCGGGTTTAATGATTGCAAAAGTTCTTTCCATGATTAATGACCTCCAGAGTGGTTGAATTCAAAGCGTCTGCTTGTAGCACCCCTGATGCAAAAAGTCAACGTCTTGCACCGCAGTCATCAGCCCCAGAAGGTCACCTGGTTGCGTCCCTGCTCCTTCGAGCGCTGCAGAGCACTGGCCAGCTGTTCCAGCAGATGATCCAGATTGTCACTGTCTTCAGCAATGACGGCACCGATGCTCACCGTCATGGCAAACGGCAAGTCATCGTACATTTCCCGTCGTACCCGCTCCAGAACCATATTGGCCACCTTCAACGTGGACTTGCGATTGGAATACGGCAGGATGACAACGAAACCGTCCGCACCGACACGCCCGACAATGTCGGCCTGACGGATGGAAGAACGCAGTCGTGTCACCAACCAGTTCAATAACTTTTCGCCGGCGACCCGGCCATAAATCTGGACATAGATTTTGAAAAAATCAAGTTCCAGCCGCAGCAAGGCGAAAGGATTTTTATAGCGCTTGAAGCGGAACCACTCGCGTTCCAGCGCATCCTGAAAGGTGCGCTCGTTGAGGATGCCGGTGATGGTATCGAGTTGAGCCTCCTTGCGCAGTGTCCCGTCAACCTCTTTCAGGTCAACCAGCGACAGGGCTTCTGAAAACACCTCGGCGGCACCGACAATCGCCCCCGCTTCGTCACGGACTGCCGAACTTTTCACCAGAATCGGGACTTTATGCCCGTTCTTGTGCGTAAAAAACACCAGTTTTTCCTGCGAGGCTCCGCTGTCAATACAAGCTTTCAGCGGACAGTACTCTTCACACAGGGGATAGTTCTTGCTATCGACATGCTGCAGCGGTCCCTGCTCACACAGCTGACCAACCACCTCGTCGGCGGTGTAGCCTGTCAGCAGTTCGGCAGCGTTGTTCCAGTAAACGATCCGCCTCTCCCGATCAACGAGGTAAACGGCCTCGGAAACCACATCCAGCGTCTGTCTTAAATGGCTCGCCTCAATCTTCATCGCGTGTTCCTTGTTCGGCGCAGATTTTCCCGGACAAACTGAATCTTCACCACATTAATAAATCAGGCTGGTAATTATAAAAAACATCCTAAGAAAAACAAAGCTTAATTTCCACCAGGACCAATTTAAGCACCAGGCAGCAGCTGCGGTTGCTCACTCAGCACCAGGACAACCTGTGCCAGCGCCTGACCGCGATGGCTGATAAGATTTTTTTCTTCCAGCGACAATTCGGCCATGGAGCAGTTCCGCGCGGCCAACCAGAACAGTGGGTCATAACCAAAGCCTTCCTGTCCGCGGGGAGAAAACAGGATTTCGCCCTCCAGCCGCCCCTCGAACAAACGGCACTGACCCTCGGGAGAGCAGAGGGCCATGACACAGCAAAACGCGCCCTGCCGCTGCCCCGCCGGCACATGCGCCAACTGCTCCAGCAAAAAAGCGTTGTTGCGCGCGTCATCGGCATCTTCTCCGGCAAAACGCGCCGAGTAGACGCCGGGCCGCCCCTCCAGCGCCTCAACAGTCAGACCCGAATCATCGGCCAGGCAGACCGTGCCGCTCTGACGGGCAATGGCGAGGGCTTTCTTGCGCGCGTTGGCAGCAAAGGTTTCACCATCCTCGACAGCAGGCACCCACTCGGGATGGGATTCCAGCCCCTCCACCTCAATGCCGAAGGGAGTCAGTTTCTGGCGAATCTCACGCAGTTTTCCCGCATTGCCCGTGGCCACGATCAGCTTGCGAACACTCATGCTCGCGGCTCCGCCAGGGCCTGACGCTGCAGGCGCACCAGCTCGGCACAGCCAGCGGCAGCAAGATGACGCATGGCCTCCAGGTCGCTGGCGGTAAAGGGTTCCGCTTCGGCAGTGCCCTGAAGCTCGACAAAGCGGCCGTCTCCCGTCATCACCACATTCATGTCGACGTCGGCGCGTGAGTCTTCACTGTAATTCAGATCCAGCAATGCGACCCCGTCAACAATGCCAACACTGATAGCCGCCAGATGATCGAGCAGCGGGTTCTCCCGGATCACGCCCTGATCGAGCAATCTCTGTACGGCATCGGCCAGTGCCACCCAGGCCCCGGTAATCGAGGCGGTCCGGGTACCACCATCCGCCTGCAGGACGTCGCAGTCGATCCGAATGGTCCGCTCGCCCAGTCGCTCAAAATCGATCACTGCCCGCAGAGCGCGGCCGATCAGGCGTTGAATTTCATGAGTGCGCCCCCCCACTTTGCCACGCGCCGCCTCACGGGCGTTGCGCGTCTGGGTTGCTCGGGGAAGCATGGCATATTCCGCCGTGACCCAGCCCCTGCCCTCGCCACGCATAAACGGCGGGACGCCCTCTTCGACCGTGGCATTACACAGCACCACCGTTTCGCCAAACCGGACCAGCACCGAGCCCTCGGCATAACGGGTATAGCCACGCTCCAGCGTCACGGAGCGCAACTGGTCGATACGACGTTGATCACTGCGAACTTTTTCCATTAAAAATGTTCCCTTCTGGTCAAAAATAACGCGGTAGGCGACCTCAACGCCGCCCAGTCCAAACAGGATGCGGCATCAAAGCCCGGTCTGTTCGGCAAAATCCTTCAGCCCGTTGAGCAACGCCTGCGCCAACCGCTTCTGCCCCTCTTTCTGCGTCAGCAGGCTCCAGTCCTCCTGTGCCGTCAGATAGCCGAGCTCAATCAGCACCGTGGGCAGGTTGCCCCGCTCCAGAGGCAGCAGAGCCGTCTGAGAAACTTCGGCCACATCAAATCCGGCATCGCGCAACGCCGCGCTCAGGCGCAGAGCCAGCATCATACTGCTGTGCGACGCCGCTGCGTCTTCGCCCTGGGGTGACAGGACCTTCTCGACGGCCTCGGGTCGAACATAGAGATGAAGGCCATGGCTGCGGGGCGTCAGCGCACCCTGGGCATGGAGCAGCAGAAAAGCATCGACGCCGTCCTGAGCGACAACCTCAAGCCGCTTGTCGGCATCCAGCTGATAATCCTCATTACGGCTCAGAAACACCGGAACACCGAGCTGCATTTTAATCAGTTTTTCCAGCTGCCGCGCTACACCGAGGGTAACGTCCTTCTCCTTCGAGCCATTCAGCCCGAGAACACCCGCATCCTCACCACCATGAGCCGGATCGATGGCCACCGCGCGCAAAGAGGGTTCGGCGCGACTGCGCTTCTTCTGCAGCAGAAACGAAAACAGCCGACCAAACAGGTTCTGATCCGATGTCACAGCGTGCGGCGGATCGAGGTTGCGATAATAGAGGGGAAAGGGCAGCAGGTCGCCGAGCTGATCAACGACGAAGCTTTCCGCCACGCGCAGACGCCCATCGATAAAGCGCGCCGAGTGGGTCAACGGTATAAAACGCTCGCCAAGCTGAAGATAGCGACTGCCGGGGAAAAAGGTGGCGGTGCCGGAGGGCAGACGCAGATAATAGCGATGATCAATAGAGTTCCAGTAGCCCGACAATTTCAGGGCAGGCAACACATCATCAATGGCCAGATAAGGCACGCCATCGTAGAGATAGACTTCACTCAGGCGCTGGACCGGTGCGCCCTGACGCGACAATTCCACATCCGCCAGCAAGGGAGCGGCCAGCAACAACCCGCCTAGGGTTAAAAAAATAACGAGACGCTTCATCGTACCCCTTTTTTGAACAATCTGAGCCATGTTGGCCACCGCAGGCGCAGGCGCGTGTGAGACCCTACTCCGAAAAGGAAGCGGCTGTCAACGTCCTGGCACGGTAGCTATTTACCCGGCCACGCCCTGTCTCGCGAGAACAAACCAGTGCGCGGTCACAACAGGCGCTGCCCCCGGACCGGCTCATAATCCCTCAGCTCCAGCAAGCGCTGAATCAGGGTATTTTCGAGTTCACGCTGCACCGCCTGATTGCCGACCAGAGGGCGGATCTGCCCCCCGGCCATCATGCCGTGACCACCCGCCGTACCCAGACCGGCCACCAGTTCGCGGATGATCTTGCCCGCCTTGAGCTCTTCGCGATCAGTGCGCAGAGAAAGCACCTCTTCCTCACGCCAGTGTCCCATCCCCAGCACCAGATTCACTTCATCCATACGCAGCAGAAAATCCGCCATTTCCGCGACGATGTCCGGATGCTCCACTTCGTAGAGATTGAACACCAGCATATCGCAGAAGATGCGGGCCGATTCCAGCGCTTTATTAAAATAACGGAAGTAGCTGCGTGGCACCTTGGCATGAGAGATATCGAACAGGATCCGGTTATTGCTCAGTGCCAGCAGATCCTGATAAGCCTTGCGATCCGGAGAAACCCAGTCGCGACCGAGGTCCTGGGTTTCCGAACGTACGGCATAAAACAGCGCCGTGGCCAGGCGGGTGTTGAGATAAATCTGCTGGGCCAGCAGATATTCATACAGAATGGTCGCGCAGGCGCCATATTCCGGCCGCACATCAAAAACCATCTGCGGTATTGCTTCGCAGTGAATCGGATGGTGATCGATCACCACATCCACCGCGACCGACGCGGGCACAGAGCTGTTGCCAAGTCCCGGCTGTCCGTCAACCATGCAAATCAGGTCAAAGCTGTGAAAATCGATCTGCGCCAGGGGGATCAGCTCGATCTCCAGCTCCTCCACCATGGTCCGGTTTTCCCGCCGTCCGACCAGACCGCCACTGGCAATCACCGGCGCGTAACCGTTCTTCATCAGCAGCAGATGGGCCAGGGCTGACGCACTGGCCAGGGCATCCGGATCGGGATTGTCGTGGGTCACAATCAGAATCCGCCGATGCCCCTGCACCCGCTCCAGTATTTGGTCACTGATCCGCCGGGAACGTTCCAGATTCATCGTCTCTCCCCTTCGTTGTTTTCACAGCTCAAACCGAGCACGCCGCACAGCCCCTGAATCGCCTCGTCGACACTGGCCACCACACGGACCCCCGGCACCTGCGACCAGCTGTTGAGGGCAAAAACCGGTCTCCCCAGCTTGCAGGCAATAGCGATCTCCGACAGGGTGCCGTACTCGCCCTCCACCGCAATCACGGCCCGGGCGCTCTGCACCACCAGCACGTTGCGCGCATGCCCCAGTCCTGTCGGAATCGCCAGAGACACCCACGGGTTGGCTTCCGAGGCTTCGGAACCGGGCAAAATCCCCACCACCTCGCCGACGGACTGCCGACAGCCACGCGCGGCCGCCTCCATGATACCGCCACGTCCACCGCAGACCAGCACCAGCCCCAATGCAGCCAGCCGTTGGCCAAGGGCTTCTGCCGTCCGGCAGCCCCGTTCGCTGGCTGTACCGGCTCCAATCACCGCCACCATGGGTTGTTGCATCACACCCCCTCTTGTCAGAACCCGTTGCCAGCCATCTTTCAGGCCAGCAAAGCCTTGATGATCATGCGTCCCGCCAGCAGGGTGATCACCAGTTTGTAGATCCGCGCAAACAAAGCCTCCGAAACATGCGTGCGCAGCCGGGTACCCGCGTAAGACCCCAGCGTTACCGCGATCACCAGGCCGACAATCAGGGGCCAGTACGGAGAAAAGGCAAAGCCGAGCAGGCCAAAGGCAACAATTTTGACCAGATGGACAATGGTCATCAGGGCGGAACCCGTCACCACAATCTGGTCCCGGGATAAGCCTTCACGCAGCAAAAACGGCATGTTCAGCGGGCCCGTTGCACCGACAAACAGCGTCAGAACCGCCTGAGCCAGACCGAGGGAGAAGAAGCGTCCCGGCAGCCAGAACCGGCGTTTGACCTGCGGCAGCCAGGTCATGATCAGGATAAACAGCCCCAGTGGCACCGGCAAAAAATCCGTGGGGAACCGGACCAGCAGATGGGACCCGGCAACGGTGCCAAGAGCACAGCCGGCCAGAAAGGGTCGCACCAGCGTCCACTGGATGTGCGACAGGGCAAACAGTCCGCGGCTGATATTGCTGGCCAGTTGTGCCACACCATGCACCGGAACGATTGCCGCCACAGGCAGGGCCACCGCCATCAGCGAGATCAACAGCAACCCGCCCCCCGCGCCGAGAATGGCCGTGATGGCGGACGAACAGAAGGATGCCCCCATCAGCCAAAAAATCTCCATCGACTTGCTCCGAAAAATGAACGGCACGCTGTCGTCTACGTGGTGACGCCGACCTTGAGCACATTCTGGTTATAGGCCTGAATCAGCCCGCTTTTCTTCAGGATGCCGAGCACGCGTCCCCGATCGTCCGCGGACACCACCGGCAGCGTCGAGATATGGCGACCCTCGAACAGTTCAAAAGCACTCTCCAGATTCTGTTCGGGGGTGATGGTGATCACCTGACGGGTCATGATCTCCGAGGCCAGCACCAGCGCTCCCAGCTCGCCCATCTCGTTCAGGCAAACGCGCAGATCGCTCATGGACAGCATGCCCACCATGCGATTCTCCCTGTTGACCACCACGAAATGGGGATAGGCGCTCTCTTGGGCCAGATCGACCAGCTTGCCCAGGGGCATGCCTTCATGCACCTGCTCAAATGAATGCTCCATGTAATCGGCGACGCGCAACGAACGCAGCAGGTTGATATCGCGGCCGCGCACGATCTTTACCCCCTTGCGCACCAGACGCGTTTCGTAAATCGACAGCCCGTAGCCGCCCTGCACCACCAGCAGGCTGGCGATACAGCTGGTCATCAGCGGCAGAATGATTTCGAAATTGTAGGTCAGTTCGAAAATGGTGAAAATGGCCGTAATGGGCGCCAGAGTGGTCCCGCTGACCATGGCGGCCATCCCGACCAAGGCATACAGGGAGGCCGGTGCCGTGGCGCCGGGAAATACCAGCTCCAGCACCGCACCGCACAGGCCACCCAGCAGACCGCCCAGCACCAGAGACGGCGCAAAAATACCGCCCGAGAAGCCGGCACCGACGGACAACGCCGTGGCCAGCCACTTGGCGAGCAGAATCAACAGCATCGCCAGCGGCAGCAGCTGGTCGGTCAGCACCTGATTCATGGTCGGATAGCCAACGCTGAGGACCTGGGGAAACTGCAGGGCAATCAGCCCGACCAGCACCCCACCCACGGCCGGGCGCCAGATCGGTGCCACGCCAAGCCGCTGAAAACCATCCTCCACCCAGGAAATGGTGCGAATGAAACCGATAGCCAGCACGCCGGCCAACAGACCGAGAACAAAATAAGCGGGAATTTCCCAATAGCTTTGCAACCGGAACAGGGGCACCACAAAAGCCGGCAGCGAACCGAGGAAGTGATGGGACACCATAGTCGCTGTCACAGCGGAAACAGCAATCTGGCTCAAGTAATTGACCTGGAAATCCACCAGAATGATTTCGGCGGCGAACAACATGCCGGCCATGGGCGCATTGAAGGTTGCTGCAATACCGGCGGCCGCACCGCAAGCCAGAAATACCCGCTTCCACTCGGCCGACAGTTTCAGCCACTGCGCCAGGGAGGAACCAACGGAAGCGCCCATATGCACCACCGGGCCCTCCCGCCCCACCGAGGCACCGCAGCTTAACGACAGCACCGTCGCAAACATCTTGCACAGAGTCGTGCGGTGGCGGATGTTGCCCTCGCGCACCACCACTGCCTCGATCACCTCCGGCACCCCGGCACCCCGGGTTTCCGGCGCCCAGCGGCTGACAAAGGGACCGAGCAGCAGACCACCGGCGACAGGGATGACGACCACGGCATACCAGGGCAGACGATGAACAGCCGCAATCAGATCGTAGCTCTCCCCCCAGACCAGCGCCGTGCCTTTGAGCAGCAGGAAGCGAAACGCCACGGCCAGCGCGCCCGTGCTCAGACCGATGAGCGCCGCCACCAGCAGCAACAGCACCATGCGCTGGGTGTGGCTACGGCTGCGGGCCGAGAGCCCGTCAGCCATGAGTCGGGCTCCCCGCCTTCTCGCGCGCGGCCCGCCGGGCCGCACTCTGCTGGCGTGAGAAGGTACAGCCACAGTAGTTCTGGCGATAAAACCCGTATCGCCGCGACAATTCCAGACTGCGCTGGAAACCGCCGCCCTTCTTGAAATTGGCGGCAAAAAAAACGAGGCCATAGCGGCGGGCGATGGCGGCACCAAGACGATTGATCTTGTCCGCCCGCTTGTGGGGGGAAATGGAGAGCACCGTGGTAAAGACGTCGAAGCCCTGCCGGGCGGCCTGCTGCGCGGTCCGCTCCAGCCGCAGGCGGTAGCAGCGCGTGCAGCGCCGCCCTTTTTCCGGCTGCCGTTCCAGTCCGTGGACCGCCGCCAGCCAGAGGGCCGGCTCATAGGCAGGCACCTGCAGCGCAATGTCTAAGTCCCTGCACCAGCGCTGCAGCTCATCACGGCGCTGCTCGTATTCGCGACGCGGATGGATGTTGGCGTTGTCGAACAGAATGGTGATATCAAACTGCCGCTGCAGCTGCTCGACCACCGAGCTGCTGCAGGGCGCACAGCAGGCATGCAGCAGCAGCCGCGCCTTTCCCGGAACGCCCCCGGCATCCTCGTCGTTCCGGTTGTCTGTTGGTGAAGGCCCCATCGACATCCGTATTCTCCCTGCTTTTGACTCGCGGCGCAGCGCGCGGTTGCTCCGGCCGGCCGGCCCTGCTATAGTGACGTCCATGAAAGATCTCTTCCTAGCCGACGCCCACCTCAAAGACCCAGCCGCTCCGGCCTACCGCCACCTGCTCGACTTCCTCGATGAGCAACACGGCCAGTTGCGCACCCTGGTACTGCTCGGCGACATCTTCGAATTCTGGGTTGGCTACCGCAGCTGCGTGTTCAGCGCCTACCTGCCCGTGCTGCAACGGCTGCAACGCCTGCATGAACAAGGCACCCGGCTGGTCGTGGTCGAAGGCAACCATGATTTTCACCTGGGGCCATTCTTCCGTGACAGCCTGCAAGCCACCATCATCCCGAACCGGGGGCGGCTGGAACTTGACGGCTGCGCCATCCATCTGGAGCATGGGGATCTGATCAACGCCGACCAAGGCTACTTGTGGCTGCGCCGTTTTTTCCGCAGCAGGCTGGCGCGTGGTCTGATCCGTATCCTCCCCCCCGATGTCACCTGGCACATCGGTGAAGTCCTCGGCAACGGCAGCCGGCGCCGTCATCACCAGCACGACGACCACAGCCGCAGCAAGCGACTCCCCCAGACAGCCCTGCGTAGCCAGGCCGAGCAGGCCTTTGCCAAGGGCTGCCGGGCCTTTCTGTGCGGACACTTTCATCACAGCTGGCAACAAACCCTCCGCGTCAACCAGCAGTCCTGTGAGCTACTGGTGGTAGGCGACTGGGGCACCGACGGCAGCTATGTCGAGTTGTGCGACGGGCAGTTCCTGCCGAAACAGTACCGCCCTGGAGACTGGCCTTAAACGCTCCCATAAGCTGCGTTTTTCACCGGCGGACCGCCCGGTCTTACCCTACGCCATTGCGGCTGATAACGCACCCTGACGGCGATGGCTACAACAGCGTTTCCGCGGCCACAGCCTCGACAGTCTGCGCGGCCATCGTTTCCGGCAGGACGATCTCATTGCGCTGGCCGACGAGAATGGTCAGCTGCTGCCGGGGATGAAGATAGCGTCGCGCCACCCGCTGCACATCCTCAGCCGTCACGGCGGCGATGCGTTCGCGATAACGCTGCAGGTAATCCGCCGGGTAAGCAAAATGATCCTGCACCATCACCCGTTCAACCAGTTGCTGCACATTGGCAAAGGTAAACACAAACGAGTTGATCTGGCTCTGTTTAGCCAGCGCCAGATCTTCCTCGCTGACCGGCTCCTCGCGCATCCGCTCCATGGCCTGCTGGAACAATTCAAGAACCTGCGCAACACTGGCGTTTTTGGTCTCGCAACCGGCTACGAACGGACCGGGCAGCCGCCGGCCAACGGAAAACCACGAATAGACGGAATAGGCCAGACCACGGTTGGAACGGATCTCGCGCATCAGTCGCGAATTGAACCCGCCACCACCCAGGATATAGTTCATCACCTGGACAGCATAGAGATCGGGGTTGTCGATTTTGATGCCGCGCTCTGTCAGCAAGATGGTGGTCTGCGGCAGGGGACGATCGATCACGACGGTTCCCGCCACCAAAGATCCGGTCAGCTCGGGAACAGCAACCGTCTGCGCGACCTGCTGCCAAGGCTCCAGCTGCGCGGCCAGCAACTGCCGTAACTGCGTCGCCTCCACGTCGCCGGACACGGCGATGCGCACATTGGCCGGGCCGAAGTAGCGCGCATGAAAGGCCTGCACATCCTCGCGCGTCAGAGCGGAAACCGTGGCCACGGTCGGCGGATGCCCGAGAGGATGGCAAGCATAGAGCCGGCGCATCATCAGCTGGTTGGCCAAAGCCCCGGGTTGTTCGATGCGCCGCCGCACCTGCTCCAGCAGCTGCTCGCGTGCCAGTTCGAACCGCTCGGTCTCGAAAGCCGGCTGCTCCAGCAGCGCAAACAGCAGCTCCAACGCGCGCGGCAGCTCTTCGGCCAGAACGGACAGGTGCAGCTGAATGGTGTAGGGCCCGCTTTCGACCGAGAGATCGGCGGCCAAACGTTCCAGTTCGCGATCCACCTCGGCGGCACGGAGGTGCCGGCTGCCCCCGGAACGCAGCAGCTGGGCGACCAGCTCGGACAAACCACTTTTTCCGGCCGGATCAGCCACGTTGCCAACGCCCACCAGCAGGGTCAGATCGACAAGCGGCAATTCATTGTCACGCTGGAAATAGACCGGAATCTCAAGGCCATCCGCTCTTTTCAGGTCAAGCCGCTTCGGCAGGACCATTTCCCAGCTCAGGGGGGAGAACACCAGATCATCCGGCCGTTTTTCCGCCTCGGCCGCGCCGGCCAGAAACGGGATCGCCATCACCAGCAGCAGAACCGAATAAACCCCGCCACAAAACAGTCTGCGCATTAGTGCACCTCCCGAACCAGCTCGATCACCGTTCGATTCTGCGCCGTGAGCCAGCGGCTGGCCGCCTGTTGGAGATCAGCAGCCGTCAACCGCGCGATCTGGCTGTCGTACTGAGCCAGGTAGCGCCAATCCCCGGCCACCACCTGAAAATGGGTCAACATGCCCGCCATACCACGATCCGTCTGCAGATGCCGCAGGCGATCGGCACGCAACCGTTTACGGGCGCGCTCCAGATCGGCCGGTTCCAGCGCTTCGGTCTTGACCAATTCCAGTTCGCGGTACAGGGCCTGTTCAACCTCCGCCACCGTATGAGGAACGCGGGGGGTAATCTGCAGGACAAACAGATTGCTGTAGCGGGCTCCGGGTGCACCGTAGGCCTCTATCGAAGTCGCCAGTTTCTGCTCCAGCACCAGGGTCCGATAGAGACGGGACGTTGGGCCCTGGGTCAGCAGCAGACCCAGGAGGTCGAAGGCATAATCATCCACATCAGGCAGAGTCGGCTTGTGCCAGGCCACCAGGAACTGAGATTCGGCATCGAACAGAACCTGTGCCCGTCGCTCGCCGTTCTGCGTCGGCTCGACGGCCGTGACGGCAGGAACCCGCTCTCCGGGCGCTATGTCGCCGAAATAGCGCTCGACCAGCGCCCGGGCCTGCCCGGCCTCCACATCCCCCACCAGGGCAATGGTGGTATTGACCGGGGTATAATAGCGGTGCAAGAAATCGGCGGTCTGCTCCTTGGTCAGCGCCGCGATGTCCGAGTGCCAGCCAATAACCGGATGGCGGTAGGGATGAACTCGGAACGCCGTGGACAGTAGGGCCTCGTAGAGCATGCCTGAAGGCTTGCTCTCATAGGAGCGACGACGTTCTTCCTGGATCACCTCTTTTTCCGTATAAAACTCGCGCAACACAGCATTGCGCATACGATCCGCCTCCAGCGACACCCACAGCTCCAAACGGTTAGCCGGAAGGGAAACCTGATAGGTGGTCAGGTCTTTGCCGGTAAAGGCATTGAAGCCGACGCCGCCGTGACGCGCGTAGATGCGGGAAAACTCGTCTTTGACCAGCAAACAGCGATGCTCCTGCTGCAAGGACTGCAACCGCTCCACCAGTTCCTGCTCCCGCTGCGGGCAAAAAGGGACCTGCTGGCGGCAGGTCGTCAGCTGGGTGACGGTCTCATCAATCTGATGCAGCAGCGACTGCTCCGCAACATAGTCCAGCGTGCCGATGGTCTGCGTGCCCTTGAAACGCATATGTTCAAGCAGATGAGCGATGCCGCGGTTGTTCTCCTGTTCATCCACGGAGCCGACGCCAATGGTCATATAAGCGGTAAAAGTCGGCGCGCTGTGGCGTTCAACCACCAGCAGGGTCAGTCCGTTGTCCAGCCTGAATTCCTGAACCTTCTCTTCCAGCGGCGCGGCCGCCTGGGCCGGAACCGTCCACCCCAGAACGAGGACAAGTAACAGCACAGACATCAGGCCACGGAGCACCGCCCCAGCGAAAACTGCTCGGATCATCATCGATTCTTCCTTTGGTACAAACTGCGACAGCAAAAATACAACATGGCCAGCTTACCACAGAGCAGGGTGTGATGAAAAATGGAATGAATCGGAACATTTTGCAGACAGAATTGACAGGATCGCGCGAGAAAATAAAAAAGCCCTGTTCCGGAGGAGGGTTGGAACAGGGCGGTCAGGCTTCAAGGGGAAGAAGCCTGTTGTTGCTGACAGATAACTGTCGTGGCTTAGCAACAAATATGGTGCCGGAACGAAAAGCTGAAGGACCTTTCAAACCAGCGTGACAACACTATAAACAAAATCGAAAAATTCAACAAGCCTAAATTTTTTTATTCACGATGAAGCGACAACGCCCCGCCATGACGGCTAATGGGGCAGCTCGTATTTGTCCAGCTTGTAGCGCAGGGTCCCGCGCGCAACCTGAAGCAGCCGCGCCGTTTTTGCCACATTGCCCTCCGTCTGCTCCAGCGCCTGACGGATCAGCTCTTTTTCCATCTGCTCCACGGCCTTTTCCAGATTCGCGCCACCCGGCGGCAGCAGGCAGGGATTCTCACGCAGGGTGACGGCTTCCAGCCCGCTGATTTCGCGTGGCAGCATCTGGGCGGTGAGGCATTCCGAGCGATTCATAATACAGAGACGTTCCACCACATTGCGCAACTCGCGCACATTGCCCGGCCAGTGATAGGCACACAGCAGAGCCAGAGCCTCAGTCGAAACTTCCGGCACTGTTTTATTGAACTGGCGGCTGTAGTATTCAAGAAAATTCGCCAGCAGTAACGGGATGTCCGTGCGCCGCTCGCGCAGGGGCGGCATCTGAATCGGAAACACGTTAAGGCGGTAAAACAGATCCTCACGAAAGGTTTTTTCCCGGATCGCCTCGGACAAATCGCAGTTAGTCGCCGACACCACGCGCACGTCAATATCGATATTGCGATTGCCGCCCAGCCGTCGAATCTTGCGGTCTTCCAGCACCCGCAGCAGTTTGACCTGCAAGCCCATGTCCATTTCACCGATTTCATCAAGAAAAACAGTGCCGCCGTTGGCCTCTTCGAACAGGCCGATTTTGCGGCTGTGGGCATCGGTAAAAGCTCCCTTTTCATGGCCGAACAGTTCCGACTCGAGCAGATTGAAGGGCAGGGATCCACAGTTGATTTCGATGAACGGTTGCTTGCTGCGCGGCGACAGATCATGAATGGCGTGCGCCACCAGCTCCTTGCCGGTGCCGCTTTCACCGGTGATCAGAACCGTGGCGGTTTCATGCAATGCCACCTCTTCAACTTGGTGCACCACCTGAAGCAAGGCATCGCTGCGACCGATCAGGTTGGTCGGATTGCGGGTCGCCTCGCCGCCATTGCGCTGCAGGCGTCGAATTTCGCGCTGCAGGCTGCGCGCCTTAAGTGCCAGACGCACGATCAGCCGGATCGCATCCGCCTTGAATGGCTTCTTGATGTAATCGTAGGCGCCCATCTTCAGCGCCTGCACCGCGCTCTCGACGGTTCCGTAGCCGGTAATGATAATCACCAGAATATCTGGATCGAGTTCACGCAGCTGCTTGAGCACATCCAGACCGCTTGCCGCACCGAGATTGAGGTCGAGTAGCACCAGGTCGATTTCATTGGCTTCCGCAGCCGCCAGCGCCTGCGACCCATTGGCCGCGCCGTAAAACTGGTAGTCATCCTCTTCAAGGATGCGCTGGAGGTTGTCACGGATAAAACTTTCGTCGTCTACTACAAGAATCCGGTCTTTCATCATACATCCACCTGCAACGTCAATCCGCTCATCAATCGGGCCAGAACTTACGCCGGCTGGAACGGGAAATAAAGTTCAAAACAACTGCCGGCTCCCGCCTCGCTGTGGACCTCAATGCGGGCACCATGCTCGGAGAGGATATTATGGACAATGGAAAGGCCAAGTCCATTCCCCTCTTCCTTACAGGTGTAAAACGGTTCAAAAATCAGCGCCTGCTGTTCCCGTGTCATGCCGACACCACTGTCACAGATGCGCACGCAGGCTGCGTCCGCATCTGCGCTCAATGAAATCCGCAGGGTTCCGCCGTCCGGCATGGCCTCCAGGGCATTGCGCAGCAGATTGAGAAAGGCCTGCTGCAGACGGCTTTCATCGAGCAGCAGCTCGGGCACATCGCGATCCAGCTCCAGTTGCAGCTCAACCCCGGCCTTGCGACAGTTCTGCTCAAACAGGCGTACTGCGCGCCGCAGAGCCTCGGCCAGCGAACTCGGCACCTTATGCGACTCCGGAACACGGGCAAAATTGAGCAGATCGTTGACCAGACCCTCAAGACGCTCCAGCTCGTCCAGCGCCCGACGGATCAGAAGTTGATCCGTCGGCTGATTCAACAGGCGATCATGCAGATCATCCAGCAGCAGACTAATGCCCGTCAAGGGATTGCGGATTTCATGCGCCATACCGGCGGACAGCCGTCCCAGAGAGGCCAGCCGCTCCATACGCGCCATGCGCACCCGCATCTGGGCGCGCTCCGTCAGATCCTCCACGCTCAGCATCAGGCTTTTTTTCTGCACCCCGAACGGCAACAGAGCCAAGCGCAGCGTCATGATGCGCCCCTCGCGCGGGCATTCAAAATACTGGCTCCAGCCCGCCTCTTTCCCCTCCTGCAGCACCCGAATTACCGCAGCGGCCATCTCGGGGCAACAGGCCAGGGCCTGGCTCAGCGGCATGGGCAGCTCCTGGCTCGGGGCAACCAGCAGAATCGTCCGCGCCGGGCCCATCATGGCCGTCACCTGGCCCTGCTCATCCAGGGTCAGGATACCGGTCTCGATATGCTCAACCACCGTCTGGGTAAAATTTCGCTCGCGCAGAATCTGCTGACGCGAACGACGCAATTCCAGCAGGCTGGTGGACTGGCGTGCCCGTCGCACCTGCAGCTGGTGGACCATGGTATTGAAGGCTTCCGTCAACATGGCCACCTCGTCCTGCCCGGACGGCGTCGGCAGAAAGCGAGCCGCTCCGGAATGGGACAGATGACGGGTTCCCTCGATCAGCTGGCTTAACGGTCGGGTAATCCCGGTAGAGATTCGCTGCGCTACAATGACAATCAGAATCAGGCTGAAAACGATCACGGAACCGCTCTGCTGCCAGTGGCGGCGAAAACGCTGGCGGATATCCGAGGAAGTTGCCAGCGCCGCCCGGTGAAAACTGGCCTTTTGCGCCCCCAGCGTCACGCCGCCCCACGGCAGAGAAAGACCGTCGATATGAATCGGCGCATAGGCCATCAGCTTTTCGGCCCCCCCGACATTGGTCACATCCGCGATCCCCGCCCTTCCGGCGAGGACTTCACGTGCCACATGGGGATAGTTTTTATGAATCAGATCGGCCACCAGCAGATTGTAGGCCTTTCTGCCATCGTCCTCGCCACCGGTGTAAGCCGGGACCAGGCGCCCCTGTGCATCGAGCCCACGAATATCCCAGTGCTTGGGGTGAGTGAGAATCCAGCCATCCGGATCAAAAATAAACGCATAGTTGGCTTCAGCATAACTGGCTTCCAGCACCCGCGGTGGCTCGCCGGAACTGATGTGACGGGTAAACTCCATCAAATGACAATGATCGAGGGCGAGCATCACGAGTCCGGCGAAAGCCCCTTCCTCGTTGCTCAGCGGACAGCAGAAACGAATCAACCCCTCATAACGCTGACCGGCCAATTGCTGCTCACGACTGACATGCCACCCGAACAGGGGTGAAATATAGACGTCATCCGGGCCCACCAGGCGCGATTGCTGAAAATAGTTTTCACAGCGATAGGTCGTAAACTGTGGCTGCGAGACATCGCGCAACGATGCCGGTTCACCATTGAGTAAGCGCAGCTGTTCCACCCCCTGGGAATCAATCAGGGCGATTTCAACATAAAGAGGCACGTTGAACCGCGCCCCCTGCGGATCATCACTCCGATGCGGATCCACCGTCCAGATCTCGCGCTGATGCGTCTGATAAAACTGGCGATAATGGGCTTCATCCGCCGGCAGATAAGCCAGGGTCCGCACATCGTTCACCACACTGCCAAGAAAGCTTCCCACCTGATCAGCCGTCGACTCGGCACGCAGCAGCAGTGCTTTGGACGCTTGAGTATCCAGCGCCAGAGTGGTTTCACGCCGCACCAGTTCCTCGACGCTCTCCAGGCTGTTGTTGGACGACAGGACCAGCAGGAACAGCGGACAGAACGACAGCAGCAAAAACGCCATCAGCAATTTTCGATGAAGATTCATCCGGATCATCCCTGCACCATAGCAGATCAGACTGTGCAAACGCAGCTCGAAAAACCTCCCAGAACACGGCAAAAGCCAAGCAACGCCGCCTTGACAGCCCCTGTCGAAAAGTCATCAGCAAATCTTTATTTCTAGATGACAAATCTACGCTGTCTGTTATGATACGAGTATTTTTAAGAATTTAACGGAGAAGCGCCAATTGATCTAGGATTGTCAGCTCCCGGAAAAGATAGCGGCAACAGTGGCTGATCCAGCCCGCTGAAATGCCGCAGAGAAAAAGCGCCGTTTCATCCGGCGACCCCGTTTTTGTAACAGCTGTTACGCCGTCAGTGGCTCCCGCAATGAACTCTCGCGGCACCGCACCTGAGGCAACCCGTATTGAAAGGCCAGACCACGGTGTCGACACCCGTGAGCCAGGCCGGCATCTTCCCAGACGGCACAAACGGGAAGCCGCCTTAAATTAATCTGAAGACCGCTCGCTCAAACGACCGGTTTTCCAGGAGGGCAAAAGCCGTTTTGCGCCTCAAAAAAGGTTTTGCATGAGTAAGAAAATGCTGATCAATGCCACCCTCCCTGAGGAGGATCGGGTGGCCATTGTCGAGGACGGACAGTTAACCGAACTCGATATCGAAGTCCTTGGCTGCGAACAGACCAAGGGCAATATCTACAAAGGCGAAGTCATCCGCGTCGAACCCGGGCTGCAGGCTGCCTTTATCGAGTACGGTGCTCAGCGTCCGGGCTTTCTGCAGATCGGCGACATCCATCCATCACTGTGGCCTGCGGCGACAGAAGAGGAGATGGAAGATCATCCCGACGAAACAGAAGAGGAAACTCTGCCCTCTGACGAAGAGCTGGAAACGACCAGCGACGAAAAAACAGAAGAAAAAAAGCAGGCACGCCCCCGTCGCCGCCGTCCTCCCATTACCGAGATTCTTAAACGCGGCCAGAAGCTGCTGGTTCAGGTGGTCAAGGAAGAGCGCGGCAATAAGGGAGCCGCTCTGACAACAGAGCTGTCACTGGCTGGTCGCTACATGGTCCTGATGGCGGACAGCTCCTCACGTGGCATCTCGCGCAAGATTGAGCACGAGCCAACCCGGCGGAACATCAAAAAAGCCCTCGAGCAGCTCAAGCTGCCGGACAACATGGGCTACATCATTCGCACCGCCGCCATCGACCAGCCCCCCGAGGAACTCAAGCGCGACTTCGACTATCTGCTCGGAATCTACAACAGCGTCCTCGAACACGCCAAGACGGCAAAAGCCCCGGCTCTGATCTATCAGGAATCCAGTCTGGTTTTGCGCTGTATCCGCGACTATTTCACACCCGATATTGACGAAGTTCTCATTGACGACCGCGATGTTTACCAGCAGGCCCGCGACTTCTTCATGGCGGTCATGCCGGATTACGTCAATCTGGTCAAGCTGCATCAGGAGCGACGACCGATTTTTTCCCGCTACCAGATTGAAGAGCAGATTGCCCAGCTCTCGAGCAATACCGTCAATCTGCCCTCCGGCGGCTCGATCGTGCTGGATCAGACCGAAGCCCTGGTAGCCATCGACGTCAACTCCGGCAAGATGTCCGGCGAACAGGACGTCGAAGCGACTGCGTTCCGCGTCAACCACGAAGCGGCAGTGGAAATTGCCCGCCAATTGCGGCTGCGTGACATGGGCGGGCTGGTCGTCATCGATTTCATTGACATGCGCCAGCGTAAAAACGCCCGTGAAGTCGAAAAAGCCCTGAAGCAGGCCCTGAAAAGTGACAAGGCGCGCGTCACCATCGGCCACGTCAGCAGCCAGTTCGGCCTGCTCGAAATGAGCCGTCAACGCATCAAGCCCAACCTCGATGCGGCATCAAGTCGTCCCTGCCCGCACTGTCAGGGAACGGGGCGAATCCGCAGCGAAGAAGCACGGGCGCTGTCGCTACTGCGCCGCATCCAGGCCGGGACCGCCAAAGGCCAGATTGAACAGGTCGTCGGTACAGTTGCCGTCGACGTCGCGACCTACCTGCTGAACAACAAACGCCGCGAACTCCACGACATTGAACAGCGCTACCAGCTGCGAATCCTTATACGTCCCGACATCAACTATTTGCCAGACCAGAGTGAAATCGAGTTTATCCGCGCCACCAAAGAGACCCGTGAAGAGCAGAACGGCCGCAAGGCGCTGGTCGATGTCAACCTGGTTGAACGCGCCAAGGCCCTGCCGGCACCCGCCGCAGAAGAAGTCGTCGTCGTGGCTGAACTCCCCCCAGAAAAAACAGATCCGGCCACAGAAGCCGTCGAGGGGACAAGCGAGAACCCACCGACAAAATCACGCTCCCGCCGTTCACGCCGCTCCCGGCGCAAGTCATCAGCAGGGCTGTCCCTGCCTGCTCCGGAAGCCGCTGACAACCAGAATGAAACCAGTGCGGGCGAGAGTGGAATCTCCCCGCCACCCGTAACACCCGTAACAGCCGGAACGGCGCCGGAGTCCCCGCAGCAGACCACGTCGTCTCAAGCCTTGAAATCTGAAGCCTCGGCGGAGATTGACAACGAGGTCGCCAAGGATACGCCCGAGAAATTGACAGCGCGGCGTCCCCCCCGCCGCCGTAAACCGGCAGCAAAAAAAGCTGCCACCGCGACCAAAACTGAGGACGCTGTGCAAACCGCTGAGGAAGCCGTAACGGCGCCATTAACGACCAGCACGCCAGCGACACCACCTTCCGGCGAGCCGAGTGAAAACGGGGAGGCTAAACGACCCCGGCGCCGCACACGGCGAACGGCCAAGACAAAAACCGAGGCCGACAGCACCAGCGAGGGGCCCGCCACGACGGGCGAAACGCCGGGGGAAGCGGAAGAGGAAAAACCGAAGCGCCGCACCACCCGCCGGACCCGCACCAAAACGGAAGAAAGCTCCGAAGATATCGAAAAGGCACCCCGACGCCGCACCCGCTCGACGGCCGCCGCGGCAAACGATGAGGTGGCTTCGGTCACGGAGGAGCCCGGCACAGCGGAAAAAACGAAACGACGGGCACCCCGCCGCCCAAGCCGGCTGAAGCCCGCCGACAAGGCAGAAGAATAACCGGAAATCCTGAGGCCAGCCCCATCTGGTCACGCACCAATAAAAAACAGCCGTCCTCCTCTGTCAGAGAAGGACGGCTGTTTCATGTTGACGCTTTAGATGGCTTGAAGCGAAATTCGATCAATCGCGCTTTTTCCCCGGCCGCATCTGGCGTGACAAAATAGCCAGCGGCAGCAAACGGCGATGACGCTCCAGCAGCAGATCCAGATCCGGCCCGTCATTGATAATCAGATCATCCTCGGAAAACTCGGTTTTCGCCACGTAGCCATCGCGAACACGGCGATAGATCGTAATCCGATAATCTTTATCACAAAACACAAACTGACTTTCGTGGACGAGTTCTTCTGTTTCCATGGCATTCTCTTCCGATCAGGGGCCCGAAATCGCAGATGAAGACAAACGCTTTGCAGATACTGTTCCAACTTGACCACCCGTCGAATGTGGCTTAAATCAGCCCGATAAAACAGCAATGCCCCTTTCAACTCATTAAAGTCCCGAGTCAAAAGAGGCATTTCACGCACCCATTCGGTGAAAATACGAAACGTAAAAAGAACCCGTCGTTACTTATTCCGGCTGACCACGTAGTCAGCAACAATCTCGAGGGCCTGACGCACCTCACACTCTTCAAACAGCTGCAGATGCTGTTTCGCCTGTTCTACCAGCTCCTGAGCACGACGACGCGTATAACCGATTCCGTCATAACGGTTGATCAGCGCAATGACCTTCTGCAGGTCCTCATCGCTCAAAGTGTCTTCCTCGACAATATCGCTGACCATTTCTCGCTCTTGCGCACTGCAGTGGCGCAGGGCCTCGATCAGCGGCATGGTCATCTTGCCCTCTTCCAGATCGTGCCCGCAGGCCTTGCCGAATTCTTCCTGATCCGCCACATAATCAAGGGCATCATCCATAAACTGAAAAGCGATCCCGAGATCCATGCCAAAATCATGCAAGGCCTGCTCTTTCTCGGCCGACAGGCCGCCGAGAATGCCTCCACAGCGACAGGCGGCAGCAATCAGCACAGCGGTCTTTTCACGCACCACCTGCATGTAGCGTTCTTCGCTCAGATCCAGATCGCAGGTATTGATCAACTGCTGGACCTCCCCTTCTGCCATCATGGTTGTGGCATCGGACAACGCCTGGAGAATGGGCAGACTTCCCGCTCGCACCATAATGGAAAAGGACTTGGCAAACAGAAAATCGCCAACCAGCACCGACGCCTCATTGCCCCACACCCGGTTGGCAGAGACAGCTCCGCGGCGCAATTCCGCTCCGTCGACAACATCATCGTGCAGCAGGGTGGCCGTATGGATAAATTCAACCACACTGGCGACCCCCACGTGCTGCTGGCCGGCATAGCCGGCCAAACGGGCAGACAGAACCACCAGCATCGGACGCATGCGCTTGCCACCACTGGCCAGCACATATTCGCCGACCTTGCGAATCAACAGGACATCGGAATCCAGATCTTTTTTGAACTGCTGCTCAACGTCGGACATCTCCGACGCCACCATCTTCAGTACACGATCCATGCTACGCTCACATCAGGGGAATAATCGTTATCACGTCTAAGTCAGTGCGGAGTATAGATCATCTCTGACAGCTTGACACGCGAAAAGAGGTACATTTCTCAATCAGACCTACGGGCTGTTTGTGCTTTTACCGGGGACAAAAGCAGAGCGGGGATCATCCCAGTGGTACCCCTCTTCGACCCAGAGCGACTCCACCTTGTCAAGATCAACGGCCAGCCGGGGTGCTCCCTCGGCAATAGCCGCGGCCTCAAGAATTTCATCATCATCAATCAGCAGGTTGCCATCCAGATCGGCCCAGTGAACGCGGGCAATGACCAGCTGGTCGGCACCGAGAAAACCCACACGCTCGCGATCCGTTGTCGCATGAGCCACCACCTCACCACCAAAAGCCTGCAACTGGCCCAGCGGGGCCGTCGCAGACACGGCGACAAGATAGCTGATCCACTGCGGTTGGCCATTCAGAGACAGCATCCAGCGCACCAGCCCCGTCTTCTGATCATAGCTGTCGGCAACAGGTTCCGCTCCGACCAACTGCCAACCCGGCGGCAGAACCTCACGCACCACAATGCGCTGCGACGTCCCGTCGATGCGCAAGCGTACCGGGAAAACAGCCCCTGGAGCAACATAACTGGGCAGCAGGCGCTGTGCCTGAAGGGAGGAAGGCGGAACCAGCAGATACCAGACAGCGACCAGCGCGAGCAGCACAGCCAGAATCACCCACACCATCCACCAGCGGAAGAAAGACCCGCAGGCAGCCGATGGGGCCTCTTCGCCCTCTCCCGACGAGCGGATCAGCGCTTCAAGAGGGACCTCCAGTGCTTCGGCCAGTCGCTCGGCATTCTGCCTTTTAATGGTCGGATAGCGGTTATTCTCCCAGCGCGAGATTGTATCGGTTGTAACGCCGACAACCTTGGCCACATAGAGCTGGGTCAGATTCTGCTCTTCACGCAACCGCCGGGCGACATCACCATCCACCATAACAGTCCCGTCACCACGGGCCATAAACACTTCACGATCGGCCATCGACCTTCTCCGGCACGCTGTGCGTTAACGAGCTCAGAAATTTCTTTTGCGCCCTGAAGCTAGCAGATCGCTGAACAAAAGGCAAGATCGCCCCGCCGCCCGCCTGTAGCCGCGGAGCGCTAACCTGTTGACACGACAGAAAAACAGGCCGACATCGGGTGACACATCGATGGATGTCGAATGCAGGGTAGCCATTTGTCCGCTACAACAGCAGATAACGGCACAGGGCCATACCCCTTCCGCCATATCTGGTTTCTCACCATTCAAACACAGAGGAGGTCGCATGAAAAAATCCACCACACACCGAACCGTTCTTGCACTGCTGATGATCGTTGCCACGGCAACACTGTCCCTGGCCGCAGACCAGTATCAGTATCAGGGCAAAGGAACCGTACACTTCGACCACAAAGCTCACGGAGAAAAACTCACCTGCACGGCCTGCCATCAGGGAGAACCTGCCAGAATCGCCATCGAAAACAAAGACCAGGGACACGGACTCTGTCTGGCCTGCCATAAAGCAGAAAGCGCAAAAGGCCAAACAGGTCTTCCGGTAAAATGCAACGAGTGCCACATCAAGTAGCCGGGATCTGCGGCGCAACCACCCGTCAAGGAGGCCATTATGAAAATCTGCCTCTTGCTGTGGACACTGACCCTGCTTTCATCACCGGGATGGTGCAAGGAAACGGAAGGAATTGTCACCGGGGAGCGCCCGGACCGGATCGTGGTCAGGATCACATCACCCTCGTCCCGATTCCACAAAGGAGACAGAATACTGATCGTCTCACAGGAGGAAACGGGCTCACCCAGCCCTTCAGCTGAGCAACGGGGCCGCCATTGATCGCACCGGAACAGCAAACCCTGCTTGATCTCAAAGCAGGGTTTGCTATTTCGAGCAGAGTGCGTTATTGCATTGGTTCATGGAAACCTGGCTGACCGACACCCTCTCACACCTTGCCAGCGGGCCGTCCTACTATCTGGCTATCCTGCTGGTTGCGCTGACTGAAGGCATCCCCGTCCTCGGGCTGTTTGTCCCCGGGAGCGTCCTCTGTATCAGCGTTGGCGCGCTGGCTTTTTCCGGCCACGGCAATCTTCCCCTTATCTGCCTCGCTGCGGCATGCGGGGCCATGATCGGCGACCAGATCAGCTACCTGCTCGGCACCCGAAACGGGCAACAGGTAGCCCGCAGGCTGGCCCACAGCCGCTACCACCGCTCGCTGCGCCGGGCCGAACTGTTCTTTGCCGCTCATGGTGGCAAAAGTCTGTTTATCGCCCGTTTTCTTGGTCCGCTGCGCGGGTTCGTGCCGTTCATCGCCGGCAGCCTGCACATGCATCCCCGCCGGTTTCTGTTCTATTCGGTGACCAGCGGCCTGCTCTGGGGGCTCCTTTATCCACTGACCGGCTATTGGGGCGGCGCCGGATGGCACTGGTTTCAGCTCACCACCCGGCACCTGTTTATCCTGACTGGACTGGCCCTGCTGGGTGGACTGGTTTTCTGGTACAGACTGAACAGAAAACGAAGCTGACCCGACCAGTGGCACCGGGTTCAGTTTGCTTTCGATCGCGCCAGAGGACAGAAATCCGGGGGCACCAGGCTCACCACCTGCCAGCCGGCCAGAGGACGGATCTCACGATCCGGGCTGAACAGGCGAAGGTTGCGCTTGCGATCAATGGCGAACAGGGCAATGACTTCGCCCACCTGCTGTGCTTGCCAACGTTCAAACGTAAAGGTTTCAGTTAATTTGGTGGTATGAACTTCGTACCCCTGCTCGAGGCGCCCCTTCATCAATCCGTACGTCACCTCCGGCCCGAACAGTACATGCCCGCGCCGCCGATCGACCATCTGATGCTTGGCCGCCACCTGCTGCCCCGGCCGGGTCTGCAGAATAAACATATTGTCAACGCCAAGATCAATGCGGTAGTGCATGGCGGCACTGATATTCAGTTCTTCCCGCGCAGACAGGGCCAGCATGCGCCCGATTCCGACCATGTCCAGATGGCGATCCGCGTGTTCCGAAATCGGATTGCCGAAGTACGTCGGCAGACTCTCCATCCGCGCCTTCGACACATGATCCCAACTGGAATCGGCCAGCATCACACGAAAACCGTTATCGACCAGTGCCCGGCCGATCGCACGGGCCACGGGATTGGCACCAATCAGCAGACACCCGCGCGGCTCCGGCTCCGCAACACCCAGCCACAGGGCAATCGGCCGCGCGGTAGCACTCTGGAGCAGAACCGTACCGATAATCACCAGAAAAGTCAGCGGCACCAGCAAGTCTGCCCCGGCATAGCCCTGCTGCTGTAGCTGCATGGCGAACAGGGCTGAGACCGCCGCGGCGACAATACCGCGCGGGGCAATCCACGCCAGCAGATGGCGCTCCGGCCAACGCAGGGTCGAACCAGCCGTCGAGACCATGATATTGAGCGGCCGGGCCAGAAACTGAATGGCCAGAAACACCCACACCGCCGACCACCCAAGCTGCTTGAAATCATTAAAGTCAAGCCGCGAGGCCAGCACAATAAACAGCAGTGAAATCAGTAAAATACTAAGACTTTCCTTGAAGTCGAGAATTTCTTCCATGTCGACACCGGGCATGTTGGCCAACCAGAGCCCCAGCACCGTCACCGTCACCAGCCCCGATTCCGGCTGCAACAGGTTCGACAGGGCAAAACTGCCAAACACCAGCCCCAGAGTGGTCACGTTGTGCAGATACTCCGGCAGCCAGTGCTGACGCAGCACCCGGCCAAACGCATAGCCTCCGACGGCACCCAGAGAGAAACCGACCAGGATAATCCGGGCAAAGGTCAGCAGAGTATGCCCCAGCGCGTCCTGCCCTCCTCCGGCAACAACAAATTCGTAAACCAGAACCGCCAGCGAAGCACCGATCGGATCGATGACAATGCCTTCCCAGCGCAGGATGCTGGAAACGGACTGTGTCGGTCGCACGGTACGCAGCATAGGGGCAATGACCGTCGGTCCCGTCACCACCGAAATAGCCCCGAACAGGAAGCACAGCTCCCAGCTCAGATGCAGCGCCAGTCGCGTTGCCACAGTGGTCACGCCCCAGGTCACCAGCATGCCAAAGGAAACCATATTGCGGACCACCCGCTGCATCCCCCCGATCTCGCGATAACGCAGCGTCAGACTGCCTTCAAACAGGATCACGGCAACGGAAAGTGAAACAAAAGGGAACAGCAACGGCCCCAGCAGCGTATCCGGAGAAACCAGCTTCAGCACCGGCCCCGCCAGAATACCCGTCAGCAGCAGAAAAATAATCGCCGGCAGTTTGACCCGCCAGGCCAGCCACTGGCACAGGCTGCTGACAACAAAGATGGCGGCAAACAGAGCCACCAGCTGATCGATCGTCAAGGTTTGTGGATTCACACCCGCTCCTTCCCCGAAAAAAAGACAATGCCCAGATCGCAGGGCCATGTCATCTTAATCTCAAAGGTTTGCTTTATAGGCAAGAAAATTTGGTTTATAGTGGAATCCTCTTCTCTTATGGAGATATACAGGGCAGTGATACCAACACCAGGCCATTGGATCTTCGGATTAATCCCCGCAATTCTGCTTCTGGTTGCGCTGCGCGTAGCCAGTCGCCGCAGAGGCTCTCTGCGCAGCGTTCTGTCGCGCTGGAATCTGCTGTTCATCCTGGGTGCAGCATCCCTGCTCTCCTTTTATTCCCTTGCCAGCTACCAGAACCAGTTTCAACAGCGCACCCGGCAAATCGAGCAGGAATTTCTCGAGCAGGCCAAAGGCCAGATCCGCCAGCGGGCAGAATTTCTCCAACGCTGGATTCAGGATGAAAAAACCAGCGCTGAAGAGCAGCTGAAAGTGCGCCTGAAACAGGTGGTCGATCAGGCGATTCTCAACGCGCAACACCTCGTCGACCTGTACCACGACCAGCTTGACCAGTCCGCCCTGACCCGACTGGTAATCGAAGCCCTGCGCCCGATGCGCTTCAGTCACGGCCGTGGCTATCTGTTCGCCACCCGCCGCGACGGCACCGAGCTGCTATTCGCCGACCATCCCGAGTTCGAAGGTCACGATATGCTCGACATGAAGGACCAGGACGGCATTTACTACGTGCGAGAGATGATCCGTCTCTGCCAGACGGCGGGCGAGGGCTACTGCACCTACCGGATCAGCCAACCGGGATCGACCCGCTGGGATCACCGCAAGATCGCCTATGTGCGTTACTTTGCTCCGCTCGACTGCCTGATCGGAACCGGAGAGTACCCGGAAAGCTTCGAATCACAGCTGCAGCAGGAAATCATCGAAAAACTTGACCACCTTGCGCTGGATGCACCGTTGAGTCTTTTCGGCGCCGACTACAATGGCATTTCCCTCTTCGGACCGGTCAAGGGTCAGAATGTCCTCAACATTCAGGATCACGATGGCCTGTTTGTTGTCAAGGAGCTGATTCGCGCAGCCCAACGCGGCGGCGATTTCGTCAGCTACCGGATGCCCGGCGCCCTGGGACAGGGCAACTACCGGAAGATCAGCTACTGCCTATCGATCGCGGGCTGGAACTGGTACGTTGGTGCCGGCATCAACCTTGAGTACGTAGAACGCAACGCCGCCCGTTCGGCGCTCGAACTGCAGGAGGTCCTGCGCCGGCAACTGTGGCAGAATGGCCTGCTCATTCTGGCGCTGGTCCTCCTGCTGTGGCTCATCAGTCGCCATCTGTCCCTGGCAATCCGCAGTAACGTCGATCAGCTTAACAGCGCTCTGACGCAGGCGGTGAACTGCAATCAGGCCATTAAGCTGGAGGCGCCGGCGTTTGATGAATTTGCCGAAATCGCTCAGGCGGCCAACCAGATGCTGAGCCAATGCCGAACGGCTGAGACCCACCTGCGTGAAACCCAGCAACGGTTCCGCATCGCACTGGAAAATGCCCCGCTGCTGGTGGTACTCTTCAACCACCAAGGGCAGATCCTGATTTCAAACAGCATGTGGCAAACCACCCTTCAGGAACTGGCTGGCCCCCTGCCACGCAACTTCCCCCTCGACCTGCTGGACGAAAACTCACAACGACAGTTTAAAGCTGCCGTTGAAAGCATCGTCCACGACCACACATCTCAGTGCCGGTTTGACATGACCTTCTGCGCCGAGGGGATGCCGTTGCGCGACTTCGACGTGTCGCTGGCCCCCATTACACTGCCCCAGACACCGGGGCCGACCCTATTGTTTATGGCGAAAGAAATCACCCAGCGCCTGCAAGCGGAAAAACGGCTGCAATGGCTGGCCCACTACGACGCTCTCACCGGGCTGGCCAATCGCTACAACGCATCGGAACAGCTGGAAAATATCCTCGGACAACCCGGCCGGGGAACACGATGGCTGTTCATGATCGACATCAACCGCTTCAAACGGATCAACGAACTGTATGGCCATAAACGAGGAGACCAATTGCTGGAAACCATTGCCCGGCGCATGCAGACCGTCAGTCCGCTGCCCCTGCTTACAGCACGACTGAGCGGCAACGAGTTCATTCTGGTCATTGAGTTCACCAACGATCAGACACCGGGCGATTTTGCACCGCAACTCTATGAGCACCTGTTTCAGACCATCTGCCTGGAGGGCACCTGCCTGAGTGTCGAAGCACGCATCGGCGCAGTGCGCTGCGAAAACGACAGCGTCTCCAAGCTGCTGCATAAAGTTGACCTGGCATTGCGGACCGTCAAGAAGAACAACCCCACCGACAAATTTCTGCTCTACGACGAGATTCTGGATCAACAATATCAGGAAGAGGAGCGCCTGGAAAAAGCACTGGGAGAGGCCCTGCACAGCCCGGAACAGTTTGAACTGCACTTTCAACCGATCTGGAACCTGACTGAGCGGAAACTGAAAGGCTTTGAGGCGTTGGTGCGCTGGCAACACCCGGACATGGGAAGCATTGCGCCCTCCTGCTTCATTCCCCTGGCCGAGCGCCGCGCCCTCATTGTTCCGTTAGGACGGATCATATTTGAACGCGCTTGCCAGACATTGGCACACTGGCTCGAGCAATATCCCGCCGTAGGAAGCATGGGCTTGCGTCTTTCCGTCAATATGGCACCGCAGCAGTTTGTGACAGAAGACTTTATCGACGAGTTGTCCGCCAGCCTCAGCCGATGGCGCATCCCCCCGAGTACACTTTGTATTGAAATCACAGAAACCAGCCTGATGGAGGATCCGCAGCTGGCAATTGAACGAATTCAGAAACTGAAACGGCTGGGTATCACCATCTCGATTGACGATTTCGGAACCGGCTATTCTTCCCTGGCCTATCTTCAGCAGTTCGACGTCGATACGATCAAACTCGATCGCTCAATGATCCGCAATATCACCGAACAACGCAGCGCGGAAAAAATTTCCGATGCAGTCATCCGGTTGGCGCATGACCTCGACCTGGAAACGGTCGCCGAAGGGGTTGAGGAACTCGAACAGCTTCAGTTGTTGAAACAGCTGAACTGTGACGCGATTCAGGGCTACCTGAGTGGAAAACCCTGTAGCCGTCACGATGCCGAAGAATGGCTGCGCAACCCGGCATTTCCCTTTTCACGCATCGACTGATCGCCCCGAACCACCACCCCACCGACGATGAGGCTCCTGCTTTGCCACCATCCAGCCATCGGTGCAGGGGCTAGAGGAAGATTTGCGTGCACTTCTCTTCGCGGCTGGCCGCAGCAAAGCCTCTAATCCGCGCCTCAACGGCATCGGCATCGTAGGGATATGCCTTCTGGGGACAAATGCGGGTGCATTGGTGACAACGGATGCAGTTTTCCTCGACATGGGGATAATCATCCCGCCACACCAGCGCCCCGACCGGGCAGGAAAGCAAACACCCCCCGCAGCGGATACAGCGCTGGTGGTCAGGCTGATGAGGACTCTGAAGCGCAATCGCCTTGGCCAGGCTTTTCTGCCAGGACTGCTGCTCCTGATCTCCCGGCAGGTAATGCAACGTCTGCTCGGCCAGTGGCACAACGTCAGCCTGTTTCAGTTTTTCCAGCGTTCCCGCAACCAACTGGTCAATCAGCAGAAGATCCTCTTCATTCGGATGTCCCGCCGCCAACGGCTCGGCGCTGCGCCACAGGGACGAATGCTGTCCTAACACCTTGGCTGCGGCAACCGTCCGCCACCTGCGCGACTGAAGCTCCTGCGTCATTTCCGGCAGGGCGACACCACTGCACACCGCCCCCCAGGTTACGTAGGGCACGGCGTAAAAGCTTTCGCCCTCAGGCAGGCCACGGATGAAACGCTGAACCTGGGGCAGAGCGTGGTCAACGTAAACCGGAGACCCCAACCACAGACAGCACGACTCCCCCTGTGCATAAAACTGCTTGTTGCGGCAGGCCAGATCAAGCACAAACGGATCGATGCCCTGCTGCTGCAACGCCCTGACAATTCGCTCGGCGACCCGACGCGTTGTTCCAGCTGGAGACAGATAGGCAACACAATGAACCCCTGTAAACATCTCTTCCCTTTCTTCAGAAAACGGACAGACTCTGTGGCACATCAACAGACCAGTCCTGGCAATACATGATTTTTTTAGAATACGCGTTCGTTCAGGGGTGTCAAGCAGACTGCAACACCAGCCTTACCCGCCGATAACAACATGAGATCAAGAAAGGTTGGTGAGAAGGCGGGAAAAGCATACAACTGGAAAGCTAATCGGCAACAGTCTTCACTACGGCAAACACACTCGCCGCCGCCACCAGCGCCAGGCCAGCAGACAGAAGCAAACCCTGGGCAGGAGACAATCGCTGATCAAGAAAAGTAAACAGCTGCCCCGACAGCAAAATGCCACCAAAAGCACAAAAATTGGCCGCGGCAATCACCTTGCCACGCTGAGGGGCTGGCGGGCGCACCTGAATAAAACTCGACTGGGGGATCAGAAACAGCCCGCCGCAGGCCCCGGAAATGGCCAGAGCGGAGGAAAGAACAGGAAGCTGCCAAAGACCCGCAACAGCGGGCGACAGCCCCGCCACGACAAGTCCCAGGGTCAACCCGAGGAGGGCCGGCGCCAGAACCGGCGTCCAGCACCTGATGCTTGTCAGGCGGGCCGCCAGGAACGCACCGGCACAGATTCCGGCCACCAGGCAAACCCCCAGCAGGCTGGTGCGACTGGAACTGTACCCCAACTGCTGAATTCCCAGGACATTGATCTGCAGAACCACCAGCGAAGCCAGAAAATAAAAAAAGCCCGCTCCGGCGATGGCCAGGGCCAGTAGCCGATCACTGCGCAGATGCCACAGATCCGCCATGGACTGGACCGGGCCACGCCAGGGGAAAGGGGCATGACTTTTCTGAGCGGGAAAACGATGGATGCCCAGACTCGCCAGCAGACCCATTATTGAAGCAAACAACGCACAAACGGCAACCAGCTGGCGCCCACTCACGGCCAGTGGACCGCCTCCGCTATCCAAAACCACCCCGGCCAGGGCGATTCCGATCAGAATGGCCAGGGTGGTTATCAACTTCAGACGAGCATTGACGAGAGTGATGGCCTGGGGTGGATAAAGCTCAGGAAGTGCCGCGTTCAGAGCCGGGCCAAACAGGCTCGACTGGAGAGACAGCAGAAAAACCATGGCCAGAATTAGATTCCAGCGCAGCTCGACCAGCCCGACCGCACCCAGCAGAACCGCCAACAGCTCCAGCACCTTGACTGCAACGATCACCGATTTTTTGCTGTAGCGATCTGCCAGCCAGCCCCCGAGGGCAGAAAAAAGCAGAAACGGTAGAGCAAACAGCATGGTGGCCCGTCCCTGAATCCCCGCCATCCCAAGCGTCACCGCCACCAGCAACGCTGCCTGTTTGTAAAAATTGTCGTTAAAGGCCCCCCAAAAGTAGCTGGCGGCCATACACAAAAAAACACGACCAGCGTTAAAGCTTTGATGGTTGCCAACAGAAGGAAATAGCGACATCGCTTCCTTTTCTTAAGCTTCTGACCAACAACGCCAGAACAGCCCCAGAGTTGAAATAAAGGAAATGAGATCTCTCGCCATAAAGAATCAGGATCGCTCTGTCACTTCAATGAGATGATACCCAAACTGGGTTTTTACCGGCCCAAGGACCACCCCGACGTTACCGCTAAACACCACTTCATCGAATTCCTTGACCATCTGTCCGGGATAAAACACCCCCAGATCGCCCCCCTTGCGCCCAGAGGGGCACTGGGAATGTTTTTTGGCGCATTTGGCGAAATCGATCTTCCCCTCTTCAATCCGGCTTTTCAGCTCGCGGCATTGTTCTTCACTCGCCACCAGGATGTGACGAGCCCTTGCACTGGCCATGAATCCTCTCCTTTATCCTTGACTTACTTCTTACGATCGATGTCGCTGACACATTCCTGAACCAGACGTTGAACAAGGCTGTCCAGCGTTACCATCTTGCTCTCGCTTCCGGAAACACCCAGGAAAGAGGTTCCCTGCTTGCCCACTTCCATCTTCTGCTCGTAGTAACCGGTGCTGACCTGCTCCGTGGTTGACGCATCGACCACCTTGTAACGCATGCCCACAATCCAGATTCCGGCACTATCACCCATATGAGTGGATGAAACAGCGACGTTACCGACATAACCGGTCTTACCACCAACCAGAGCACCGAAAATCTTCCCGGCAGCATTGCCGTCAAACCCCGACGAAGCTTCGGCAACCTTTTCTGCTTTCAACACGTCAAAGGTGACAAACCAGCGTGTCGACTTGAACTTGCCGCGCTTGAATTTCTGCAATGCGGTGGGGTCGCCCATGCTGACGGCCAGTTTGATTTCGTTGAGCATGGGACCGATATCCGTACGCTCCAGGACGCCAAAATTGGCATTGCCCAACTCCAGTTCGCCGAAGTCGGCAATATTATTATCGCTAATTTTCTCCCGGAAGGTGGCATTGTTGCTCTTGATTTGGCCGGGCAAAACAATCAATGCCGGTCCGCGTTTGCAGCTATTGGCGTATTGGATCGGTTGATACATGGCCTCATCCGCCACCTGGTTGGCCTTTTGCGAAGACTGCATAACCGGGACACACGCCCCTAAAAAAAGGACCAGCAATAGAGAACCCCATTGACGTAAATTCATTCTTTCTTCTCCTCTCTTGTCACACCATTAAAAATCACGAACCTGACTTGTTGCCGATGTTGTCTCCTTCCGTACCGTGCTGTCCGCCAGCAGGTTTAAATCACGGAGTTTTTCACGGGTAGAATCATCTTTGATCAACGCCTGTAAACGCTCGGGAGTTGCCGCATACAACGAGGCGGGCAACTGTTTTTCAAATAAGGCTTCCGGCGCGACATCCTGCGCGGGTGGGGTGAAGCTCAAGACGACGCTATCCCCTTTCGCCGACACCAGAGAAAACAGTTCCGCGTCCATTTTCCGGTTTAATGGAACAACGAGGGAGGTGTTGACCGCCGACATGAAATTCTGCCGGCCACCGCTGAAATCAATTTCAAACAGGCTCTCCCCCTTGGCGTTAAACTCGCGCAGGTCCACATTCAGAACATGCCGCAGACCGATGAGTTCTTTTTTCAACAGGGTCGCCGTATCGTAATCCGGCAAACCCGTCACCAGCAGACGGAAAATCTTCGAAGGCTCCAACAAATAATCGGCAAAAAAGTCCTGACTGAATTCTTCACCGATCAAGCGCCCGATATCGCCCAGGGCCGCATCTTCATCGTTCCAGCTTTTTCCTTGGGGAATCTGATTATTGAAATAGATCTCTTCTTTTGAACGCAAATCCAAACACTTGACCGACCAACTGGTGAGAACATGCTTGACAATCGTCAGCCCCGATGCTTTCAGGTGCACAGACAGCGGCTTAAAACGCGCTTCACCCAAAATGGCAAAATCCGCGCTGTCCGTTCCCTGTTGCCCCTGGGACCAGACGCGGTAACCGAATGCCTTGAAATGCTCCTTGAGTACATTTTCAGCGATAAATGAACGCTCGGCCTGGGTGGACGAGGCACGGTCCGCATCCCGCACCTTGACGTTCACTTCGATTCGCGGATTGCCATGTTCACGGATCAGAGCCACCCGCGAGGTGCGGCTCAAATCATTGAGGGAAGAGCGGATATCGGAGAGATAGACCTCGGCCTTGAGCAGCAGGTGCATAAAGCCGTCTTCACCGCGAAAAGGGGAACTCTCTTTGATGACGCGCTTGATCAGGCCCTTGGAATGGGTCAACACCCGGTCCTGGACCAGAGCGTAGTTTTCCACCAGCGTCGCGCTGTCCACCAGAACCCCCACAGCTTTTTCTACCACCTGCCGACGCGCATCTTCGCGCAAATCATCGATGAGCAGCCCACGGTCGCGCTGGTAGATTTCCGCGTCGGGATCAGCGAGGCCTTCGGCGGAAACCACCAGAGTCCGTGCCGGTTCGGCGACCGCCAGCCCTCCAAGCAGGATAGAAAAACCCATAAAAAAAACGGCCCACCAGCACCTTAAAGCGGTCATCGCCCTATCCTTCCTGCCGGCAAAAAGCATGATACAGCTCAATGATCGCCTGTTCGCCTTGCACCTCGACAAGTTTTAACAGCGCCTCCTCGACGCGACTGTCAGAAAAAGCGGTTTCAGCCACCCGCACATGAGACAGGGTCCGGCCCGTATCATCCAACAGGGTCAGGACCAAAGTGACACTTACTTCGTCTATCCCCACCACGGGATTAAGTTGCCGTTGGGTGATCACCTGGCCTTTGAGCATGAACCGGGCCCGCAGGCGCTGCGCCGCACTCGCTGCAGCATCCATGTCATTGGCGAGAAACGCCTGGGCTTCGGCATCGGCAATGCGGCCTTCAATCTCCTTCTGAGTCAGGGTTTTCAGACCCAACTGACTCAGCTTGCTGTTGATCACACTGGCCACGGCGCCGTTTTCACGCCCGGATCTGAGAAAAAAGGTGCCATTGTGATCCTCATACAGAACAAACGCAATCGTCTGATTTTTCAAGCGTGCGGAGCAAGGCGCTGAGCGTAAATCTGCCAGACGTTGTCGGCGCGCCTCCACAACGTCCTGTTCTTCGCGCTGCTGGCGCTGCTCATAGTCGGAAAACGAGAAAGCCTGGACCGCAGCAGGCGTAAAAACGCACAACAACAGCATCAGTAAAACTGTCGTTAGGCCCCCTATTTTTTTTAAACCTGCTCTCTTCAGCATATGAAAAAAACAGTCTCCTTTCTTGTTGCACGAGCCTCTCTTGCTTCGCCCCATACCTTAGTCGTTATCACCATTCAGCAGGTTGCCAAGACCACCGAGCAAAGAACCTTCCCCCTTGCTGCCACCCCGCTGCGGGGCAGCCTGCAGCATCCGACCGGCCAGGCGAGAAAATGGCAACGACTGCAGCCAGATCTTTCCCGGCCCCTGCAGACGGGCAAAAAAGAGACCTTCCCCACCAAACAGAGCGGTCTTGATACTGCCGGCCTGCTGGATATCGAACTGCACCTGCGGCTCGTAAGCGACAATACAGCCCGTATCCACATGCAGTTCCTCGCCGGCTCGCAACTCGCGCTCAATGATGGTGCCCCCAGCATGGAGAAACGCCATGCCATCGCCTTCGAGCTTCTGCATAATAAAGCCTTCACCACCGAACAGACCGGTGAGAATTTTTTTCTGCAGATGGATCCCCACGGAAACACCGCGTGCAGCGCACAAAAACGCATCTTTTTGGCAGATCAGAGTGCCGCCCTGGTGAGCCAGTGACACAGGAATGATATTGCCCGGATACGGCGCGCCAAAGGCCACGCGGGCCTTGCCCTGACCGTGGTGGGTAAAGACCGTCATAAACAGGCTCTCTCCCGTCACCAGCCGCTTGCCAGCACCGAGGAGCTTGCCCATGAGTCCACCGCTCTCCTGACGCGAGCCATCACCGAACACCGACTCCATGGCAATCGAACTTTCCTTATACATCATGGCCCCGGCTTCTGCGATGGCGCTCTCTCCCGGGTCCAGTTCGATTTCGACAAACTGCATCTCCGTTCCATAGATGGTAAAATCAATTTCATCACACTGGAGACGGCCGCCTCCTGGAGCTGGACTTGGTGGCGGTGCCAATACAGCGGAGGGCGGTGCCAGCTCGGCGATCTGGCCAACAGGCAACCAGTCAGGAAAGCCTTCGCGCCAGGCAAAACCACCGCTGTTCTGGCGCACCTGCTCCTGTGCCTCAGCCAGGCTGAAAGGACCTTGCTGTTGGCCGTTATAACTGAGAAACCACTGTGACATAATTGTTCCTTTCCCCTGAAAAACAGTGCGAGTCTGGAGCTTATGTTGCGTAAAAAGAGGCAGAATGCTACAGGTTAGCAAAATTTCTTGCGATCACAAGCCTTTTGGCTGTCCGCCTTTTTTTTCACCCCCCGTTGGGCCGGAGCCTGTAACGGGTCATCCGGCCACGGATGTTTGGGATAGCGACCTTTCAATTCCTTTTTGACATCAGTGTAAGTCGTCGCCCAGAAGTTGGCCAGGTCGACAGTCGTCTGCATGGGACGCTGGGCCGGCGACAGCAGATGTAACAGGACCGGCACCCGACCGCCGCCAATCCGCGGAGTATCCATCAAGCCAAACAGTTCCTGCAATTTCACCGCCAGAACGGGTTGCTGAGAATTGCTGTAATCCACAGCGATCCGGGAGCCACTGGGCACCGTCAATCGCTCCGGCGCCAACACATCCAGCTGTTGCCGCTGTGCCCGGCTCAGCAGACTGGACAGGGCGTCCACCAGATCCAGCCTTAACACCTGATCCAGACGGCTCAAACCCGTGAGCCACGGCCCCAGCCAGTCGTCCAGGCGATCCAGCAGTGCCGCATCATCCACCGCAGGCCATGGTTCCACCAGCTGATACTGCTGGACAAAGCGCATCCGCTGCAGCAGACAGGCTGCCGGTTTGGACCAGTTCAATCGCTCCAGGCCATTCAGGCGAACCTGTTCCAGCAAAATCGACAGCGCCTGCTCCGCATCCAGCGCACGTGAGCGCGAGGAAAGAATTAACGCCCCCCAGCGCCGCACATCACGCGTCACCACCCGCTGACTGGCGTCTTCCCACAGGGTTTCCCTCTGCCACTCGATGGAATGTGGCCACAGGCTGTCCAACCACCGCTCATTCAGCGCTGATGCCCTATGAATAAACGCCTCACCGGACACGGAAAACTCGACATCCACCGCCACCAGCCAATGGTGCTGACGCACCCGGCAACGCGGTGACAACCGCGCCCCGCGACCATTGCTGAGCAGAAACTGATCCCGGCTGCTTTCCCGTTGCCGGGCCACCCGATCCGGATAAGCCGCAATCAACAGGCGGCCAATCGCAACAGCCTCCCGACTGGGAACGGTGGTGGCCGCGCAACCCAGTCGTTGGCACAGCTGACGATAGCTCTGGTCCGCCAGTGGTGAAACCGGAGGGGATGATTTCCTGCGATGAGGCTGCCAGTGATCGAGTTGGTCAAACAGATCGCTATCGCTCACCGTATCCCCCTGCCCGGAGCCGAACCACTGTGGCGATTCCAGCATCACAGCCAGCTGACAGGCCAGGGACCGCTCTGCCTCATTCTGCGCTGACACCAGCATCCGAGCCAGGCGGGGATGCACCGGCAGGCGGATCATGGTTCGTCCAACCGACGTCAGGCGACGCTGCCCATCAATGGCTCCCAGCTGATGCAGCAGACTGAACGCGGCATTCAGATGGGCAACCGGCGGCGCATCCACCCAGGGCAGGGCGTCCGCCTCGTTCACGCCCCAGGCAGTCAATTCCAGGGCCAGAGCCGTCAGATCACTGCGCAGAATCTCCGGCGGCACATAATCGACCATGGCGGTCTCGGTCTGATGTGACCACAGCCGGTAACAGACCCCGGGCGCCGTGCGTCCGGCCCGGCCGCTACGCTGACGGGCGCTGGCTTGAGAGATTCGCCGCGTCACCAGGCGATTCATGCCGGTCCGCGGCTCAAAAGTCATCAGCCGCTGTAGACCACTGTCGATCACTACCCGGACTCCGTCAATAGTCAGGCTGGTTTCGGCAATATTTGTGGCCAGCACCACCTTGCGCTGCGGCATCGGCTGAATGGCCTGCTGTTGCTGCTCAATGGGCATGGTTCCATACAAAGGAAAGACCAGGGCATGAGCACCCAGCTGCCCGGCCAGAATCTTGTGACAGCGCTGGATCTCGCGCACCCCCGGCAGAAAAACGAGCACGTCACCAGTCTGTTCCGCGACCGCCCGCTGCACCGCCCGGCACACCTGCATCTCCAGTCGATCACCATCATCGCCGAGATGAATCACCTCCACCGGATAGCTGCGTCCGGCACTGGCCACCACCGGGCAGCCTCCGAAATAGTCCGACAACGCCGCGCCATCGAGCGTCGCCGACATCACCAGCACTTTCAGATCATCACGCAGAGCCGCCCGCACATCACCGACCAGGGCCAGGCCGAGATCGGCCTGCAGCGCCCGCTCGTGAAATTCATCAAAAATGACCAGCCCCACTCCGTCAAGACTCGGATCATGCTGCAACCGTCGGGTCAACACCCCTTCGGTCACGACTTCAATCCGGGTCTGCTTGCTCACCACCTGCTGATGGCGAATGGTATAGCCGACTGTCGTTCCCAGCTCTTCTCCCAACTGGCGGCTCATGTAGCCTGCCGCATGCACCGCCGCCAGCCGGCGCGGCTCCAGCATGATAATACGCCGGTCGCTCAGCCACTCAGCCGCCAGCAAAGCCAGTGGCACACGGGTTGTCTTGCCTGCACCCGGCTCAGCCTGGAGAATCACCGTGTCGTGGTCAGACAGCGCAGACAGCAACCGGGAGAGAATATGATCAATAGGATATGTCATGTCAGAACAGATCAAAAGCAACGGGGGATAAACACAGTCAGGCCTGCTGATCATACCCGATTTTGTCGTTCAGTCGGGAGAAATCGCACTCCAGAACCGCTCGCGGCAGCGGATCAGGAATCGTTCCCTGGCCGCTGATCCGGCAACGTTGAATCACGCTCCTGTTCCAGCAAGTTCAGAAAAGCACGCAGCAACACTGTCTGCGTTTCCGTTTTCTTCATCAGGACACTCAGCAGGCGCCCGAGTTCAAGAGGCGTGGCAATCTCAACCAACCAGCCGCTCGCCACCTCCCGCTCCACAGCCATCCGCGACAGGCAGGCGACCCCGAGACCTGCTTCCGTCGCTTTTTTAATAGCCTCGGTATGTCCCAGCTCCAGTGCGATCTGACAGGACAGCCCCTTTCGGTTCATAGCTGCCTCGAAAATCTCCCGCGTTCCGGACCCGGCCTCGCGCATGATCCACGAGGCCTCTTCCAGCATCCGCGGAGTGGCAGAGCCCAGTTCCGCCCAGGGATGATCAGGTCCGGCAATAACGACAAGACGGTCGCGCCGCCAGGGGACCGCCTGCATCGTCCTGCTATGGGGAATGCCCTCTGTCAGCCCGACATCGAGCTCGCCACTGTCGACCCCTTCCTCGATCTGCCGGGCATTAGCCACATGGAGCAGAACCTTGGCCTGAGGATAGCGCTGGGAGAAGTCCCCAATGAGCGCAGGCAACAGGTAATTGCCGATAGTGGTGCTGGCGCCAACCAGCAGGGTGCCGCAGGGGCTCTCGGCTGAATCATCCAAAAACTGCTCTATCCGTCGCACCTGCCCCAGCACCTCTCGAATACGGGGCAGCACCTGCCGACCCCGGTCATTCAAAAACAGCCGCTTTCCCTGACGGGTAAACAGGGGCCCACCCGCCAGGCGTTCCAGCTCGGCAACAGCCATACTGACCGCCGACTGGGTCAGCATCAGCTCCCCGCTGGCTTGCGTGACATTACCGCAACGGGCAACTTTTTCAAAAATCTGCAGTTGTCGCAACGTGATGGCCATGCGTTTTCCATTTATCAAAAATATTGATGATAAAAACGATTATTTTAAATTTTTATTTATAACAAAAGCGCAGCATACTCCAGAAAAAACGTCCTTGAGGAGGATCGCATGACACCCTTCACCCTTCGTCGAATTGGTTTTTCCCTGTGCATGGCTTTGTGTGCAGCGCCATGCACGGGAACAGCAACCGCCCTGGTTCTGGGAATCGGTTTCAGCTTTGTGTTCGGAAATCCCTGGCCACAACAGTCGGCACGATGGAGCAAAATCATCCTTCAGCTTTCGGTGGTCGGCCTGGGATTTGGCATTGGCCTGAGCGAGGTGATACACACCGGAAAGGACTCCGTCTGGTACAGCCTGATCGGAATCCTCTGCACTCTGGTCATGGGGGGCCTGCTGGGCAAGTTATTCAAAAATGAACCGAACACCTCGGCTCTAATTGCCTTCGGCACCGCCATCTGCGGGGGCAGCGCCATTGCTGCCATGGCCCCGGTCATCAAAGCCAGAAACCACGAAACCGCCGTCGCCCTGGCCACGGTTTTTACCCTGAACGCCGTGGCCCTACTGCTGTTTCCCTGGATCGGCCATCTGCTGCACCTCGACCAGAATCTGTTCGGAACCTGGGCCGGCCTCGCCATCCATGATACCAGCAGCGTTGTCGGCGCCGCTTCGGCTTACGGGGCGCAGGCCTTGGCCATCGGCACCACGGTTAAACTGACGCGGGCCATCTGGATTGCTCCGGTTGTTTTCATCACCGCCCTGCGCACCCATTCGCAACAAAAAGCGCGGATCCCCCTGTTCATCATCGGCTTTATGGTTGCGGCCGCCGTAAGAAGTGCGCTGCCTGACTATGCGAACCTGTGGAACGGGCTGTCTGCCGTGGCCCGTCAAGCGCTCGCGGTCACGCTGTTTCTGGTTGGAGCCGGTCTGAGCCGCGAGGTCCTCCGGGAAGTCGGCGTGCGCCCCCTGCTGCAAGGCATCACCCTGTGGCTGCTCGTCAGCGGATTCACCCTTTTCGCTCTCCTGAACTATGGCATGGCGTAAAAAAGGAACATCGAACATGCAGAAACGCACCCCGGCCGTGACTTGTGTCCGAAGCCGGCGAAGCTATACTTGAAGAATAACACGACAGACTGAGGAGAAAAAACATGAACCCTGAACAGGACGGCCCGGCCTCCCTGCTCGATGCGGTGCGGCTGAATGATCCGGTGGCCCCCGTCGTCATCGTCGGCTGTGGACGCCTCGGGGCCATGCTGGCCAGCCGGCTGAGCCGGGGAGAACGACGCGTGGTAGTGGTTGATCGCAACCAAGCGGCCTTTGCCCAGCTCGATGCCGACTTCAGCGGCTTCCGCGTGACCGGCGACGCCACAGAACTTGAGGTGCTGCGGGAGGCGGGGCTGGAACAGGCGGCCTACCTGCTGGTGACAACCGAAAAGGACACCCTGAATCTCATGGTGGCCCAGGTCGGCCGCACGGTGTTTTCGGTGCCCCAGGTCATGGCGCGGGTGTACGATCCCCAGCGTGAGAGTCTCTACCGGGCTTTCGACATTGAAACCATCAGTCCCACCAGCTTGACGGCCCTGGCCTTCCTGCAACGCACCCCTGCCCCCGGAGGCTACTGATGCGGGTCATTCTCGCCGGCGAAGGCCGCATTATCTATCACCTCGCCCGTCAGTTCCGGCAAAAACATGGGATGCGGCTGGTCATTGTCACCCCCAACGAAGACGAAGCCCGCACCCTGAGCCGACGATTGGGGGTTCAGGTCATCCTCAACGATGCTACGGTACCAGCCATCCTTGAAGAAGCGGGTGCCCTGCGCGCCGATGCCGTACTGGCCCTCACCCCTCATGATGAAGACAACCTGGCCATCTGTCAGATCGCCCGCCAGCTGTATCAGGTGCCCCGCGTTATTGCTCTGGTCAACGACCCGGACAATGAAGAAATATTCCATCGCCTTGGCGTCACCGTGGCCATCTCGGCAACACGCATCCTGTCAATCCTTCTTGAGGAAGAAGCGGGGTTTGAAGCCATCGGTCAGATGATCGCCCTGGCCAAGGGCCGGGTCGCCGTTTCGGAAGTGGTGCTGCGCCATGAAGCTCCGGCGGTTGGCCGACGCGTCGACAGCCTTGAGCTACCGGAAGACGCCCTGATTGGCGGCATCATCCGCTCAGACAACGTGCTGATCCCCAAAGGTCCGACCCAGCTGCAGGGAGAAGACCGTATCATTCTGATCGCCACCGAGGACTGCCTGCATCAGGCTATCAGCCTGCTGGCAGGGACAGCCGCCGAATGAGCGACGATCGCTACCGTGAGCATCTCAGACGCCGCTACCGGGTGATCGGCCGGGCCCTGGGCTTTCTCTTTCTGCTCAACGCCCTGTTGATGCTGCTGCCTTTGATCCTGCTGATCTGGACCCCGCAGGAATGGTGGCTCGCTCCCGCCTTTGTGCTGGCGGCCGGGATCCTCGCCCTGGCCGGCTGGCTGCTGCGACGCACGGAGCGGGAACAGGAACGGCTCCCCCTCTCCCTGGCCGAAGGCAGCGTGGTCGTCGTTCTCGCCTGGTTGAGTGCAATCAGCGTCGGCGCCCTGCCTTTTTGCTGGGCGGGGCTCAGTGTCAGCCAGGCTTTTTTTGAAACCACCAGCGGATGGACGACTACCGGACTTTCCGTTGTCGATGTCACGAGCTGCCCGGCCCTGCTGCTGTTCTACCGCAGCCTGCTCCAGCTGGCAGGGGGAGCCGGACTGGCCATCCTGCTGGTCAGCCTGCTGGCGATCCGCGGCAGCGCTGGACTGAACGCGGCGGAAGGGCACAATGAACAACTGGTGCCGCAGGTACGCCATTCCGCCCGTCTGGTCATCAGGCTCTATGGCGGCTATGTTGTGGTCGGCCTGCTCGGACTGAAACTGGCCGGCATGAGCTGGTTCGATGCCGTCAACCACGCCTTCTGCGCCCTGTCGACCGGAGGGTTTTCCACCCACGCCGCACCCCTCGCCCAGTGGGCCTCTCCGGCCGCGCAAACCATCCTCATCCTGCTCATGCTGCTGGGCATGACCAACTTTCTGACGGCCTACACCCTGCTTTGCGGTCGCTGGCACGCGGTGTGGCGCAACGGTGAACTCCGTCTGGCCGTGGTTCTACTGGGGATGGCCCTGTTCGCCCTCTGCTGGCACGAGATGCCTCGTTGGCAGATAAATGACAGCCTCGAACAGTTTCGCATCAGCCTGTTCCAGATCGTCTCGGCCCTGTCGACCACCGGCTTCGTCATCACGGATATCGAAGCGGGCGACAACTTCTGCTGGCTGTTACTGATCCTGTTGATGCTTGTCGGCGGCGGTAACGGTTCCACCGCTGGCGGCATCAAACAGCAGCGATTGCTGGTACTGCTCAAAAGCGTGAAGCAACTGCTATGGCAGTTTTCCCATCCGCCCCATGAGGTCCATGAAGAAATCCTGTGGACCGGAGACCAGAAACGACCCCTCACCCTTGTGGAAGTCAGCCGGGCCGGCAGTTATGTGCTGCTGTATCTGGCGACCTGGCTCGCTGGCAGCCTGGTCCTGACCGCCTATGGTCATGACATGGCCCGCAGCCTGTTTGAATTTGCCAGCACCCTGGGCACCGTTGGCCTCTCTCTGGGGCTAACGAACCCCGATGTCCCCCCGGGCCAACTGTGGCTACAGTCGGCGGGCATGCTGCTCGGACGTCTCGAATTTCTCGTGCTGTTCTGGGGGCTGACACGCCTGGCAAAGGAAATTTTGCCCCTGCTGACGCCACGAAACAACAGGCCACGGCCCTGAGCCACCGGACATTCTGCGACCATCAGCGTCTGGTCGCCACCTGCTCGAGCAGACAATCATAGTCGTTCACCAGTTGTCCCCAGTCATAACGCGCGACCTGGGCTCTGAGCTGTGGATTGGCGGATTCACGCGGGCACTGGCCAAGCCGGGTCAACGTCTCAAGAAGCTGATCAAAATCCTGATAAAAACAGTCCGGCCAGACAGCCGGGTCCAGATGCTCGGGGTAGGCCAAACGATTCGGCAGCAAGGGCCGGCAACCACAGTAGATGGCTTCAACCACGCTGATACCGAAGAAATCGTGCATCGAGGTCACCGGCAGCAGGTCGGCACGCCACAGCCAAGTCGCATAATCGCTGAAGGACTCAACATAACCCCAATGAACGATCTGCGCTTTCAGCCGCTCGCGAGCCTGCGCGAAGATGGCAGGCCGCCGCTGATAGGATTCGCCGAGAACCGCCAATTCAAAGGGCACACCGCGCTCCTGTAGCGCAAACAGAGCCCGGAAGAAGGTCTCGGGATCCTTGTCATATTCCCAACGATGATTCCACAGCAACAGTGGCGGGCGATCAGCCCGACGCCAGCGATCCTGACCGAACTCGACTGGACGCAGGCTGTCGAAGCGCGCCAGATCAAGGCCAACGGGCAACGTCCGGCTTTTAGCGGCAATGGTCTGGACATTGTCGCTTTGTTGATGATCCGGAAATGACTGTAAAAAAGATGGTAGCCGCTGCAGAAAATCGTGGCGATGGAAAGAGGAATTGAACAGCACGGCATCCGCCGCCAGCGCTGAGGCATAATTGATGAAAGCGTAATGGGCATCGCGCTGCAAGCCGGGATCGGCATCCTGCGGAGACCAGGGATAGCTGAGCTGATTTTCATGGCAATAGAGCACGGCAGGGATGTTCGCCGTCTTCGCACGCGTCAACGCCAGAAAAGTGGTCAGATCAAGCATGTCTGAAGCCAGCAGCAGGTCGGGCTGGCAGTCGATCGCCAGAAAACGTTGCGCCAGAGTCACGGCGCCGCCATGCATGCGCCATTTCCAGTATTTGCCGTCCAATCCGAGGATCTCGATATCATGACGGCTGGCGGCTGCGTATTGACGCGCCCAGGCCGCATGGGAGCCGGTCATAAAGGGTTCGAGCAGCACAATTTGCATGAGACACCTCTCTTCATCAACAAAACGCATGAAACTGTAGCACAAAAAAAGGCCGCTTCCGAAGAAGCGGCCTTTTGATTTACCCATCCAATCGACAGATTAGATGTCGCAACGCTTGTAAACGGCGTCAAACTCACCCAGCTCATCGAACTGCAGGTAGTTGTAAACCTCGTCCTTGCAGGGAGAGACTTTCTCTTTGTAGATGGCCAGGTACTCGGCCGGCGTCGGCAGCTCGCCTTTGAGAGCGGTGACGGCCCCGAGCTCGGCGCTACCCAGGTACACCTGAGCGCCATTGCCGATACGGTCATCGAAGTTACGGGTCGAGGTGGAGAACATGTTCACCCCATCCGGTACACGTGCCTGGTTCCCCATGCACAGGGAGCAACCCGGAGTTTCGATACGGGCACCGACCTGGTTGAAGATTGCGAAATAGGCTTCGTCCTTCAGTTTGGCCTGATCCATACGGGTCGGCGGGCAGATCCAGATCCGGTCGTTCGGGTTGAACTTGTTGCCAGCCCAGATTTTGGCTGCGGCACGGAAGTGACCGATGTTGGTCATACAGGAACCGAGGAAGATATCCTGAATCTTGGTGCCCTGGACTTCGGACAGCAGCTTGACATCATCGGGATCGTTCGGGCAGGCCAGGATCGGCTCGGTAATCTCAGCCAGATCGATCTCGATAACCGCAGCGTACTCTGCATTGCTGTCAGCCTTGAGCAGCTTGGGATCTTTCAGCCACTCGTTAACCGCGTCGATACGCTTCTGCAGGGTTGCAGCGTGCTTATAGCCGTCTTTGATCATACTTTCCATCAAAGAGACATTGGAGCGCAGATATTTGCAAACAGACTCTTCAGAGAGTTGGATGCAACCCGCCGCAGCAGAACGCTCGGCAGCGGCGTCAGTCAGCTCAAAAGCTTGCTCAACGGACAGGTTGGGCAGACCTTCCATCTCCAGGATGCGGCCGTTGAAGATGTTGACTTTGTTCTTTTTGGGAACCGTCAGCAGGCCCTGCTTGATGGCGTAGTAAGGGATCGCGTTGACGGCGTCACGCAGGGTGATGCCTTCGTTGAATTCACCTTTGAAGCGCACCAGAACCGACTCAGGCATGTCCAGAGCCATGAAGCCCAGCGCAGCGGCGAACGCGATCAGACCGGAGCCGGCCGGGAAGCTGATGCCGATGGGGAAACGGGTGTGAGAGTCACCACCGGTACCCACGGTGTCCGGCAGCAGCAGACGGTTCAGCCAGCTGTGGATAACACCGTCGCCGGGGTTCAGGGCAACACCTTCACGCTCGGAAATGAATGCGGGCAGGGTGTTATGCATCTTAACGTCAGCCGGCTTGGGATAAGCGGCGGTGTGACAGAAAGACTGCATGACCATGGGAGCCTGGAACTTCAGGCAGGCCAGTTCCTTGATCTCGTCAGCGGTCATCGGGCCAGTGGTGTCCTGGGAGCCAACAGTCGTCATCTTCGGCTCACAAGCGGTGCCGGGCAGGATACCGGCTACGCCACACGCTTTACCAACCATCTTCTGGGCCAGAGAATAGCCTTGACCGGCTTTGGCAACGGGGTTGTTCGGCTGGATAAACATGGTCGGAGCAGGCAGACCCAGAGCTTCACACGCACGCTCGGTCAGTTTGCGGCCGATGATCAGCGGTGTACGGCCGCCAGCGCGGAACTCGTCACGCACGGTGCTCGGAGCGATCTCAAAGGAAGCCAGCTCTTTACCCGCAGCATCGGTCACCTTGCCGGCAGCGGTGTTGATGGTGATGACATCGCCGTGGTTGATATTGGAAACGTCCATGCGCAGGGGCAGAGCGCCGGAGTCCTGGGCGGTGTTGAAGAAGATCGGCGCGATAACGCCGCCGATGATCACGCCGGCACGACGCTTGTTGGGCACGGCGGGGATGTCTTCGCCGATGTGCCACAGTACCGAGTTACAGGCCGATTTACGGGAAGAACCGGTCCCAACAACGTCACCAACGAAAGCGACCTGGCTGCCTTCGGCACGCCATTTGGCGATTTCTTCGTTGCCGCCGGGGAAGCGGGTTTTACCCATGGCCAGGGAGTGCAGAGGGATGTCCGGGCGGCTCCAGGCGTCGCCAGCCGGGGAGAAGTCGTCGGTGTTGATCTCACCGTCAACCTTGAACACCTTGACGGTGATGGTCTCGGCCAACTCAGGCTTGCTGGTGAACCACTCGGCCGCAGCCCAGGATTTGACGACCTTGTCTGCCGCGGCGTTGCCGGCTTTGCGCAGGGCGTCAACATCGGTGAAAGCGTCATAGATCAGAACCATGCCGGACAGGGCGCAAGCAGCTTCGTCGGCCAGATCAGCAATCTGCAGCGCATCGACCAGAGGCTTGATATTGTAGCCACCCATCATGGTGCCGAGGATACGAACCGCGTCAACTTTGCTCACCAGCGGAGAGGAAATCTCACCCTTGACGATCTTATCCAGAAAAGCAGCCTTTACTTCCGCTGCGGGGTCAACACCCGGGGAGATACGCTCCTTGAGCAGGTTGAGCAGGAACGCTTCCTTGCCCGCGGGGGGATTGACCAGCAGCTCGCACAGGCCCTTGGCTTGCTCGGGGTTGAGAGGCAGCGCAGGAATGCCCTGAGCGTTTCTCTCTGCTTCGTGTTGCAGGTACGCTTCGATCATTTTTCTGATCCTCCTTATAAGGTTACGTTTTGAGCGCTTCGACTTTTTCCCAAGCAGACCACGCTCTTCATTGAACTCAATAACACAAAACTACAAAAACGAATCTGTACACTGTATACGATTTTCAGAAAAAAAGTCAACCTGGAAGTCAAGCTCGAAAACGGTTCAAAACCTGCGGCAACTCGGGCCAGCGCAAACCGTGCGGCATGACCCTACAGCGCCTCCTCCCGCTTCTGTTCCAGCTCTTCCCAGCGTTCAAAACAGGCCAGCAGCTGTTCTTCCAGCTCGGCAAAACGGCATCCCGCCTGAGCCAGCTGCTCGGCCGTGGCCTGGTGTGACTGGGACAGCAGAGTTTCCTGGCGCTGTTTTTCCTGCTCAAGCTCGTCGATCTGCCTTTCAAGTTCTTCGAGCTCGCGCTTTTCCTTGAAACTCAAGCCCTTCTTACGCGGGCGCTCCACCTTGTCCGGGGTTTTTTCCGCCGACTTTTTTTCATCTCTGCCAATCTCACGGGTCGCCTGTTCTCCAGCCGCCTGCTGCAGCAGCATGTCGCTGTAGTTGCCCGCATAGCGTGTCGCCTGCCCCCGGCCATCAAAGGCCAGAATCGCCGTCGCGACCCGATCGAGCAGATAGCGGTCATGGGTCACCACCAGCACGCAGCCGCCGAAGTCGATCAGGGCCTGCTCCAGCACCTGCAGCGTCGGGATATCCAGATCATTCGTCGGCTCATCGAGAATCAGCAGATTGGCGCCCTGCATCATCAGTTTGGCCAGCAGCAGGCGCGCCCGTTCGCCGCCGGAAAGCGTCGCCACCAGTTTGCGCTGTTCAAGGGGGGAAAAAAGAAAATCTTCCAGATAGCCGATCTTGTAGCGTTTCTGACCGGCGACCGTCACCCACTCCCCCTCGCCCAGCACTTCGGCGACCTGCAGATCGGGATCCAGCCCGCTGCGCTGCTGATCGATATACCCAATAGTGGTTTTGCGCCCCAGTGTCACGGTCCCACCCACCAGGGGGACTTCGCCGAGAACGGTTTTGAGCAGGGTGGATTTGCCGCTGCCATTGGGGCCGAGAATCCCGAGGCGCTCGCCGGGACGCAAAATCAGGGAGAGATCGTCAACCAGCGGGCGATCACCGGCCTGCAACCGGACATGGTCGAGTTCCAGGATCGTCCCGCCCAGTCGCTGTTCGGCGCTGAAGGCCATCGCCAGTTCACCACGCTGCGGGGCCTGTTTCTGCTCGCGCAGTTCGTCCACCCGACCGATACGGGCTTTCTGTTTGGTGGTGCGAGCCTTGGCGCCGCGCTTCAGCCAGGCTTCCTCGCGCCGCAGAATATTCAGCAGCCGGCTCTGTTGCTGCTGCTGTTGTTCAAGCAGCTGGCTCTTCTGTTCCAGATAATCCGTGTAGCAGCCACGAAACAGGGTCAGCAGCCCCTGGTCGAGCTCGAACATGCGCGTGACCACCCGATCCAGAAAATAGCGATCATGGGTCACCAACAGCACAGCCCCAGGATAATTGATCAGTTCCTGCTCCAGCCACAGGATAGTCTGGGCATCGAGATGGTTGGTCGGCTCATCGAGCAGCAACAGGTCCGGCTGCTCCAGCAGCACCCGCGCCAGGGCCACCCGCTTGAGCTGTCCCCCGGACAGCTGCCCCACCGTCTGTTCCAGATCGCCGATCCCCAGCCGGTCACACAGCTGGGCAATGCGGTGCTCGACCTGCCAGGCGCCATGCACATCAAACCACTGCTGCAGCTGCTGCTGCTCGGCCAACAGCTCCGCCACGGCCTCCGTCGGCGCCATCTCCAAGGCTTTTCCCACCGCCCGGTAACGCTGATGCCGCTCATACACCTCGGCCAGCCCCTGCTCCAGTACCGCCCGCACCGTCAGCTCCGTTTCAAATTCCGGCTGCTGGGACAGATAAACCACCCGTGACTGGCGTTTGTAATGGAGCTGGCCGCTGTCGGCATCTTCCAGCCCGGTCACAATCCGCAGCAGGGTCGATTTCCCACAGCCGTTGCGGCCGATCAGGCCGACCTTGTCGCGCTCATCCAGCGCGAAGGTGACCTGCGACAGCAACGCCCGCTCGCCATAGTGCTTTTCAACCCCTGCAAGATCGACAATATTCACGCGACGTGGCTCCTCTTCTCCCCGGCCTGTGCCGAAGCGGTCATGATACAATCGGCGCACCATAGCAAGTTTTTCGGGGCCGGAACAGAAAAAGGTCCATCGATCATTTAACGATTGACCTGCCCCGGGTATCTGATTAGCATCTCCTTAGATCTCCATTTTTTCTCCACGACAGTGAGTTTTCATGCCCCACCGCGCCAAGGCAACGATCGGTCAGAAAATTACCCGCATCGTCATGCTGACATCGAGCATCGTCCTGCTGATGTCACTGGCGGCATCGGTTTATCTGCAGGCAACCACCTTTGCCCAGAGCACCACCGACAAGATGACAACCCTGGCCCAGGTCATCAGTGCCAACATCCGCCAGAACCTGATTTCCCGCCAATCCTGGCAGGTAAACCAAATTCTGGAAACGCTGGTGCAGGAGCCTTCCATTGAGGTGGCTACGGTCCTAGACCACGCCCACACCCCCTTTGCCCATTATCTCAACCGCAACCAGACCAGTTTTGCCGAAGAAATGAAAAAAAAGGCCTTCGATCCGCAGAGGGTGCGCGAAGCCGCCCAAACAGGCCTGGCGATTCAGGATCACTCTGCTAAATTTCTGACGGTGTATGTCCCCATCCACGCCGAGGGGCGCTACCTCGGCTGCATCTACCTGCAGTCCAACCAGAATAAATTACTGCAAAACCTGCTGTGGTTCGCCGTGGTTGCGCTGACCATTCTTTTTTTCACCCTGCTGGTGGCCTTTGGCCTCGGCAGCCATCTACAACGTCAGATCACCCGGCCATTGAGTCAGCTGGTCCGGCGGATGCAGATCATCAGCGACGACCAGGTCTGCAGCCTTGACACGCCGGAACCGCAAAGCAACATTTACGAAATCAACGACCTGCTCGGCAGCTTCAATGCCATGCTCCATCAAATCAAAAAGCATGAAAGCGCACTGCAGAACTACAGCAGCAATCTTGAACAGCAGGTTAAACAGCGCACCAAAGATCTTCTCGACACCAACTCCGCCCTGCAAGACACCATTCAGCAGCTGGACCTGGCAAAACAGCAGGCAGATGATGCCAATGCGGCCAAATCCCGCTTTCTGGCGAACATGAGCCATGAGATCCGTACCCCCATGATCGGCGTACTCGGCATGACGGAACTGCTGGCGCAACAGGAGCTGTCCTCCAATCAGAGGGAGCTGGTTCACACGATTCACAGCTCCGGAGAGTCCTTGCTTTCACTGCTGAACGATCTGCTCGACATCTCGAAAATCGAAGTCGGCAAGCTGGAGCTGGAATGCGAGCCCTTCTCTCCGGGCCAGGTCATCGACCAGGCCTGTGAACTGCTGGCGGAAAACGCCTACAACAAGGGACTTGACTTCACCGTCGTGCTTCAGCCCGACGTGCCACAGGAGCTGGCAGGCGACGCGGTCCGCCTGCGCCAGATTGTTCTCAATCTACTCTCCAACGCTGTCAAATTCACCCACCAGGGCAGCATTACCGTTGAGCTTTCGGTCATCGCAGCCAGTGAAACGATGTGCCAATTACAGCTGACCGTTGCCGACACTGGCATCGGGCTCACCGACACAGCGAAAAAAACAATTTTTGAGGCCTTCACTCAGGCGGACAACTCCACCACCCGCCAATATGGCGGCACCGGTCTGGGGCTGACGATCGTCCGCCAGCTGGCTGAGCTGATGAAAGGGCATGTCCGCATCAAGGACAACCACCCCAGCGGCAGCCTGTTTATCGTCGAGATCGAGCTGACACGCACCTCCCGGCGCAGCACCATCCAAGACAGCTGGCATCTCCCGGCTCGTCCGCAAACCGTTTTTCTGGCGACGGGCAACCCCCAATTAAAACGGGTTATCGCGTTTCAACTACAGCCCACGGAGGGCGACATTGTCATACTTGAAAATATGGAGCAGGCCCGTCAGCGCCTCGGGACCCTGACAGAAACCCAGCAACAAAATACCCTGCTCTGCGTTGACAGTGCCCTGCCCGGTGGCGGGCTGACACTGCTCCAAGAACTGGCCAGACTGGCCGAAACGCAGAAAATAGGCGCGATCCTTTTCATCGCCCCGCACAATCAGGCCCTGACCCGCGAGCAGATGAACGCGCTGAAGGTTACAGCGACACTCGCCAAGCCCATCAAGGTCGACAGCCTGATCAACAGTCTGCAGCACGCGGTCCAGGCTGAGGCCAAAGAGCTCCGTTCCCCGGCCGTAACCGCATCGCCCGACGGCGCGCTCACCATTCTTCTGGCCGAAGACAACCCGACCAACCAGCGGCTGGTCCAACTGATTCTGCAGCCCCTTGGCCACCGACTGGTCAGCGTCAACAATGGTCAGGAAGCGTTACAAGCATGCAGCAGAGAAAACTTCGACCTGGTGCTGATGGACTGCCAGATGCCGGTTATGGATGGCTACGAAGCCACCCGGGAGTTGCGCGCCCGCCACGTCACCACTCCCATCATCGCCCTCACCGCCCATGCCTCGGAGCAGGACATCGAGCTGTGCTTTCAAGCCGGAATGGACGACTATCTGAGCAAACCCTACAAGCAGATGCAGCTACGACAGAAAATCGAGCGTTACCACAGGCCAACCCGCCCCGTTCCGGCCGGGGATGAATAAATGAGCGTCCCCAGAGCAGGCGCCAGAAAATTTCTTTTCCTCCTGACAGGCTATTTCATCCTGCTGGGCGGCCTGATTTGGGGCATTTGTCGCCTGAATGACGCGCCCCGACCCCGGATCGACAGCATCCGCGTCGACAACACCACCCATCAGCTTCAGATTTCGGGCAGCGCGCTCAACTTACAATCCACGGCATCACTGGTGTTGAAAAATCGCGACAACGAGGCAACAATTTTCACCACGGAATTCTGGCCATCGGTCAACGACATCCAGTGCCAGGACAATCTGGCCTGGCTGCTCTGTAACCAGACAGGTCTGGTTGCCCTGAATCTCAGCAACCCATCCGACCCACAGTTCGAAGGAATTCTTCACCTGTCCCAGAAACTGTGGAAGCTCACGTTGCGTAACGACAGGGCCTATATCGCCTGCGGTCGGGACGGCCTGCTCATCTGCGACATCAGCGATCCAAAACAAATCCGCATCGTCACCCAAAAACAATTCAGCTCGCCGATTATGGCCATAGAAACCGCCGGAGAGCTCATCCTGCTGTCTGCATTTCAAAAAGGCGTCTATCTCTACGATCCAGCCACCGACACGATTGTCAAAGAAATTCCGTTCGCAGGCCGCCAAACAGTCATCAAGAAGAAAGGGACTCTTATTGCCTGCGTAGGAAAAGCCGGCGCAGCATCCAGCAGCGAGATCGCGCTGATCGATATCGGTGACCCGCAGCGCCCCCGGCTTCTCTCCAGAACCCCACTCAATGAAATCATCACGGACATTCTGATCGACCGCCACCTGCTTTTCGCTGCCTGCCCTCAGGGGGCACTCGCAATCTGGGACATTTCCGATCCCGCGCATCCCGCAGAGCGGCATCTCTCTACGCCGCTTGTCAATGTCAGCAACCTGACCAACAATCCGCAGGGAGTTTTAGCGCTGACAGAGAACGGCGACCTCTACCTGCTGAACACAGACTCCGCCTCACGCCCCCCCGCGCTGAACGGAATCAAACAGTTTGGCACCCTGCGCGGCGGCAGGGCATTGGCCTCCCATGACCACTTTGCGCTTGTCAGCACCATCAAGGCGATCAGCATAATCGACCTGTCCAGAACCGAGCATATTGATAAAACTCGGATTTTCCCCTATGGCACCAGCCACTACGTTTGCAGCTGGCATGAAACAAGGAACTACGCCATCGCCCGGGAAAAACTTGCGTTCAAGCTATTCGCCAAGAGAGGAGAAAAGCTGGTCTTTATTGAAGAGACAGCGCTCCCCGCCATCACGGCAGGATTGGCCCTGAGTGATGACGATCTGTACGTCTTGACGTACAGATCGTCATCAAAACAGAACATCCTGCACTGTTTCAAGATCAATGAAAAAGGTCACGTCACAAAAATCGGCGAACACGACATTACCGACCTGAAAGCAGACCCGACAAAACACGGTCTTCTTATCCACGACCAACGCCTTTACATCAATTCTTCACGCGATGTCAGGGTCTTTTCTCTTGAAACACCCGCCGCCCCCCGGGAGCTGCCGGATGAAAAGATTCCCACCATGGCAAGGCGCACACACATCTGCGACGACAGGGCCTACCTGGCCGCTGGCAAAGAGGGCATCCGTATCTACCAGCTCACACGCGGCAGCGCACCGCAACTGTTAAGCCACGTTCCTTTTGCATCGCATTTTTTCAATGGAGCACAGGCCCTGGATGTTGCCTGCAATGACGGCATTCTTTATGTTGCCTGCGGTGTCCGTGGCGTTCTCAGCCTTGATGTCCACGATCCCGCACAACCAAAGATTCTTGATTCGTTCGAAATTGATGAGTCGATCAATGAATTATCCATCACGGAAAACCGTCTGTTCTGCCGGGCTAACTCACAAAGTATCTACGAGGTCGACATCAGCAATCCGGCGCGACTGCATAAGGTTCTGCGACTGGGGATAATGGAAGATTTTCTCCTGCTGGGGGAGGAACTCTACTGTCTCAAGCGTGACGGCATTCACCAGCTACCGGCGCCACTGAAGCTACCGAGAACCTCCTCGGCCAACAGCCGGCAGTTGGCATTTGAACTTCCGGAAAACGCTCGACCCGGAAGCTACGAGCTGTTCATCAACAGACTGGAGAAAAAGTGCGGTTACGTTGGAGACCTGACCTGTACGGCAGGAAAAGAATGGACGTTTGTTGTCCCGGCAAAAACCATGGCAGAACAGTAACAGCAAGCTGGCCTGCGCTTAAAACGTATAGCGTGCCTCCAGCCACAACCGGCGACCCAGCTGATAGTCGCCCAGCTCTTCATCCGGATTGTAGATATAGACTTTTTTATTGAAGACGTTGAGCACATCCGCGGTGAGGGTGAGGGCCTGTCCGGCAACGGTTTTCGCTGTCCAGCTCAGGCTCCAGTCGAACACCGTCGCGCTGGGATAGGAAACGTCATCGTAGATGTCAACCCGCTCGCCATCGGGCAGGTCGTAATTTTCCCCCGTATCGACAATCGCACGATAGCCACTGCGATAGCGGGTGGTATTGGTAAAGGTGAACCCATACGGCAATTCGACGCGATAGATCAGGTTGGCACTCCACTCGCGGTTATAATCCGATCGAGGCAGGTTGATGCGGGCGGTCGTATGTTCATGGAACCAGACCAGTTCATCGAGATCTTCCAGATCAAGCAGATCGTTATAGCCCTCGTTGCTCGACTCGCTGTCCTGCCAGGTGGCATTGACGAGTAGATATTGCCTGGTCCATTGCCGCTCCCACGACAGGGTCACTTCCTGGTGTCGGCTCTCCCCGTTGTTGTTCCATTCCGAATAAATGTAGCCGGCCTCATCCCGGGCCAGCACCTGCTTGGCCAGCAGATCCTCGCCATCGCGATCAATGTAGCTGAGGGTCAGGCGCCCTTCAAACAGATCCTGCTCCAGACTGACGCTCCACTCATCGACATAGGGCGTATCCAGATCGGAAACACGGGCAACAGCAAAGGAGGTGCGCGGCGACAGCACCCAGTCGTTCAGGGTTCCATCGCCATTGATCGAACGCGTCCACAGCTCGGTCAGGGCCTTGTCCTCATCCAGCGCATAGGTCAGAAAGGTTTTGCCGTAATAGCGGTTCCGTCCGGCACTGATCAGGGTTGAACCATCCCCAAACAGGTCATAGGACAGGCTGAAACGACCCGCATAATCGGTGTTTTTCATGAAATCATTGTAGCTGACATGCAGACCGGGACGGAACGACAGCCGCCACCAGGACAGGGTATCCTCAAGATAGGCATCGACAAAGCTGATTTCAGCCTCCACGTCATCGTCGGGATAGAGCGTCATCCGGTAGGCGTATTGGTCTGCGGGAAGACAGAAAATATCCCCGGGATCGCTGGTCACGATGGCGCTGGTTTTCCAACCTGTATTAGTCGCCCGCCCACGCTCGTAATCCGCCGTCGACCGCTCAAGGGTGAGACCACTGATCCAGGCCTGCTTGACGCCACCAAAAGTAAAAGGAGTCCAGTCAACATGCAGGGCAGAGGTCAGGCTTTTCTGCTGCGTTTCGATATCGCCGTACCAACCGGCAAGACTGTACCTCTCTCCCTCTCCCCCCCAATCCGCCAATAGAGTGTTCAGATAGTTGAAGAAATTATCAGGTGCCTGCCGGTTATTTTCGCTGGTGCGATACCCCAGCGACCAATCGAGGCTGGCCAGAGAAAATTCCTGTTTGAGCGAAGCCAGAAAAGAGGTCCCCCCCCCTTCAACGGTAAAGTCACTGTCCTTGACATTGCTTTTGAAATAACGGGCCTCATACGGTGTCGCGAGAAAGGAAAGACGCAGCTCGGTGCTTTCCGTAGGCTGATAGAAATACTTGGCAAAAAAGTTTTCTTCCAGACGGCGCTGCACGTGTTCCTGCTCGAACTGAGTCAGGGGAAGTTTGGAATAGTTTTTCGAATAGGCCGCAAGGATGGCCATATTGTCCGTCAGCGGCACACTGACCTGGGCATGTCCATAGTATTTGCGAAACTCCGGCTGCATCGCAGCATCCTCCGAATCCTCGAAGGCCTCCCGGTTGTCACGGGCGATTTTAAAACTCGTCCACTCGGAGCGGGTACTGCGGCCGGAAATTTCGCCCGAAAAAGTCTTGTCAGGATCCCGTGTCGTGATATCGACAACACCGCCGGTAAAACCGCTGTAGCGCGCCGAGATATTGCTGCGGTAGATCCGGATGGCATCGATCAGGTCCGTATCCAGAAACAGCTCCTGAGAATGCCCGGGAACATCTGTGATGCTCGTTGGATTATCTGCAGCGGGATTCAGCAGGCTGTTGTTGCCCAATCCGTCGATCATGAAATTGTTATCGTAAATGCGCCCGCCAGAAATCGAGATCTCCGGCGGCAGGATCTCCCCGCCCGTAAGAGAGGAATCGTCGGTCTCGTTGAACTGAATCCCGGGCAACACCTTCAACAGATCCGTCACCGCACCGTCGGTTTGGGGCAGAAAATCGATTTGCTGGCGCGACAAGGATGAGGCTCCAGAGGTCTGCATGGACCGGGTATCGACCACCCGGATCTCATCGAGTTCACGCTCCTCCGCAAGCTGTTCCTCCTCAGCGGCCCAAAGCCCCGCCGGGAACAGCAGCACCAAAATCAAAGAAATAACAGCGCGCTTCATCGGCCCGCCTCCACACAACATCGCAAAAAACACTTCAAAGCAATTTCACGAAAATGGCATGTTGCCCCCTGCGGCTCAAGAAAAAATTAGCTAATAAAACAAGCCATTAAAGAATACCTTAATAAATCACATGCGATCTCCCTACCGTTTAAAACTGGCCAGCGGGAAACTTTTCCATTAATATTCAGCGACGTTAAAAAAGGGAACACCCCAGGCAAAAGGAGCCATAATGAAAGATCTTGATGAACTGGTGATGGGATTTCGCCGTTTTCAGGAAAACTACTTTACCGATGACACTGGCCTGTTCGAACAGCTCCGGCAGGGGCAGAACCCCAAAACCCTCGCCATCTGCTGTAGCGACTCACGCGTTGACCCGTCGCTGCTGACGGACAGCGCCCCCGGCGATCTGTTTGTTATCCGCAATGTGGCCGGGCTGGTCCCACCCTACCAGCCGGACTGCCATTATCACGGGGTTTCCGCAGCGCTGGAATATGCCGTCAAGGTACTGGAAGTCGAACATATCCTGCTGATCGGCCACAGCCAGTGCGGCGGCATCAACGGCCTGATGAATCTGCGCGCCGGGCAGGATGACAATGAGTTCATCAACCGCTGGGTAGAAATTGCCAAACCGGCCAAGCAGGCGGTGCTGAAGACCTTGGCCGGAAAACCACAGCCGATTCAGGAACGGGCCTGTGAACAGGCTTCGCTGCTGCTGTCACTGGAAAACCTGCTGACGTTTCCCTGGGTGGTTAAGAAAGTCGAGGCGCGGACCCTGGCGCTGCACGCCTGGTATGTGGATATCCAGTCGGGCGAACTGCAACACTACGTGGCCAAACGCGGGCAGTTTGAAACACTGGTGAAACATCCGGAGAAAAAAGACAACGAGAGCTGAACAGGGTCAGGAAATGGCCGCATGCTCGGCTGGCTCGGGCAGACGGATCCACTGGACGGCGACCAGGGAGACCCCACTCATCAGCGCACCGACGACAAAAGGGATCCGGTAATCGACCATCCACAGGGCACCGCCAACAACCGGCATCACCACAGCAGCCAGATGATTGATGGTAAAAGCCACAGCCATGCTCGGCGCGATATCGCGCGGATCGGCCACCTTCTGAAAGTAGGTCCGGATGGCGATGGCAAAATTGAAGAAGATATGATCCAGCACATAGAGCCCCATCACCAGAGGCAGGGATCTGCTCCAGGCATAGCCCAGAAATACGCCGATCAGACTGGCGTACTCCAGAGACAGAACCTTCCGCTCACCAAAACGGACAATCGCCCGCCCGATCAGGGGGCTGACAAAGTAGTTGATCAGGTTATTGACGACAAACAGCCCCGCCACCTGCGTTACCGAGCAGTGGAACTCCTTGACCAGCAGAAAAACGGAAAAAGCGATAAAGATCTGGCGCCGCGCGCCGGCCATACAGGTCAGGAAATAAAACAGCGCATAGCGGCGGCGCAACACCATGTGACGGTGCTGGGGAACGACCTGATCGCTGGCCGGGTCCTGCAGCAGGCCCCAGATGCCGAGTCCCAGCACCAGCAAGCCAATCAGGGCAAAAATCGCCTTGTAGTCCAGAACGAAGCCCAGGCCGAACACCAGTGCGCCGACCACGATATTCACCGCCGACGTCAGGCTTTTCAGGCGGCCGAACACCAGCGGGGCGTGCGCCGGATCAAAATACTGCAGCGTCAGCGATTGGTTGGTGGTTTCGTAATAGTGAAAGCCGAAGCTGATGACCAGGGTCGACAGGATGAGGCCGGAATAACTCGGCAGAAAGCCGGTCAGAATACTGCCGACGCCGACGATCAGCACCGACAGGGCCGCCAGCCGATGCTCCCTTACGACCAGCAGCATGTAGACCACCAGCAGCGCCAGCAGACCCGGGATTTCGCGCACAGAGCCGATGACACCAACCTGCTGGCCATTCAGGCCCGCCACTTCCACCGCGAAGTTGTTGAACAGGATCATCCAGCTCTGCAGTCCGCAGGCCGACGCGATGGTCAGAACGACCAGAAAGCGCAGCATGCGTGGCTGGCCAAAATCTCCGTCCAGCAGTGCCCTCATACGAGATACAGCACGCTCACGAACAGCAGATAAGCCACCAGCAACAGGCTGCCTTTGACGCGGTCAATTTGATAACCATGGCGGCACAGGGGTATCAGGATCAGGCTGAAGCCCAGCACCACGGGCAACTCGAAACGCAGCAGCGACGGTGCGACCTCAATCGGACGAAACAGCCCGCAGAATCCCAGGACAAACAGGATATTGAAGATATTGCTGCCGATAACATTGCCGATGCTGATCTCCATCTCGCCTTTGCTGGCACTGACCATGGAAGCGGCCAGCTCGGGAAGGCTGGTTCCCAGCGCGACAATGGTCATACCGATCACCAGTTCCGAAAGACCGATACTGCGGGCGATCAAGACAGCCGAATCCACCATCAGCTGGGCACCGATCCCCAAGCCGACAATGCCGCCGGCAATAAACAGCAGATCACGCCCCCTGGAACAGGATGGCGTACCCTTCCCGTCCCCATTCGAATCGACATCCAGACCGCTCGTACGCGCGGTGCGGATGCAATAGAAAATAAAGCCCGCCAACAGGGAAAGAAAAATCAGCGATTCGGCCCGGCCCAGCTCGCCATCGAAGCAGAACAGAAACAGCAGCCCCGTCGTTGCGATCATGAACGGCAGTTCGCGTTTGATCAGCCCGCGCGGCACCAGCAGCGGCGCAACCATGGCCGAAGCCCCAAGGATCAAACCGATATTGGCAATATTGGAACCGACGATATTGCCGACGGCGATATCCGACGAGCCGCGGATCAGAGCCAGCAGAGAAACCAGCAGCTCGGGCATACTGGTGGCAAACGAAACAATGGTCATGCCGACCACGAGTCTCCGCACTCCGTAGGACAGGGCCAGCCGCGAACTGCCCTCCACCAGATAATCCGCGCCATAATACAGCAGTGCCAGTCCGACAAAAAACAGGACAATCGACCCCAACATCTCGTTAACTCTCCGTTATCTGCCGCCGACCCGTTTCAAACCCGCTTAAAACAGACACCCATTTCCCGCCAGAAGGAAAACCAGGGGCCGACGATACGTACAACCTGCTGAAAAAGCAAGAGAAATAGTTTTTCGTTCTTGACGTCACTCGGCAGGCCGACGTATATTTATATATTCAATTTTGAGTTTATTCTGCTGAGCAGATTTTACCCCGTAGAGATAGCCGTTTCGCCTTTTTATCCGGACACTCCCTAACAGAGGTATTCCATGGAGCCAATTCCATTCGACAAGGACGAGAGCTACGAACGTGAAGCTGAAATTCTGAAAGTTCTCGGCCATCCCATCCGCTTGAAAATTGTTGCCGGCCTGATTTCTCAGACCTGCAATGTGAAAAAAATCTGGGAATGCCTGCAACTGCCTCAGGCCACGGTATCACAACATCTGGCCCTGCTCAAAAACAAGGGGATCATTGAAGGGCGGCGGGAAGGTGTCGAAGTGTACTACCAAGTCACCTCCGACCAGGCACGCCAGATTGTCACCTCGCTGTTTTCCCTCGGGCCCTGCGAGCACTGAGATCCCCGTACCGGTTCAGAAAATTCAGCTTTCCAGCATCGCTACCGGCACTCCAACGGCTGGGGGAAAATCCTCAACTGCCCGGATGCCGGATGCCGAACGACATCAACCTCTACGCCAAAAGCCTCGCGGAGGACTTCCCGGTTCAGCACCCGATCCGGAGCATCCAGGGCGATACGGGCGCCATCCGGAGCCAGCAGCAGAATCCGCTGTGAAATTTCGGCTGCGCTGTTCAGATCATGAGAAACCTGAACAATCGTTTTGCGTTCATCCTGGCACAGTCGCCTGAGCAATGCAGCGATACTGCGCTTGTGCCCCAGATCCAGCTGACTGGTGGCCTCATCCAGCATCAGCACCGGCGCCTGTTGCGCAAGAGCCCGGGCCAGCAAAACCCGCTGCAGCTCCCCCCCGCTTAATTCACTGCAACAGCGGTCGGCCAGATGGGACGCATCGGTCTGGGCCAGGGACTCCTCCACAATCTGCCACTCACGGTGAGAAACGCCCGCCAACCCCTTCTGATAGACGTAGCGGCCCATGGCCACCATTTCCCGCACCGGAAAAGCAAAAGGCTGCGACAGCTGCTGCGGCACCACGGCAACCAGCCGGGCCATATGGTCACGTCCCAGATCGTGCGCGGCCCCACCGGACCAACAGACTTCACCCTGCTGCGGGCGCAGGCGGCCGCGCAGCAGACGCAGCAAGGTCGACTTGCCGCAGCCGTTGGCCCCCATAATGGTAAGCAGCTCCCCCGGACGGACATCCAAATCAATCCGCTGCAAAACCCATCGGCGGCCATAGGCAAAGCTCATTTGACGAACAGCAATCACAGCCCCCCCCGATTACGCAGCAGATAGAGAAAAAATGGCGCACCGATCAGGGCGGTCACCACGCCGACAGGAATTTCTGCCGGGGAAAAAACGGAGCGCGCCACAGCGTCCGACACAACCAGAAAGGCCGCGCCGCACAAAGCCGCAGCCGGAATCAGCCGCACATGTGACGGCCCCCACAGCAAACGAACGACATGCGGCACCACCAGTCCGACAAACCCGACCAGTCCGGCCAGAGAAACGGCCGTCGCCACCAGAAATCCCGCCGCGACAAAAAGTAGCTGCCGGGCCCGGCCGACATCCACCCCCAGATCCGCCGCCACATCCTCCCCTTGCGTCAGAACATCAAGCAACCGGAAGCGGCTCCAAACCAGCAGAGACGCAATCAGGCTGACCAAGCTCCCCCAGGGCAGCCAGGCGGGTGAAGCACCGGACAGGTTCCCGGCGAGCCAGAACACGGCGCTACGCAGGGGATCCGCCGGAATTCGCCACAGCAAAAAAAGCAGCACGGCGGTGGCCAGACTGCCGACCATGACGCCGGCCAGAATCAGGGTGTGTGTCGACGCCTGGTGCGCGCGTGCCACCAGGTAGACCAGCCACAGGGCAAACAGGGCGCCGAGAAAACCCGACAAAGGCAACCACAGCGCCGTCGTCATCCCCAGGCAGATGGCCGTCACCGCGCCGAGGGCCGCGCCACCGGACACACCGAGCAGATAAGGATCAGCCAGGGGATTACGCAGAACCGCCTGAAAAACCGCCCCCGAAACCGCCAGCGACGAACCGACCAGCGACGCAAGCAACACCCGGGGCAACCGGATCTGCCACAGCACAGCGCCCTGCAGGGGATCCGTTTGCGGATCAAGCAGCAGCTGCAGCAACTGAACAGGAGAAAACGACACCGTACCGGTGGCCAAGCCACCATACAGTGCCAGAGTCAACAGCGTCAGGCACAACCAGAACCAGCTCCTGTGCGTCGACCTATTCATCCTCGGCCCTCCAGTCAGAGCCTGCCCGGTCCCGGCACATCAATGCCTCGCTTAACGCTGCGATACCTTTGAGCAACCGCGGCCCCGGCCGCTGCAGCCAGTCCGCCTCAATGCGCACTACCCGCTGCTGCTTCACCGCCGACAACTGGGGCCACCCCAGGAAAACCGCCTCCGGATCTGGCGTACCGGGATGCGGTGAGACAATGATCAGAGCAGGATCGGCCTGCAGCACAGCCTCCATATTCCACACCGGATACCGCTGCGGCCCTCTCACCACATTCTCACCGCCAGCCCACTGCAGGATTTCACCGATCAGGGTTGCATTCCCCACCACCACCAGTGGCTCCACCATCACCGTCAGCAACACGCGGGAACACCCTCTGCCCCCCTTGCCATCAACCAGCATGCGCGCCTTCTCCAGCGCCTCATCCTGATCCCTGGCCAACCGCTCGCCACGCCCGGCATGGCCCGTCATCTCACCAAGCTGAAGATACATCCGGCGCAGCGACGACAACGAACGCGGGTAGACCACGTAGACCGGGGTCTGAAGTGCCTCCAGCCTTTCCAGTGCAATCTCACTGGACGTATCAGCCGAAACGATTACCAGATCCGGCTGCAGCAGAGCAATGGCCTCCAGATTGGGCTGATCATAGGCGCCAACGGAAACCTTCTCAACCACTTGGGGCGGATAGTTGCAAAAATCCGTGCGCCCAACCAGCTGCGATCCGGCATCCAACGCATAAAGGGTTTCGGTAACCGCTGGAACGAGGGAAACAATGCGCTGGGGAGGTTGTGGCAATTCCACCTGCCGCCCCAGCGCATCCGTGTACAGAATACAGAACCCCGTGCCGGGCAGGATCAGCCACCACCCAGTCAGGAGAAAAAAAATGCCTAGGATTCTGCGCATGATCAGCCTTTATGAACTAAAACGTCAATTTCACGCCGGCATAGAACGACTGGCCCGGCGTTGCGTAACTCCAGGCTTCCTCGTAATGCTCGTCGAACAGGTTGTCAATCCGGCCATAGAGTCGCGCCCAGTCGTTCAGGTCGTAATGGACCGCCAGATTAACCAGGAAGTAATCGTCGAGGTCTTCCACCACCTGACCGCTTGCGTCGCGGGCGCTGGTGATAGCCTTGCGTTCATCATACCAGAAACCATCGGCATTCAGTGTGACGGCACCGACGACATAACGCAGACCGAGGTGAACCCGGTTGAGGGGGCGGCGCGCAACACGGCTGTCATCGGGCTCGACCGCATGCGTATAGGTGTAATCAAGGACGACTTCAGCGGAATCCAGTTCCAGACGCGTCGCCACTTCAACGCCCTGGCTGGTGCTTTCGCCATCAAGCTGGGCATAGCCGCCGGGCCAGGGTGAAGCGGGGATCACTCGCGTACTGTCCCAGTCGATCCGGTCCTCATATTCGGTGTAAAACCAGGTCACCCCGCACTGCAGGCGACCGTCGAGCAGTTCCTGATCCACGCCGGCTTCCCAGGAACAGCTTTTTTCCGGATCGAGATCCGTGTCGCCATAAAGGGAGTACAGCTCAAACAGCGACGGCGTACGGAATCCCGTCGCGCAGGCCGCACGCAGGGTGGTCCCTGTTGCCGCAAAACGATAGGCGGGTGCCAGACGCCAGCTGGCTTTGCCGCCAAAACGGTCATGATGATCGTAACGCATGCCCGCAACCACATCGAATCCTGCCAGCCGCCATTGGTCCTGTAGCCACAGGCTGGAGGTTTCTGCATCCTGTTTCGCGGCGGAACGGCTGTCGGAACTTTCTCGAAAATAGCCAATACCAGCCGTCAGGGTATGAGAGGAGACAATCTGCCAGCTGGTCTGCCAGCTCCACTCATCAGTTGTGCCGAGATAATCGTAAAAATCGTTGTCGTCATTATCATAGGCATCACGCTCCTGGCGACTGTATTTGTAATCGAGATCGCTCACGACAATCCCATCGGCCAGCACGGAATGCAGATTCAGGCGCCCGAAAAGGCGCTGTGTCTCCAACCTGTTGTCAAGCGATCCCGCCGGATTGGGCTGGTAAGACCAGCTGATAAAACTGTAATCAAATCGGTCGCCAGCATAACCGCTGCCCCAGTCATCCAGTTCCATCTGCGCATCAACATAGCGCACCACGGCCGTCAGTGTGGCCGCCGGGCAGAGCTGGGCCGTCAACTTCGCGCCGATGGTGGTGTTTTCCCAGCCGTCTTCCTCCGAGGTATTGCCGGCATGAGGAATGTCATTGTTATCCGCATTGGCCAGCGAGTATCCCCCACTCGTCAGCTGCGATGCCGACAGAGAAAAATCAACGGCAGCGGCGGATCCATCCACCCCGCCATAGACTTTCCGGGTATTGTAGGTTCCGGCTTCCATCCCGACATGGGTGCGAGTTGCGGCAGCACCGGAACGGGTAATGATATTGATGACACCGGCCGTGGCGTTGCTGCCATAGAGTACGCTCATTGGCCCCTTCACCACCTCGATACGTTCGACATTGTCCAGGGTGATATTGGAAAAATCAGCTCCACGGTTAATATCCGTCGGATCGTTTGCCATGACGCCGTCAATCAGCAGCAGCGTATTCTTACTGTCCGCACCACGGATAAAAACCTTGCTTGCCGACCCCATCCCCCCGGTGTTCGAGATCTCGAGTCCGGGAATGGTTTTCAGCACCTCGCTGACGCTGGTCAGATGACGTGCCTCGATCTGGGCGGCCGTGATGACCGAGACGGACGTTCCGCCAACCTGATCCAGACTGGTGCTGGTTCGCGTTGCCGTGACAACAACGTCCTCGACCTCCTGCGCAACCGGCATGGCCCCCACCGACTGGGTGGCCAGCAGCAGCGCCCCCAGAAAAACAGTTCCCACAAACGCTCTTTTCACTTTTGCCTCCGACAGATTGTGCTCGGGGCATAAAAAAACCCCGAACCGATAAAGAAAGAATCGATTCGAGGTTGTCCCGTTGTGACCACAGAATCGCCGTTTCCTTCGCCACGAAGGAAACCAACTCATTCTCAGGCAGGTCTTCTGGCTTCCGGATCATCCGATCAATACGCCTTCCCGACGCGTCTGCTTCCCTCGTCAGTGGCCTGTTGTATTGACCGTCCCCGGTTACAGCGGCGGGCCCGCTCCCGATTTGCACGGGATTCCCATATTATGCTCACACAGAGCACCTGAAAACAGGGAGCACCTTAAAAAAGCGGCGCCGCTGTGTCAAGCGAAACTGTCATCCCAGCTCAAACTCTGTACGCCAGCAGGATCAGGCCCCGGCCAGCACCCGAATCAGGTGGGGAACCAGCTGCTTCTTGCGCGACAGCACACCTTTGAGCTCGTACAGGCCCTTATCCAGCTGGGGATAGCCCATGACAAAAACCAAATCATCGCGCGCCGAAACCAGCAGCACGCTGTCTCCAGCAACGATATCGGTCACCAGCAGAGCGGTCATGGCCAGCTTGCGCTGCTCGCGCAGGCGCGCCAGCTCAAGCGCCAGATCCATCTTGAGTGAAAAAAATTCATGAAAACTCACCACCTCGACCTGCCCTACGCCAAACTGCGTCGCACCGGACTGAAAGACCTTGAAGTCCGCCGTCACCACCTCAGCAAGGCTGCCGTAAGCACTGATAGCACTGGTGGCCGAGAAGATGCGCTGGCCGAATTCCTGCGGATCCAGGCCCGATTTTTCTCCCAGCCATACCGCCATCTGCCGGTCGATTTCCGTGGTGGTCGGTGATTTGAGCACCACGGTATCCGACAGCAATCCCGCCAGCATCAGCCCGGCAATGGCCGGTTCCGGATCGAGGGACGCCTGCTGGTACAGGGTCGCCACCAGAGTACAGGTGCTGCCAACAGGCTGATTGATAAAACGAATCGGCTTTTCGGTCTGCAGACTCCCCAGGCGATGATGATCGATAATCTCGACGATCTCGACCTTCTCCGCCCCGGCCACCGCCTGGGACAGCTCGTTATGATCGACCAGAATCAGCTTGCGCCGCGGGCGCGTCAACAGGTTGCTTTTGGTCACCACGGAGAGCAGAACGCCATTATCATCCAACACCACGGCACCGGGCACCGGACTGTGCATCAGGCTGGCCTGGGCCTGCTCCAGCCGATCCTGCAGCTTCAGACAGAGAAAGTCTTTCTGCGCCAGCGCGCTCACCGGCGTCGCCAACCGGGTCAGCCAGGTACTGGTTGCAGTGTCGAAGCGGGTGGAAAGGATGGTGACATCATTTTCCCGCCCCAGACGCAAAATCTCTTCCGGCACCTCCAGCCCTCCGACCACAACCAGCACCCGCACTCCCTGTTCCACGGCAATGCGCAAGATGTCCAGGCGGTCACCGGCAATCAGCACCATGCGCCGCTTGTCCTGCTCGCGAATTTTTTCGACAAAGCTGGGTTCGGACATAGCCGCCACGTAGAGATTCAGCTCTTCGAGTGCCTCCGCCTCCACCGCATGCAGAGCTGTCGCCTTCAGACACTGACAGATTGAGGCCGGTGAGGCGTAAACCCGACGCAACTCTTTCTCCTGGCTGGGCACCAGGAAACGCTCCGAGACCTTCTTCAGAAACAGCATGCCCAGCGGATGCTGCCCCTCATCAACCACGGGCAGAATACGGATATTGTGCAGATGAAACAGCTCCAGCGCCCGCGCCAGCGGCGCTGTGGCAGGGATGGAAACCGGAGCCTGACGGGAAAGGACATCACGAATGCGCGGAGAGACATCGAGGAGCAATTCCGGCTGAGGAACAGCCAGTTCATTGAGGATAAACTCGGTCTGGCGGTTGACATTGCCGGCCCGTGCCGGACGGACGCCCTCAAGGCCCTGGCGCTCACGTAACCGGGCATAGGAGATGGCGCTACAGATGGAATCCGTGTCCGGATTCATGTGACCAATGACGTAAATTTCTTCCTGAGCCATGGTGAACTCCTGGGTTAAGTATGCAATCTCACAATCGATGCGCTGACAACGGAACGCAACAAGGGAGAAAATGTTCAGCTGCATTCACGCGCCTGATCTGTTATGTTTTCGGCAGCAGAAACCTCTCTCCCCGATTTGATTGGAGGACGACGCGTTCTCCCTGTACGAGGTATCCCGTGGAAACGATCAATACGCCGCCCAGCGGCATTCTGTTTTTTTACCGCCTCGATGGTCTGGGCGGTGCCGAACGATTGGACGAACAGACGCTCACCCGGCTTGACGCCGGGGCCGCCCCGGTCTGGCTCCACTGCGATTACACCAGTCCCGGCCTGGCGAACTGGGTTGCCAACTATTTCGGGCTGCCGCCACTGGCCATCCAGGCTCTGTTTGCCGAAGACACCCGGCCGCGCACCATCGTCATCAACGACGGAGTGCTGGCCACCCTGCGTGGCGTCAACAAGAACCCCGGAGCGGCACCGGAAGAGCTGATCTCCCTACGGATATGGGCAGACAAACGCTGCGTCATCACCGCGCGGCGCTACCGTTTCCGTTCCACCGAAGAAGTGAAGGAGCAACTACTGCAGGGTACCGGTCCGCGCACCGTTGCCGAGCTGCTGGTTGAGCTCTGCGGCCGCCTCACCGGCTACCTGAACCAGGGGATCGACGACTTCGAAGAACAGGCCGACCTGCTGGAAGAGCAACCGATGGAGGAGGAAAACCGCGCCCTGCGCGAAGGGCTGTCGGAGTTGCGCCGCCAGATTGCCCATATCCGCCGCTACGTCTCGCCCCAGCGTGACGCCCTGGCCCAGCTGGCCATGTGCAACCTGCCTTTTCTCGATGACCAGAGCCGGGCCAAATTCACGGAGATCAACAACCATCTGCAGCGTCACGTCGAAGATCTGGATATCCTCCGCGAGCGCGTCACCATCGTGCAGGAGGAGCTGCAGGGCCAGCTGGCGGAACAGATGAACATCCGCATGTATGTGCTGAACCTGGTCGCGGCCATTTTCCTGCCGCTGTCGTTTCTCACCGGCCTGTTCGGTATCAACGTCGGCGGCATCCCCGGCTCCAACAGTCCCGTGGCCTTCTTCCTGTTCTGCGGCACTCTGCTGGTGATCGCCGTCTTACTTATCCTGCTGTTTCGCCGCCGCCGCTGGTTTTAGCGTCTGGCCACAGGCCAGCTGCCACTGTTCAAGCACCTTTCCGTCGACCGAGCGCACATGCAAATCGTTCTGCGGGAACGGAATTTCGATCTTCTCCACGGCAAAACGGTTGTAGATGGCAATACTGACCTCGCTGCGGACCTTTAACACATATTCGGGATTGTCCAGCCACACGCGCAGCTCAAAATCGAGCGAACTGTTGCCAAAACCGGTAAAAATCGCCGAGGGAGCCGGATCCGCCAGCACCAAAGGATGGCGTTGCGCCTCTTGCTGCAGAATCGACAGCACCTGCTCCATATTCGAACCATAAGCGGTTCCCACGGCGATAACCAGCCGCGCTTCCGAATTGGAATGGGTAAGGTTGGTGACCTTCTGCGCGATCAGATCGCCATTGGGCACAATCATCTCGGACTTGTTGTAGGTTTCAACCACGGTCGAACGTAACCCGATCTTCTGAACCACCGCCCATTCGCCATCAAGGATGATAACGTCTCCCTTCTTGATCGGTCGCTCAAACAGCAGGATCAGGCCACTGATAAAATTGTTGACCACATTCTGCAATCCAAAACCGATCCCGATACTGAGGGCGCCAGCAATCACGGCAAAATTTTCCAGACTCGCCCCGGCGGCGCTGAAACACATCAGCAGGGCGCAGAGAACGATCGTATAGTGCAGCAGCGTTTTGATCGAATCGCGCGCGCCTTTATCGATATATTTCGGACCGATAATCTCGACATCCAGCAACGAACGAAGCATCCATGACAAGGTGAAACTGAGATAGAGAATCAGCGCGATACTGAGCAGGGTATGCAGGTTGATATGGATATCGCTCAGCTGAATGCCCCAGGCCCCGACCCGTGTCCAGGTACTGGCCAGGCTGTCGCTGCCGCCCCAGATCTGCACCAGATAGAGCAGGCCATAGACCACGATCACGGCCAGTTCGAGCTTTTTGACGCGCTGCCCCAGTTCGGAGCCAAAGCGGCGAAAAAAATGCCAGGAATGCAGTTTTTTGTGCGCCAGCAGAAAATCCGTCCCTCCCCGTGCCAGCTTCAGGATCATCACGCTCATCAGCACCAGGAACACGCTCTTGAAGGTCGCATCAATCAGGCGGGAGGACAGAGTGCTGTAGCCGCCAGCCTGGGCAATCAGCGAAATGAGCAGAATCGCCATCAGCGCGCGGATGCCAGCCGCCAGCAGCCAGTGATCGCGATGGCACCGGCTCAGAACACAGATGCGCTTGAGCAGCGGCAGTCCGGTCAGGGAAATCAGCACCAGATAAAGCCGGAACAGCGGCAGCGGCAGGCTGATAACCTGGAAAAACAGCGACAGCAGGTAGCCCCCCGCCAGCAGCCACACCAGCAGACGGTGACGGCGCGCCGGCACGATATCGCTCACCAGCAGAGTGGCACTCGATACCGCAATCAGGGCAAGGTAGAACTGCCACAGCATGGTTGGTGCCGTGTACAGGCCGCTGAGGGTGATCATGGCAACGAACAGGCCACTGGCCAGGGGATGGCGGATCAGAAAACGCCATTCACTGCTATCCTGGGCACGACCACGATAATGACGGATGGTCGAGAACAGAAACAGCACCACCACCGCCTTGAGCAGCAGAATCCACCAGGCCTCGGCGATCTGGCTGGGGTTATACCAGCTGACGAGTGAAAAACCGTTTTTGACCTGAGCCGCCAGATCCTCATTGTACTGCTGGTAATAGCGTGCACTGAACAGGGAGCTGGCCGTTTTTTTAAAGGTGGAAGAACGCAGATCCTTGATGGCGACATCGATCTGGCGTAGAACACTCTGATTGCTGTCACCAATCTCTGTCACCTTTTTCTGCAGCGCGATCTTGGTCTCATTGACCTTGACCGCCTGTTTGAGCAGATCGTCGCAGGTCTGCAGCACCGTTTTGAACACATCCTTGGGATAGGGCGTTTTCAACTGCCCAAGCTGCGACTCCCACTCTTTCCAGAATGCGCGCTGTTCCAGCCAGCTGGTACGCAGCTGATCAAGCCCCGCCGACTGCTTGGAAATACTGTTGAACAGGTCGCCAAGGCTGTTTTTCTGCTCCTGCAGCAGGGTGCGCATCTCCAGCAGACGTTCAAAACTCCAGCCCGACATGGCTCCCAGCTCATCAATGCGCTGTTGAAGGGCCTGTTGACGCTGGCGGACCTTTTCCAGGCCTTCCTGCCACGGCTTGTCGTTACTGGCATCCTCAATGAGCTGTTGCGCCGAAGCGGCCTGATCACTCACCTGGGTGCCACGCGGCACCACTTCGGCAACGCCGGGAAACGTTTTAACCTCCGCAACGGCAGCAACAGGTTGGTCAGCCGCCCGGGACAGAGAAAATCCGGGAGGGAGCAAAACACAGAGCAACAGAAAACAGTGCACAACAGAACGGAAGGATTTCAGGAACGACATGTGCTCACCTTGATCAACACCGGAAAAAATAATTGAAAAAACGTCGCCAGTGTAGCGTGGTTTTTCGCTGGTGAAAAGAACTGTTGGCGATCCGGGCCCACCTGTATACCCTGGTGCAAAAAAAAGGGGGCCCGTGCACAAGCAGAAACGGCGGCACCCGAGGGATACCGCCGCTCCAAAAAGACATCTTGATTTCCGTCATTTAATCGAGCAGGTCGAGCTTCTTCAAAACCAGTTCTGCCGCGACCAGCGAGCCACCAACGACTGCGAACCAGCCGACTACCAGTAAAAATGTCATCGCGTTTCTCCTCTAATATTTTTCGTCCGAACCTTTGACCAGCACGTCGGCCGCCGTCAGCTTACGGGCGTCGAGCAGACGCCAGACATAAGCCACATAAACCAGCACCACCGGAATCGCCAGCGCGATATAACTCATGGCCGTGAGGGTATAGTGGCTGCTGGACGCATTGACAATCGTCAGGCTGCTCTGCAGGTCAATCTTCGACGGATAAAAAGCCGTATTGTTATAACCCGCAATGGCGAATACCGCCAAAACCACCAGCACGGTACCCAGACCGGCCGGCCAGATGCCCTGACGGCTGCCCTTGAATCGCGCCAGAGCGACTCCCAGCACCACCAGCACCAGGCCAATGAGCAGAAACCCGAGACCATTGACCGGCATCGCCAGCAGATTGGCCAGATATTTACCCTTCACCAGGGAAACCTGCGCCGTCACGGGATCTACGGCGTAACCCTTCATGGTTACCAGTCGCAACAGCACATACAACAGAAACGGCAACGCATAGAGCAGGTTTTTGTAGGCGGCCTGGGCCGTTTTTTCCACCAGCGGGGCATGATCGATATTGTTGTTGAGGTACAGAGCCCCCAGTACCCGCGCCAGAAAAACCAGAAACACACCGAAACTGAGGTTAAACAGGCTGAAGGCGGCTTCAATCCCGCGACCCGGATTGTGCCAGGTCACACTGTTATAGGCGTCGAGGGTAAAGTTGGAGCCGGTGAAAAAGGTGCCGACAGCGGCACCGATCAACAAGACCCCCACAGTGCCGTTAATAAACAGGAACAGCTCGTAGGTCCGCTCCCCAAGAAGGTTATCCTGCTTGCGCCGGTACTCGTAACTGACGGCCTGGAGGACAAAGGTAAACAGAATCAGCATCCACACCCAGTAGGCCCCGCCGAAGCTGGTGGCATAGAACAGCGGAAACGCGGCAAAAAACGCGCCTCCGAACAGCACCAGGGTGGTAAAAGTCAGCTCCCATTTCTTGCCCAGGGAGTTGACAATCAATGTCTTTTCGGTCTCATCCTCAGGCATCGTCAGCAACAGGCCCTGACCGCCCTGAACAAAGGTGAGAAAAATAAACAGCGCACCGACCACAGAGACCAGCAGCCACCACAGATGTTGCAATTGCGAAAGATCAAGGCTTCCCATAACGTTATTCTCCCTCCGGTCCGTTCTGAATCTGACGGGTCATGATGCGGACCTCGGCGATCAGCAGCGTCGTAAAAATGATCAGGAACATGAAAAATGTCATCTGTACCGTAGTCGTCGTCAGCTGGGTGCGGGCAACGCCCACCGGCAGCAGGCCCTGAATCGCCCACGGCTGACGACCAACCTCGGCCACGATCCAGCCCGCCTGTGAGGCCATGTAACCGAAAAAGACAGACAGGACACCGGCACGCAAAAACCACTTCTGCTGCTGCAGGGTTCCCTTGTAGAGGAAGAACAAAACCGCGGCGAAGACGAGCGGAAACAGTGTGCCCAGTGCCACCATGACATGGAAGCTGTAGAACACCAGCGGCACCGGCGGTACGATATCTTCCGCCTTGGTCAGGTAGCCATAGCCGATGTGCTCCTTGACCTGATCGAACTGCTGCAGCGCAAGTTGAGCCGCTTCCGTGTTGCCAGCGTCCTTTGCCTGCTTGTACGCCGCGAGGAAAGCGATGGCCTGCTTGCCCTGAGCGATTTTCTCGCCGGCACCAACCACGCCGTGCTCGGCATTGCCATACACCAGGTCATTGACGCCAGGAACAAAACTGTTGAATTCGCGATTGGCGAGCAGGCTCAGCAAGTAGGGCAATTTGATATCCAACTGGAAGGGATCCATGTTGTCCCCCGGCTTCTTGCCCGGATTGACGATCCCCACCGCCACCAGATCGGCATTGACCTCGCCATCCCACAGGCCTTCCATGGCCGCCAGCTTCATAGGCTGCACCTGCGCCGCAGTATAGGCTGACTCGTCTCCGGTAAAACCGACAAAGGCCGAGGCAATCAGGCCGAAGGTTGCGGCAACAGCCAGACTTTTCTTGGCCATGACGACATGGCGTCCCTTGAGCAGGTACCAGCTGCACACCGTCACCACAAACAGCGCCGCCAACAGAAACGCGGAACTGGTGGTATGAACGAAATGGCTCACCGCCACCGGCGACAGCAGCACATCCCAGAAATTTTCCATCTCAAAGCGGGCTTTGTCCGGGTTAAACACCATACCAACCGGGTGCTGCATCCAGCCGTTGGCCACCAGAATCCAAAGTGCCGACAGGTTCGAGCCAATGGCGACCAGCCAGGTCGACAGCAGGTGAAAGCCCTTCGACACCCGGTTCCAGCCGAAAAACATCACGGCAAAGAACGTCGTTTCGAGGAAAAAGGCAAAAAGACCTTCAGCGGCCAGCGGCGCACCGAAAATATCGCCCACCATCCAGGAATAGTTCGACCAGTTGGTGCCAAACTCAAATTCCATAATAATGCCGGTAGCCACACCAATGGCGAAGTTGATGCCGAACAGCTTCATCCAGAACTTGGTGATGGTTTTCCACTGCTCGTTGCCGGTCCGCACATACAGCGTTTCGAAAAACGCCAGCAGAAACGACAGACCAAGGGTCAGGGGCACAAAAATCCAGTGATACATCGCCGTCAGGGCAAACTGCCCACGAGCCCAGCTCAGTTGTGAAATATCCAGGTGTTCAAGCACGGCAGAGCCTCCTTTGATCGGTTACTTCCCTGAGGGAAGATGCGTAAGTTGATGCAGGACATGATCGGCCCGCTGTTGATCGGTCGAGAAATGGCTATTGAGATAATCAGGAAAGAAAAGATTCAGCACAGTCAGAAAAACGAGCAATTTCAGCAGAATAATTTTCCACAGCGTCCGCCCCAGTTTCATGGAACGAAAGCCGTCGACATAGAAATCAATCAGGGTGCGTGCTGACAGCATAGACAGCCTCCAGACCGTAACAGAAGCGGACAATGAAAATTCTGTTTATTGTTATAGGTGTACAACGCAACCGGGAAAATGCAACCCGCAGGAATAGATAACAAAATTTGTCTTATTTTACATCACAAAAACAGCCTGTCAAGAATTATAACCGGTTCAGTTTTATATTTGCCGCCACAGGACGGGGATGGAAGCAGAAGCGAAAAAAATTACTGGACAGCAAAGCGGGCGACAGCTGTTTCGATCTGCTCCAGACGGATGTTGCCAAAAGCCAGACGCAGATAACCTTCGAGACCAGGTCCGAACACCTCCCCCGGCAGGCAGATCAGATTGGCCTCGTCAGCCAGCCTGCGCGCGGCCTGGCGTCCCGTCAGCTCCTTCCAGGGATGGCGTACCCAGGCAAAAAAAGCCCCGCTGGCCGCAAGCTCAAACGACCGCACCGACGCATTGAACAATTGAACAAACTGGTCATGGCGCCGTTGCATCATGGCGGCATTGTCCGCCACCCAGGCATCCAGATGATCGCAGCCGTAAGCGACGGCGCGCTGGGTAATCCGAGGCTGGCACACCACCATGCTGTCCTGCACCTTGAGAGCCTGATAGATCAGTGCTTGATCCGCCACCAATGCACCGGCACGGAAACCGGTCAGGGCAAAGGTCTTGCCGAAAGAGGCCAGATGAATCAGATGACGAGGCCAGTCGGGTTTGGCAAACAGAGCATGAGGCGGCAGCTGCCCGGGTACAAAGGCGTTGTAGGTTTCATCAAGGATCAGAGCAATATCCTGCTCTACCGCCAACTGATACAGCTGTTCGAGCAGCGCCGGTGGCGTAATAGCACCGGTGGGGTTGCTCGGCGTCACCAGCAGAATCGCCCGCGTGCGCGGCGTAATGGCTGCGGCAATGGCTTCGACATCCGGCAGCGCGCCCACCGTGTCCACCGCGACATAGCGCGGCACAATACCGAGAGTCTGCAAAGCCATGGGGTGATCGAAATAGGCCGGCACCTGGACGATCACCTCATCACCAGCCCGACACACCAGCAGCAGGGCGAGCCAGAACGCCTGGCTGGCACCAATGGTCAGGCAGATCTGCTCCGGGCGCGGGCCAGCGTCCGCGTCATCGCCGCCCGCTGCATCCAGTCCATAGCGCCGTTTGTACCAGCGGCTGACGCTGTTGCGCACCTCGAGAAGGCCCTCGTCTGGCGAATAGACCGCCAGCGTCGGGTCGGAAAGCTGGTGTTTCAGGTGTTCGAGCAGCTGCGGGTGAGGAGGATAGTCCGGGATGGCCTGGCACAGGTCGAGAAGTGGCTTGTCCGCCGGGAACTGGCGCTGGGCAATCCAGCCTTTGACCTCGCTGATGGGGGGAAAAGTCACCTGCTGCAACTGGGTATTCACTTTCATGGTCGGCTCCGTCCTGTTCGGTTCTGGCTCGGATGACAGATTTCAGCAGCCACTGCGTACAAACGCCAGCAACAGCCGGCACACCGCGGCCAAGTCCTCCACCCGGATGAATTCCTCGACGGAATGGACCTTCTGCATGCCGGTAGCCAGATTGGCGGTGACAATCCCATGCTGATTGAACAGATTGGCATCGCTGCCGCCGCCGGAACGGCCAACCTCGAGAAACTGGCCGATACTGGCTGCCGCCTGACGCAGACGGCACAGCACCTCGGCCTCCGGTGCCACATTCATCAGCGGATAATCGTTCGCCACCTCAATACGGACCTGCGCCCGGCGCTTGCGACCATGAACCTCGATTTCGCTCTGCTCGGCCGCTTGCTGCAGACAGTCGCACAGATGCTGGGTCTGACGCTGCAACCGCTCGGCATCGAAACTGCGGGCCTCCCCTTTCAGGGTGACCCGGTTGGGAATGATATTGGTAGCGTGACCACCCTCGATGAGACCGATATTGGCGGTGGTTTCACCATCGACACGGCCCAGCCGCATCGCGGCAATGGCACGGGCCGCAACCTGAATCGCGGAGATGCCATGTTCCGGATCAAGACCGGCGTGAGCTTCCAGGCCTTCAATCACCACCGACAAGCGATTGGCGCACGGCGCCTGACGGGCCACGGTACCGACCCCGGAGGTATCGAGTACCAGGCCCTGCTTTGCCCTGAGAACTGAATAATCCAGAAACTTGGCGCCAAGCAGGCCGATTTCCTCGCACACGGTCAGCACGATTTCAAGGGGAGGATAATCCAGCTGCTGCTCCTGTAGCGTTTCGACCACCTCGATAATCTGGGCAACCCCCGACTTGTCGTCTGCGCCGAGGATGGTCTCCCCGGCGCTGCGGAAAACGCCATTTTCCAGGATCGGCCGCACATTCTGTGCCGGCGACACCGTATCCATGTGGGCCGAAAGCAGCAACGGCTCCTGAGGCGTGCCATGGCCGGCAAAGCGGATAATCAGATTACCGGATTCGCTGCCGGTCTGTGCCTGACTGGCATCCACTTCGACCTGCCCTCCCAGAGCCGCGAAGCGCCGCTGAAGGTAGGCACTGATGGCGCCTTCATGGCGCGAGGGACTGGAGATCGTGCACAGCCGGGCAAATTCCTGACATAACCGATCGACATTAATCATGATTTTCACCTGAACCGACGAGAAAGAATATCTGCTTCAATGAGAGCCAAGACTGGACAGCCAACCTCTTCATTTGTTAGGATCGCATGAACCTTTGGCATTGACCCGCGACCAACCCCTGAAAGCGTTTCTGTCCATCTATGACGCCTCATCATCATAACCGCTATCGCCCGACACGCAGCACGCACCAGCGACGCCGACAGAATACGCTGCTCTTTCTGGTTCTGGCAAGCATCGGCTTGGTGGTTTTTTTTGCGACACGGCAGGATTCTGTGCCATCGGCAACACCCAAGGCTGAAATCCCCCGCCCCGCAACCTTTCAGGAACCACCGCCCTCGGCCATTATTCAGATTCAGCGCGAAACCATCTGTGAAGCCGTTCAGCCTGGGCAGACCATCACCGCCATTCTGGGCAGTTATTTCTCTCCCAGCGAGATTCTGACCATTGCCCAACAGAGCAAGCCGGTCTTCCCCCTCAGCCAGCTCTGCGCCGGACACCCCTACCGCATTGAGATCGAAAACGAAAACTTCGTCAGTTTCTATTACGACATCGACAAAGACGATCAACTGCTGATCCGTAAAGAGGGGGACACCTTCCTCATCGAACGGCAGCCCATCCCCTACACCGTTGAGGTCGAAACCATCGCTGCCACCATCGATTCCAGCCTGTTCGGCAGCGTGGCCGCCATCGGCGAGTCCTCGGAACTGGCGGCGAGGCTGATGGACATCTTTGCCTGGGACATCGATTTCATCCGCGACATCCGCGAAGGCGATTATTTCGTCGCCCTGGTCGAAAAACGCTACCGCGACGGCAACCTGGCGGGATACGGCGACCTGCTGGCTGCCGAGTTCAGCAATCAGGGTCGCAGTTATTTTGCCATTTACTTCAACGATGGAAGCACGTCGAGTTACTTCGATGAACAGGGCAAGAGTCTGCGTAAGGCCTTTCTCAAGGCCCCGCTGTCCTATACCCGGATTTCATCAGGCTACACCAAACGCCGCTTCCATCCGGTGCTCAACAAATGGAAACCCCACCTGGCCATTGACTACGCCGCTCCGACGGGCACTCCGATCAGGGCCGTGGCCGATGGCACCATTACCCAGAAAAGCTACGACAAGAGCAACGGCAACAAGATCCGCATCCGCCACCCCAACAGCTACGAGACCACCTACATCCACATGAGCAAATTCGCTAAAGGGATGAAGAAAGGCCGCCACGTCAGCCAGGGGGAGGTGATCGGCTACGTTGGCATGACCGGCATCGCCACCGGTCCGCATCTGGACTTCCGGGTCTTCAAGAACGGTCAGCCCATTAATCCGCTGAAGATGGAATCCACTCCGGCGGCCCCGGTCACTTCCGCACGCCAGGCGGAATTTGATCAGCTGATTGGCCGGTTGCAACACGACCTCAGCCTGGGACGGCAAAAACTGCTCAATCAAACCGCTCTGAACCCGCCCGCGCCGCAACAGGCCTCGACCACTCTGTGAACTATCTGCTGCACCTGCTGTTTTCCGCCAATGAGGCCGATCAGTATGTCGGCAACCTGATCGGCGATTTTGTCAAGGGGCCCCTGACGGCACGACCGGAGTTTTCTCCCGGCGTTCTCCAGGGCCTGCGTCACCACCGGGACATTGACAGCCACGCCCAGCAGCATCCGGTTTTCCGTGGCAGCTGCGCTCGCCTCGCCCCGGCGTTCGGTCGCTACCGCGGCATCCTGATCGATCTGTTCTACGACCACTTTGCCGCCTGCCACTGGTCGCACTTTCACCCTCAACCCCTCGAAACCTTTGCCAGCGATGTGTACGGCCTGCTGCAGCAACGCAGTGACCTGCCGGATGCTTTTGCCGCCCTGCTGCCGCGCATGATCCACCGCAACTGGCTGGTCAGCTACAAGGAAGTGGCTACGATCGAGCGGGCACTCCAGTCCGTGGGCCAGCGCCTGCGGCGTGACAATCCGCTGGATCAGGGAATTGGTGAGCTGAAAAAACACTACCGGGAACTGGAGCAGGATAGCTGTCACTTTATCGAAGACACCCTGAGTTGGTGCGCCAAGGGAAGGCGCGACGAAGGATCACACTGAAAAACCGCGGGTCCGGTTGATCGCCAGCCGTGTCAGAACGGGACCAATGAGTTCAAACACCACCGTCGAGCCGATCACCACCGTCAACAGCGTCGAGCGGTACTGTGGCAACCGGTTGGCCGCCACCAGCGCCATACCGATCGCCACCCCGGCTTGCGGCAGCAGCGCTACACCAAGCCAGCGGCCGATACGCCGGTCAACCCCGGACAGGCGACTTCCCAGCCAGGCCCCACCGATCTTGCCCACCGCGCGCAACAGCAGATAGAGTATCCCCATGGCACCAATCCCCTGCAAGGACTCCAGCTCAAGGGTAGCGCCGGCCAGCACAAAGAACAGGACCAGGATCGGGCCTTCCACGTCTTGGATCGCATGGAATGGATATTCATGATGGCGTGCCCGATGCGCCACCACGCCCCCCATGACCATCGAAGCAATCAGAAACGACACCTCGAACCACAGCGCCAGTCCGCCGCAGACAAAAACCAGTCCCAGGGCTTCCGTCAGAATCGGCTGTCCCGGCTTGAGACGACCCGTCAGAAACGCTGCCGGCACACCGAGGGCGACACCCAGCACCACGGCCCCGCCGATCTGCCACAACGCGGCGACCACACTGGCAATCCCCAGCGCCTCACCGACCAGCGAAGAGGAAACGGCAAGTCCGAGGCTGAACAGGATCAGGCCCCAGGCATCATCCAGCGCAACAACCCCCGTCAGCAGGCTGACAAAGGGACCTTCCGCTTCCATCTCCTGCATCACATCCAGAGTGGCCGCGGGCGCCGTGGCCGAAGCCACACAGCCGAGAATGATGGCCAGGGCGGGATCGAATCCGCACAGAATCAGGCCAACGGCAATCACCACCACGTCGCCAGACGCCTCGACCAGGGACACAAAGATGATCTGGCGGGTCTGCTGCTTCATCACCTCGGAGGCCAGGCGCCCGCCGAGCAGAAAACCGACCAGCACCAGGGCCAGATCCGCCACCAGCTCGAAATGGGCGACAAACAGCTCGGGAGTCAACGCCAGAGCCGACGGTCCGATCAGCAGCCCGAACAGCAGCAGCAACGTCACACGCGGCAACGGCGTGCGACGACCGAGGTAATCCGTCGCAATCCCCAGCAGAAAAATCGCTCCGATATTGAGCAGAAACAGTTCGGGTCGCATGATCTCCTCCTCCGAAAAATATCCGGAGCTCGGTGCCCTTCACATCAGCGTCTGAACAGACGAAAAGAGGATGCAACCGGGCGTAGTTCGTCTGTCGCCATTGAACTTTTCTGCTTAAGCCTAACGTAAATAGAGGAGATGAACACCTTGACTCAACAAAAAACTGGCGGTCTGTTCATATGAACGGGCCGCCAGCTTAAACTTACTTCGAATGTGTTTAAGGGTCAGAACGTAAAAAAATCGTTAAGGCTATCTTCGGCTCACAGCCCTTTTCGTTCCGCCTGCCAGAACAGCAACAGCATGCCGGCAACAAACGCCGCAATGATCAGCCAGGGTGACACACCCAGCACCTGAGGCAAGGTCAGTTTACCGTAATCGCCCCAGGTCAACACGGTTTTAGCCAGAACCGGGTAGGCCTCTGCGTAAGCGGCGGCACCAAACAGCATCCCCAGCAGCGCCCACAGGGCATGCATCCGGCCTTCAGCCAGGGCGCCCACGGCAGTTCCCGGGCAGAACCCGGCCACGGCCCAACCAACACCGAACAGCAGACCGCCCATGATAATGGCCGCGACATTGGTCGCTTTCAGGCTCAGGGCAATCACACCCATCTGGTTTAAAGCGGTAATGCCGACCATGCCCACCAGCACTGCCGTACCCATGAATTTGATAATGGTCAGGTCCTTGAGCAGCATGAAGCGAACCTGCTTTTCAAACCGTAGAACCTCCGCTTTCTGCAGGAAAAACCCGAACAGAATTCCGGTGATCAATCCAAGAAACAGTTCCATCACAGGCCTCCTTTCCCGTCACTGCCATAAAGTTGACGCGCCGTCAGCAGAGCCCCGACGATAAAGAACACCAGCGCCAGCAGACTACTGACAGAAAGCTGCATATTGCCCGAAAGACCATGTCCGCTCGGGCAGCCGCCCGCCAGACGCGCTCCGAACAGCAGGATAAAACCACCGATAAACGCGCCGACCGCCCGAATCAGCGGATTAGCGCCAAAACGTTCTCGCCAGACCGGAGGGGCCCACTCGATCTTGGCCGTGCGACCGAGCAGCGAAGCCGCTAACGCACCGAGGAAGATCCCGCCCACGAACATCATCTGCCAGTCCACCTTGACCTTTTCTTTCTGAAAATAGGCATTCTGCGCCACATGTTCCGGTTCAACGACCTGCTCAACGATTCCGGCAGCCCGGACATAGGTGGTCGAAGCACCCAGATACTGTGCCTTGTGCAGCACCGAAGTCGTCACGACAACGGACAAAATCGCCAGCACGCCCACCAGGGCTCCGGCGATATACGGACTCCACTGCGCCATCATCAGATATTTTTTCATGGTTCCCCCCTTTCAGAGAAAGGCTTCAGGAGAAGTTTTCAAATATAGACTAATACATCTTCTTTAAATTGCAACCGAATTTGTCCTCTTTAGCGAATCGCCCGACATTCCAGGTAAAAACGTTTTTCATCGGCTTCGCCCATGGAAAACGTTTTTCGCGGCAACGCGCCATCGAGAACGATCGTCTTGAACAGATCATGTTTGGAGATAGACGGTAGATAGAAGCCCGCCCGTTTTCCATGGGAGCCCAGTCGGGTCACACTGTCATTGCCATGGATATAGTCGATCCCGACCCAGGGCGATTCTTCCAGATAGTGGTCAAGAAAAGCCTGCAGCGTGGCCACCTCAAGGGTCATGGCCGGTTCCGCCACCTCGACACAGCAAAAGGTTCCGGCCAGGACGCAGGCAAAACGGTGCCCGAGGCCCGCAACCGCCATCGTATCCAGCGCTTCCTGCTCCGAACCACAGCGATGAATCGTGCAGGGCGTCCCCTGCCGGGCAAAGAAATCCACCATGGCCTGACGTAAATAATCGACATCCACATCGAACAGCACGCGATGAATGGCCTCGAATTCGAGCCCCGGATCATGGACATTGATCAGTTCGACCAGGGCATAACGTGCCGGATGATCCAGGATAGCAACGGGATCGCTGGCGTTTGCCTTCAAGTCTTGCCAGATCGCCTTGGCCGTGGCGAACGAGTGGTTGCCGTCGCCCATGGCGTACAGCATGACGCCTTCATGGCCGGGATAGGCGCTGGCATAGGCCGCCGGATCCGCCAGTTTTTCCAGCGCGTTCACCACCTGCTGGATCAGAGCCGGATCGGACACCCGGTAGCCCCGGATATGGCCGCCGCCCTCCATCAAATCGAAGTCATAGAGGGATTCGAGCTCGGCACCAAACAGCGGCTCAATCACGGTGCGCTGGGGATCATCAATCAGCACCATGATGTGCGGCAGCTCCAGCGAGGCATTACGCCGTACGCGGATGCGCGGTGGCAGCCGATCAAGGATGGTGCCTTCCGTGGCCCGGATCAACGAGGTCGCGCCCCTGTTATAGTCATAGCACTCCAGATCCAGCGCCACGATCAGGCCCTTGCGCGAAGGGAAAACCGCCGTGCTGCGATCCACCAGCACGAACCCGTCCGTCTGCTCAACGAGGGTGCCATCGGCGAGGTAGCGTTCCATGGCGGCATTGATCCGTTCAATGCGCTGCGCGGCGTCGGCATCTTTCAGATAAACCTCGGGGAAAATCAGCTGCAGGGTTGACGGCTTGTCGCCAACCCGATCAGCCAGTCGCTGCCAGTAGTCGCGATCGGAAGTGTACTGATCGCAGGCAATAACAGCCCAATTCTGCATATCTGTTCCCTTTTCAGGCAATAACACCCGCGGAACCTGCAAACCAATGGTCGGAAAATTCATAGGGATTCCTTTTATCGTGCTGATCGCCCACCACCATTGGTGGTGGAAAAAGAGGGACTAATAACTGCCGAAGCTGCTACGACGCTTCTTCTGGGAGAATTTTCCCAGCATCCAGCCAAAAAACAGAACACCGGCCCCGGCCAGAAACCATTTGATCATTGCCGTACGCAGCATGGTGGTATTTTCCCCGCGCAGCACCTCAAGCTCCTGCGCCGCCGCCGCTAAGTCATCCTTCAGGCGCTGCCGCTCCTGCTCGACCATCAGGACATTGTCCGACAGCTTCTTCAGCTCATCCAGCTCCTGCTGCCGCGCCGCCAGCGTTTCAGCCGTCTCCTGCAGGGTCTGACGCGTCTGCTGCAGCTGTTCCACCGCCCCCTTCTGCTGCTCCAGCTGCTGCTGCAACGCCTCGACATCGGACTGCAGCTGGCGAATCTGGACCGGCTTGGGCAGGTGGCGCGACACGTACTGTTTCAGCACATAGCCTTCAGTACCATCCTCAAGCCGGACAAAAAGATAGTTCCCATCTTCTCTGATTATCGTCATCGGGGTATCCGTCTTCAGGGTCTGAACCACCCGGTACTGGGTCCCCATGCCCTCGCGCAGCGTAATCACCAGCTGATCGGCGACATAGCACGTCTCAGCCAGAGTGATACCGGGAATCAGCCCCAGCAAGAACAAAAAGGCAACCAGCCGAAAAGATTTCATCAGGCAACTCCTCTCATGTCGACAGCAACTTGGCCGGATTTAACCAATCGGCCAATCCTGTTCAAAACCGGGCGGATAAAAGTTTTCCCGGGTGCGGTTAAAATACCCATACTGAATCCGCGGCACGCGCTGTTTGACTTCATCCAGCATCGCCTTCATGCCGATCCCCGGCGCAGCGCCCACGGGCATGGTTTTCAGGTAGAGTTGCGGATCGATACACAAATTGCGCATCTGGATCAGGTCCACCTTCTCACGCTCGATCAGCGCTACCAGGGCCTCGATCTCCTCGCGCTGATCCGTGACGCCAGGGAAAACCAGGTAATTGAGCATGACGAACAGCCCGTTGTCCTTGGCGCGGCGGATCGAATCCAGCACATCGGCAAAGGCATATCCGCGCGGCTGATAATAAGCCAGATAAAAGGGCTCGCACACGGAATTGAGCGAGACCCGGATCGAGTCGAGACCGGACTTGGCCAGCGCCTCAACCTTATCGGGCAGCGAGGCGTTGGAATTGAAATTGATGGTGCCGCGCGGCATCTTAGCGCGGATGGCGCGATTGGCTTCGCAGATGGTGTCGGCCTGCAGAATCGGATCACCTTCGCAGCCCTGTCCGTAGGAGACGATGGCGTTTTCTGCCGTGTCCAGATGGGGCACGGCGGTTTCCACCAGCTCCCGCACCGTCGGCACGAAGGTGATGCGTTCCTGGCTCGACGGGCAGCATTCGTTTTCCGCACTCTGCCACGACAGGCACCCCAGACAGCGGGCGTTGCACACCGGCGAGGTCGGCAGCGGCGCCTCCCAGCGGCCGAGAAACAGGTTCTTAGCCGCGAAGCAGTGATAGTCGAGGGCACAGCGCGACAGCTGGCGCAGCAGGCGGTTCTCCGGATACAACGCCAGCAGCCGGTCCACCCCCGGCGCCACCTCGCGGTCGTCAAAGCGGTGCGGCTGCCACTGCGGGTTGCGATCCACCTGCTGGGCCGCCACATAGAAACGCTCTTCCTCGGCGCACCAGGCCAAGGCCGTATAGCCCCAAAGGGGCAGGGTCTGACGCTTGTTCTGATAGGCCGCGGCCGGCAGCAAGGTGCGAGTATAGCCGGGAGACATGAAAGCGCACACCGCCTGAACCGCATCGCCGCCCCAGGAACGGGGCAGGCGGTCAATGGTTTTGACGGCGCCACTATCGGGATCAAACCCCATGGGCAGCGCCTCGGGCAGGGTGAACAGGCGACTGCCTTCGGGCAAAGGGATCATCTCGTCGGCCCGCGGCGCACAAACGCGATCGCCATTCTTGCCGGCCATCAACAGGCCCGGGTACTCGAACACCTCGCCGTCGCCGGTGGCGACAACAGCATAAAAGGTTTTGCCTGCATTGTGTGAACGTTTTTTCCTGGTGGCCATAGCGCTCGACATCGTCCTCGTTTTAAATGCTGCAATAAAAGGGAGATGTTAGCGCAAAATGCGCATCCGGAACAACACCCTTGTCAAAAAGAAACAAAAAAGCCCTGCCCGCACAGCGCAGGAGCTTCTGACAACAAGGGAGTGTTCGTCAATGACCACTCACCCATCAGGATGTGGTATGCTTGGGCCGTCCGTTCCCCCCTGCTACCGATGAGATCCTATGCCTGTTGCCCTTGGCCTACTGCTGTTGCTGCTGACTCTAAGCCTGCCCCAATCGACCCCGGCTGAAACCACAAACACGGCGTTTCAACCCTGGCTGGAAGAACTGCGCCAGGAGGCCCTGGCCGAGGGCATCCATCCCGACACGCTGGCCGCAGCGCTGGCAACGGTGAAAGCACCTCGTGCACGGGTGCTGCATCAGGACCGCCATCAGGCCGAAACAAAGGAACAGACCCGCCGCTACCTGGCACGACGTGTCGACCGCCAGCGCATCGAAGAGGGACGGACCATGCTCAAGCGCTATCCCACCTGGCTTGGTCGCATGGAACAGCGCTACGGCATCCCGCATCAGATTATTGTCGCCCTGTGGGGGCTGGAAAGCCACTATGGCCGACACCGCGGCAACATACCGGTCTTTCAGGCGCTGGCCACCCTGGCCTACAACGGTCGTCGGCCCCTCTTTCGCCGCGAACTGATTGAGGCCCTGCATCTGCTCGACCAGAAACAGGTAAGCCTGGCTCATCTGACCGGCTCCTGGGCCGGGGCCATGGGCCAGTGTCAGTTCCTGCCGTCCTCGTTTCGCCATTACGCCGCCGACGGCAACGGGGATGGCCGCCGCGACATCTGGGGCACGCTGCCCGACGTGTTTGCCTCCATCGCCAACTATCTGAAGCAGGCCGGATGGTGCAGTGGTCAGGACTGGGGGCAGAGGGTACAGCGACCGGACAGGCTGGATTCGACATTCACCGGGCTGGGCAAGCCCCGCTCCCTCTACCAGTGGCACGAACTGGGCGTGCGACAGGCCGACGGGTCTGTGCTGCCGCCTGAGGAACGGTCGGCCGCGCTGATTGAACCGGATGGCCCTGACGGTAACGCCTATCTGGTGTATGACAACTTCCATGCCCTGCTGCGCTGGAACCGGTCCATCGCCTTTGCCCTGGCCGTGGGAACCCTGGCCGACGCTCTTCAGGAGGAAGCCACCCCCCGATGAGAAAAGACCACGCCATGAACGAAAGAGGCCAGAGCATGAGCACCCTCTTCGTCCATCCCTGCATCAACGCCAATCATCCCGTTGACTCGGGCGACAACCGCAACAGCTGCGCTGACGTCGCCAAAGACGGCGCAGGCATCATCCGCCAGCCGCCCTCCCTGCCCTTTCCCTCTTTTCACGGCGCCGCCCTTGGGCTATGCTCTCGCCCATGCGAACGATCCTGACCACCCTGCACAGCAAATTCATCCATCCCAGCCTGGCCCTGCCCTGCCTGGTGGCCTACTGCGACAAGGAGCCCGGCGCCTGCGGCGAGCTGTTCATCCGCGAGTTCACCGTGCATGAGCCGCGCGAAAACATTCTTGCCGCCCTGCTGGCCGAGCAGCCCGACGTGGTGGCGTTTTCCGTCTACATCTGGAACCGCGGCGAGACCCTGGCCCTGGTCGATGCCCTGCATGTGACTGTGCCGCACTTGCGGATCATCCTAGGCGGCCCTGAGGTCAGCTACGAGCAGCACAACCTGTGGCCACACCATCCGGGCATCAGCGCCATCATCCGCGGAGAGGGCGAACAGCCGCTGCAAGAGCTGCTGCATTGCTGGCAGCACCGCGAACCGGCCGCACAGATTCCACGCACCACCCTGCGCACAGCCGACGGACTCGATGTGGGTCCGGACGCGCCGCCAATGGAGCTGGACCAGTTGCCCTCGCCGTTCCGGCTCGGCGTCATGGACTGCACGCGCGGTTTCGTTTACTACGAGACCAGCCGCGGCTGCCCCTACCGCTGCGCCTTCTGCATGAGCGCCCTGGATCCGCGGGTGCGCAGTTTTTCCCTGGAACGTATCGAAACTGACCTGCTGTGGCTCATGGAGCGGGAAATCCCGAAAATCAAGCTCGTCGATCGCACCTTCAACTACGACCGCGACCGCGCCCGCCACCTGTTCCGCTTCATCCTCCAGCACAACCGCTGCAGCCATTTTCATTTCGAAATCGGCGCCCACCTCCTCGATGCCAAAACCCTGCAGCTGCTCGAACAGGTGCCGGAAGACAGCTTCCAGTTCGAGATCGGCGTTCAATCGGTGCTGCCCGAAACCCTCGACCTCATCGAACGCAGCGCCCCCTTGGAGCTGCTGGAAGCCAACGTACGCCACCTGCTGCAGCGCACCCGCATCCACCTTCATCTCGACCTGATCGCCGGCCTGCCCGGCGAGGACTTTGCCCAGGTACTCTCGGGCATTGACCGCGTCATGGCACTGCGGCCTCACCATCTGCAGATCGAACCCCTGAAGCTGCTGCCCGGCGCCCCCCTGCGCCAGCGCGCTCAACAACTCGGCCTGCGCTTCGACCCGGCTCCGCCCTATACCATCCTGTCCACACCGGATCTCGCCTTCAACGACCTGGAGCGATTGCGCAGCATCAGTCGCCTGCTCGACATGACCTGGAACAGCGGCCGCGCCCACACCCTGCTGACGGCGCTGGCACAGAAATGTGGTGGCTTCGCCGCAGCGCTGAATGAACTGGAAAAATTCTGGCGCGAGGAGGGGTTATTCCGCTTTCCGCTGGCGCAAAAAGAGATGTTCGAACAGCTGGTGCGCTTTGTGGGCCAGGCATTCGCTGGAGAGATCGGAGCATGTCTGGGCGATCTGGCGGCGCGTGACTTCGCCCTGAGCGAGCGCCTGACGCCGAGCAACCTGCCCGCCTGCTTTCACAGCGAGCTGGACAGCGCTCAGCAGCAGCGGGTACAGGACTTCATCAAGGACAAGCTGGAACAGATCCGCGGCCAGGGCATCAAACTGCAGTATCTGGCGGTGCGCTTCCCGGCACTGGACGCCGAGGTAGCGCAGCAAGTGCGGGTGTTCTGCTACCTGACGGGCAGCGGACGACGCATGCAGGTGGAGGAGTACTGTCTGTAGAGCGCAGGACCACCTGCGCCGCCAAATCAGGTTTACCGTGTAACAGGCAACAGAAAAAGGGGAGTAGAAAATCAAAAAGGGCCCCCCAAAGGCCCACCCAGCGCACAGCGCAAACAAAAAGGGCTAGCTGAAAACCAGCTAACCCTTTGATTTTTATGGTGGAGCTAGGCGGGATCGAACCGCCGACCTCTTGAATGCCATTCAAGCGCTCTCCCAGCTGAGCTATAGCCCCATAAGACGAAGGCGTTTATATCAAAGGCTGGCGCGGGCGTCAATTCATTTCTTTGTCCGTGTGAAAACTTTTCTATTTTTTCAGCCTACAGGCCCAAGCTGATTAATGACAGGGCCGCAATCATAACAAGCACGGGATTACACTGGCGAAAGCGTCCGGAAAAAATCTGAATCACGACATAACTGATAAAACCGAAAGCGAGCCCCGTAGAGATGCAGTAGCTGAGGGGAATCATCATGATGGTCAAAAAGGCCGGCGCCCCCTCCTCGAGTTGCTGAAAGGGAATAAAGCTGATGTGGCGGGCCATAAACAGGCCAACCATAATCAGCGCCGGAGCCGTGGCAAAAGCGGGCACAATCGCGATGAGAGGTGCGAAAAAGAGGGACAGCAGAAACAGCGCCGCCGTTGCAACCGCCGTCAGGCCGGTGCGACCGCCAGCACTGACGCCGCTGCCGGATTCGATAAAGGTGGTCGTGGTGCTGGTACCGAGCAGAGCGCCCCCCATGGTGGCCAGCGCATCAACCGCCAACAGGCGCGACAGCAGCGGGATGTGCCCCTTTTCATCAACCATCTTGGCATCGCGGCAGACAGCCACCAGCGTACCGAGGCTATCGAACAGATCGATAAACATGAAGGAAAAGATACTGGACCACAGGGAAATGCTGAGCGCGGCGAAAAGATCGAGCTTCATCAACACCGGCGCTGGCGAGGGAGGCAGCGCTACAATCTGCGTTGGCCACGCTACCAGCCCGAACAGCATGCCAGAAACGGTGGCAAAGGCAATGCCGATCAACAGCGCCCCGCGCACGCGGCGGATCTCAAGGACAAGCATGAGCAACAGAGCCGTTAAACCCAGGGCCGTGCGGCCTGAAAACGCCCCCAGCTGGACCAGCGTCGCCGGATGCTTCACCACCAGGCCAAGATTCTGCAAACCGATAAAGGCGATAAACAACCCGATGCCAACGGCTGCCGCCGTCTGCAGGGAGGGCGGGATGGCCCTGACAATCTGGTGGCGGATGCCGGTGGCGCTGAGGAGGAGAAAAACCGCGCCTGAGAGAAACACAACCCCCAGCGCCGTCTGCCAGGCCACACCCTGTCCCAGCACCAGGCTGTAGGTAAAAAAGGCGTTGAGCCCCATGCCCGGAGCCATCATCAAGGGTGCGTTACCGAAGACGGCCACCAGCACCGTTGCCAAAGCCGCGGTCAGGCAGGTCACCGTCGTCAGGGCCCCCAGATCCATTCCCGCATTGGCCAGCATCGCAGGGTGGACAAAGATGATGTATGCCGCCGTCAGAAACGTTGTCAGCCCGGCAATCAGCTCCGTCTTGACGCTCGAACCGCGTTCGGCAATCCGGAACCAGCGTTCAAGCACATCCATGACAAGTCCTCCGATCCATCCCTGAAACGCAACAAGGGTGCACTGAGGCACCCTTGTTGTGATGTTATGACAGCAGTCGCGTTGGCTTACTTGCTGGAGCAGCCGCAACCGCAACCGCGGCAGCCCGGCTTGGTCAGACGCACCAGCGCCTCCATGTACTTCTCACCGGTTTTACGCACGATTTCTGCGGGCAGATCCGGGGCCGGTGCAGTCTTGCCCCAGTCGAGGGTTTCGAGATAATCGCGCAGAAACTGTTTGTCAAAACTCGGCTGCGGACCGCCTGGCTGGTACTGGTCCTTGGGCCAGAAGCGTGAGGAATCCGGGGTCAGGGCCTCGTCGATCCAGATCAATTCGCCATCCAGCAGGCCGAACTCGAATTTGGTATCAGCAATGATGATGCCCTTGGCGTCAGCGATATCGCGGGCGCGCTCGTAAATGGCGATGGTGGCATTGCGCACCTTGGCCGCCAGATCCTTGCCACAGAGTTCTTCAACCTTCTCAAACGGGATATTCTCGTCGTGGGTGCCGAGTTCCGCCTTGGTGGACGGGGTAAAAATCACCTCAGGCAGCTTGTCGCTTTCCTTCAGCCCCGCAGGCAGGGGGATACCACAGATGGCGCCGGTTTTCTGATAGTCCTTCCAGCCCGAGCCAGAAATATAGCCACGCACGATACACTCCACGGGCAGCGGCTTGGCCTTTTTCACCAGCATGCTGCGACCTTCCAGCTGATCCCGGTACTTGTGGGTCTCAGGCGGAAAATCATCTACGTTGGTGCTGACGATATGGTTGGGGATAATATCCGTCATCTGGTCAAACCAGAACTTGGAAATCTCCGTCAGCACGTAGCCCTTCTGGGGAATACCTTCATTCATGATGACGTCAAACGCGGAAATCCGGTCGCTGGTGACGATCAGCAGATATTCGCCGACATCATAGATGTCGCGCACTTTCCCTTGATTGACCAGTTTCAGATCGGGACAATTCGTTTTCATAATAATCGGGGTCATGACCTGCTACTCCTCTTCCATGGAACGCATGATGGCTGGTGCAATGGTTATTTCTGCGGCCTGCCGCAACTTTTTCAACGACTCTTCCAGTGTAGCCTGTTGTTTCTCACTGACAACCTTGGCCTGCAGACGTTTTGACTCGTCGGCGGTCAAAGCCTGGGGATCGGCTGGTTGAAGCTGTTTGAGCCGCACAACATAAGCGGTATCACTTAGACGATAAACCCGCGGAGCGATGGGTTGCTTGATCGTCAGGTCGAAAGCATCTTTCGACAGTTCGGGCAGCGCACCGATCTTGGGCACAAAATCGCCGAGGCTGCGCGAGAACAAACCCGTCTCCTGAAGCTTGGCCCCTTTGGGAGTGAGTTCGCTCAGAACCGTACCAGCACGCGCGGCTTCGAGAGCACTCTCTGCAGCCGTTGCAGCCAGCAAACCGGCCTGCTGGCGCCGCCAGGCCTGCTCAACATCATTCCTGACTTCGCTCAGTTCAGGCAGATAGCTGTCCTGCTTGTCACTGAGCTGACACAGGTAAACCGTTGAAGCAATCTTGACGGGGGCCAGCAATTCGTTTACTTCAGCTGCAAACGCGCGCTGCACCAAGGTCTCACTCACGCCGATCGCGGGAATCGACTGCCCCTGGGTAAACAACCCGGTTTTGAGCGGAGCCAGCCCCAGCTGCTGGGCTGCACCGACCAACCCGGCTGCCTTGCGATTCATATTGTACGCATCCATGGCCCGTTCGTAAGCCAGACCCTCACTGAGTTCCTGAATCAGAGCCGTCTCAACCTCGCTGCGAACAGCCGAGAGAGGTTTAAATCCGGCCTCCACATGTTCACGACAACGGATAATATGATAGCCAAAACGGCTTGCGACGAGATCACTGAGCTCACCCGCATGAAGCGCAAATGCGGCCTGTTCGAAGGCGGGATCCATCACACCACGTCCGAACAGACCCAGGTCGCCCCCGTTGGCGGCCGACGCTTTATCCTCGGAATATTTGCGCGCTAACGCCGCAAAGTCGCCGGTTTCGGCCTGCTGACGGATATCCTTCGCTTTCTCCCGCAGCTTTTCACGCTCACCTTCCGTTGCCGCATCAGGGACTTTGATCAGAATATGGGCTGCCGCAACCTGTTCGGCAATGGCAAACTCACTCAGATGGCGCTGATAATAGCGTTCGATCTCCGGCTCGCTCAACTTGACCTGATCACGAAAGTTCGAACCGGGAATTGCCACATACTCCAGACCGACGCGCGGCGCAACACGATAGTCCTCGCGGTGATCATCAAAGTACTGCTGCAGAGCCGTCTCATCGATTTTGACCTGCCCAAGATACGCTTGCGGCGCAAAGGGAACAAACTGGAGATTGACCTTTTCGTTCTGATTCTTGAACTCCGCCACAACGTCCTCGTCACTGACAACGACGCTCGACTGCAACTGCCGGCGAACCTTGTCCACAAGCAACTGGCGCCGCTGCATATCTTCAAACAGCTCTGGCGTCATCCGCTGATAGGTCAGCACCTTCAGATACTGTTCCTTATTGAACTGGCCCTCGACCTGAAAAGCTTCAACCTGGGCAATCGACTGGACCAGCTCGTCCTTCGACACCTCAATACCGAGCTTTGACGCCTGCTGAACCAGCAGAGCCTGATCAATCAGGATATTCAGTGCCTGGCGAGTCAGCCCCAGATTCCGTTCCAGCTCGGGCGTAAAAGCCTGGCCATAAATATTGCGGTAGAGATTATACAGATTACTGTAGGTAGACCTGAACTCCTCGAAGCTGATCTGCTCATCGTTGACCTCGGCCGCCACCGTCATCTGGTGCTCCTGGTCACGCCCCTTGCCCCAGACAAGGAAAATAGTGCCGATAAATGTTGCGATGATTGCCCAGAAAACCACTTTAACAATTGAGCTTTTCTGCTTTTTTCGTATCAGGTCGAGCATGAAAAATCTCTCCTTGTTGTGAGAACTTTTTTAGGGTAAAAACAGCGTCGCATATTAGTCAATCACCTGTCGGAATGCAACAGGTCTTTTATCTTTTCAGCTTGAGAGGTCCGGCCGTTTCTGATAGGTTTACCTCTTTGCAAATAAGATCTGTCCACCGTCCGGATCAACACTTTTTAAAGATGAAAAGAGTCACACCATGCTGAACCTCTTCAATGCGCTGTGGGGAATTTTTTCCAATGACCTGGCTATCGATCTCGGTACGGCCAACACCCTGGTCTACCTGAAAGGGAAGGGCATTGTTGTCAGCGAGCCCTCCGTTGTCGCCGTGCAGAAGGAAACCACGGGGGCTAAAAAGGTGCTGGCCGTCGGCGTTGAGGCTAAAAAGATGCTCGGGCGGACGCCAGGCAGTATTGTTGCCATCCGTCCGATGAAAGATGGCGTCATCGCTGACTTCGACATCACCGAGGAGATGCTGCGCTATTTCATCCACAAGGTGCATAACCGCAAGGCGCTGGTCCGGCCGCGCATTGTCATCTGTGTCCCCTCGGGCATCACCCAGGTGGAGAAACGCGCGGTCAAGGAGTCGGCCGAGTCCGCCGGGGCCCGGGAGGTCTATCTGATTGAAGAACCGATGGCGGCGGCTATCGGTGCCGGACTCCCCATCACCGAAGCCAATGGCAACATGATCGTCGACATCGGCGGCGGCACCACGGAGGTCGCCATCATCTCCCTGGCCGGCATCGTCTACGCCCAGAGCGTCCGCGTCGGTGGCGACAAGCTGGATGAGGCCATTACCCAGTATCTCAAGCGCAAATACAACATGCTGATCGGCGAACGCACCGCCGAGCAGATCAAACTGGAAATCGGCAGCGCCTTCCCGGGTGGCGAGGAAATGACCATGACCGTCAAGGGACGCGACATGGTCACCGGCATTCCGCGCACCCTGGAGGTTGGCTCGGAAGAGATTCGTGAAGCTTTGTCCGAAACGGTCAATGCCATCGTCGAAGCGGTGCGTGTTGCCCTGGAGCGCACGCCTCCCGAACTGGCCGCCGACATTGTCGACCGCGGCATCATCCTGGCCGGCGGTGGCGCCCTGTTGCGCAACCTTGATGCCCTGCTACGCCAGGAGACCGGGTTACCCGTAGTGATTGCAGAGGACCCGCTTTCCTGCGTCGTTCTGGGCTCAGGCCGGGTGCTGGACGAGCTGGATCTGCTGCGCCGTGTCACTGTGGCCAGCTGAACGACAGCCCCCCTTCGTTCCTTTTTCACAACGCACAAGGCGGTCGTCCCATAGCACCGGGAGGATCGCCCGTTTCGTCTGGGACAGGCAACCGCCCGCCCAGCTGTCAGCGCCGCCATGCGTGATTTTTTGAACCGCCACCGTTCTGTTCTGCTTTTTCTGCTGCTGGGATTGTGCGCCCTGCTGCTCTATTCAAACAACCTCCGCCAAAAAAACCAGACGACCCTGTTTGAAAAAGCAGTTCTACAGCTGGCCAGCCCCCTCCACAACGGCATTAACGGTGTAGCCCGAGTGACACAGCAAACCTGGCAGAACTACCTTGCTCTGGTCAACGTGCGGCAGGATAACATCGAACTCACGCAGGAACTTCAGGATCTGCGAAGGCAGCTGGTTGCCTGCCGCGAGATAGCGCAGGAAAACACCCGTCTGAAACAACTGCTTGATTTTCGCCAGTCCATTCAGCTCAAAGCCCTTCCGGCCCGCATCATCGCGGTTGATGCCATGAGCTGGTTCCGCACTGTGACCCTCGACAAGGGAACCGATGACGGCGTGCGTGAAAACCTGCCCGTAGTAACCGCGCAGGGCGTTGTCGGACGCACGATCAAATGCGCCCCTCGCAGTTCACGGGTCCTGCTGATGACGGACGCATCATCGGCCGCCGCGGCCATCATCCAGAGCTCACGCAGCCGGGGAATCGTCCGGGGCCAGGGCGCGGCTCTGGTTTTCGACTATGCGGCCCGCCTCGATGACATCATCGTCGGAGATCAGGTGGTTACAGCCGGCACCGGAGGGGTCTTCCCCAAAGGACTTCCCATCGGTCAGATCAGTCATATCAACAAGTTGGAGTATGGACTGTTTCAGGAAGTCGAACTGGCTCCCGCCGTCGACTTTTCCCGTCTGGAAGATGTTCTGATCTTGCTGCGGAGCGAGCAATGAAGTCTCTACTGTCTTGCCTGCTCAGCGCCATTATTCTCCTAGCGATCCAGACTGGTTTGTGGCCGGCGCTATTTCCCTCATGGGCCAGCCCCAACTTTCTGCTGCTAATCGTACTCTACCTCGGCCTTCACTCCCCGGGAGGGAGCGGCATGTTTCTTTCCTGGGCCCAGGGATGCCTGCTCGACGTTTTCAGCGGCACCACCTTCGGCTTTCACGGGCTGGTTTTTGTTCTGGTTTTTGGCGCCACCGCAGCAGGCGGACGGCAGCTGAACGCCGACAACATACTGGTCCTGCCCCTGACCGCCCTTGTTGGCACCGTAGCGTTTTCCCTGCTGGTGGTCCTGAATCTGCTGTTCTTTTCCGATGCCGATCAGGCATGGCCGCTGGTATTACAGGCGCTGCCGCAGCAACTCCTGCTCAACCCGTTGACGATCCTCCTGTTGAAACCGCTCCTTGAGCGACTCGTTGATGAGGCGGATCCGCCCATGACCGCATCTGGCCACTGAATGGTTAAACGATGCCTCTGAACGCCCCCCAACCAGACGATATCGGCCGCAGACGCCGTTTTGAATGGCTGCTTGTCGCCGCGGCGCTGTTTTTCCTCCTGCTGGCTCTGCGCCTGTGGTATCTACAGGTTATCAGCGGCGAACGCTACGATCTGCAATCGCAGAAAAACCGCACCCGCTACCTGCCGATAGCCGCCCCACGCGGCATCATCTACGATCGCAACGGAGAGATCCTGGTCGGCAACCGGCCGTCGTTCACCCTCTCCGTGTTACGACAGGATGTCGTGGACCGTGACAGACTGCTCAGCGATCTGGCCCAGGACCTCGACCTGGATCGCGAATTCCTTGAACAGGCCTGGGAGAACCAGCGCTATTATCCACGATATCGGCCGATCCCCCTGAAACGCGACATCAGTCGGGAGCAGGTTGAGCGTCTGGCTGAAAACGGCCTGCACCGGCCCGGCATGCTGATTGAAGTCCAGCCGACCCGCGCCTACCCGCATGGTGAGCTGGCCGCCCACCTGTTCGGCTATATCGGCGCCATCAGCGAAGAGGAATTGCGCCAACCAGCCAACCACGGCTATCGCGCCGGCGATTACATCGGGAAAAATGGTGTCGAAAAAAATCTCGAGCAATACCTGCGGGGGCAGGACGGTGAACGTCTGGTCGAAGTCGACGTGCAGGGAGAAAAACTTCGCCAGCGCGTCCAGCAGCCTCCGCTTCCTGGCAAGCGCGCCTACCTGACACTGGACCTGGCGCTGCAACAACAAACAGAACGGGCGTTTGGCGACCAATCCGGTGCCGCCGTCGCGCTGGATGTCCACAGCGGTGCCATTCTGGCCATGGTCAGCCGCCCCGCTTTCTCTCCTGCCCTTTTTACCGACGGAATCAGCAGCCGTGACTGGCAGACCCTGCTCAACGACCCGGACCACCCGCTGCAGGCACGGGCAATCAGCGGTCAGTACCCACCGGGCTCCACATTCAAAATGGTCACGGCCCTGGCCGCCCTGCACGATCATGTCACCCGGACCGGCGAGGTCATCGACTGCGAAGGGCGAATCGCCCTGGGAAACCGCGATTTCCGCTGCTGGAAAAAGACCGGCCACGGTCCGACCAATCTGAAAAAGGCGTTGCGCGAAAGCTGCGATGTCTGGTTCTATGAAATCGCCTTACGGGTCGGCATTGACCGCATCGCCGGCATGGCGCGCCAGCTGGGACTGGGTCGCCACTATGACCTGCCCCTGGACAACGAGCGCGACGGACTGATTCCCGACAAGGAGTGGAAACGCCGTCGTCACAATACGCCCTGGTATCCCGGCGAGACCGCTATTGCAGGCATCGGGCAGGGCTATGTTCTGGCAACCCCGTTACAACTGGCCGTCATGACGGCGACGGTGGCAAACGGGGGGACCCTTTACCGTCCCCAGCTGATTGAGCGCATTGAGGAGATCAGCGGCAACGTCCTGCTGCAGCGGCAGCCCGCCATTCTGCACACCGCAACCTTCGACAAGGAGGATCTACTTGCTCTGCGCCAGGGGCTGGAAGCGGTCGTCGATGATCCGCGCGGCACCGGCAAAGCCTGCCGACTTCCAGGAATCCGCGTTGCCGGCAAAACCGGCACGGCCCAAGTCGTGCGAATGAAGGATGATCCGGCCGAGGGTGAGGACCCCACAGAAAAAGAGGAAATTGCCTACCGGCTGCGCGATCATGCCCTCTTTGTCGCCTACGCGCCGGCGGATAAACCGGAGATTGCCGTGGCCGTCATTGTTGAGCACGGCCAGCATGGCAGCAGCGCCGCCGCACCGATTGCCCGCGCGATGTTCGAGCAGTATTTTGATCTGCCCGCCACGACTGCCCCCCTCCCAGGGAGTGAGTAGAGACAGCGATGTTTGACCGCCGACTGATTCAGAATTTTGACTGGCTACTGCTAATGCTGCTGGGTTTCACCGTCGCTCTTGGCATTCTCAACCTGTACAGTTCAACCTCGGGCTGGAATCTGTCCGGCACTCCGATCTATATCAAACAAATTTACTGGCTACTGCTCGGACTGACTCTGGCCGGCGTTCTCACCCTGTTTGACTATCGCCATCTGCAGCATATCAGCCCGTTCGCCTACGGCGGGTGCCTGCTGCTGCTGGCCAGTGTCCTGCTGTTCGGTCGCACCAGCATGGGTGCCACCCGCTGGATCAATCTGGGTTTTTTCAATCTCCAACCCAGTGAAATCATGAAACCTGTTCTGATCCTGATGCTGGCAAACTACTTCAGTGAACATGAGACCCCCGGTGGGTTCAGCCTGCGACAGCTGATGGCACCGGGACTGCTGCTCGGCCTGCCCGTCGTACTGGTTCTCAAACAGCCGGATCTGGGCACCGCCCTGCTGCTGCTGTTTATCGGCGGCACCATGGCGCTGTTTGCCGGCATCCGCAAAGCTGCCCTGGCAACCCTGGCGCTGCTCGGAGGCGCCACCGCCATTCTCGGCTGGTTTTACCTGCTCTACGACTACCAGAAGCAGCGCATCTACACCTTCCTCAACCCGGAGCAGGACCCCCTGGGTTCGGGCTATCATATCATCCAGTCCAAGATTGCCGTTGGCAGCGGCGGGTTCTGGGGCAAAGGATTCATGCAGGGCACCCAGTCCCAGCTGTCCTTTCTGCCGGAGCGGCATACGGATTTTGCGTTTTCCGTCTTTGCCGAGGAATGGGGGCTTGTCGGCTGCCTGATTCTGCTGACCCTTTACCTGCTCATCATCGTGCGCGGCATCCTCATTGCGCACAAAGCCGACTCGCCCTTCGGCATGTACCTGGCCATTGGGGTCACGGCCATGCTGTTCTGGCACATCCTGGTCAATCTCGGCATGGTCATCGGCCTGCTACCCGTCGTTGGCGTGCCTCTACCCCTGTTCTCCTATGGCGGCACCTGCATGGTGACAACCATGGTCGGAATCGGTCTGCTCTTCAACATCAGCATGCGACGCTTTATGTTCTAGGGCCGCAGCGACCGCCTGAATCATGCCGTTTCTGTTGCCGCCAGCCCGGCAATCGAACCTTGCGCTTTCTCAAATGTGGTTTATGCTCTACGAGATTAAAAAACACATAATTTGAGCAGCCCGCGCACCCATGCCACCTGACAACCATCAACGCTTTCAACGCCCGCCTGCCCTGACGTCAGTTCTCGTTGCCTATGCGGCGGGCATTCTCATCGTTGCATCCGGACTACGCCTGCCGAAAACGCTGCTCAACGCCATCCTCTTCCTTGAGCTCCCTGTGCTGCTCTGGGGCCGGAAACGGATGATGCAACCCGTCCTGATCACGGCCATGGCGCTACTCGGCTATCAGCTGACCCTGAACCAGTTGACCCTTGATGCTGGCCTGGAAAAGATGATGGCACAACGGTCAGGGACGCAAGGGGTCTTTTACGCTGAAGTCCTGCACATCACACCGCAGGCTGATCGCTGGCGCATGGATGTGATGGTGGACCGGATCTCCACGCAACAAGTCGTGCCTTGCAGCCCATTTCATCTGCGAGTACAAATCGACAGCCCAGGGTGCCCCCTGCTGCCGGGGGACAGGATTGCCTTTGCCGGCAAACTGCGCCGGCCACGCCTGTTCGGCACGCCGGGTGAGTTTAACGGGCCACGCCATCTCGCCGCCCAGGGGATCTTTGCGACCACATTCCTGAACAGTGAACGCGCCATTGTCCGCTTTGCACCGACGGCCCCTTTCTCCTGGCCGACACAGCTGAGCCGCTGGCGCACCCGATTGGCCCGCCAGCTGGCCAGCGCGATAGAAAATGCCAATATGCCGTACCTGCTGAGCCTGACCTTGGGCGAAAGCAGTCGGCTGAGCACAGACCAGCGCGATCGTCTCGCCCGTGGCGGCCTGTCTCACCTGTTCGCCATTTCCGGCCTCCATCTGGGCTGGATTGCCAGCCTGTGCTACCTCGTCATCAGCACCCTTTACCGCCGCAGCACCCGCCTGCTGCTCTGGCAGCCAGTGCAATGCGCAACACCCTTTCTCATTCTGCCACTGATCCTGTTTTATGTATTTCTTAGCGGAGCCGCCCTGCCAACACAGCGTGCAGCGTGGATGGTGGTCACCGGTGCAATCGTAGCGCTGACCTCTTATCACGCCCGGCCGACCTCAGCCCTCATTCTGGCCGCCGGTTTAATCCTGCTGGCCAACCCTCTGGCACTGCTCTCGGCCTCGTTCCAGCTCTCGTTCACTGCGGTAGCCGCGCTCATGCTGGTTCTGCCAGCCTGGCAGCATCTCCCCCGATCCTGGTGGCGCCCCCTGGTGCTGTTGATGCTTGGCAGCACAACGGCCCTGCTGGCCACGCTGCCCGTCAGCCTGTGGCATTTCCATACGGTGGCACCCGCGGCCCTGATCACGAACCTGCTGGCCATTCCCCTCATCGGACTGGTCATCCTGCCCGCAGCGCTGTTGGCTACCCTGCTGTTTGCGCTGTGGCCGGGTCCGGCCAGTGGGCTGCTGAAACCGCTGGCAGAACTGCTGGGCTGGACGCTTGACTTGTGCGAGTCCGCAACGCCGTCCCTGCTACAGGGACGGCTGCTTTATCTGACGCCGTACCAGCACCTGCTGACCGGGCTGGCTTGCCTGGTGCTTTTGCTGCTGCTGGCCCGGCAAATCCGCTGCGGATGGATACTGGGCATTGTTCTGGGTGGGCTCATGCTCCTGAGCCAGATACCACAGGGGACATGTGATCTCGGACTCAGTCTGACCGCGCTGAGCGTGGGGCAGGGGGAAGCTCTGTTGGTGACAACGCCAAAGGGACAGCAGATTCTCGTCGACGGCGGCGGCTTTCCTCATTCCGATTTCGATGTCGGTCGCCGCTTACTGGCCCCAGCCCTGGCGCAACTAGGGGTCACCCGGCTCGACGCGGTACTGCTCACCCATGACCACCCGGACCATCGGGAAGGGCTGAAGCACCTGTTGCACCACGTCCCGGTCGATCACTTTCTGACAGCACTTGCGCCAGATAGCATGGATGCGGAACTGGCCACCATAGTCCGCAAAAAACAGATTCCGCTGCACCAGCTCAAAGAGGGCTGGCAGATGTGGGACAGGACCCTGCACCTGTTTGTGCCCCGCCAGCAACGAGCGTCCATGAACGACCGGTCCGTGGCGCTCTACGCCGGGCTGGGTGACGACGGGCTGCTGCTGACCGGCGACCTGGAGGAAGCCGGGATGCGCCAGTTGCTGGACGCGCCCCCGCCTGGCCCCGTCACCTTGCTCAAGCTGCCCCACCATGGCAGCCGCCACACCCTGCCCGAGCGCTGGCTAAAACAGTGGTCCCTTCAACTCGCCGTGGTCAGCTGTGGCTTTCAGAACCACTTTGGCTTCCCCCACATCGAGGTAAGACAGAGGCTCGAACAGGCGGAGATTCCGTTGCTGCGCACGGACCTCGACGGCACGGTTCAAGCCGTCAGCCACGGCGAGGGCTGGCGGGTCCGGCACCTGGCTACCGCACAAAACCTTGACAAAAGTGTTCAGCCGTCCTATTGAATGTCGGCCTGAAATCCGTCCGCCGCAGCAACGGTGCGGCCGTTTAAACTGATCGTTACGTCAAGGAGTCTGGTGTGAGCATAACCGGTATCAAAGGCATGAATGACATTCTGCCTGAAGAGGTCGCGACCTGGCAGTTTCTCGAACAAACCGCCCGGCGTATTTTTTCCCTTTACGGCTGCCAGGAGATCCGCGTTCCGGTGGTCGAAAAAACCGAGCTGTTCTGCCGCTCCATCGGGGAAACCACGGATATCGTCGAAAAAGAGATGTATACCTTCAGCGACAAAAGTGATCACTCCCTGACCTTGCGCCCCGAAGGCACAGCCCCGGTCATGCGCTCGTTCATCCAACATAAACTCTACAATCAGGATTCGGTTTCCAAGCTCTACTACATGGGTCCCATGTTCCGCTATGAGCGCCCGCAGAAGGGACGTTACCGCCAGTTTCACCAGATCGGCGCCGAAATCATCGGCCTGGATGATCCGCGCATCGACGCGCAGGTTCTGGCCATGCTGGACCACTACTTCGCAGCCGTGGGCATTCAGGACGTCAGCCTGCAGATCAACTCCCTGGGCTGTCCGCAATGTCGCCCCGGCTATCGCCAGCAGCTGATCGACTTTCTCCAGCAGCGCCTCGACGGCCTGTGCGAAGACTGCCAGCGCCGCTACAGCAGCAACCCGCTACGGGTCCTCGACTGCAAGGCCAAAGGCTGCAAGGAGATCACGGCCGATGCGCCCTCGGTCCTTGACCATCTGTGCGCAGGCTGTGACAGCCACTTCAATGCGGTCCAGCAACATCTTCAGGACCTGTCGGTGCCCTTCGCCATCAACAACCGCATGGTCCGCGGACTCGATTATTACACCAAGACCACCTTTGAAATGGTCACGGGCAACCTCGGCGCCCAGAACGCCGTCGCGGCGGGCGGCCGCTATGACGGCCTGGTTGAAGAGCTCGGTGGCCCGGCTCTGCCCGGCATTGGCTTCGCCATGGGTGTCGAGCGCCTGGTCCTGCTGCTGGGCGACGCGGGACGCAAGAATCCGGTGCCCCAGCTGTTTCTGGCGGCACTCGGCGAGCGGGCCCAAAAAGCCTGCTTTCTGGTGCTCAACCAGCTCCAGAAACAGGGGATTCGCGCCGAAATGGATCTGTCAGGTAAGAGCCTGAAGGCGCAGATGCGCCGGGCCGACAAGCTGGGCAGCCTCTACACACTGGTTCTTGGCGACAACGAGCTGGACTCCGGAGAGGCGGAACTGAAAAAAATGGCGGATGGCAGCCAGAGCGCCGTCACCCTTGAGCGTCTCAGCGAAACCCTGAAAGGGAGACTTGACGCGGACTCGGAATCTTCTCTATAATTTCGCGTTTGATGTCATGTCCGCCAGCCGGCCATGGACCCTGCAGCCCTTAACCCTCTTGGGAGGATAAACCCTTGAACGACACTCTGGAGAACTGGAAACGAAGCCATTACTGTGGCGACCTGACAAGCGCACACATCGGCCAGCAAGTCTGCCTGATGGGCTGGGTACAGAAACGCCGTGATCACGGCGGCCTGATTTTCATCGACCTGCGCGACCGCGAGGGCATTGCTCAGCTGGCCCTTGATCCCGACCGTGACCACGAAGCCCACGAAAAAGCCGATCGGGTTCGCAGCGAATTCGTTGTCGCCGTCAAGGGAACGGTCTCCCCTCGCCCTGAAGGGACCGTCAATCCGAAGATGAAAACCGGCGAGGTCGAGGTCGAAGTCAGTGAACTGAAGATCCTCAACACCTCGAAGACGCCTCCCTTTGGCCTGGATGAATACACCGAAGTAGCGGAGAACATCCGTCTCAAGTACCGCTATCTGGACCTGCGCCGCCCGGCCCTGCAAAAGAACCTCATGCTGCGCCACCGGGTGGCCCGCACGGTGCGAACCTATCTGGATGAACAGAATTTCCTCGAAATCGAAACCCCGGTGCTGACCAAGAGTACGCCAGAGGGCGCACGGGACTACCTGGTACCCAGCCGCGTCAACAGCGGGACCTTCTTTGCCCTGCCCCAGTCGCCCCAGCTGTTCAAGCAGCTGCTGATGGTTTCGGGCTACGATCGCTACTGCCAGATCGTCAAATGTTTCCGCGACGAGGACCTGCGCGCCGACCGTCAGCCCGAGTTCACCCAGATCGACTGCGAAATGAGTTTTGTCGACCGCGATGACGTCATCACCACCATGGAGAACATGATCGCGCGCGTTTTCAAGGAAGCCATCGGTGTTGAGGTGGCCACCCCCATGGCACGTATGAGCTACGCTGAAGCCATGGACCGTTTCGGTGTCGACAATCCCGACCTGCGTTTCGGCCTGGAGCTGGTGGAACTGTCCGGACTCGTCGCCAATTGCGGATTCAAAGTGTTTGCCGATGTCGTCGCCGGCGGCGGCATGGTCAAGGCCCTCAACGCCAAAGGCTGCGCCAATTTCTCGCGCAAAGACCTCGATGACCTGACCGAGTTTGTCAAAATCTACGGCGCCAAGGGCCTGGCCTGGGTCAAGATGACCGAGGACGGCTGGCAGTCGCCGATCGCCAAGTTCTTCACCCCGGAAGAACTGGCCCAGCTCAACGAAGCCCTGAACGCCGAACTGGGTGACTTGCTGATGTTTGTCGCCGACACACCGCGCATCACCAACGAATCCCTGGGTCGCCTGCGCGGCCACCTGGGACAGAGACTCGGTCTGGCCAGCAAAGAAGAGTTCAAGTTTGTCTGGGTCACGGACTTCCCGCTGCTGGAATGGGACCACGAAACCCGTCGCCACGTCGCGGTGCACCATCCCTTCACCGCGCCCTGTGATGAAGACGTCCCGCTGCTCGACACGGATCCCGGCAAGGCTCGCGCCAAAGCCTATGACCTGGTCCTCAACGGTTCAGAGATCGGCGGGGGCAGCATTCGTATTCACGACCAGGCAATTCAGAGCAAGATGTTCGAGCTGCTCGGCATTGGTGAAGAGGAGGCCCGCGAAAAATTCGGCTTCCTGCTCGACGCCTTGGAATTTGGCGCACCGCCCCACGGCGGTCTGGCCTTCGGCCTCGACCGGCTGGTGATGATCCTCACCGGCAGCGATTCGATTCGCGACGTCATTGCCTTCCCCAAAACCCAGAAGGCGACCTGCCTGCTGTCCGGGGCTCCTGGCGTTGTCGACGAAAAACAGCTGCAGGAGTTGTCAATCCGCCTGCGCCAGCAGAAAAAAGAGTAGATCCGGTGGCGGGAACGGCCCAAACGAGCCGTTCCCGCCACTTAAGAGGTTTCACGTACAACGGCATCGTTCCTCAGCTGAATGTTCAGCGTCTCTTCAAGGGCATCAATGAATCAACACCAGACTTCGTGCCACAGGACTCCAGGATCTCTCGGCTCATTCTTCCTGAAGTTCGGCTTCACTCTGTTCATTGGCCTTTTTCTCTGTGCCTGCACGACAAAGGTGCAGACCTCTCTTCACGTGCCCCCTTCTGCTCAAGTGCTCCAGAACGAACAGGCAGAGCTGACTGCAGGCCCTTCTGACGCGCCAACGCTGGAACAGAGGCCAGCACCGCAAAAAACCGCCGCAGAAAGCATCCATCTCCAGACAGACACCGACAAAGTCACCGCCGGGGAGGATTCGAACACCCCGACGACGCCTGAAGAACCGGCAACAGCAGAAATCAAGGCTGAATCCGCAGTGCAACCGATACGCCACAAACCTGCCGCCCCCAGCCCGCCGGCAACCAGCCATCAGGTCCGTGCGGGTGAAAACCTTTACGGCATTGCTGCGGCAAAAACCACCTACAGCGATGGGCTGCTGTGGCCCCTGATCTATAAGGCCAATCGCGACCAGATCAAGGACCCCCGTCAGATATATCCGGGCCAGCAGCTCATCATCCCGCGCGACCTTTCAGAACAGGATTATGCCTCGGCCCGCGAAACCGCACGCGAATCCGGACTGTTTCTCCATTAAAAAAAGCGCCTCCCGCAGCTTTCCGCAATTTGTCTTGACAGTTATTTTTCTTTTGCATACTGTATACAGCGTTTTAAGATAAACGTGTCCACCATAGGAACAGACAAGTTCCTTCTGTCGGAAACGGAAGTCGGCGACAACCAACAGCTGAACATGAGTGAGCCAATGGAATCAGTCCGCAACGCATCATCTCTGATCGGAATGCCGCAACGAGGCATTTTTTGTGCGCTCACTTTCAGCCTGAAACATCACTAACCCGTGCCGGCAGGACCTTCGTGTTCTGCCGGCTTTTGTTCATTTAATTGCATCTAAAGGAGAGTAACATGGCAAGAGCGAAGATTTCCTTGATCGGTGGCGGTCAAATCGGTGGCGTTCTAGCACAGCTTTGTGCACTGCGTGAACTGGGCGATGTTGTCCTGTTTGACATCGTTGAGAACATGCCCCAAGGCAAAATGCTGGACATCGCTGAAGTTGCCCGCGTTGACCAGTTTGACGTTGAGCTCAAAGGTACCAACAGCTACGCTGACATCGCTGGTTCCGACGTTGTTATCGTCACCGCCGGCCTGCCCCGCAAACCGGGCATGAGCCGTGACGACCTGCTGGGCGTCAATGCCAAGATCATGAAGCAGGTTTCCGAAGGCATCAAGGAGTACGCTCCGAACTCTTTTGTCATCATCATCTCCAACCCCCTCGACGCCATGGTTACCCTGTGCCAGAAAATTACCGGCTTCCCGCCGGAGCGCGTCATGGGTCAGGCAGGCGTTCTCGACTCCAACCGCTTCTGCTCCTTCATCGCTTGGGAACTGGGCGTTTCGGTTCGTGACATCAACGCAATGGTTCTCGGTGGCCACGGCGACACCATGGTTCCCATCGTACGTTACGCCAACGTCAACGGCATCCCCGTTATGGAGCAGCTGATTCGCAAGTACGGCGAAGCCAAGGCTAAAGAAGTCATGACCGCTATGGTTGAGCGCACCAAGATGGCCGGTGGCGAAGTTGTTAAGCTGCTCGGCAACGGTTCCGCATTCTACAGCCCGGCTTCTTCCGCCATTGCTATGGCTGAAGCCATCCTGCGCGACCAGAAGCGCGTCCTGCCGACCTGCGCCCTGCTCAAGGGTGAGTTCGGTGTTGACAACTACTATGTCGGCGTTCCTTGTATCCTGGGCGCTGGCGGCATCGAAGGCATCATGGAATTCGAACTGGACGCTGAAGAGCAGGCTCTGTTCGACAACTCCGTTGCAGCGGTTAAAGGCCTGATCGACGAACTGCCTTCGATCCTGCCGGACCTGGCTGACATCCTGAAGTAATTTTCAGGACAAGATAGATACCGAACAAGGGCAATGGCGACATTGCCCTTGTTATTTTGTCAACAGCCACCCATACCCCTCAGAGCCCCTATCCGGTTTACCTGCACTGATGGCACTTTAGTCTGGCTGAAGATCGACGATTATTTAATGGGTTAAGTGCGATCTGCGCTTGCACCATCTGTGAGATGGTGTTATACCATGTCGCGTTTGACCATTTATTGATGTTTATTCGCTGTTACAGAACATGCAACAGCAGTGGCAATAGAACATCTCGTTATGAACAGGAGACAGTATGGCTGAGAATGCAAAACTCACGAAAACTGAGCAGATTGTCGTCAAGTTTACCGGTGACTCCGGTGACGGCATGCAGCTCATCGGTAACCAGCTTACCGCCCTGGCAGCACTGGACGGTAACGACGTAAACTCCCTGCCGGACTACCCGTCAGAAATCCGCGCTCCCGCCGGCACCATTGCTGGCGTGTCCGGTTTCCAGATGTGCCTGGGTGACCACAAGGTCTACACCGCAGGTGACGCTCCCGACGTTCTGGTCGCTTTCAACCCGGCAGCGGTTAAGCACAGCTCCAAATTCGTCAAGCCCGGCGGCATGATCATCACCAACGCTGACTCCTTTACCGAGAAAGCCATGGAGAAGGTCGGCTACAAAAGCAATCCCCTTGAGGACGGCAGCCTCGCTGGCTACGACGTCAAAGCCATCCCCATGACCACGCTGGTCCGTGAAGCGCTGGCCGACATGGACATGCCCAACGCAGCCAAAGACCGCTGCAAAAACTTCTTCACCATGGGCGTCCTGTGCTGGCTGTTCGACAAAGATAAAAATCTGGTACTGAACTTCATCCAGGAAAAATTCGGCCCCAAAGCCAAAAAACCCCTGCTGCAGGTTGCTGAAGCTAACACCAAGGCTTTCACAGCCGGCCTGAACTATGGTGAAACCACCATCATGTTCCAGGAGCGCTACACCATGGGTGCTGCCCAGATCGAAAAAGGTCTGTACCGCAACATCACCGGTAACGACGCTTCGGCTCTGGCCATTGCTGCTGCTGGTGCCAAATCGGGTCTGCAGCCGTTCATCGGCTCCTACCCCATTACACCGGCAACCGACCTGCTGCACTACGCTTCCGAATTCAAGGATCTGGGTCTGGTCACCATGCAGATGGAAGACGAGATCGCCGGTATCTGCTGTGCTGTTGGTGCTGCTTGCGCTGGCAACCTGGCTTTCACCACCACTTCCGGCCCCGGCCTGGCGCTGAAAACCGAAGCAGCTGGCATGGCACTGATTCTGGAAGTTCCTCTGGTCATCGTCAACGTTCAGCGTGGTGGCCCCTGTACCGGCCTGCCGACCAAGACCGAGCAGTCTGACCTGCTGCAGTCCATGTTCGGCCGCAACGGTGACAGCTACATGCCGATCATCGCTGCCAACAGCCCCGCTGACTGCTTCAACGCTTGCTTCCAGGGCGCTAAAATTGCCCTGAAATACCGCACTCCGGTTATCGTCCTGACGGACGGCTACATCGGCCAGGGCAGCTGCCCCTGGAAAGTGCCCAAGCTGGAAGAGCTGGAAGATTTGACTCCCTACGTCAACTTCTACAAGCCGGAAGATCACCCGGGCGAGACCTACCAGCCGTACAAGCGTAACCCAGAGACTCTGGCACGCGACTGGGCCATCCCCGGCACCAAGGGTTGCCAGCACCGCATCGGCACGCTGGAGAAAGACGCCCTGACCGGCGCTGTCAGCCACGACCCGATGAACCACCACATCATGACCGAAACCCGCTTGAAAAAGGTTGAACTGGTTGCCAACGACCTGCCGGCGCTGGAAATCAACGGCAAAGAATCCAACAAGATTCTGGTTGTCAGCTGGGGCGGCACCTACGGCGCAGTTAAAGGCGCTGTTGACCGTCTGATCGCTGAAGGCAAGCCGGTTTCCGGTATCAACCTGAGCTGGGCATGGCCGTTCCCGAAAAACCTGGGCGACATCCTCAGCCGTTTCGACAAAGTCCTGGTACCCGAGCTCAACATGGGTCAGCTGAGCCTGATGCTGCGCGCTAAATATCTGGTTGACGTGCAGTCTCTGTCCAAAGTTCAGGGCGACCCGTTCCGTGAGTACGAGGTCATCGACAAAGTCAACGAAATGTTAGGAGAATAAAAACCATGGCAGAACTGACTAAAAAAGATTTCGCCTCCCCTGCTGAGGTTAAATGGTGCCCGGGTTGTGGCGACTACGCTATCATGAACGCTGTTCGCGAGGGCATGGTTCAAGCGGGCAAGCCCCGTGACGAAGTAGCAATCGTTTCCGGTATCGGATGTTCCAGCCGTTTCCCTTACTACATGGAAACCTATGGCTTTCACACCATCCATGGTCGCGCTGCTGCCATCGCTTCCGGTCTGAAGGTTGCAAACCCCAAGCTGGACGTATGGGTCATCTCCGGCGACGGCGACTCGACAGCAATCGGTGGTAACCACTTCATCCACGCGATCCGTCGTAACATCAACCTGAACTACGTGTTGATCAACAACAAGATCTACGGTCTGACCAAAGGTCAGTACTCCCCCTGCTCCGAGATGGGTCAGTACTCCAAAACCAGCCCGTACGGTGTTATCGACTATCCCATGGCACCGCTGAAAGCGGCTATGGGCATGGGCGCAACCTTTATCGCCCGCGGTCTGGATGCAATTCCCAAGCTGTCCGAAGAAATCACCACCCGTGGTGTTAAGCACAACGGCTTCAGCATGATGGAAATCTACGCCAACTGCGTCATCTACAATGACGGCGCTCACAAGGCTCTGACCGACAAAGAAACGGGTGCCAACCACCGCATCATCCTGCGCAACGGCGAGAAGATGATCTACGGTGCGGACAACCAGCTGTGTCTGGTTCAAGACGGTTTCGGCATCAAGTCCGCCAACGTGGCCGATGTGGCTGAAGGCGACATCCTCGTTCATAACGAGAAGGATGCGGCACTGGGTGCCCTGCTGGCTGGCATGCGTCCCGACGCTGGTCTGCCTATTGCCCTCGGCATCATCTACGCTGACGGCAGCAAAAAGACCTACGACCAGATGGTTTATGAGCAGATCGATGCGGTTAAAGCCAAGCGCGGCCGTACTGTTCAGAAAGTCATGGAAGAAGGTCACACCTGGACGGTCTAATCGTTCCAGTGCACCAAACCAAAAGGCCCGGGAAATTCCCGGGCCTTTTTTATTGACACCGCATTTGATCAAAGAGAAGCATCACCAAAATCGGGTAAAACGCATCACGAGATTAACTATTTGCCAGAGGCAAACTCCCCCGCCCTCACGATGCTCTCGAACAAAAACGACTGCTGATAAAATTCTTCTATTTACGAATCGCGTTCCAGGCATTGGACATCAGATCGGCCGACATCTCCTGCAGTGTTTGCTTTACAACGCAGCACAGGCGCAATTCGATCGCCCGCAGAATAACCCCGGTATAGGAAATCGCCGCGACAAACAGATCCTGATCGCGAATCTCCCCATTCTGTATCCCTTCGTCGATGATCTGGCGCACCGTGCGAAAGGTCTCGGTAAAACAGATTGGCGTCGCATCCGTCATGAATTCCGCGTGTTTCATGTAGAGCATATACTCCATCATCACCGGATCGGACTCGGCGATATCGAAACACAGCAGAGCAAACGCCTCAAGTTTTTCACGCACCGTCTGCTTGCCTTCCAGCCGCTCATTGAACATCTGCTGAAAATCATTCAACGTATTTTGATGGATCCGACGGGCCAGGGTCTCCTTGTTGGCGAAATAGCTGTAGATCGCGCCAGTGCTGACCCCGGACGCCTTGACAATAGCCGGGATCGACACACTGTAGTAGCCCTTCTCCACGAACAGCTCACGCGCGACCTTGAGCACCTTGGCCATCTTGGCCTCGGGAGCAATCTCCCGTTTTTTTACCTTTGCCATCGCAAATCTCCTGTAGGATGAACAAGACGTGACAACATACATAACAATCAACAACAAAGACAAATAACAGTCCAGCGGAACGCCCGAAACAACCTGCGCAGGCAAAAGAAACACCCTCCACCCGCTCACATCATTTACGGTTTTAACCCTTGAGGAATGGCAGCACTGCGCCGGGACGCGCCCACTCGCAGACCGCCGCATACCCTCCATCCAGAACAAAAACGCTTTCAACCCCCTGCGCCCGGAGGTAAGTATAGGCAATCGCCGCCCGAACGGAGTGAGGACAGAAAATACCAACTGTCGCCGTTTGCGGCACCTCGCGCCAGCGCTGGGGCAATTCGTGCAGAGAAATCACCAGGCTCGTGAGTTGATGACGAAAAGCCAGGGTTACGGTTTCCGTCTCCGGCAGGGTTCGCACGTCGAGCAGCACCGGTTCTTCCGCCGACAGCAATTTCTCGATCGTCATCTTGTGCCGGCCATTGCCGACGAAATCGAGAGTCATCCTTTCCAATACCGCGTCAAGCGCTTGCATGGGCATTTCCCTTTCAATCACCTCATGACCGCCGCGACAACAGCCAGCAATTGTGAATCCGCGGATTGCGGGCAAAATCCTCCGGCAGCGTTTTGGCCGAAATATCTTCCACCGCCAGGCCGAGAGCCTCGACAGCAGGAATGTCCATTCTAAAACGTCGTAAATTATTTGAAAACAGCAAAACGCCCCCTTGGGTCAACAATCCGGCGGCCTGCTTCAGCAATACGACATGATCCCGCTGCACATCAAAGGTCTGGGTCATGCGCTTGGAGTTGGAAAAACTGGGCGGATCGAGAAAAATCAGGCCATAGCGCATCGTTTCCTGTTGCGCCTGTTCCAGCCAGGCCAGACAGTCCGCCTGAACCAGACGATGCTGCGCCCCCTCGAAACCATTGAGCCTGAGATTTTCCTGCGCCCAGGCCAGATAGGTAGCCGACATGTCCACCGTGGTCGTGCTGCGAGCACCACCGGCCGCGGCATACACCGTGGCACTGCCGGTATAGGCGAACAGGTTGAGCACATCATGCCCCGCCGCCAGCGAGCGCACCCGTTGCCGCACCAGACGATGATCGAGAAACAGGCCGGTATCGAGATAGTCCGTCAGGTTGACCCGAAAACGCAGCCCCTGCTCGCTGACCGTAAAAAAATGTCCCAGTTCGGCCTGACGCTCATATTGTGCGGCCCCGCGCTGCCGACTGCGAACCTTGACCTGTACCGCCTGCTCGTCCACGCCGAGCACCTGCGGCAGCACAGTCACCACCTCCCGCAAACGGCGGCGCGCCAAGCGCTCGTCCACGGTCGCCGGCGCCTGATACTCCTGAACATGCACCTGATCGCCATACAGATCAATCGCCACCGCATATTCCGGCAGGTCAGCATCATACACTCGGTAGCAGTCGAGCTGCTCGCGCTTGACCCAACGCCGGCGCTGTTTCAGATTCTTCTGCAACCGGTTCCGAAACATCTGCGCAGCATCGGACAGATCTTCCACCGGAGCCAGGCCATGAGAAGCGCTGACCGGCGTGCGGAAAAACGTCTGCGGCTGAATGTCAAAATGCAGCAACTGGCAGGGCAGTGCCCCATTGAAAAACTGATGCTTGCGCACGGCGCGCAGCCCGATCTCCGGCCCCAACTCCGGCGCGCCGGTAAAGATCGCCGCTTTCCAGCCGACAAAATGACGGCGCAACTGCTCACCAAGCAGAACATAGAGCGGCCGCAGCGCCTCGCGTTCCCCCAAGCGCTCGCCGTAGGGCGGATTGGTCACAAACAGCCCACTGGCAGCAGGCAGGTCCGCCTCACCCAGCTGCTCCAGTGAGCGACAGACGAAGGTCACCCGCCCTGCCAGGCCCGCGCGCTGCGCATTGGCCTGAGCAATCTCGATCGCCTGCCGCTGGCGATCACTGCCGCATAGCGGCGGGAGTTTTTCCATGCCCTGCTGCCAGCGCTCACGTGCTTGCGCCCGCAGCTGCTGCCCGGGGGAGGCATCGTGACCGCTCCAGCGCAGAAATCCAAAATATTCGCGCAGCAACCCCGGAGCTCCGTCGCCAGCCATCAGCGCCGCCTCCAGCACCAGCGTACCGGAACCACACAGGGGATCGACAAGCCCGCCCCCCTGCGCCGCGATCTCCGGCCATCCCGCGCGATAGAGAATGGCCGCGGCAAGGGTTTCTTTCAGCGGAGCGATCCCGCCGTCGAGGCGATAGCCACGACGATGCAGGCTGTCGCCGGACAAATCCAGGCTCAATGTCAGCTTGTTGCGATAAATCCGCGCATTGAGGCGCCAGTCTGGCTGCTGGGTTGCCACGTCGGGCCGAGCACCACACTGATCGCGGAAATGGTCCACCACGGCATCCTTGACCCTGAGGGCAGCAAAACGCGAATGGGTCAGGTTCGACTGCTGCAGCTGGCAATCCACGGCAAAGGTGGCACTCACATCAAACCACTCTTCCCACGGCTGTTCAACGACCGCCCGGTAGAGCCTGTCCGCATCCTCGACCTCGACCTCATCCAGCAAAGGCAGCAGCACCCGACCGGCATAACGCGACCACAGACAACAGCGGTAAGCGATCTCCAGTGAACCCTGGCACTGAACGCCGCCCCGGGTCGGTTTCACTTCCTCGGCGCCGAAGGACTCCAGCTCCATCTGCACCAAAGGCTCAAGCCCGCGGGCCGCGGTGACAAAATAGGAATAATGCGTCACGCGCAACCGCCTGAACAGATTTCCACCAGTTCCAGTTCGAAATTCAGCGCCTGGCCGGCCAGCGGATGGTTGCCGTCGAGAGTCACGTGCTCTTCATCCACCGCGACGACAGTGACCACGAGAGGAATGCCCTCCGCGGTTTCCATCTGCAGCTGCGTCCCGACCGACAGATCCAGTTCTTCCGGAAGCTGAAAACGCTCGACCTTTGCCAGCTGGTCGACATCGTATTCACCGTAGGCATCGACCGGCGCGATACGGACCTGTTTACGCTCACCGACGACCATCCCGATCACCGCCTGATCAAAACCGGGGATCACCTCGCCACCACCGAGAAGAAACTCCAGCGGATCCTGCCCCGCCGAAGAATCGAACTGGGACCCGTCATCGAAGGTTCCGGTATAATGAACCTTCACCCGGTTCCCTGCACACGCCTGACTCATCTTGCCTCCACACAAAAATCAGCTATTGCCCAAAGCGGCCTGAAGCTGTTCAACACACGTATAGGGGATATCGCCGATCGATCGGATACGACCGAGTTCCGCATTCCCCTCTTCGATGCCATGAAAGTCCGAACCACCGGTCACCAGCAGCTTACGATAGCGCGCCTGAGCCAGGTACCACTCCAGTTCAGTGCAATTGACTCCGTTATTATAGGCCTCCAGACCCTGCAGACCCTCACCAGCCAGGACCTCAAGCAACCGCTTCATCGCCTCATGATCCCGCGTAATGTAGGGCGGGTGGGCAAGAACCGCCACCCCGCCGGCTGACCGGATCAGGGCAATGGCCTCCTCCACCGGAAAAAATCGTTTGGGTTCGTTACAGGGGATAAGGTAATCGCGGAACGCTTCTTCCATCGTGCCCACCAGGCCGCGCTCCATCAGGGCCATGGCCAGATGAGGCCGACCGATACTGCCACCCGCCCGTTCCAGCAATGCTGTCAAAGCAACAGGCGCTTCACCGCGCCGCGACAGGAGGTCGTTGATTTTCTCGAGCATCCGTTCACTGCGCCGGGCACGAAACCGCTGAAAATCCCTCAAAGACTGCTGAAGGCCCTCATGCCGGACATCAAAACCATATCCAAGCAGATGCACATCGGCATAGTCATTCCAGACACAGGAGAGTTCAACCCCGGAAAGAACCTCGACGCCCAGTTCGATCCCGGCCTGCACCGCCGGCAACACGCCATCGATGTTATCGTGGTCGCACAGTGCCAGCACACGGATGCCGGCATTCGCCGCCAAGGCCACCAGGTCGCGAGGAGAATACACCCCATCGGAACAGCAGCTATGTACATGCAGGTCAACACGTGGCATCATTGAATTAGCCGTCTCTTTTCCGCTATTCCCGGCCACAGGTTCGAACAAACCGGGAGACGCTACAATTTGACCTAATCCTAACACAGCAGGACGGATTGTCGCCAGTCAAGGCTGCAACAAAATCCGGTGCGTCACGCAGATTCGGCAGCACGGCCGCCACCCAAGAGGTGACAGTTTATTCACTTCAAGATTCATGGCACAATCAGGAATTATTCGACCGCTTTACGATGGAGGGTGCTCGCATCTCATGGCCACCACGCGACTGAAAATTTTTGCCAAAACTGTTTCTGTTTTTCTTGCCGGCTCCGCAGTTCTGAGCTTCCTTTCTTTCTTCCAGAAACTGCTGCTGGACTACCCCTCAAAGCTGATCGGCTACGTGGTACCAGTCCTGGCCGGCGGCCTGAGTGCGATTTTCATCTATGATTTGCTTCGTCGCGTGCAGGAGCAGGAAAGCGTCCACCAACCGGACAGCAGCGCCACCGCCCCCCAGCAGTTCCGCGGCAAACCGTTTCTTTTCTGCAGTTTTCTCGGGGGCGCCCTGCTCCTTTCGGTCTTTTCAACCCTCCAGAAAATTCTGGCCGGCTATCCGCTCCACCCGAAAGGCTTTATCGTCCCGGCCCTGTTCGGCGGCGCATCCGGCCTGCTGATCGGCTTCTATCTGATGCGCAACTACCAGCTTCTCTACACCCAGGCCCAAACCCTGAACTGCCTGAAGCAGCAGAACGACAAAATCGCCGACATCCTGGCGTCTATCAGCGACGGACTGCTAGTCACCGACCACAGCGGCCAGATTGAAATCATCAACCACGCCGCCAGTCAGCTGCTCGGGCTTGATGCCGACTGTCTGTACGGCCACACACCGGAAGCCGTCCTGAATCAGGCCAGCAACACCGAGGTCGAAAACTTTTTTTCACCGCAACAGATCGGCGCGGCCAGCAAGAATTTCAACATTCTGACCCCCGACGGCCAGCCTCGAACGCTCTCCGCCAAAACGACGCCCCTGCGCAACACCAACCAAAGCGCCATTGCGGGCATGGCCTATCTCGTGCTGCTGCATGACACCACTGAAGCACATCGGATTGACCGCATGAAATCGGAGTTCATCTCCATCGCCACCCACAACCTAAAAACCCCCATTACCGCCATTGCCGGCTATTCTGAGCTGCTGCTCGCACAGGAAGAACTGCCATTGCCTCAGCAAAAGGAACTGCTCCACTACATCCACGATAAAGCCTGGCAAATGGATCACCTTATCGACAGCATGCTGGACATCAACCGGGTCGAATCCGGCCGCGAACTGCGCCTGGAGAAGGAAATTCAACCGGTGGCCCTGCTGATCGAAAAAACACAGAAGCTGTGCCACACGATCACCACCCACTGCACGTTCCAGATCGACATGCAGGACGAAAAAACGCCGCTGTTCATGGATCTGCCCAAAATGGAGCAGGCCATGAACAACCTGCTCACCAATGCCGTAAAATTCTCTCCCGAAGGCGAATACATTTTCATTTCAGGCCGCCGGATCGGGCTGCGATACGAAATTGCCATCCGGGACGAAGGCATCGGCATGACAGAAGAAGAGAGCAGCCGCGTCTTCGACAAATTCTACCGCGCCGAAACGGTGGCCCAGAAAACACCGGGCGTCGGGCTGGGAATGAGCGTGGTCAAAAAAATCATTGAGGCCCACGGCGGAGAAATTCAGGTCAACAGCCAGCCGCAGCAGGGCACCACCGTCACCTTCAGCCTGCCAGTTCGGGAGAGCGATTGATCTATGCCACACTCCTGCTGCCTGCAGATTCGCAATCTGAGTACCTACTTCTTCACCAAACCACTGATCAAAGCAGTCCGTGAGCTGGATCTGGAGTTGCACAGCGGACGGACACTGGCGCTGGTCGGAGAGTCAGGCTGCGGCAAATCCATGACCGCCCTCTCCATCTTGCGGCTGGTACCGCCACCAGGACGTACGGTCAGCGGCCAGATTCTGCTCGGGAGCGAAGATCTCCTCAGCCTGCGTCAGGAAGAGATGCAGCGCATCCGCGGCAACCGCATCGCCATGATCTTCCAGGACCCGATGACGGCCCTTAACCCGGTTTTCACCGTCGGCAGCCAAATCATTGAGGTTCTGCGTCTTCATCTCGGCCTGACCCAGCTGCAAGCCCGGGACCGAGCCGCTGAGCTGCTGCACCAGGTCGGCATGGCCGCTCCACACCAGCGGTTGAGCGACTACCCCCACCAGCTCTCCGGCGGCATGCGGCAGCGCGCAATGATCGCCATGGCACTGGCTTGCGATCCGGACATTCTTATCGCGGATGAACCAACCACAGCACTGGACGTCACCATACAGGCCCAGATCATGGCCCTGCTTTCCAGTCTGCAGCAACAACGCAACATGTCGCTGCTGCTGATCAGCCACGATCTCGGCATCGTGGCACAGCACGCAGATCAGGTTGCCATGATGTACGACGGCATGATCGTGGAGCAGGCGGATACCCTCGCCCTGTTCGACGACCCTCAACACCCCTACACCCGACACCTGCTGACCTGCATCCCCGGCCGACGCTCAGCCAACAGGCCTCACGCCCACATTCACAGCAGCGAGGATTTCTGGCAGCAGTGCCCCGAAGCCTATCGCCCGCTGCCAACCCGCCTCCCTCCCCTGCAATCGGTACGCACCGACCATCAGGTCCGCCGGTGGAGCTGAACCCATGACAAAACTGCTTGAGGTGAACGGAATCTGCAAAAGTTTTGCCGTCAGCCCGGCCCCGGGGCAGAAAAGCCAGCGGCTGCAGGCCGTCGACGACGTGTCTTTTTCGATGCTGCCCGGAGAAACCCTCGGCCTGGTCGGAGAATCCGGTTGCGGAAAATCAACATTGGCCAAGCTGCTTATGGGACTGCTGGAGCCTGACAGGGGGGCTGTGCACTTTCAGGGCCTCCCCTTAAGCGGGCTGTCGCGCCGGCAGCGCCGCCCACTACTGCGCAAGGTCCAGATGATCTTTCAGGACCCCTATGCCTCTCTCAACCCCCGCATGAACGTGGAGGCCATCCTCAGCGAGCCCTATATTATCCACAACCGGCCGCAGGACGCAGGACAGGGCGTGCAACAGCTCCTCGACGCCGTCGGTCTGCCGCAGGAAGCCCGATTCCGCTTTCCTCACGAATTTTCCGGTGGCCAGCGGCAGCGCATCGGCATTGCCCGCGCTCTGGCACTGAAACCAGACCTGATTATCGCCGATGAACCCGTCTCGGCGCTGGATCTGTCTATTCAGGCTCAGATTCTGGACCTTCTGCGCGAGTTGCAACAGCAGTATCAGCTCAGTTACCTGCTGATTTCTCACGACCTGTCCGTTATCCGCGAACTGTGCCAACGGGTGGCGGTCATGTACCTTGGTCGACTGGTTGAGATCGCTCCGGTCTCAGACTTTTTCCACCGGCCCCGCCATCCCTACAGTGAAATGCTGCTCAAAGCCCTGCCGATTGCCGACCCCCGTCACCCACAGCACGCCTTGCCAGCGGGCGAAATCCCCTCGGCCCTAGCACCGCCTGCCGGCTGCTCTTTTCACCCGCGCTGCCCCTACCGAGAACAAGAGTGCCAGACATCTGCACCAGCATTGACATCACTGGGCAATGACCATTTCGCTGCCTGCCACGTTGCCGAGAAGCTGTTTCTGGATGGACTTTCCACTTGACAGGATGTGCCACACTTGGCACAGTCCCAGAAGAAGCTGAGGATCACTTCCCCTTTCAGCCCCTCCGGAGACCGATGAACCTGATTCGAACCATCAAGGACCGTTGCCGCAAATGTTACGCCTGCGTCCGCAATTGCCCGGTCAAGGCCATCAAGGTCAAAGAGCACTACGCTGAAGTGATCCACTCGCGCTGCATCGGCTGCGGGAAATGTATTGCCGTCTGCACCCAGAACGCCAAAGTCATCGCCGACAGCAGCGAAGAAACACGCTGCCTGTTGCAGAATGAGAAAAAGACTATTGCCGTCCTCGGCTCGTCCTACCCTGCCTTTTTCCAGGAGACTACTCCGGGCCAACTGGTCACCGGCCTGAAGCGACTGGGATTCAACGAAGTCCATCAAGGATCATCCGGCGTTGAACTGCTGGCGGACTCCTATCGCGAGCAACTGGAACATCCCGGCGACCAACCGCTGATCACGACCCATTGTCCGACCATTGTTGACCTGATTGAACGCCACTACCCACAACTGCTCAGAAACCTGATGCCTCTGGTTTCACCCATGATTGCGGTCGGGCGCTACCTGAAAGCCTGTCACGGCCCGAAAACTCAGGTGGTCTACATCAGCTCATGCATTGCCGGCAAATTCGAAATCTTTGCCGAGCCCGTCGCCGGCGCTGTCGATGTGGTGCTGACATACAAGGAACTCAGCCAGATGTTCCAGCAACAGCGCCTTGACCTCACGCGCCTCGGCCGTACGCCCTTTGACGGACTGCGCCCCGGGCACGGATGCCTTTTTCCTATCAGCGGAGGGCCGTTTCAGGTATTCAACATTCAGGACGATTTCTTCCAACCGCGCTACATCTCGGCAGAAGGCGAGGAGAACTCCCTTGAGATCATCCGTGACCTGGCCGCAGGCCGCATTCAGGCCCACCTGGTCGACATCCGCTTCTGCAACGGCGGCTGCATTGGGGGCCCCGGCCGCAACAATCGCCTGACCACGTTTGCCAAGCAGACCCTGATCCACAAACACTTTCAGCGAACGGATATCAGCTACAAAGACCAGGCCTGCTACAGTGGCACTCCGGCCGGACTCGATTTTTCCCGGACCTTTCGCAACAAATACAAGCGTCTCGACCTGCCCAGCGGCGACAGTATCCGTAAAATTCTGCAACAGACCAATAAGCACACCGAGCAGGACGAGCTGGATTGCGGCGGTTGCGGCTACCGCACCTGCCGTGAACACGCCATCGCCGTCTATCAAGGGCTGGCGGACAACAATATGTGCCTGCCCTACTCGCTCAAGCGTCTCCAGGATGACCAGGTTTTGCTAACCCAGAAGTACGAACTGGCCCAACATGCCCTATCGCAGGAATTTGGCGAAGTCACCCTGATCGGCAAGGATCAGCATACGCTGGAAGTGCTCAATCTGATTCACCAGGTTGGCCCGACCCTGACCACGGTTCTCATCCGTGGCGAAAGCGGCACCGGCAAAGAGCTGACGGCCCGCGCCATTCATCGCATGAGCCCACGGACCGACAAACCGCTGGTCACCCTGAACTGCACCACACTGACGGACAGCCTGCTGGAAAGTGAACTGTTCGGCCATCAGAAGGGCGCCTTCACTGGCGCCCTGACCGACAAAAAGGGATTGTTTGAGGCCGCAAACGGGGGGACCATCTTTCTGGATGAGATCGGCGATATCACACCGAAATTGCAGGCGGAACTTCTACGCGTACTCGACAGTGGCGAGATTCGCCCCGTCGGTGGCAATCAGAACAGGAAAGTTGATGTTCGCCTCATCGCCGCCACCAATAAAAATCTGGAACGTGGCGTTGAAGAGGGTTGGTTCCGGGAAGATCTGTTCTACCGCCTGAACGTTTTCGCCATTACCATGCCGCCACTACGCAGCCGTCTTGACTCCCTCGAAGAACTGGTTGAGCATTTTCTGCGCCACACCAGTAAACGGGTCAACAAGACCATCAACAGCATTGACCGTCGCGCCATCGAAGCCATGCGACTCTACAAATGGCCCGGCAACATTCGAGAATTGCAGAACATCATCGAGCGTGCCGCTGTTTTAACCCAGGACAGCAGCATTCACCTGGAAAATCTTCCCGTTATCTTCACCGAACTGCTTGGCCACCATGGCAGCCCGGAAGATGTTGACCTGTCGTTGCGGCACAGCCTGGAGAAACAGGTGGTTCACATCGAAAAAGGCCTGCTGAAAAGTTACCTGGAGAAAACCGGCGGCAATGTCTCTGAAGCAGCGCGACTCGCCCAGATGCCACGCCGCAGCTTCTACCGCCTGCTCGAGCGCCATGGCCTGAAGAGTTCTGAGTTTAAAAACGCTTCACAGTGAGACAAAATCGTCACACAGGACGACAGCAAGTGCCACAAATGACACAACTATTACCAAAAGTCGGGCACTGTCCCCCTTCCGCACAGCCCCTCACCACCACCATCCGATGTGATTTCAATAAGTTGCAGAACAACTCCCAGCAAAATAAAAACATGGCACGGACAATGCTTGTAAATGCATCATTATCATTGCCAAGGGAGTCCCATTTCTATCCCCCCCTAAAACAGAAAGACCTCCCTGATTGTTGCGCCGTCCGGAAACTCTCTCCTCCGGGCGGCGTTTTTTTATCCACCCCCCCCCTGCCGAACGCTCCCGACATAGAGGTTGAGCCTCCGGCCGCCTTCGTGCTAAAGTGCCAAGGTTTCACCCGCCCTATCCACACGACAAACGGACATACAAACAGGAGATCTTTTACCATGGCAGGACACAGCAAGTGGGCCAACATCAAGCACCGCAAAGGAGCCCAGGACGCCAAACGCGGCAAAATGTTCACCAAACTGATCAAGGAAATCACCGTTGCGGCCAAAATTGGCGGTGCCGACCTGGAGGCCAATCCGCGTCTACGTACTGCTGTCGACAACGCAAAAGGCAACAACATGCCCAAAGACACCATTGACCGCGCCATCAAAAAAGGCATCGGCGAATTGGACGGTGTCAATTATGAGGAAGGAACCATGGAGGGCTATGGCCCGGGTGGCGTTGCCGTACTGGTTGAAATTCTGACCGACAACCGGACACGCACCGTCGCCGATGTGCGCCATGCTTTTTCCAAACATGGGGGCAGCCTTGGCGTCGATGGATCTGTTGCCTTTCAATTTGACCGTAAAGGGCTACTGACCTTCGCCAAGGAGGTGGACTTTGACTCCCTGTTCGAAGCAGCCCTAGAAGCAGGAGCAGAAGACGTCAAAGATGAAGGCGACGCCTACGAAGTTGTGACCGACCCCAGTGACTTTGCCGCAGTACGCGACAGCCTGGCTGAGCACGGCTTGAATTTCGAGACAGCGGAACTGACCTTCATTCCTCAGAACACCATCGAGCTCGACGAGAAAAAGGCCGAGCAGATGCTCAAGCTGATCGACAAACTGGAAGATAACGATGATGTGCAGAATGTGCACACCAACGCCGACATTTCCGACGACGTTCTGACGGCTATTTTAGGTTAAACCACCCGATGCGCATCCTCGGGGTGGATCCCGGCACGCGGGTGACCGGTTACGGGCTGGTCGAAAAACAGGGCAACCGCCTGCTTCATGTCGACAATGGCGTCATCTACACCAGCAGCAGCGACGCGCTGCCGCAGCGGCTGAAGCGGATCTGCGACGGATTAAGCGCCATCATTGAACAGTATCGCCCGGATGCCATGGCCATCGAAAACGTCTTCGTCTCCAAAAACGCCCTGTCGGCGCTGAAACTCGGCCAAGCCCGTGGTGCGGCCATCGTCGCCGGCGTTCAGGCGGGGTTGCCGGTGTATGAGTACAGTGCCCTTCAGGTCAAGAGTGCCGTGGTCGGCTACGGCAAGGCAGCTAAGCCACAGGTTCAGCAAATGGTAAAAGCCCTGATTCGCCTGCCGGAGGTTGCCCAAGAAGACGCATCGGACGCCCTGGCTGTCGCCATTTGCCACGCCAACAGTTTCCACTTCAACCAGCGTCTGGCTACGAAACCATGAAACCCGCGGAGACACCCCGATGATCGCCATGCTGACAGGGGAGCTGGCTCACAAGAGCCCGGACTATATCATCATCTGTGTCCAGGGAGTCGGCTACCGTGTCTTCCTGCCACTTTCGAGCTATTACGAACTGCCGGAAAGTGGCCAGGTCAGCCTGCATATCTACACCCATGTCCGCGAAGAGATGCTGCACCTCTATGGCTTTCTTGCCCCGGCAGAAAAAGAGATGTTCATCCTGCTGCTGACCATCTCTGGCATTGGCCCCAAAGTGGCCCTGAACATCCTCTCTCACATGTCGAGCCAAGCGCTGCAGCAGGCGCTGCTCAATGAGGACATCAAAACGCTGTCGACACTGCCGGGGATTGGCAAAAAAACGGCAGAGCGCCTAATTCTTGAACTGCGGGAAAAGGTCGCCAAGCTGGCCCCCATGCACAGGCAGCAGGCCGCCTCGGCGCAGGCAAACGGCGGGCCAGAACCGGAGAGCATCTCCGACGACGTGCTCAGCGCCCTGCTCAGCCTTGGCTACAAGGAAAAGCAGGCCCGAACCGTCCTGGCCGAACTCAAGGACTTGGAAAACGCGACAACAGAAAACCTGCTGCGGGCAGCGCTGCAACGGCTCACCCGCTAACCTGAACCAACAATCCCGACTCGCCACCTCGGCGTCTGCTGATGATTTCGGATCAGCCAAGGAGCTTCCATGTCAGAGCGACTGATCACCGCCGAATGCGCCGGCGATGATGACCACTTCGACAACCCCCTGCGCCCACGGACCCTGGCTGAATACATCGGCCAGCACAAGGCGAAAGAAAACCTCGACGTTTTCATTCAGGCAGCTCGGCAGCGTGGCGAAGCACTGGACCATGTGCTCTTTTATGGCCCTCCGGGACTGGGGAAAACAACGCTGGCCCACATCATTGCCAGCGAAATGGGTGTCAATATCAAGAGTACGTCGGGCCCGGTCATCGAAAAGGCGGGCGACCTGGCCGCTATTCTGACCAACCTTGAAGCCGGTGACGTCCTGTTTATCGACGAAATCCATCGCCTTTCTCCCGTGGTCGAAGAAATCCTCTATCCGGCCATGGAAGATTATCAGATCGACATCCTCATCGGCCAGGGACCCTCGGCACGGACCATCAAGCTCGATCTGCCTCACTTCACCCTGGTCGGTGCGACAACGCGCGCCGGGCTGCTTTCCTCCCCGCTCCGCGACCGCTTCGGCGTCCTGAGCCGGCTGCAATTTTACAGCCACGACGAACTCTCCACAATCATCCGTCGCAGTGCTGACATTCTCCAGGTCCGCATCGACAGTGACGGTGCTCTGGAAATTGCCCGCCGCAGCCGGGGCACGCCACGCATTGCCAATCGACTTCTGCGGCGAGTCCGCGACTTTGCCCAGATTCACAGCAACGGCCAGATCTCGTGCCAGGTCGCCGACATGGCATTGATCCGCCTGGAGGTCGACAGCCGCGGTTTCGACCATATGGACAGTCTCATGCTGCTGACTATTATCGACAAATTTGCCGGGGGCCCCGTCGGGCTCGACACCCTTGCCGCTGCCATCGGAGAAGAGAAGGATACGATTGAGGAAGTCATTGAGCCCTATCTGCTGCAACAGGGCTACATCAGCCGCACCCCGCGCGGACGCATTGTGACAGAGCTGGCCTACCGCCACTTTGACCGCCGCCCCGCCCAGCCTGATCAGCCCCTGTTTGACCGGTAATCATGCTCGATCCGGCCGTGCACACACAGTTTCTCGATCAGCTCGGCCACTGGGCTGAAAAGGCGCTTGCGGAAGGTCGTTTTCCGTTTCGCAAGATTGAGCAACATACCGACCTGTTGACAGAATTCGGGCGCCAGACCGCGGACCTGGTGTTCTGGGTCAACCAGAACAGCTTTGTCGCCGGTGGTGTCCTGCTGCTGGTGACCGGCCAAACGGGATCAGCAGAACAGCGCAACGGAACCGCCTGCGCCAGCGCCCTGGGCCTGAAACAGTTTGCCCTGTGGGACCAGGACGGCATTACCCTCTGGTCCGCTCCGGAGATGATTCTGCAATGGCGGCTGGAACTTCCGCCCGAATCGGTTCGCATCGACTTCTTTTTTGACGCCCTGTTGCAGCTGATGGACCAGTTCCGGCTCCGCTCCGTCATTGAAGCCCCCAGTTCCGAGCAACTCTCAAGCTGGCATCTAACCAATCTCTGTCGCCACACCCTGGAGCAGGCGCGGCCCCTTCTTAGTGAAGGAATCCGGCGCACCCGGGCGGAACTTCTTCCAGTCAGTGAACACCTGGCACAGGAAAAATTGATTCTAAGCCTGGCGCAGCTGCTGACGTTCCTGTACCGCACCAGACGACCGGCCGAACTGACGCTTCACACCCTTGACGCCCGGCTTACAGAAATCAGCTTGGCCCGTGGTGTTGAAGCCGGGCACTGCGAGCAAATCAGGCTGGATGAGCAGAGCACCATCCTGCTACACCACTTATTCCGTCGCCTTGAACAGATTTCGCCCTTTTCATCCGCGCCACGGGCAACCCGTTTTCTGCGACACCTGCTTGAGCTGACGGCACCCCAAAGTGATCATCAAGCGGCTGCGACAGCCTGCTGCACCGACGCAACAGTAGCGATCTACTGCAACGACATAGGCGCACAGCAGCTGGATGCAGAAATAGACAGTTGCGGACGCCTTTTGCTCAAGCAGCTGCTCCGCGACCTTCTCGGGCTCCGTCAACCCGTATTAACGGCGACCTCACTCTTCAAGCTCACGGAGTTCAGACAGCCCGCCCGGATCAGGGCCCACCTTTTTGACCCGCAGCGCCCTTCTCGCCCGGAAGAGAAAATCCTGGGCGCCCACCTTCGCCAGGCCTGGCCCGGACGACGGTTCGAATCCGCCCAGGGGGCCGCGCTGTTTTTGTGGCAGGCCCTCTATCTGCTTGGCCAAATGCCCTCGGACAGCACGCTGCGGCTAACCATTCCCGGGTCCTTGTTTGACCTCCTGGGCGCCGAAACACTGCTAAACGAACTGTCCGAACACTTTCTGCTATCGCGCATTGACCTGGACGAGAACGCACGCACCCTTGAGCTGGTTCTGGCCCGGACGGCATCAACGGATCGTTCACATCGCCTGAACACACAGCAGGCTATCCTCATTACACAACAACGCAGCAAGTGGGCGGCCCTCACCACCAGCGAGGAGCAGATCTCCCCTGCCAAACGGGGCAATCCAACACGACAGGCGCTGCGTGAAGACATCCTCCGTACCGTTGCGATTCGTGGCGTACCCTGCTTTCCCGAGCACTATCTGTACGATCTGTTTCGACCTGAGCTGGTCGTCTACCCCCTCGAGAACGGCCCATGGGAAATTGACCAGAACTTCATGGGCCTGCTTCAGCTCAAAGACAAGACTGGCCAACGAACCTGTGAAGCAGACCCGGTCCACAGCTATGCGCTGATTCTCGCCTCGCACCAGCACCAGCAGGTCCGCCTGCCACAGGATGAAACTGTGTGTCGCGAAATTCTGATCCGCTTTCTCACGGACCTGATCGACATTCGTCGCCTGGCTCAAAGCGAGTGCTTTGGTGGCCTCACCAATCCGGCCCAGGCCCGCCGTTGCCTGACGGAAGTCTGGCACCGACTCGAGCTTCCGCCCTGGTCCGTCGTCAAATCGGCGGCCAACTTTTTCCATCTGGAGCACGACTGAGTCCCGGCAAGCCCCCGCAAAAGGCAGTTGCGGTCGCAGGGTATGCTGTTAGAATCAGAACAAACTGTCACCCTGAGAAGGAGGATAAAAAATGATAGAAGTTCTTGAAAAAACATTTTTGACGATGCTGGGCGCCGCTGCCATGACTCAGCAAAAAGCCGAAGAAATGGCAATGGAACTCAAGGAACGCTTCAACCTCAGCGAAGACGAGGGGAAAAAACTGGTCAACAAAATTCAGCAGGGTGTTGAAGACCGCCAGAAAAAATTGCAGGAGCAGGCGATGGAAGAAGTTCAACGCGCCTCCGAGCGACTGGGGCTGGCCCAGCAGTCCGAAGTGGATGCGCTGAAAAAGCGCTTAGATGCGCTGGAAAAAAAACTCGCACAATAAAATTGAGGCCTCCGCTACATGCTGCCACTGCTTAAGATCAATCGCAATCTCAGGTCATTGAAACGCTACCGTGAGATTCTCGGCATTCTTGTCACCTATGGCTTCGGCCAGATCATTGAGCAGCTGAACATTGACTACTATATCGAACGGGGTCGGCGCCTCATCTTGCGCGACCCCCAGCAACGTGACCTTGAACGGCTCCCTGCGGAAGTCCGTCTGCGTATGGCTCTGGAGCGACTCGGCCCGACTTTTATTAAATTCGGCCAGCTGCTCTCGACGCGCGCCGACATTCTGCCGGCCAGCTACATCCTTGAACTGAAAACCCTGCAAGACCAGGTCTTGCCCGTCGCATGGGACAGAATCAAGACGCACATCGAAACAGAGCTGGGCCTCCCCTGCCATGAGCTGTTTCAGCAGATCGACCCGAAGCCCGTCGCCTCAGCATCCATGGCTCAGGTTCATCGCGCCCAGCTGCACAATCAGGACTGGATCGCGCTGAAAGTCCGTCGGCCCGGCATTGAAAAAATTATCGCTACCGATCTCGACATCCTTACCGGCCTCGCTACCCTGATCGAATACAACGAAGAATTGTCTCAGATTGTTTCCGCGACAGAGCTGGTCAAGGAGTTCCGCCGCACAATCTACCGCGAACTCGACTTCACCAAAGAAGCCCACACAATGGAGCGATTTCGCGCTAATTTCTCCCACGATGAGGCCGTCTACGTCCCATCGGTTTACTGGGACTACACCACCGACGCCCTGTTGACGATGGAACTGGTCAATGGCACCAAGATTTCACAAATCAGCCAACTGCGCGAACACGGGCATGACCTTAAAGAACTGGCCCACCGCGGTGCGCAGTGTTTCATGGCGCAGGTCATCCACCACGGGCTGTTCCATGGCGACCCCCACCCCGGCAACATCTTCATTCTGGATGACGGAAGAATCTGCTTTCTCGACCTGGGCATGGTCGGCCATATTGATGAGGAACTCAAGCAGCAGCTTGTCAACCTGCTGCTGGCCATCTTCAACAAGGATACGGATCTGCTTATTTCGGTGCTGGTCACCCGTCTCCCCCGGGCCCAGGAGTTTGACAAGCCTGCTCTCAAGCGCGACCTGCTCGAATTCATTGAAGACTATCACCAGCGCCCGCTAAAACAGATTGACGCCTTTAAGCTGGTAACGGAATTTATCAACATTATGAGCCGCCATCACATCCGGTTTCCGTCAGACCTGATGTTACTGACCAAGGCCCTGGTGACGATCGAAGGAATAGGCCGCGACCTCGACCCTGACTTTAATCTCATGGCCGAGCTGCAACCGAACATTGTCGCATTGATCAAAAAGCGTCTCTCAACAGAAAACCTGAGCAAGCAGACGCTGCAGACACTGCGCTTTTATCTCGATGCGGCAAAAACCCTGCCCCATGATCTTAAAGAGCTGCTTTTTCACATCAATAACAACCACGTCAAAATCAACCTGGAACATCGCGGCCTCCAGCAACTGATCCGCGATCTCGACAAATCCAGCAACCGTCTCTCCTTCAGCTTCCTCATTGGCTCGCTGATTGTCGGTTCGTCGCTGATTGTCCAAAGCGGAAGCGGGCCCCACCTGTTCGGCCTTCCTGCCCTGAGTCTTTTAGGCTATACCATCGCCGGCCTGCTCGGTCTCTGGCTGGCGATCGGCATCCTCGGATCTGGCCGGCTCTAAACGACAAACAGCTGTGTCGCTGCCACCACATCCGGCTTTAAAAACAACACAATCCAGACGTTATCCCATCTAAACAAAAAAAAATCCACGTCATTTTAGATAGTTACGGACAATAAAAGTCGGCACAATGCTTGCTAAGTGAGAAGTAGTCCTATCGACCGTCGATCAAAACCTAATAAATTGCCAAGGATATTTCTACCCATGATCTATCAGTGCACAATTGCCAAGCCCATCACCGTCCAGGGCATCGGCCTGCATTCAGGCCGTACAACAACCATGAAGTTGCGTCCCGCAACGGCGGGGACAGGAATCATTTTCCACCGCACCGAGGGTCAGAAAACGCGGGCAATTGAGGCCATTTCGGCCAACGTAATCGACACGCGACTGGCAACGGTTATCGGCAAAGGCGACCTGAGCGTTTCAACGATCGAACATTTCATGGCAGCTCTGACGGCCTGCCACATTGACAATCTTCATGTCTACATTGACGGCCCGGAAGTTCCGATTATGGATGGCAGTGCAAAACCGTTTATCCGTGCCATCAACCAGGCAGGCGTGTCACGACTGCATAAAAGTCGCAAAGTCATCGCTATCAGCAAACCGATTACGCTGGAAGAAGAGGATAAACGCATCAGCATTATCCCCTCACGTTTTTTCCGCATGACCTTTGACTTGCGCTACGACCACCCCTGTATCGGCCGCCAGCAGCGTTCTGTCAAGCTGACCGCAGACAGTATTTATAGAGAAATTGCCTCGGCGCGCACATTCGGCTTTCTGAAAGAAGTGGAGTATCTTAAATCGATTGGCCTCGCTCGCGGCGGCTCCCTTGAGAATGCCATCGTCATTGGCGAGGAAAGCATCCTGAACCCTGAGGGCTTACGATACAGTGATGAATTCGTCCGTCATAAGATCCTTGACAGCGTTGGTGATTTCAGCCTCATCGGCCACCCGATTCTCGGCCATATCAAGTCGCACAAGGCCGGACACGATATGAACCACAAAATGGTCGAAAAGATTTTGGCATCACCTGACTGCTGGCGCTTCGTTGAATTTTCTGAAGCCGACCTCCAGGACGCGCTGCGCGTACCACTACCGCTATTTAATCAGGAACGCCCGGCGCTGGCCGAGTCCTGACCCGAATCTGCATGAGACTAAAAAGCGGCCGCAAACCACGGCCGCTTTTTTTATGCACACACCACCAAAAACTTCTGACACCTTAAAGCGTTGCACCCAAGAAGAAACCATGCCATGATATCAGAACTAATCTCCTAGAATAACAACGAGTTATCACACATGCCACCAGTTCGCATCCCACATGAACTTCGTAAACGCAGGCGGGAATGGGGTCTGATCCTGATCCTGATCGGACTGCTGGTGGCTTTTCCTTTTTTCGAAAAACACCTGTATCAATACGCCAACAAAATTGAACTTTCCAACAACCTGTTGGTCCTGGCCCTGATCAACCTGAACATTCTCCTCATTATTCTGTTTCTGTTTCTTATTCTGCGCAACCTGTTCAAACTTTTCATCGAACGACGACGTAATATCCCGGGAGCCCGCCTGCGCACAAAGCTGGTCATGGCGTTCGTCTCACTTTCTCTCATCCCGACGTTATTGCTGTTTCTGGTTTCAGCCGGTTTCGTCACCAACTCGATTGAAAGCTGGTTCAGCACAGAAATAGAACACTCCCTGACTGAATCGCTATCCGTCGCCCAAACGTACTACAAAAACTCCGCAACCAATGCACTCTACTATGGCGATCAGATTGCCGCCCAGATCAAAGAAAGCAAACTGCTGAATGAAGAAAACCTGTCGGCACTGCGCAATTTGATCATCCAAAAACAGCAGGAATACAATCTTGGTGTAGTGGAAGTCTTCTCATCGACCCACGAAGAACTGGTCCGCGCCTTCAACCCCCAGGTCCCCATTGCCGACTTTACCGATCCAGGTTCCGCCACCTTGAATGAAGCCCTTGAAGGCAAGAGATTCACCCGGATTACACCGACAGGCAAAGCGGACCTGATTCGGGGCGTGGTTCCGATCCTGTCGAACTGGAACAGCAAAGACATTGTAGGTGTGGTAGTGGTCAACTATCATGTTCCCTACTCACTGGTTAACAAGATGCAGGAGATTTCGAGCTCCTACCAGCAATACAAGGAGGCTCAGCAGCTCAAAGGAAAAGTCAAGCAGGGCTATATTGCCATCCTGCTTCTGATCGCGTTGGTCATCGTATTTCTGGCAACCTGGTTTGGCCTGCGCATCGCCCGCTCCATTACCGGGCCGATTCAGGAACTGGTCATCGCCTCGCGCCAGATCGGCAAGGACAATCTCGATATTTTTCTCCCCGCCGCCGGCAATGATGAAGTCGGACTACTCATCAAAGCCTTCGACAGCATGACCAAGGAATTGAAACAGGAGCGACGGCGCATCCGGCACGTCCATACCAAGCTGCAACGCTCCAACTTCGAGCTTGACCAGCGACGTCGCTACATGGAAATTGTTCTGCGCAACGTGACCGCGGGTGTCATTTCCCTCGATAGCCAAGGCACCTTGACCACGATCAACAAGTCCGCCGAAAAGATGCTGAAAATCAATGGCAGCCAGGTCGTCGGAAAGAAATATCCAGAAATTGTCAACCAGCAGCAACTTGATGTCATCAGAGGCTTTCTGGCCGAACTCATCAGTTCAGAGAAAGAAACGATTCGCCGCCAGATGACGGTCAGCATCCAGGGGCAGCAACTGACACTTCAGGTCAACGCGACCCGACTGTATGACGAAAACGATGGTGTCGTCGGAACCGTTATCGTCTTCGACGACCTGACTCAGCTACAAAAAGCGCAGCGCATGGCCGCGTGGCGCGAGGTCGCACGAAGAATTGCCCACGAGATTAAAAACCCACTGACCCCGATACAACTTTCAGCACAGCGACTGAGACGTCGCTATCTCAGTCGGTTCGAATCAGAAGACAATGTATTTGACGAATGTACCCGGACCATCATCACCCAGGTTGATGACTTGAAAAACCTGGTTAATGAATTTTCCAATTTTGCCCGGATGCCCGCCAGCACCCCGGCCCCAGAGGATCTTAACAAGCTGCTGTCCTCAACAGTTGTTTTATTCGAGCAGGGGCACAAAGACATTCACTTTCACATCGGAACGGACAAATCACTTCCGCCGGTCAATCTTGACCGTGAGCAGATCAAGCGCGTCATCATCAACCTTCTTGACAATGCGGTTCACGCAGTTGAATCATTACACTGCGTTGACAGTGGTGAAATCGGGCTGCAAACGGAGTACAATAGCAACCTGCGCATTGCGACACTGACGGTCTGGGATAATGGCTGCGGCATCCCAGAGCAGGACAAACCTCGGCTGTTTGAGCCCTATTTCTCAACCAAAAAAACCGGAACAGGCTTAGGTCTCGCTATTGTTGCGACAATCGTATCCGACCACAATGGCTATATTCGCGTTAAAGATCACTCCCCAACGGGCACGGAAATTACCATCGAACTGCCAGTTCATGCTGAGCATTCCTGACAGGGCACCCTTGACATGAAACAAATACTTATCGTAGATGACGAGAAAAGCATCCGGACCAGCTTAACCGGAATCCTTCAGGACGAGGGGTTCCAGATTTCAGCCGCTGAAGATGGCGCCAGCGCTCTCACTGCACTGGCAGATGAAAAGCCGGATCTCGTGTTGCTTGACATCTGGATGCCTGGCATGGATGGACTTGAGACGTTGAAACAAATCCGCACTCAGTACGACGATCTTCAGGTCATCATGATGAGTGGACACGCCACAATTGAAACAGCCGTCATGGCAACCAAGCTCGGCGCCTATGACTTTATCGAAAAACCCCTTTCATTCGAAAAACTTCTGGTATGCATTCAGAATGCCCTGAAAGTGAGACAGCTGGTTGCAGAAAACAAGAATCTGCGCGCCAGGATCTTGCAGGACCATGACATTATTGGCACCAGCAATACAATACAGGATCTCAAAAAGCAGATCAGTATCGCCGCGCCAACATCAGGCTGGGTTTTGATCACGGGAGAAAATGGTACCGGCAAAGAATTGGTGGCTCGCGCAATTCATAATCAATCCAGAAGAGCAGAAAAACCCTTTATAGAAGTAAACTGCGCTGCCATCCCGGAAGACTTGATCGAATCTGAATTATTTGGTCATGAAAAAGGGGCGTTTACCGGAGCGACCAGCAAGCGCAAAGGGAAATTTGATCTGGCCCACGAAGGAACACTTTTTCTTGATGAAATTGGCGACATGAGCCTCAAAACGCAGGCAAAAGTTTTACGCATCCTGCAGGAGCACAAATTCGAGCGTGTCGGGGGAGAAAAAACCATCGAAGTTGATGTCCGTGTTATCGCAGCAACGAACAAAGACCTTGAGACAGAAATCAAATCAGGTGCTTTTCGGGAAGATCTCTTCTACCGCTTAAATGTGCTGCCGTTTCATGTACCACCGTTACGCGAGCGCAAGGATGACATCCACCTTTTGGCCACACACTTTCTTGATGCATACTGCAAAAAAGAGAACGCTGAACCCAAACAGATTACGCCAGCGGCACTGAGCGCATTAACCCATTACAACTGGCCCGGCAATGTCCGCGAACTTAAAAACCTGATTGAACGCTTGGTGATTATGACAACGGATCCAGTGATCGACGTGCAGGCGCTCCCGACGGAGTTGAAAGCCGAGAATCACACCGCGAAGCACCACGACAGTTGTCAGGCGTTAAGTCAAGCAACATTTAAGGAAGCTAAAGAAGCCTTTGAAAAAGAATATCTCTACCGAAAACTGGTCGAAAATGATTGGAATATTTCGCGGACTGCTGAAGAAATAGGCCTGGAGCGCTCAAACTTACATCGTAAAATCAAAGCGCTTGAGCTAGACAGTGACAAGGAATAGGCAAACGAGACATTAAAAAAGAAATCAAACAAAAAAAGGACCCACGAGGTGGGTCCTTTTTGGGTAAAAATTTCGGCGGCGACCTACTTTCCCACACAGTCACCCATGCAGTATCATCGGCGCGGCAGAGCTTAACTTCTGTGTTCGGGATGGGAACAGGTGTGACCTCTGCGCTATAGCCACCGAAAAGCGTTTAACCTTATAAGCTTTTTTCGGCAATTGCTAAGACATACACGATACAACTTTCAACACATTTTGCAACAGTTATCAAGCGCGGGGCGAAGCGAACTTCGCCCCTTGCTCTCCAAAAACTTTTTATGGTCAAGCCTCACGGTCAATTAGTACCGGTTAGCTGAATGCATTACTGCACTTACACACCCGGCCTATCAACGTCGTCGTCTTCGACGGACCTTCAGGGAACCGAAGTTCCAGGGAGATCTTGTCTTGAGGGGGGCTTCCCGCTTAGATGCTTTCAGCGGTTATCCTTTCCGAACATAGCTACCCAGCCATTGCTCCTGGCGGAACAACTGGAACACCAGAGGTTCGTCCATCCCGGTCCTCTCGTACTAAGGACAGATCCTCTCAAATCTCCTGCGCCCACGGCAGATAGGGACCAAACTGTCTCAC
>JAFGXV010000030.1 GCA_016936455.1 Desulfuromonadaceae bacterium
CCATGGTTCGCTGCCGTATAGGCCAGATAATAACTGTATGCTTTTTTTATGAGGCCGCTCCGGCTGACGCGGAGGGTACCGGCAATGGTTGGGTCTGCCGCGGAACCTCTGATAGGGGTGCCGTTTGGTTGCTGTGGGGGATGATTGAACGGGGCCGGGGTGTGGAGAATTTCGGCGTTGTTTCTCTCTTCCCCCTGGCCGGACGCGTTGCCCTGACAAAAACAGGCACTATTGATTGGCCCAGATTTGGCCAACGATGTTAAGATAGAGTAAAACGTTCAGGAGAGTGAGCATGGAACTCTTTGGAGCGATTCGCCGGCGCCACAGCTATCGTGGCCCGATGTTATCCGAAAAAACCTGTTTGTTGTTTTGAGCAGGAGGGCAAAAGAAGTTCAGGCGTGCCGCCCTTTCATGGAGTCGGGAATGGTGAGCGCCGGGTGCAGTTTGGCCACGGGTGGAACAGTGCCCATGCCGGGACATGAAGATGCCCTGGATTCGCTGCCGGCTGCTGAAGGAAATGGGTTGCCCGCTATGTTTGCAAGCCACATCGGCCAGCGGCCGCTGGCGCATGGCGGACGGGACCAGGTGGAGACCTCATCATAAAACGCCGCTAAAGTCCGTTGCCCGAGAGGTCGATTGAATGGACAGACTCTGGTCAATTGCGTCAATGCGGGCAGAAGGGTGGCTCTTTGCTGAAAACACAGAAAAACAAAAAAATCCTGCAGTTGACAGGAATCAGCCTGTTTCTTGCCATGGTGGCTCTGCTGGGCGTCTTCTATTCGTCTCTGCATCTGGGCGTTATGGAAAAAGCCTATGATACGGTAGCCAACCTGTTGCAGATTCAGGGGGCGATCCGTGGATACGTTCAGCACGTTATGCGTCCCGAGGTCTACCGACTGCAGCAGGCCGGGAAGCTGGAGTACGATTATTTTTCTGCGGAGCTGATGTCTCGCTCCTATGTTTCAAGTGAAGTGCTGAAGCGGTATCTCGACCAGAGTCCGCACGGGGTGACGGGGGCGGTGTTCCGCTATGCCTCGCGCTCTCCGCTGAATTTCAAGAATAAGGCGACGGAGCGTGAGGAAAACCTGCTCCAGTTGTTTGAACAGGGGACGACCGGAGAGTATCGCGAGGTGCTGACTGAGGATGGGCAGGAGGTGCTGTTTTATGCCGTTCCTCTGGGCACGTTCGATACCTCCTGTATGCGCTGTCACAGTGATCCGGTGTTGGCCCCCCCTTCGCTGGTCGAACGCTATGGGACGGACAGTGGTTTTCACCAACAGGCGGGCGCCCTGTCCGGTCTGATGTCGATCAGTATTCCTCTGGCTGACTACCATCGAGAATTTAAAAGAAGTTTTGGCTATGTTGCCCTGGCCACCGTGCTGGGTTTCTGTCTGATCTTCTTTTTTATTTATTGCCTGCTGTCGAAAAAGGACGCGCATGATCTGCTGCTGGTGGAAAAGAACAGGGAGCTGGATCGGCTGTCTTCAACCGATACGCTGACCGGCCTGTGCAATCGCCTGCGGTTTGACAGCGAAATGGATTTTTTGCTACAGCAGACCCGCCAGTCCCAGGTTCCTTTAGCAATGCTGGTGCTTGATCTCGATCATTTCAAGCAGGTGAACGATGCCTTTGGTCATGCTACCGGGGATCAGGTGCTGCAATATTTTGCCAGCTATCTGTCCAGCGCCAGCCGGAAGTCCGATTTTATCGCCCGTCTCGGCGGCGAGGAGTTTGTGGTCCTGGTTCAGGGGGTCGAGGGGGAAGAACTGGTGCTTTATGTACAGCGGTTGATGCAAGGCTTGCGGGATGTGCGCTACCCGGAAGGCCTGAGGCTGACGGCAAGTATTGGTGTGACCCTGCTGCGCCCGCAGGAAGACAAGAAGGCGTTTTTCAGTCGCGCGGACGAAGCGATGTATGCATCGAAGCGCAACGGGCGCGACTGCTATACGCTGTTGCGCTAACGTGTCCGACCGTCGGTTCCCGGCTTTGTTTGCCGGCGAGGTCCGGCATTGAGTGTGAAGGTTTTTGATGCGGGATCTGCTCCAAAAAATAACGATAATTCTCTTTGCGGCTTTGTTTGGTGTGGGGCTGCTGCTCTCAGGCTGTGGGCCGAAAGATTCGCCGGTTGGCGCAGTCGTGGATGATCCTGCCGGGGTGCTGACCGCCGAGGCCTGTCAGCGGCTGATCGACCAGGCGCAATCGCTGCTGGTTACGCAGCACATCGCGTTACAGCTGTTCATTTCCGACACCCCCGTGGGGGATATCGATCAGCTGGCGGTGGAGCGGTTTAATCAGGCGCGTCTCGGTGCGCAGACCGGTGGTGCGCGGGGTGTTCTGCTGGTATTTGATCCCTGTTCTGAGCAGGTGCGCATGGAGATCGGTTACGATCTCGAGTCCGTGTTCACCGATCTGTTCATCGCCCGCATTGAGCAGGATCAGATGGCTCCGTTTTTTGCCGCCGGTCGCGTGGCCGATGGCATTGAGGCGACGATGGAATTGCTGGTCAGTCAGGTGCTGGCGCAGGAGCCTGATCCTGTGGCCGTGGGTTCGCGTCCCATGGCGGATGCGGCTCTCTCCGGTGGGGGTGGGGCACGCAGCCGGGTGCCGGTCGGGTCTGGTCTGCCCGAAAAAGCGCCGGTGGCCGATGGCGAAAGTTTTTCCGCTCAGGCGACGCCACTGGCGACGTTGGCCTGTTACCGGCTGTCGTTGCAGCGCCACATCAAAGATCCGAATCTGGGGATCTATACGCCGGAGACCAAGCGTTTTTTCGCGCAGTGGCTGGTGACAGATGCCCAGCAGGACAATGCCCTGCGCGATCTGGAGCGATGCTGGGCGCTGGCCGAGGTCAAGGAAGACGATAGCGGCACTCTGGCTGTGATCCGCTTTCCCGTAGATCAGCGCAGCAGTGCTCCCTATCTGCTGCGGCGTAGCCCGGAGGGCTGGCAGCTTGATTTTGCCACCATGAACCGGGTGCTGGGTTTTAACCAGCGCAACCAGTGGCGGATGCGCGCCTTTGATCATCCTTTTCTGTTTGCCTTTGCCGACTGGTCTTTTGATCGCCACGGGTTTCCGTTTACGACACCTTCCCCGGTCCGTCAATAATCCTCTGTACCTTTTCCTCAGGGGCGGGCGACCTGTCTGTCCTGCTTCGGCCATGGTCAGTTCCTCGTTTTATCGGCGGCGCGCTGGCATCCGCGAAAAAATAACGTATACTCATCGCTGGAGACATGCCAAGAATTCTCCCGGTCGGGAGCTCTTTAATCTGGAGTGATTGAATGGATGTCCTTTTGACCCCCTGGTTGTTGTGGTTTGTGACGGGTGTTGCGCTGGCGCTGTTTGAACTGGCGGTACCGGGTTTTATCCTGATTTTCTTCGGCGTCGGCTGCGTTGTGGTTGCCGGTGCCCTGCTGGTGTTCGATTTGAGCGTGACCCAGCAGGTCTGGTTGTTCGTGGTGGCCACGCTTGTCAGTCTGCTGCTGTTGCGGCGCTATGCCATGCGCGTGTTTGCCGGCGAGCAGGAACGCAATCCGGCCAGCCAGTTCGAGGAGCAGCCGACAGGGCCGGCCAAGGTGGTCAGTCCGATCAGCCCGCAGGTGCCGGGGCGTATCGCTTATCGCGGCTCCTTCTGGGACGCCGTGTCGAGCCAGACTTTTGAAGAGGGCAGCATGGTGGAGGTCTGCGGCTATGCCGGCAGCTCACGCACGGTGCTGGAAGTGAAAGAACGGTCGTGACCCACGGCCGGATTAAACGGGTGCCATCTTTTTCGCACAGGAGTTTTTGATGAATCCATCCTTGATCGCGGTCATTATTCTGGCCATTCTGGTCATTGTCATCCTGCTCAAGACGGCGGTTGTCGTGCCGCAGAAGCACGAGTACATCGTTGAGCGGCTGGGCAAATACAGCCGGACCCTCGGCGCCGGTTTTCACATCCTGTTGCCCTTTATCGACAAGGTATCCTACCGTTTCATGCTCAAGGAAGAGGTGGTCAATATCGCCAGCCAGACCTGTATCACCAAGGACAACGTGACGGTGGAAGTGGACGGACTGATCTATCTGCAGGTGCAGGACAGCAAACTGGCCGCCTACGGTATCAATGATTACAAGCTGGCTTCGGCCCAGCTGGCCCAGACCACTCTGCGTTCCTGTATCGGCCGCATTGATCTCGACAAGACCTTTGAAGAGCGCGAAAACATCAATGCCCAGGTGGTGCAGGCGATTGATGAGGCGGCCCAGAGCTGGGGTGTCAAGCTGCTGCGCTATGAGGTCAGCGATATCGTGCCGCCGCCGTCGGTCAAGCAGGCGATGGAGGCGCAGATGACCGCGGAGCGCGCCAAGCGGGCCGAAATCGCCAAGTCGGAGGGCGAGCGCCAGTCCATGATCAATCGCGCTGAAGGCAATCGGCAGGATGCTATTCTCAAGTCGGAAGGGGAGAAACAGCGCATGATCAACGAGGCCGAGGGCCGCGCTGCCCAGATCCTCGCTGTCGCCGAGGCCACGGCCAATGGTCTGAAAATGATTGCCGAGGAACTGAAAGCGCCCGGCGGTATCGATGCCGCCAATCTGCGGGTGGCCGAGCAGTACGTGGCGGAATTCGGCAAGCTGGCCAAGGATTCCAACACCCTGATCGTGCCCAGCAATGCCGCCGATGTCTCGGCCATGGTCTCCAATGCCATGGCCACGCTGAAGACGCTGCAGAATCGCGTCTGACCCTTTTGTCCGCCATTCACGCAAAAAGGCCTGTCGCACGAATGCGACAGGCCTTTTTGCGTGGTGAGACCATTGCGGGGGCGGCTTGTGATATTCAGCAGCGCGAGATGAAGCGGCCTTCCCGGGTGTCGACCTTGATGCGTTCGCCGCTTTCCAGGTAGCCGGGCACCTGCAGGGTGAGTCCGGTTTCGAGCACGGCTTCCTTGGTCTGGGCGGTAGCGGTGGCATTTTTGATGGAGGGCGCGGTATCCGTGACCGTCAGTTCGACCGTCATGGGCAACTCAATCTGGATGACCATGTCGTTGAAAACGCCCAGCATGACCTCCAGCCCGTCCGTCAGAAAACCCTTGAGCTCGGCAAACATGTCGCCATCGATTTCAAACTGGTCGTAACTCTCGAGATCCATAAACACGCCGGCGTCATCGCCAGCGGCGTAAAGGTACTGGCCCTTGCGGCGGGCGAAATCGGCCTCATCCAGCTTGTCGCCGGACTTGAAGGTCTTGTTCAGCACCTGACCGGTGATCAGGTTGCGGTACTTGGTCTTGACCAGGGTGTTGCCACCGCGGGCGGTGGGCGATTGCAGGCTGATATCAATCACGCAGCAAGGGGCGTCGTCCTGTTTGAACACCATGCCGCGTTTCAGATCGGATGCCATGATCATTGCGTTTTCTCCTTTATTGTCGTGGGGGCTGGCGTTGCAGGGTACGGCGGAATGGCGCTTCTGACAAGGGGTTAAAACAGACTTTTCTGGCCGCTGTAGCGCTGGAGGTATTTTTTGACGCTGACCTTGCGGGCCGTGTTTTCCGACGACATGTAGCGGATTTTGCCGAAAATTTCGCGCTCCGGTCCCCAGGCGCGGTCGAAGCGGCCGAGGCACCAGCCGATGCCGCTGTAGGAGTTGGGGTTGCGGCCGTCGAGGGCGTAGCGATCGTTGAGGTCCAGCATGGTGTTCAGCGCCAGCTGCGGCGTAAGACTCCATTCAAGGATTTTTTTGCCCCACAGCATGCGCAGGTAGCCGTGAATGCGACCATCTTCGCGCAGCTGACGCTGGGCTGCGTTCCAGAGCGGGTCGTGGGTGGCGGCCTCCTCGAACTGGGCGGGGCTGTAGAGCACGGGCCGCAGATCGTCGGCGTGGTGGTTCAGGCTGTGCTGTGCCCAGGTTGGCAGGCTCTCGTAGGAGCTGTAGTCCGGTGTGCGGGCGCAAAAGGCGTAGGCCAGTTCGCGCCAGGTCACCAGTTCATCGAGAAAGGCCTCGGCGGTGCTGCTCATGCCCCACCAGCCGCTGCGTCGGCCCGAGGTTTCCAGAGCCAGGCGGCCGGCATGCCAGCCCTCGGCCTCGGCCAGCCGGGAGAAGATTTCATGTACGCTGAGATGGCCGAAATGCAGATAGGGCGCCAGTCGGCTGGTTCGGTCGCTATCCGGCTGGTTGCGCTGCAGGTCGTACCCGGCCAGATCGTCACACAAAAAGTCCAGCAACCGTTCGCCTGCAGCCTTTGCCCCGCCTTCCACGCCAACGGGTTTGATGCGGTGGTCAATGGGCAGCGCGTCCAGGGCGCCGGGACGCAGTAGGGCGTGTGGGTCGGCTATCGGGTAGCGCCGGAGCAGTTCGGCCGGCAGCTTCGGCTGGGGCAGGGTGAGTCCCTGGAGCGGGTCGGCCAGCGGGTGCTGGTTGAGGAAGGCGGGCAGCACCTTTTGAAGAAAACGCCTGAAGGCATAGGCCGTCGGATAATCCCGTTCCACCAGCTGCAGTGGCAGCAGGCCGTTGCTGTCGACGGTCTGCAGTTGCACCGGCAGGCTGTTCGCCACGGTCTTGACGCGGCTGTCGACCGGGGTCGTCGGGAACCGGTCCGTGATGACCAGACAGGCTTTGTGCGCAAGGCGCGACAACAGATCGTTCCACTCCCCGGCCTTCGTCTCCAGCCAGGGATAGTAGAGAATCGGCATGGTGGCAAAGGCCTGCTGGTTGTCGCGCATGCCCTGCAGGACAAAATGGTGAAAGCGCAGGCTGGCGTAGGGCTCGTCGCAGACAAGGGGTTCAAAGACCACCAGGCCGACCTGCAGCTGGCAGGCCATCGCTGCGGCCTGCTGCAACGCGAAATTATAGCCGGGGCGGCGGGCGCTGTGCATCCAGTACAGGACATAATCGCCGGCGGGATGGATCGGCGCGTGGTTGGCGGTGGTCAACCGCAGCGGGTCGACAGGGGCAAGGGCGCTCATGGATGATGTCCTCATTGATCTATTTTTGATTATCGTATAGGGTCAGTTTGTCTAGGACAATACGTCCAGCTGGTCATCGCTTCTCTGATTAAGGACACGCGCGCGGCCTGAACCGTGGCGTGAAAAAAACATGTACCGACTCGAACGCGACATTGAACTGGCGGTTTCGGCCGAAGACCTGTGGCAGTTTGTGGCCACCCCGGGCAATCTGAATGCTATCACACCGCCGGAACTGCATTTTGAAATTCTCACGTCAGTTCCGGAGCGCATGTACAATGGCCTGATGATTCTCTATCGCGTGCGCGTGCCGCTGCTTGGCCGAACGGACTGGCTTACGGAGATCAAACATATCCGTCCCGGCCTGTCCTTTGTTGATGAACAGCGACGCGGCCCCTATCGCCTGTGGTATCACTATCATGAAATCTGTGCCCTGGGACCCGCGCGCAGTCGTATGATCGACCGCGTTGATTATCAATTGCCTTTTGGCCCGCTGGGGCGGATGGTCCACCGGGCGCTGATCGGGCGAACGCTTGAGCGTATTTTTGACTACCGGTCCCAGGCCCTGGTCGAACGCTTTGGCGGCTGAGGTTCAGGACAAACGCGTTGATCTGTGGCCAAGGCGTGCCAGGCACTCGGCGCGAACGGCTTCCAGTCCGGCAATGGTCGCTTGTTGCGTATTGTCGCCGATGATGCCGCGTCCTGTCCAGTCGTTGCCATAACGGATATACAGGGCGTTGAGTTCCTGCTCAACCTGCTTCAGGGTGGCGTGTGGATCCCTTTCCAACTGGTCGCGAAAGAACAGAAACAGGTTTTCAACGATTTCATCATGTTTGGCGTACAGAAAGTCCATAGGTTCTCCTTGTTGTTTTTTGTTCAAAATATTGCGTAACTCTATTTTTGTCTAGGACAAATATGCTCAACATTCAACAGCTCAGCCAAGAATTGAATCTCGGCGTCGATACGCTGCGCATCTGGGAGCGGCGCTATGGTGTTCCTTGCCCTGTGCGGGATACCCGCGGACGACGCCAGTATCCCGACGAACAGGTCGAAGAACTGCGTCTGGTGGCTAAACTGCTGCACCTCGGGTTGCGGCCCAAGATGGTCTTCGGCCTCACTCCGGCAGAGCGACAGCAGCGACTTGAGCAGCTATGCGGCTCGTTTTCGCCGCAAGCTGATCTGCTTGAACTCTGTCACGGAAAGCTGGATCAGCTGGATCAGGTGCTGCGCCAGCGGTTGGAGCAGGAGGGGTTACGGCCGCTGATTCGCCAGCTGCTGCAGCCGTTTCTGGAGCTGATGGGGCGCGAGTGGGAGGCGGGGCGGCTGAGCATCGCGCAGGAGCATCTGCTGTCGGATGTGCTGATGCGTTTTTTGCGTGGACAGCTGATGGCGCGGCCAGAGCCGGTGACGATGCGGCTCCTGTTTCTGACCCTCAATGGCGAGCGCCACAAGCTGGGGCTGCTGCTGGCCGCGGTGCTGTTTCAACAGGCGGGTGCAGACTGCCTGCTGGTGGAAGAGGAAATCCCCCTGAGCGAGGTGTCTGGGCTCGTCAACCAGTCCGGGTGTCACGCTGTCGCCGTGTCATTCAGTGCCCACTATCCACCCCGCCAGGTTAAAAAGGATCTGATCGCCTTGCGCGAAGCCCTGCCTCCCCACGTCGGGCTGGTTGCGGGGGGACAGGGCATTGCCGCGCCGTGTCATTATCCTGCGATTGTCTGTTGCTGCGATTTAGACCAGATCCCCGCCGTGCTGGAGCGTCTGCAGAACCGATAGTCGGTCTTCCCCGGCGCCTTTCTGTAAAGAAAAGGGTCTTCTGCTAAGTTTTTTTTGCCATTATGTCGATGTTATTTTAATCTGGGTTGTAGGTTTAATGTTGCTCAAGTCCGGCTAACGACGGTTTGCCCCAGGTGGGGTGAAGATTGCCGCTGGCAAGCGGAGGTTTCACATGTCGCTGCGTGAACGCACCCTGCTCATCCTGCTGATGCCTTTGTTGATCGTACTGATCGTCGGGGCCGGGTTGCGTCAGTACGTGTTGTCGGAATTTTTCACCCTGGAGCAGAAGCAGTTCGATAAGCTGACGCGACAGATTGAACGTTCCATTCTGGCTCAGGAGCGCCAGCTCAGGGCCTTTGTCAAAGACTATGCGATCTGGGATGACAGCTACCGCTTCATTGAAGATCGGAATCAGGAGTATCTGGACAGCAATCTGGCCGAGGAAACCCTGAATACCATTGGCACCCGTTGCATTGTCTACTTTGACCGCAATCTGGATGTCCGTTACCGCTTCCACCGTGACGAGGATCGTGCCCTGATCGATGCGGTGATTCAAACCTTGCGCCAGAGCTGGCCGTCGATTCAGGAGCGGGATCTGGAATCCCGCCCAACCTTTTATCTGTGTTTGAGCCTGGCGGGCCGACCCTTTCTGGCGGCTCTGCACCCGATTCTGCCGACGGAACGCAACCAGCCGTCCAACGGTTATCTGCTGATGGGCGAGGTGGTGGACGATCTGTTCAGCCAGTCGGTTTCGGCTGAAACCGGCTATGATTTTGAGCTGCTCGAAATCTGCAACCGCGAGTGTTCTGTGCAGCATCAGGACGAAGACGTGTCCGTGCGGACGGTTTTCTCCGAAGATCAGTATGCCCAGATGATCGTGCGGGTGAAGAATATTGACGGCCACTGCGCGTTTCTCCTGGTGACCGAAGTTTATCACGATACCCATCTGCATCTGGAGCGCGTATTGAACAGCGTGCTGTGGGGTGGGGTGCTGCTGGGTCTGCTGGCTCTGGCCATGGTGGCTGTGGTTCTCAACCGTCTGCTGCTGACGCCTCTGTCGGGTCAGATTCAGCGTTTCAACGAGATCAACGAGAGTGGGGATCTGACGCAGCGTTTTGCCGAGCAGGGCAGTGGCGAAATCCTGCTGCTGGCGAAAACCATCAATCGCACCTTCGAGACGATTCAGCACCTCAACGAGCGTTTGCAGCGTTCTTCCGAGACCGACAGCCTGACCGGGCTGTGGAATCGGCGTTTCTTCGATCATCAGCTGCTGCGGGAACTGCAACTCGCGCGGCGTCAGCATCATCAGCTGGGGGTGCTGATGCTGGATATCGATTATTTCAAGCTCTACAATGATACCTATGGCCATCAGCGTGGCGACGAATGTCTGAAGCATGTCGCGCAGACGATCCAGCTGAGCCTGAAGCGGGAAACCGATCTGGCCATTCGCTATGGTGGTGAAGAGTTTGTTGTTCTTCTGCCCGATGTTTCTGAAGAGGGGGCTTTGATGGTGGCCGAGCGGATTCGCTATGATCTCTCTGAGCTGAAACTCCTCCATGCCGCAGCGCCAAAAGGGGTCGTGTCAATCAGTATCGGTATTGCCATTGTTGGTGCCGACCGGGATGAGTCGCCCGAGTCCGTGGTTCGCAAGGCGGATGCGGCGCTCTACCAGGCCAAGCAGCAGGGTCGGGATCGTATTATTCTGTGGGAGGAAGCCCCTTGAACCGTTTGTTGATGCTGTTTGCAGTTTGGTGTTTGCTGGTGCTGCCCACCGTCGGTGGTGCTGTTGATCTCTATGATGCCGTACAGATCCATGGATTCTTTTCCCAGGGCTATCTCCACAGCCACAACAACAATTTCCTTGCCCACAGCCGCTCGGGATCGCTCAAGTTTACCGATTGTGCGCTGAATCTGAACTGGCAGCCGCTGGATGCCCTGCGCCTTGGCGCGCAAGCCTTTTACCGCAACCTTGGCGACTACAACGAAAATGCCGTGGTGCTCGATTGGGGGCTGGTCGAGTATCAACCAAAAGACTGGATCGGGCTGCGCCTGGGCAAGATCAAGATGCCCCTGGGCCTGTACAACGAGACGCGGGATGCCAGCTTCGTGCTGCCGATGGTTTTTCTGCCCCAGAGCATTTATGACGAGAGCCGGCGTGATCTGACCCTGGCCTATCTGGGGGCGGGGCTGTTCGGTAATGTGGCGCTGGGGCGCTTCGGCGATGTGGACTACCACCTGTTCTGGGGGGAGAGTAGTTACCCCGATGAAAGCATTCTGCAGGAGAGCAGTGAGCGCTCGCTGGAGAATACCATTGTGCGCAACAGCCAGTTGTCGCCATCGAGGCAGAATCCTCTGATTCCCGATTCTTTCAGTACTCTGGATCGTGCAAACGATAAAATCCGCGGTGCAGCCCTGGTGTGGAATCTGCTTCCGGAACTGCGCTTCGGCGCCTCCCTGCTGCACTCCGAGTCTGAAATCAAGGTCGATTCGGATGGCGTCTCCCTGGTCGCCGTCGAAACGACGGTTCACGGCCGCTATGTCCTGTCGGCTGAGTACCATACGGAGCAGTGGCTGCTGGCGGCGGAATACAGTGAATCGGACCGGACCATGGAGAGCTTCGGCGAAACGGCGCTGGATGGTCCTTCCCAGTCCTGGTATGTCATGCTCTGTTATTTCCCCCATGAACAGTGGACGATTTCGCTGCTTTATGATGAGTTTTACCGCGAAAAGCATGACAAACACAGCGACAGCCGCCCTCAGGTCCGTGCGGATAACGGCTGGCGCAAGGATATTGGCCTGGGGCTGCGCTATGATGTTAACAGCTGGTGCAACCTCAAGCTGGAATACCACTATATCGACGGCAGTGCCATGCAGCTGAACATTCTCAATGAAGAGGACGTCAAGCGCTACTGGAGTTATGTCGTCGCTCAACTGGCGGTGGTGTTCTGATGAGGGGAGGGTTCTGGATACGGGCCGGATTCGGCTTGCTGCTGTGGCTGTCTGTGCTGATTTGTCCTGCTTGGTCCGAAGAGGGGTCGCGCTACCGGGTGATTGTGCACTCTCAGCAACAGATCAATACGCTGAACCAGTCCACCATTCAGCGCCTGTTTCTCGGCAAGATGAAACGCTGGCCGGAGGGGCTGCCGGTGGAGGTGGCGATCAATACCATTGAGCCTGTCAGTTCCGAATTCTGCCGTGAAATTCTGTGTCGGACGCCAAATCAGCTGTCGGTTTACTGGCGCAGGGCTCTGTATACCGGTTCTGCTATGCTGCCTGTTTTTTACAACAGCGATGAAGAGGTTTGCGCGTACGTTGCGAATCACGCGGGTGCGATCGGGTTTGTTTCTGTTGCCTGTGACCCGTTGTCGGTCCGCACGGTCGAGGTCCAGCCATGAGACGGTTGTTTCAGAGTATCCAGGGAAAGATCTGGCTGTGTGTGCTGGTGGCGCTGGTCGGCTATTTTATCGGCTCCGCGGTCAGCGCTTCGTTACATCTGTTTCAGTACCGGCGCTTCTCTGAGCTGGAAAGTCGCTTTATCCCGCTGGTCAATGGCAGCGACCGGCTGCTGGGTCTGTTCGATCAGCAGTCGGCTGAAGTCGAGTCAGCGCTACTGACGGGAGAGCGGGATCTTCTTGACCATGCAGGGACGCTCAGTAGCAAAGTCAATGTGACATTGCAACAACTCGGCGCAGTGAGTGAGGCTTACGATGATCGGCTGTCATTGGAAGAGCTCGACGCCCTGAGGAAAGGCTATCAGGACTTTTGTCAGCTGCTTGAAGCCATTGAGCTGGGTGGGGATGCGGATCATCTGATCTGGGAAGACCACGAAAAAATTCAAAAGCTTGGTCGTCAGCAGCGGCAGGTGCGGCATCAGGTTGAGCAGCTGTGCGAGCGTTTTCATCTTGATCTGGTGCATCAGATCGAGGCGAACAAACAGCGGTCAGTTTTTGGACTGACGGCGCTGGCGGCGCTGTTTTTTTCCGTGTTACTGTGCGCGGCCCTGGTGTCGCGCTGGATTTCGGTGCGCCTGCTCGTTGAGCCGCTGGGCCAGGTGTGGCGTCAGGTCGAAAGTTTCGAGCGAGAGCTCCAGGGGGGTGATCTTTCGCGTCGATTTTCCGGCGATGAAATCGAACAGCTTTCCGATGCGTTCCACCGCATGGTGACTCGTCTCGATCGGACCATGGTGTCCAAGCGTTATGTGGAAAATATTGTCAACAATATGATGGAGGGGTTGCTGGTTCTGAATGCAGATCTGATGGTTGAGAAAGTCAACCAGCGCACTGTAGAGCTGCTTGCTCTTCCCGAAACGGAAATGATTGGACAGCCGGCTTCGTTGCTGATTCAGGGTGCCGGTAAAGCTGAAACCTTTACAGATCGGTTGAGCCTGGTGAAAGAAGGGGGACGTGTTCACTCGATCGAGGTTCTGGGCAGGCGGGGAGACGGGCGTCTGGTGCCGTTGAGCTTTTCGGCCTCGGCTGTGCTTGACGACCGGGGGCGGTCGACCCAGATTGTCTGCGTTCTCTATGATCTGACCCGTATCAAAAATATCGAAGAGCAGTTGCGCCAGCTGGCCCATCATGACCCGCTGACGGGACTGCCCAACCGCAATCTGTTTTTTGAGCGGATAGAGTATGCTTTAGCTGATGGTAAACGGCACGGACGGATCTTTGCGCTGCTGTATCTTGATCTGGATCGATTCAAGCCGATCAATGATACCTGCGGCCATGATATCGGTGATCTGGCCCTCAAGGAGGTCGCGCGTCGGCTTCTTGACGGTGTCCGCGCCGATGATACCGTGGCCCGCATCGGTGGGGACGAATTCGTGATCCTGCTAAGCGCCCTGCCGGATTACGCCACGGCGGGGACGATTGCGGACAAGGTGATTCAGGCCATTGCTCCGCCCCTGTCTCTGGGGTCCCTGACCCATGAGCTGGGGGTTAGTATCGGCATCAGCATTTTTCCGCGCGATGGCACCAGCCGTGATCAGCTGATCGACAAAGCCGATCAGGCCATGTATGAAGCCAAAAAAAATGGTGGCAATCGCTGGGTGGAAAGTGTCTGAATCCTCAGCGCAACCTTTCATTGCAGGAGTGAGCAGAAGAGCCTGAAACGATGACGTTTCAGGCTCTTGTTGTTTTGGGGGCGGCGAAAACCTCTACCGCTCGACCTGGCCTTAAGCCAGAGTTGAGCACCTATTCAGGTTATTTACGCGGTTTTTGCCCGAGATTCTTTGAGGCTTGACATTACCGTCAATCGTCTGGATGAGTGATTGCACCTATGTGCACCCGATATGAACCCTGGAAAAACAAAAAGCCCGAAACGTTAATAGTTTCGGGCTGTTATGGGCTCGTGGTGCCGAAGGCCGGAATCGAACCGGCACGGCCAGAAGCCATCGGTTTTTGAGACCGACGTGTCTACCAATTCCACCACTTCGGCA
>JAFGXV010000031.1 GCA_016936455.1 Desulfuromonadaceae bacterium
AAAAACAGGCGGCCCTGAGCACCGGCGGCACCCCGATTGACGAGATCCGCGCCCTGGCCAGCGCCACGCTGGTGTTCAGCGTCGGAGATTCCATGCAGCAACCCGCGCGGGCGTTGTTGAAGAAAAATCCCGCGCTCAAGCACCATCACTTTCACCACCTCAGCGGTTTGCAGGCCACGGACCAGCTGATTGAGTGCCTGCTCAAGGAAAGTGGCCGTCAACCGTCGCCAAGCCTGGTCCGCTGGCGCAAGCGGCTGCAGGACGCCTTGCTCGACAGCCATTTTTCCATCGGTCAGACCCGTTTCGCCCTGGCCGCGGAGCCGGACCAGCTGGCCGGACTGGCCGCAGCGGTGCGTGAGGCCGGAGGCCGGGTCGCGCTGGCCGTCTCTTCCGTCGCCTCGCCCCAGCTTGAGCGGCTCGAGGCCGAACGGGTCATGGTCGGCGACCTGGAGGATGCCGAGGACTTGGCTGAGCACTATGATGTGATCATCGGCAGCTTTCACTGCGAAGCCCTTGCCCACCGTTTACACAAGGGGCTGGTGCTGCGTGGCTTTCCCAACTGGGAGCAGGTGGGCAACCAGCTGAAAAATGATGTGTTGTACGAAGGCAGTGCCTATTTTCTGTTCGAATGCGCCAACAGCGCCAACCATTGCCGCCATCAGCTGGCGGTCTAACCGGCGGTTACTCACAACAGCGCTGAACCCGTCCATTCCGTCGACAACGATTCCTGGCCGGAGAAAATGCTATGCCTCCCCCCCTCCTTTCTTATAGCGTTTTCTCCGGCCGGGGCACCACGCCCCGACCGCAACCATTTCATTTCACAACGAGTTTCCCGAACAAAACAATTCAGCGAACAACAAGACGATAAAGCAAGGACAGGCGCTGGAACGGCCAGTCAGCGACCATTTCAGTCCAATGAGGAGGGAAATACGGCAGAGAATCAGGGGCAGCGGTAACCGAGGGCGGTGACAATCGTGCGCACTTCGGGACGGGTCAGAAAGGAGAGATAGGCTTCGACAGCCGTCCGTTCCCCGGCTTCGCTCAAGGCACGGCGGGTCAGACAGACCGGAAAGACAATGGGGGTATAGAGCGCCTGAGGAACTTCAAAACGGACCGTGGCACTGCGGGCCAGCGGGGCATCGGTCGCGTAGACAAACGCACCGTCCACCTCGCCCTGATCGGCATACAACAGGGCCTGCCGCACATCGCGGGCAAACAGCAGTCGGCCTTGTTTCTCCAGCGACCCATAGGCCCCTGAAGCGGTCAAGGCCTCTTTGGCATAGGTTCCGGCCGGAACCGTATCCGGATGGCCGAGACCGATCCGTGCCAGCGCAGCTACCGCATCGAGACTGGGTACGGCCAGCGGAGAGGCACTGACAAAAACGAGCGTATTCAGGACAAACGGTTGCACCGTCTGCTCCGCAATGGCGTTTTTCTGTGTCAGCCAGTCCATCCACTTGGGATGGGCGGCAAAAAACACGGAAGCGGGCGCACCGGCTTCGATCTGCCGGGCCAGCACGCCGGACGGTGCGAAGTTCATTACGATCTGCACCCCCGGATTCTGCTGCTCAAACGCGTGACTGATCTGCTGGACCATCTCGCGCATGCCAACCCCGGCATAAACATGCAGCGGCGCCGCAAAAGAGACCGCCGGGCCGGCAAAGAGCACACTGACCAGCAATGCGATCAGCAGCCCTTTGCTCCGCCTGCGGGGGTTAACGCCAGAGGCCGCGAGCCATCCGCTCATGCCAGACGCGCCTTGGCCAGCTGATTCAAATCGAGATCCTGACCGATCAGGCCGGCGGCATCCGCGCGGCACTGTTTGCAATGGCGCGCCTGCGACAGAATCAGTTCCGCCTGATTGCGCACCATCTCCATCTCCAGTTCCGAAGGCGGTGTGATCTCCTGGAAACGGCCAAGGGGGATCAGTGGCATGATATTCATCATCTGCGCGCCCAAGCCACGGACCTTGACCGCCAGATCAAGGGTCTCGTGATCATTGACGCCCGGCATGTAGACATGATTGACCTTCACCATCAGGCCATTCTGCACCGCCAGCTCCAGACCGAGAAACTGCTCCAGCAGCAGCAGTTCCGCAGCCTCCTCGCCGCGCACTTTACTGCCGGCATAATGGATCCACTCGTAGACCTTGGCCCCGGTTTTCGGCGTCAGGGCGTTGATGGTCACGGTCAGGCTGTGAATGCCGAGCTCGACGATCTGCTCCATCTTTTCGCGCAGCAGCAGGCCGTTGGTGGACAGGCACAGGGTCATGTCGGGGAAAGCCTCCCGCACCCGGCTGAAGGTTTCGAAGGTGTTGGGATTGGCCAGAGGATCGCCAGGCCCCGCAATACCGACAACCCTGAGCTTGGCGCCACGACTCTTGTCCATGTGCCACTTGACCAGCTCAACCCGCTGGACCGCTTCATCCGGGGTCAGCACGCGGCTGGTCACGCCGGGGCGGCTTTCATTCAGGCAATCGAACTTGCGCTCACAGAAACCACATTTGATGTTGCAGCCAGGAGCAACGGGCAGATGAATGCGTCCAGCCTTGTTATGATCTCCGCCAAAACAGGGGTGATCCGTCTGGCGTTTGCTGTTAGACATCGGACAGGTTTTTCCCATGGTCTTTCTCCCATAAAATATTTGAGAGTCCAAGCGCCGTTGCTGAGCTCAGTTTCAGTTGAGGGTCGGATTACCCGGCTGTTGGAAAACAGCCTGTGGAGCCTATGGATGGTCGTTGAAAGTCCCCGGATGGGACTTTTTCAGCATCCTGTTCTTACTGCTGCCATGACAGCCTGAAGCGGATGGCATGGCAGGAAAAAGTGGACAACTCATGGCTCGCTTGACACGAGTTGTCCAACATCCAATAACAGGGCGGGAGCCACAAGGAGCGCAGGGTTAGACTTCGAGCGGTTCGAAGCTGAAGCACCCCTTCGGGCAGGTGGTGCCGCAGCCGGCGCAGCCGATACAGTTGTCCGGGTTGACCAGGGTCATGACCATGCGTTCGGTATCGGTTTCCTCATCGTAGAAGTCTTCCGGTCCCAGCACGCCGCGGGCGCAGGCTTTGAAACAGCGGCCGCAGCCGATACATTTTTCCGGATCAATGGCGACGGCGAAGGTCGGGGTCCAGCTTGCGCCGCCTTTGGTCAATCCTGTTAAATAGGCCATCAGTTATCTCCTTCAATCATTCATCAATGGGTTAATGACAGGCTTTGAGCATCGCCTTGCGCAGCCACGGTGGCGGAGAGCCTTTCAGCACCTCCTGCAGTTTGCTCACGACCTCGGCAATGGGTTCATGGGTTTTGCTTTTGAGCGGATGAATTTTTTTGGCGACCAGACGGGCCGCAGCCGGGCCGCCGATTTCGCCGACATAGACCAGCGCACAGTCGCGCAGGGCCTCACCGCGAGCCTCGATGCGGTCAGCCGAGTCGCCGCCCTCGTCTTTCACCTGAACCACGCCGGAAAACTGGGCTTCGTCGGGCCCTACCGTCCAGATATAGAATTCCTCGGCCTGGCCAAAATGCTCATCGATATGAATTTTGTCGGTACTGGCAAATGCAACTTTCATCTGTAATCCTTTGCGTTGTTGCGCGGTGACAAGTTCAAACCGTCGGGTACGGATCGCCATCTGTCTGTTCCTGAGAGCCGGCCGAGCCGGCTCACGGCCGTTAACGCATCATTTCAAACCACTGGTCGTCGCTGGTATCGTCAACGATATCGAGGAACTTGTTGGCGATCATGCTCAGCAGATTGACGGCCCCGTTGTAGCCGATCAGCGGCGTACGGTGCAGATTGATCCGGTCGATGATCGGGAAACCGACGCGGAACAGCGGAATCTTGTGATCGCGGGCCAGGTACTTGCCATGGGTATCACCGATGATGCCGTCCACCGGGTCGGTGGCCAGCAGGCTGTGCAGATGCCACAGGTCGCGGTTGATCCAGACATTGCAGCCCGTGCCGAACTCCGAGGTCTCCAGCAGCGCCTTCATTTCCTTTTCGAACTTGCGATTGCTGCGGGAACAGAGCACATGCCAGGGAATCATGCCCATTTCGAGCATGAAGCTGACCAGACCCAGCAGGTAGTCGGGATCGCCATAGACGGCGAACTTTTTACCGTGGACATACTGGTGGCCATCGGTCATGGCGTCGACGGCGCGGCCGCGCTCGGCTTTCAGTTCTTCCGGAATCGGTTTGCCGAACAGTTCGCTGAGTTTCATCAGGAAGGCATCGGTATTCTTGATGCCGATCGGCATCGGCATCACCTCGGCGCTGCCGGCAAAGGTATCCTTGACCATGCGCATGGTCTGGATGGTGCTATATTTCTGCAGCGAGATGGTTGCCTTGGCGTTAATGGAATCCGCAGCGTCCTCCAGCGGCGTGCCACCGGGGTAGAGACGATAGGTGCCATCGCACACTGAATCGAACGAATCGGAGATATCGGCCATCAGGGTATAGGGAATGCCAAAGGCCTCCAGAATACGTTTGTACTCGCGGTAGTTGGCGGTATTGCCATCAAAGCCGGGAATCAGATTCAGACTTTCCTTGGGCGCGCCGTCCTTCTTTTTGCCTTCGGTCAGGTATTCCAGAATGCTTTTCAGCATGGAATCGTAACCGTTGATGTGGGTGCCGTTGAAGCTCGGCGTATTGGCATACGGCAGCGGAAAGTCTTCGGGCACATGGCCGGCGGACTTGGCATTGCGGATAAATGCGGTCAGGTCATCGCCAATAACCTCGGGCATACAGGTGGTGAACACGGCCATCATTTTCGGCTTGTACAGGGTGTAGGCGTTCTCCAGACCTTCGAACAGGTTGTTCTGCCCGCCGAACACAGCGCCGTCTTCCGTCATGGCATCGGCCACCGTCGGTGCCGGCTCACGGAAATGGCGGTTGAAGGTGCTGCGGAAATAGGAGGCGCAGCCCTGGGAGCCGTGGACAAACGGCAGGGTGTCTTTAAAACCGTGCGCAACCATCTCAGCCCCCAGAGGCTGACAGGCATGGGCCGGATTGACCACCAGCGCCTCACGGGCAAAGTTCTTCTCTTTGTAGTCTTCGGTCAGGATCCATTTACGGACCTTGTCCACCTCTTCCGGGGTGGTTCTATACACTTTTTTTACGGCATTTTCCGTCATCGTTATTTTCTCCTGACCTTTCAACGGACGCTGAAAGTCCAGATTGAAAGGCATAAAGGCTTATGGGAGCACAGGCTCGGGCCGTCAGCGTTGCGGAGCCGGGCGGACCCGGCTCCGGGCAGCATCAGAACGGGCTCTTGACCAGTTTCCAGGTCGGACTGTTAATGGCCATGTCGATGTCCCGGGCAAAAATTTCAAACCCGGTGTAACCATGATAGGGACCGGAATAATCCCAGCTGTGCATCTGACGGAAGGGTATCCCCGCCTTCTGGAACACATATTTTTCCTTGATACCGCTGCCGACCAGGTCAGGCTTGAGTTCTTCAACGTAGCGCTCGAACTCGAACTCGGAGACGTCGTCGTAGATCAGAGTCCCCTTGGCCATCTCGGCCGAGGTGCGGTCGTAATCATCCTGATGAGCGAATTCGTAACCGGTACCGGTAATCTGGATACCGAGATCTTCGTAGGCTCCGACGGTATGGCGCGGGCGCAGACCACCGACAAACAGCATGGCGGTTTTGCCTTCCAGGCGCGGCCGGTAACGGTCGATCACCGCCTGAGCGCCGGGGGTGTACTTGGCGATGACCGCCTCGGCCTTCTCCTGGATGCTCTCATCGAACAAGGCGGCAATCTTGCGGATACTCTCGGCGATCTTGGTCGGACCGAAGAAGTTATACTCGACCCAGGGGATGCCCCACTTCTCTTCCATGACCTTGCACATGTAGTTCATGGAGCGATAACAGTGGATCAGGTTCAACTTGACCTGATGGGTGGCGGCGATCTCCTCAATGGCGCCATCACCGGTCCAGGTCGCCTTGACGTTCAGCCCCATCTCTTCAAGGATCGGCTTGGCAGCCCACACGTCACCACCGATGTTGTAGTCACCGATCAGGGCGACATCGTAGGGGGATGAAGGCTCTTCAAACTCGCGCTTGCCGATAACGAAGTCGCGGATGGAGTCGTTGGAGATATGGTGGCCCAGAGACTGGCTGACACCGCGGAAACCCTCACAGTTACAGGGCACCACCAGCTTGCCGAGTTCCTGCTCCATCTTTTTGGTCACGGCATTGATATCGTCACCGATCAGACCGACGGGACATTCGGACAGCACTGAAATCCCGTGGTTGAGGGGGAACAGCTGATCGGCTTCACCGATCAGTTTCTCCAGCTTCTTGTCGCCGCCATAAACGATATCGCGCTCCTGAAAATCCGAGGTGAAATCCATGGCGAAGGAGGTGACACCGGGGACACCCTGCACCAGGTTACGGCGCGTGCCCCAGGAATAGAAACCGCAGCCAATCGGGCCATGCGAGACGTGCACCATGTCACGGATCGGCCCCCAGACCACCCCTTTGGCGCCGGCATAGGCACAACCGCGGGCGCTCATGACACCGGGGATGGTTTTTCGATTCGACTTGACGGCGCAGGTCTCAGCTTCCGGCTCATTGGCGCCAACGTGCGGACGACGCTTTTTCTGGGCTTTTTCCGGCATCTCGTTCAGCGTTTCAGTAATCAATTTCTCCGAACGCTCGGTGGTGATGCCTTCTATGGTTTTGGACATAAACATCTCCTCTTTTAAATAAAACCGGACAGAATGAAAGTTCGCTCTAGATTCCCCATCCAGCTTGTCGTCGTGTCTGCCGGAGCTGTCGTGTGTTGGACAGCTCCGGCAGGAGATTGATTAGGCGTTTTCAGCCTTGCCGATGTTTTCCTCGTCATCCACTTCCATGATGCCGAACTCCATCAGCAGGTCTTCAAGTTCTTCCATCTCCAGCGGCGTAGGCACGACAAACATCTCGTTTTCAGCGATCTTGCGCGCCAGCTCGCGGTACTCGTTGGCCTGTTTGTGCTCCGGGGAGTACTCGATAACGGTCATGCGCCGCAGCTCGGCACGCTGGACCTGATTGTCACGCGGAACAAAGTGAATCATCTGGGTGCCCAGCTTGGACGCCAGAGCGGTAATCAGGTCGGCCTCACGGTCGGTGTTACGGCTGTTACAGATCAGGCCGGCCAGACGAACGCTGCCGGAAGCCGCATATTTCACGATCCCTTTGCAGATATTGTTGGCGGCGTACATGGCCATCATCTCGCCCGAAACGACGATGTAGATTTCCTGGGCCTTGTTCTCGCGAATCGGCATCGCAAAACCGCCGCAGACAACGTCACCGAGGACGTCATAGAACACGAAATCGAGGTCCGGAGTATAGGCGCCCTCTTCTTCGAGGAAGTTGATGGCCGTAATAACACCGCGACCAGCGCAGCCAACGCCCGGCTCAGGACCGCCCGACTCAACACATTTCACGTCACCGTAGCCCCACTTCAACACATCTTCGAGCTCCAGGTCCTCAACGGTTCCCAGTTCACGGACCTTGTCCATGACGGTTTCCTGTGCCTTGGCATGCAGAATCAGGCGGGTGGAGTCCGCCTTGGGATCACAGCCAATGATCATGACCTTTTTGCCCAGCGAAGCGAGGCCGGCAACCGTATTCTGTGTTGTCGTCGATTTACCGATGCCGCCTTTGCCATAGATTGCAATCTGTCTCATTTTCTTTTCAGCCATTGTTTCCTCCTGTGGAAAGATTCCGGCGGCTCTATGGACCACCTGTGTGTGGACTGCTTCCAGAACAACGTGGCGGCATCTCCATTGATGTTGTGTTGCCCCGTCAAACAGCCTTGAAATAAAAAACCCTGGTGAGCGTTTGCTCCCTGGGCGTCGTTACCCGTTGGACAAAAACCAAAAAAGCCCGAAACATCACGGCGTCATGTCGTGAGGTTCGGGCTTCGTTACCGTTCGAAAAACAGCTGACAACCCTGTCGCCACTTTTCGTTGTTTATTTTGTTGTGTTGTCGATCTTTAAAGCACGGGCCGTGCCAAGAGACGAATATTTTACTTAACTGGCTGGATTTACGGGATACATAGTAAAACAACCATCTTTTCTCTTACAAGCCTGGTCTGATTTGGTGGCACAGCGCCTCAGCCATGCCCACATATTAGGCAACCGGCAAACACAGTGTGCACCCAAACTAGGCAGCCAGCCCCAATAGCCTATTAAAGCGGTTGCGACTCGGCGTCGTGCTCGGAAAGAATCGCCTCCAGTTTCAGAGCAAAGGTTAAATCGCAGCCAGCCAGATCGTGGTTGGCATCCAGCAGAACCTGCTCCGGCTCTACCTGCACGACCCGCATGGCGCAGGTCCCACCATCCTTGAACTGCAAATTCAGCTTCTGCCCCGGCTTCAACGGCGGCTGCTCGGGAAACAGGTCCCGGGCCACCCGCAAAAAATTGTCGGTCACGCGCAGCCCATAGGCCTGTTCAGCCTTCAGGATCACATTTTTCACCTCACCCGGCCGCATGCCGATAATGGCCTGTTCCAGATGGGGAAAGATTTCCTGTGCGCCCAGCGTGATCAGCAATGGGCAGTCCTCATCGCGGGTATCGAAGATACGGCCATTGTCCAAGGTGCCGATGTAATGGACCGACACGCGGTCGCCTTTACGTGCTGTTTTCATCATCTGTTCCTGTTTAAATCATCATGGTTTCCTGACACGCTGCCACAGGCATCCGTTCACAGCCCCACCGGATAGGGTTTGCCCAGCCTGTCGCATACAGCCGTAACAAGAAAGGTATAAACCTCTTCCCGCGTGGAGAGCAGCTGTGGCATGTGATAGATCATCAGCTCCTCCACCCCCTGCAACACAGCGCCGTCGACCGATCCAGCCGCATTCATCACCGCCTCAAACATCGGAATCACCTCGTACAGGTCATCCCGATCAAACGGGGTGGCATCCGGCAGGCCAGAGAACTTGGGCAAGTCGCGTGTTTCTTTTTTGCGCGGATATTTGTAATAGAGATCGGACGGTTTAATCGCAAGCCCCATAACAACTCCTTAATGGCAGCCGCCACCGCAACCGCGGCCGCAGTGGCTCTTGCAGTGAATCACCGTCTCTTTCTCCGGCGCTTCTTTATTCAGCAGGCGCTCCAGGCTCTCCCGCGACACATACCAGCTGCCGTCCTGCTCCACGCCGTCGAGAAAACCGCGTTTCAGATGCATCAGCACATGCAACTCCGTAGTCTGCATCTGTTGTGATGCCTGCGCCAGGGACAGATATTCTTTTTTTTCCATCGCGCCCTCCTTCTAGTTGTTTTGTGACGCCCCGTCAGCAGACAGGGACGCCTGTTGTTGAAACCAGGGCGACCCCTCTACCAGCTGCGGGGTCAGGGTCTCGATCTCGTTGCGGACCGAACGATCCAGTTTTTTCAGCCAGCGTTTCGGCAGCTGGTCCAGACCGTAAAACGCGCCGGCGATCATGCCGCCGATGGCGCCGGTGGTATCGGCGTCACCCCCCTGGTTGACGATACCGATCAGGCATTCTTCAAAGTTGGCCGTGGTAAACAGATAATGAAACACGGTCTGCAGCGTCTCCACCACATAACCCGAAGCCATGCCCTTATACTGGTTGAAGCGGAAGGTGGGATAGCTGTCTGCCAGCTCCCGCGCCAGGGCATGCAGCTCAAAACGGTCCGCACCGAGCAGGGCGGCCTGGACCATACGCCCGACACACAGGCAGGCGGCATCGGATAAGGCATGATGATGGGTCAGCCATGCCTGTTGCAGAGCACAGCGGGCAAGCAGCTCATCGTCGCCGAGGGTAAAAAGGCAGACTGGCGCCAAACGCATGACCGCTCCGTTGCCGGCGTCCCATTCATTGGGGGGCATCTCCAGCGTGCCCTGGTGCATATAGGTCCGGATGCCCTTGCGGACCGTGGAACCGATATCGATGGGCTTGCCCCGCATCCAGGCGACGAACCCGTCGGCAATGGAGGTCAGATTCCAGCCCTGCTGCTCGACAATCGAGCGTGCGATCACCAGGGACATCTCGGTATCATCCGTGACCTGCCCCGGCTTGACCCCCAGCCAGCCACCACCCGTCATTCGCTGGTGGATGCCATGCTTGGCCTTGATTTCAAGCGGCGACATAAACTCGGTGGTGGCCCCCAGGGCATCACCTAAAGCCAGGCCGAGGAATGAAGCCAGTGCCCGCCGGTGAACGTCTTCGACCGCAGGACTCATCCGATGAGCACCTTGACATCATAATCGCCACCGATCACCAGATACTCGTCTTCCCCCTTCAGCAGGGACCGGGGCAAAATGCCACTGATAAAAAAAATCTTGGCCAGGGGAACGGCCACCTCGATGACGCGGCTGCCGAATTCCCAGGCCCGCTCACTGTCACGGGTAAAAGAATTCAGGTTGTTCAGTCGCATCACCAGTTGATGTTTGTCCCGGGTTTCGAGAATCCGGTGTTCATTCAGATCGTTCAGCCCGCGATAAAGCGTCAGATGGGTCTGGCCCGGGTAGCGGCGCGTCAGCTCGTACTGCACATAGACGAACAACAGATCCAGCTGCGACAGGATGGCGCTGGTCCGTGCCGACCCCTTCATGCGTTCAACCAGGTACCGGTAATAGGTTTCCGAATCCACCGAACGGATCGCCTCACGATGAAAGGTCGGTACCAGACCCATCCGGGACTCGACCCACCCCTTCAGCACCGCCCCCTCAATGGAATTGCTGTCGAACAGCCAGCCACGCAGAAAACGCAGGTAGCTGTTCTTCAGGCTTTTCTGACTGTTGCGCGAACTTTCCCGCTGCCACTGATGCAGCTGAAAACGCACGTCCATGAAATCATGAAAGCGCTGCCCGCGCTCCGAGGCATCGGAAATCTCATCCAGCATGCTGAACAGATGACGTGCCGCCTGTTCCGTCCCCTGGATCGCCAGGGGTTGCGGCTGGCAATTGAAATGCCGTGAAGCAATGGTCCAGGGTGGCAGATTGCACAGATTGATGGGGGTGACGTGCTCGTTCAGTCTAGTCCTCCATCAACAGAATAGCTTCGGCGACCTCTTTGATACTCTTGCGCTTGTCCATCGCCAGCTTCTGCATCTTGCGGTGCGCCTCGGGCTCCGTCATGCCACGCCGCATCAAAACCCCTTTGGCGCGATCGACCAGCTTGCGGGTCTCCAGGGCGTCCTTCAGTCCCACAACTTCATCACGCAGATTGGACAGCTCGACAAATTGATGAATAGCCAGATCAATGGAAATCTTCAGCTGCTCAGCCTTGAATGGCTTCATCAGGTACTGATGAACCCCCGCCTCCATGGCGCGATTGACAATTTCAGACTCGGTATTCCCCGTCAGCAGCACAATAGCTCCGCTGGGGTCACGATTCATCTGCTCTGCAGCGCTGATCCCATCCATCACCGGCATGGTGACATCCATGATGGTCAGAATCGGCCGATGGATCGCAGCCTGATGAATGGCTTCTGAACCGTTACTGGCTTCATAAATTTCGCTAAAGCCATAATCCTGCAGGGTCGTCACGACCTGGCGACGGATCAAGGGTTCATCATCAACAACCAATGCAACTTTCATCGACGCACTCCTTTGCCTAGCCCGATAAGGACAGGACACACCTATAGACAGGGGAAAATAACAGATACGGTAAAATAAAGAGGTCATCCGACACGCCAGCCAACCAATGGAGTCAGCCCAGACATTCCGGCACTGGTGTCATCGATTAGCAGCTTCCGTACCAAAAAAATAAGGGTGAAACTCAGGAAATGCGTTCGGCCACCCGACAACAGGGCCCATTTTTAAGGCAGAACCCTCAAGGATGCTTAAAAAACGCACAGCATCATGAAACAATCAGCGGTCGCAGGGAATGTTGATTTCAAAACAGCATCCACCACTGTCGCCATCGGAAACCGTCAGCTGCCCCTGATAGTCGGCCACGATCTTCCGGCACAGATACAGCCCGAGACCGGTACCACTGCCATCCTTACGGGAGGTAAAAAACGGCTCGAAGATGCGCTCTTTCATTGTGTCGGCAATACCGGGACCGTTATCACAGAAACGGATAAACAGGCGCTGACGATCAAGCACTCCTGTCGAAATACGTAGCATTCCGCCCGCCCCCATCGCCTGAACAGAGTTGAGAATGAGGTTGATAAAGACTTGTTTGAAATGATTTTTGCTCACACTGACCAACGGCAACGGTTCTGTCACGATGTCGGAAGCAATCCGTTTTTTCTCCAGCTCATACCGCATCAGCATCATCACTTCGTCCAGTGTCCGGTTCAAATCCGTCGGCCTGCGCGACTGTGCGGCAGCTCCGGCCGAATACGACAGCAGTTCGGTGGTCAGCCCCTTCAGACGTTCCACCTCACTGTCGATGCGTTGCAGCATTTCGAGCTGATCCGTATTGAATTGATCGCCATCCGCCAGCAACATCTGGCTGGCAAAGCTGATCACCGCCAGCGGATTATTGATCTCATGAGCAACACCGGCACTCATGCGACCGATTTCAGCCAGTTTTTCAGACTGGATCATCTGTGCCAGCAGCTGTTCAAACTCGGTAATATCCTCAACAATAACCAGCGCACCGACGGTCTGGCCGTTATCTTTCAACGGCGTCAGCCGCCGCTTCTGCAGGCGGTTTTCCCCGGCGTTGCCGCGATGCAATAACCGCAGGTGCTCTGCCTGTCCCGTAGACACTACCCGCCTCAGGCGTTCGGCGATCCCCTCCTGTTCCAGGGTGGGAAACAGCTCCAACAGGTGCCGGCCAACGGCATTTTCAGCGGCGAGGTGACTCATCCGCGCCATGGCAGCATTCCATGAAGTAATGGTCATGTCACAGTCCACCGTATACAGCCCCAGGTTGATCCCGTGCAGGATCTGCTGGTTCAACTGGTCGAGACTGTCATTTTCGCGCGACAGCCGACGCTTATCGGCGTAGAGACGCGCATTATCAATAGCAATAGCGGCCTGGCCGGCCAGAATGGAAAGAAAGTCACTGTCATGGGCACTGAAGGCGTCCGGCTGCTGACTCTCGACGTTGAAAACACCGATCACCCGATCCCGGGCGACCAGGGGAACCGCCAACTCAGAATTGGCCGCTTCAATACCGGGGATATAATCACCAGCTTGACGCACATTATTGATCAGATAGGGCCGACCATTGCGGGCCGCCTTGCCCATGATACCCTGACCAAGCAAAATCAGCTTATCGGCAGCCTCACGACTGTAACCATAAGATGCCGCGGTCTCTAGAGATCCACCATCCGCAGTTATCAAACGGATGATCGCGTTGTCGAAACGGAACACCTCGCGGCTGATTTCCAGAATACGCGACAGCAGGCGATCACGATCGGTGATCGCCGCCAGCTCCTTTCCAACATCCAGCAAAGCCCGGAAGAGCTTCTGATCGTGCGTCGACATCTGAATCATAAAAACACCTGTCTTTTATCTGGAGATAAACAACCGGCCTGTAAAAGCGGTCAAAAGGTAGACATAGCAGGAATAATGCCAACCGGCGCAGCGGGCGATGCATGTCTGCTCCTGAATATCCGCGGAGGCAAATACACCAGAGAATGACCCAACTCACTGCCACTCAAACAGCCCTTCATAAGGGAGCCGACCATTTTTCATGACAATGTTCGATTTACTCCCCCAGCTCTGAACTCTGCCGGCATTGCTTTCTCATTTGCCACGCACTATTCTCATGGTCCAGCCAGGATGGAGCCAGTAGTCATCCTGACGGCCAAGAACATCAGACTAAATCGAGAAAAAATTTGCAACTGCTCAGAATGAATAATTTTTTATATGAGAGTAATAGTTTAAGACGAACATCTAACAGCGCCAGGAAGGACCCCGATCAGCGGTCAATCAACAGCATCATCACTGAATTGAACTGACCCGCAGAAAAAATAAACATCGTTCTAACAAAAGACAAAAATCGCTTTTATCGGCACAGCAGTTATGCTATAAAATACGCACTGTTATTTTATGTAATAAAAATAATTAAATATGGAACGGCCTGCACTTTCCGGAGGGGGAATAAATATCATGCGCTTCAAAGACTTGAAACTGGCGAACAAAATCTATGTGCTTTTTGCTCTGGCAGTGCCCGTTATGTGTGCTGTTTTCGGCGGTCTCTACTGGAAATCCAGTGAAAATCTCTACCAGGAGCGCTACACCAAGGTCCAGTCCCAGGTCGAAACCGCCTGGAGCTTGGTCAATCATTTTGCCGAACAGGCCAAAGCCGGAACCCTTTCTCATGACCAGGCCCAGCAGTTGGCCATGGCTGCCGTAAAAAATCTTCGCTATGGCGGCCAGGAATACTTCTGGATCAACGACACCATGCCGCGCATGGTGATGCACCCCATCAAGCCCAGCCTCGACGGCAAGGATCTCAGCGGCTTCGCCGACCCCAACGGGGTTAAGCTGTTCGTTGAAATGGTCAAAGAAACACGCAGCAGTGAAGGCGGGTTTGTTCATTATCAATGGGCCAAACCCGGAAGCGAAAAGCCCGTCGACAAGGTGTCGTATGTCAAACGCATCCCCGACTGGAACTGGATTATCGGCAGCGGGCTGTACATGGATGACGTCGCTAAAGAAACTCGTGTCATGCTGTATGGAGCCATCGGCATCATTGCTGGAACCATTTTCTTCTCGACACTGATTGTCATCTGGTTCACCCACGGCCTTTCGGGGCCAATTCACCAGGTTGTCAGCATGTTGCAGGAACTCTCCAAAGGTCATATCGGCCAGCGACTCAATCTCAACCGCAAGGATGAAATTGGCCTGATGGCATCAACCATGGATACATTTGCCGACAGCCTCGAACTCGAAGTCGTCGACACTCTGCAGAAACTCGCTGCGGGTGATCTCACCTTTGAAATTCATCCTCACGATGATCAGGATGTCATCCGCGGGGCGCTGAAGCAGATGGAAGTCGACCTCAACAGCATGATGTCTGAAATCCAGCGCTCTGGCGAACAGATTGCCGCCGGGGCAGAACAGATCTCCGACGCAAGCCAGTCTCTGTCACAAGGAGCAACGGAATCCGCCAGTTCGCTGGAAGAAATCGCTGCCTCAATCAACGAGCTGGCATCGCAAACCGACCACAATGCCCACAACGCCCGTCAGGCGGCAACGCTTTCCAGTGAGGCCAGTTCGGCAGCGGTCCGCGGCAACAACTCCATGGAACAGATGGTCAAGGCCATGGCCGAAATCAACGAAGCTGGGCAGAACATTTCCAAGATTATCAAGGTTATTGATGAAATCGCGTTCCAGACTAACCTGCTGGCCCTTAACGCAGCGGTTGAGGCCGCACGCGCCGGACAGCATGGCAAAGGGTTTGCCGTCGTCGCCGAGGAAGTCCGCAATCTTGCCGCCCGCAGCGCCAAAGCCGCGAGTGAAACAGCAGACCTGATTGAAGGCTCGGTTTCGAAAGCCGAAAATGGTGCTGAAATTGCCGAGCAGACGGCCGAAGCGCTGAGCGAAATCGTCAACCGGTCTTCCAAAGTCAACGACCTGATCGCGGAAATTTCTGCCGCCAGCAGCGAGCAGGCGCAAGGCATCTCCCAGATTAATATCGGCATCAGTCAGATCGATGACGTTACTCAGCAAAACACCGCCAATGCCGAGCAGGGTGCCGCATCGGCTGAAGAGTTGGCCAGCCAGGCTGAAAATCTGCTCAACATGCTTCACCGGTTTCAGCTTAAAACCGTCGCATCAAACACCTCACGTGCCAGGTCAGCCACCAGAACCGCGGCCTCTGCCACACGGAAGTCACCCCGACAATTAGGCTGGTAAACCTCGTCCACCCGGGTCAGCGGCGCACGGATCACACCGATTGCGCCGCTGACCTGACATCAACTCCGGGCTGAACCAGCCGTAAAATCCCCTCTTGTCGAACCCCACTCCCCGCTCTTCACGAAAATCTGCTCAAAAAATTAAAGCTTTTCAGCTCGCATTCCGATAGAATCCCATTAAATTTTTCCGATTGGCCCTCATGGGATACCTCACGCAACGGAAGAGCGATGTCGAATCTGGGTTCTGATCACATCAACGTCGAAGCATTACCGACAATTCCGCACACCCTACTTGAGTTGATTCGGCTGTTCGGACAACCGTCCGTCGAGTTCAAGCTGCTGGCAGAAGCAATTCGCCAGGATCCTGTGGTGACAGCCCGCGTTTTCAAGCTGGCGAACTCGGTCTTTTTTCGCCAGTGGAGAAAAGTATCCAACCTCCATCAGTTGCTGGTGGTTCTCGGTATTGACACGGTTCGCCAGATCGCCCTGCTCTGTGCCACAGAACAGATTTTTTCCCACTTTGCCAAAGAGCTGAATCAACCCGTCACCGCCCTCTGGTACCGGTCTGTCCTCTGTGCCCATCTCGCTGAAAAAACAGCCGCACTGATCGGCTATCCATCGAAAGATGAGGCCTACCTGGCTGGCCTGCTGCACCGAATCGGCCAGCTGTCACTGCTATGCAGCGCTCCGGACCGTTATCTGAAAAAAATCGACATTGTCCTCGACCTGAAAAAAACCGAAACATTTGAGCGAAGACTGTTCAACATCACGTCCTCAGAAATTGGCGCCGCCATCGTTCAGGACTGGCAGGTCTGTCCCTTCATTGCCGATGCCATTGAATTTCAGACCCAGTCAGCCGATAGCGTCATCGACAGCACGCCTCTGGTTCGGATTCTGCTGCTCAGTCGATTACTCTGCGACCATGAAGAGGAATCCGTCACGGTCACCTACGCGGCGACCCGGTTGTTCAATCTGAACAACGAGATCCTTCAGACAATCCGTCAGCAAGCGCAGCAATCGGCTCATTCGATCATCCAGCACCTTTGCCCCCAGAGAAGCGGAGACGGCAACGGCCTGAGCTTACTTGAGCAAAGCCTGGCGGAATGCAACGACGCACTGAGGCAACAGGTCAAAAACCGCGCATTAACCAACATCCTTCGCATGCAGCCATCGCTCTCAGATGAGGAGCGCGCAAGCTACAACCGCCTGCGCAGCGACTTCCACCTGCTATTCGGCATCGAAGAACTCTGTTTTCTGATAAAAGAGGATTCTTCCGACAGGCTGTGCGGCCATGATGACCTGGGCACGCGCCCGGAATTGCATCAGGTCAGTATTCAGCCCGACAATGAAGCCAGCCTCGGACGCCGTGCATTTCAGGAAAACCGAATCGCTTTCAGCGCTGAAAATCGCAGCGATGGGTTCTGTGTTGCGGAACGGCAGCTGGAAAACCTGCTGAATAGCAGGCAACTGGCCTTCATCCCCCTGCGTTCGACAACGCGACAATTCGGGTTACTGGTCGCGGCGTTGACGCCCGCCCAGAGCACGAAATTTTCAACCGAATCATCACTGCTGGAGATGGCCGCACAACTGGCGACGGAAACTCTGACCGAGGCCCAACAACGGCGCACATCTCAGCAGCGGGACCGGGAAGAGCTACAGCTCAGCCTGCGTGCAAAAGCTCACGAAATCAACAACCCCCTGTCGATCATCACCAACTATCTCTACCTGCTGTCGCAGCAGCTTGAAGAGGAAAAAGCGCAACAGCAGATTGAAATCCTGCAGGAGGAAATTAACCGCATTGGCATTCTGGTGGCTGACCTGAAAAATCTGGGTGCCACACCGACCGCCGACCTGGGAACGATCCAGCTCAACGATCTGATCCTCCAGCTCAAGACGCTGATGAGCGGCAGCCTGTTCAAGCCGCGCCAGCTCAGTCTTCACCTTGATCTGGACTCGGAGCTGAAGCCAATCATCAGCTACCCCGGACACCTGAAACAGATCCTGATCAACCTGCTTAAAAATGCGGCAGAGGCCCTTGCCCCTCAAGGCGAGGTCTGGGTATCTACCCGCGATCGGATATTCAAAAACCACCAGCAACACGTCGAAATCGAGATCCGAGATAACGGTCCGGGCATGGATCGTGGTGTACTCGAGCATCTTTTCGAACCGGTCACCAGCACCAAAATCGGTCACTCAGGCCTGGGACTTACCATCGTTAAAAACCTTGTCGACCAGCTTCACGGTGAGATCAGCTGTTCCAGCTCCCATTCCGGCACACGCTTTCAGATTTTATTGCCCCGCGACAGCGCGGATGGCGAGGAGGATCTGGCATGAATCAATGTCCTGTTCACAACAGCACCCAGGCACCCCTTTTTCCTGAACTTCAGGACAGCGTAACCCATACCGGCGGCGAACTATCCATCTCACTTCTGGTCATCGATGACGAACCGCGGGCCCGTCAGAGCCTGTGTGACCTGCTGCGACCGATGGGACACCGCATGACGCAGGCCGGAAGCGTGGCCGAAGCCATTAAGTGGCTCCAACTCGACAACTTCACCCTGGCCCTGGTTGACCTGAATCTTCCCGACGGCTCGGGCCAGGATATCATGCGCTATATTCAGGACCATGAGATCCTGACCCGCCTCATCGTCATCAGCGGTGAAACCACATTCGACCAGGCCACCGAAGCCCTGCGCAACGGGGCCTGCGATTTTCTGCGCAAACCCTACCACCCTCGATCTCTGCTTGAAACGGTCAACAAGGAGCTTGACAGGGCACGCACCCATCACCGCTACCAGCGCATCCAGGACGAGCTGAAGGGATCGGAAACCCTGCATCGCTTTATCGTGAACAATTCTCCTGACATGATCTATATGCTGGATGATCAGGGGCGGTTTTCCTTCATCAACCAGCGGGTGCGGTCGCTGCTGGGATACAGCGAAAAAAACCTCATCGGCCAGCATTATTCTTCGGTGGTCTTCTCGGACGACGTCGAGAAAGCCCAATTTGTTTTCAACGAACGCCGAACCGGCGATCGTGCCAGTAAAGGCATTGAGTTACGACTGCAAAACCGGCACAACAAAGAAATCCGTTTTGTCGAAGCGCGGGCCATTTCAGTCGAACTTACAGCGATGGGCGTTTATACGGCCCACAACAGTGCTCAGGATGCGGAATTCATCGGCACGTACGGCGTCATCCGGGATATCACGGAACGCAAGCGCTCCGAAGCCCTGATGCACTACCACCAGTATCATGACCATCTGACCGGACTGCCCAATCGCGCTCTGTTCCATGACCGCCTCAAAATGGCCCTGGCGCAGGCACGTCGCAGCAAAGGCCAGCTTGCGGTTCTGTACCTTGATATCGACCGTTTCAGAATGATCAACGACAACCTGGGGCACCTCGCTGGTGACAACATTCTGCAACGCATCACCCAGCGACTGAAAACGAATCTGCGCGAAGAAGACACCCTCGCCCGCGTTGGTGGGGACGAATTTCTACTGCTTTTACCTAACATCGTCAAAGCTGAAGACGCAGCCTTGATCGCACAGAAGATTATCGCCAGCGGCTCGGTCCCCATGCTCTATCAGGAACAGGAACTACGCCTGACCTTCAGCATCGGCATCGCGACCTATCCGGATCATGCCAGCAGCAAGGATGATCTGATCCGCTACGCCGACCTGGCGAAATGCCACATCAAACAGAACGGCCGCAACAGCTACGACTATTACCAGACTCGTTTCAAACACCTTCAACCACCGGCGCTGGAACTGGAAAACAGCCTCCATCGCGCACTCAAAAATAACGAACTGGAATTGTATTACCAGCCACAGATTGACCTGATCGAGCAGCGCGTCGTCGGGCTGGAGGCCTTGATCCGCTGGAACCATCCTGAAAAAGGCCTGCTGTCACCGGGTGAGTTCATTCCCCTGGCCGAGCAGAGCAGCCTGATCTGCGATCTGGGAGAGTGGGTTCTGGAGCGGGCCTGTGAGGATGGGCGCAATCTGGAAGAGTGCGGTCTGACCGGGCTTAAGATCGCCATCAATACGTCAATGCAACAACTGGATCGACTCTGTTTTCAGCAACAGGTGCTGGAGGCGATTGCCCGTCACGGACTGAGCCTGAACCGGCTTGAAATTGAAATCACCGAGAACAGCATCATGCAGGACATGCAACGCGCCGTCGATGTCCTCACAGCATTGGCAAAAAAGGGCATCAGCATTGCCATTGATGACTTTGGCACCGGGTACTCGTCCCTCAGCTACCTTCAAACCCTGCCAATCTCGACCCTGAAAATTGACCGTTCCTTTATCAGCAATCTGTCCGAGTTTCACAGCGGAACCCCGATTGTGACGGCAATCCTCAACATGGCCGACGCCCTCAAACTCAACTGTGTCGCGGAGGGGGTAGAAACCAGTGAGCAAAAAAACATTCTCCGCCAGGCTGGCTGCCGCATCATTCAGGGCTATCACTACTGTAAACCTCAATCCATGGTTCAGTTGATGCGATACCTGAAGCAGGCCAAGTCCGGCATTCTCAACCATGAGGACCAGCTGAGATCCCTGTAATGGCCGAATTCCCCTCATAACAGCCGAAAGCAACACAGCCATCAGGCCCCATCGAGACGCTCCTCGGCCAGTTGCCACAAAGCCTGAACCGGATTACGCAGCAGGCTCTTGCGGCTGGCATACAGCCCGACAACGTAAGGTGTCAGCCGCGGGGCATTGGTGACCACCTTCACCTCCTCCCGAAACGGACTGCGTTGCCACACCAGTTCAGGCACCACCCCGACCCCGCAGCCCAACCGCACCATGGCAATCAGGGCCTCGTTGCCCGACACTTCCAGTCGCACATCCGGCACCACACGATTTTTTTTCAACCACCGCTGCAGGCGCCGTCGCGCCAGACCCCGATGAGGCATAACCAGTGGCACACGCGACAGATCCAGCGGGTTCGCTTCAGCCTCCAGCACCATCTCACGCGGAGCAATAAAAATCAGGGGGATTGCCGCCAGCGGGAGAAATGCCATTCCCGGGGCCAGCCGTTCCGGACGCGCCGCAACAGCCAGATCAATTTCCCCCTGCTCGGCTCGGGCAACGGCTTGCTCTGCGGCACCACTGTGCAGGGTCAACTGGACAGCCGGATACCGCTGGCGATAGTCTTCAAGCAAACTCGGCAGCAGGCTGTAGACCGCCGTAATGGAAGCGTAAATCGTCAGGCTGCCGCTCAATACCGGATCCTGCATCAAAGTCCCGTGGAAATCTCGCCACTGCTGCAGCGCCTGGCGCGCATACTGCCGAAACTGCTCACCGGCCGCCGACAGCTGCACGCTGCGATTATCCCGCACAAACAGGGATTGGCCAACTTCTTGCTCAAGTTTTTGAATTGTTCGTGTCAGGGCCGATGGGCTGACATGACACTGCTGGCTGGCACGCCCAAAATGTAGCAATTCAGCCACGGTCAGAAAGAGTTCCAGTTCACGCGTGTCCATATGTCATCACCTCCCTGTCTGCGATGGGAAGAACAAATCGGTATATTACCAGGCTTCATATTGCTTTAAAAGCAACACGACATTCAAAATAAATCAATTTACGCAACAGATAGTTTGCGCTACTGTGCAAACCATTCACGAATTTCATTCAGCACAACGGATAAAAAATCCGGATTTGATCCCCCGACAAAGAGAGGTCCACCATGGCACAGAACTATTTCAACACCCTGTCTTTCCGCGAAAAACTCGAAGAACTCGGCACCTGCCGCTTCATGGATGCGGCTGAATTCGCCAGCGGCTGCGACTACGCCAAAGGCAAGAAGATCGTTATCGTCGGCTGCGGCGCCCAGGGACTCAACCAGGGCCTCAACATGCGCGACAGCGGACTCGACGTGTCCTACACCCTGCGCAAGGAAGCCATTGCCGAGAAACGCCAGTCCTACAAGAACGCCACGGAAAACGGCTTCACCGTCGGCAGCTACGAAGAACTGCTGCCCAGCGCCGACATCGTCATGAACCTGGCCCCGGACAAACAGCACAGCGACGTGGTCAGAACCGTTGTTCCCCTGATGAAGCAGGGCGCCGTCTTCTCCTATGCCCACGGCTTCAATATCGTCGAAGAAGGCACCCAGATCCGCAAAGACCTGACGGTCATCATGGTCGCGCCCAAGTGCCCCGGTTCCGAGGTACGCGCCGAGTACCTGCGCGGCTTCGGCGTCCCCACCCTCATCGCCGTGCACAAGGAAAACGACCCCAACGGTGACGGCCTCGAAATCGCCAAGGCCCTGTGCAGCGCCCAGGGCGGCGACCGCGCCGGCGTGCTGGAGTCTTCCTTCGTTGCCGAGGTTAAATCCGACCTGATGGGCGAGCAGACCATCCTGTGCGGCATGCTGCAGGCCGGTTCCCTGCTGTGCTTCGACAAGATGGTGTCCGAGGGCATGGAAGCCGCCTACGCCGTCAAGCTGATCCAGTACGGCTGGGAAGTCGTCACCGAGGCCCTCAAGCACGGTGGCATCACCAACATGATGGATCGCCTGTCCAACCCGGCCAAGCTCATCGCCTGTGAACTGGCCGACGAGCTCAAAGACATCATGCGTCCCCTGTTCCAAAAGCATATGGACGACATCATCACCGGTGTTTTTTCCTCCACCATGATGCAAGACTGGGCCAACGACGACGTCAACCTGCTGACCTGGCGCGAGCAAACCGGCCAGACCGCCTTCGAGCAGACCGAGGCCGCCGGTGAAATCTCCGAGCAGGAATACTTTGACAAGGGCATCCTGATGGTGGCCATGGTCAAGGCCGGCGTCGAGCTGGCGTTCGAGAGCATGATCGAAGTCGGCATCGAGCCCGAATCCGCCTACTATGAGTCATTGCACGAAACACCGCTGATCGCCAACACCATCGCCCGCAAGAAGCTCTACGAGATGAACCGCGTCATCTCCGACACCGCCGAGTACGGCTGCTACCTGTTCGCCCACGCCTGCGTTCCCCTGCTGCAGGATTTCATGGCCGACTTGTCCACCGAGGTCATCGGCAAAGGGCTCACCGGTGATGACAACCACGTCGACAACATGCTGCTGGTGCAGGTCAACGATCAGATCCGCGGTCACTACATCGAGCACATCGGCCAGGAACTGCGCGCCGCCATGAACGGCATGAAAGCCATCGTTTAAGAAACACTTTCTCCGGCAAGATATTAAAATTAAAGAGGCCGCCTGCTTTTCAGCAGCGGCCTCTTTTTCTTAAACTGACTTGACCAAAATCACTTCATGATGACCGAGTTTTTATGGGACTTGCCGCTTCCGGTGGCGATATTGATATTTTGACCAAAGCTGAGCGGACTATCGGTATCATTAACCGTAATACCTTTGCCCGAAACAACCGAAACATTGCCGCTTACGGTACTGCCATCCTTGATGATAATAGCGCCGGAGTTGGCCTCGGCCTTGGAACCCAACGCGAGATTCAGCGTTGAAGCACCCGGCTTGACCCGGGACGAAAGGTTGCCGCCCACCGTACTGTTTTCCACTTCAACCGTTCCCATGTTGGCCGTGGCACGGTTACCAGCCGCAAGGTTGATGGCTCCGCCGGTGACGGATGTCGATACATTGCCACGAACCGTACTGTCCGTAATTTTCGTCGTCGCCATATTGGCCTCGGACTTGTTGCCAACCGCCAGGTTCAGCGCCGCACCCGTCACCTTGTTGCTGATGTCGCCACGCACGGTACTGTCGCTGATCTGCGTTGTCGCCATGTTCGCAGTGGACTGATTCCCCGCGGCAAGGTTCAAGGCCGCGCCCGTTACTTTATTGGTGATATTGCCCGATACCGAGCTGTTGCTGATTTTAGTGGTCGCCATATTGGCCTCGGACTTATTGCCCACCGCCAGGTTGAGCGCGGCTCCGCCGACGGTATTCTGGATATTGCCCTTGACGTTACTGTCTTCGATCAGGGTCGCGGCCTGGTTCGCTGTCGCCCGGTTGCCCGCCGCCAGGTTCAACGCCCCGCCAGCCACGGTGTTGGTCACGTTGCCCTGCACGGTCGAATCCTTGATTGTTGCCGCAGCCTGATTCGCTTCCACACGGTTACCAGCTGCCAGATTGATTCCAGCACCACCGACCGTATTAACAATGTTCCCTTTGACCGTCGAACCTTCAATCTTGGTTGCCGCCTGATTAGCCGTCGCCCGGTTGCCTACCGCCAGATTAACACCAGCCCCGCCCACCGTGTTGATCAGGTTTCCTTTAACCGTCGAGTCCTTGACGGTTGCCGAGGCCTGATTGGCTTCCACCCGATTTCCAGCTGCCAGATTGATCCCGGCACCACCGACAGTGTTCACAATATTGCCCTTGACCGTTGAACCTTCAATGGTCGTCGCTGCTTGATTGGCTGTTGCACGATTGCCAACAGCCAGGTTAACACCAGCCCCAGCCACGGTATTGATCAGGTTCCCCTGAACAGTTGAATCTTTAACCGTGGCCGACGCCTGATTGGCTTCGACCCGATTGCCGGCAGCCAGATTGATCCCGGCACCACCGACAGTGTTCACAACATTGCCCTTGACGGTTGAACCTTCAATGGTTGTCGCCGCCTGATTAGCCGTCGCCCGGTTACCCGCCGCCAGGTTGACGCCGGCGCCGGCAACGGTATTGACCAGGTTGCCCTGAACCGAGGAGTCCTTGATATTTGTAGCGGCCTGATTGGCTTCAACCCGATTACCCGCTGCCAGATTCACCGCAGCACCGCCCACCGTGTTGACCAGGCTGCCTTTGACCGTCGAACCTTCAACCGTTGATGCGG
>JAFGXV010000032.1 GCA_016936455.1 Desulfuromonadaceae bacterium
GCCGGACAAACGCAGCGCAAGGTCGGGCAGGTCAAGAAGGTCTTCGGAGAATAGGAATCTCGGACATATAAACTCACGACAGGTCATCAACCAAAGAGGGGAAGGTTCAAATGAAAATAATGGTTTATAGTGCGATATCAGTTCTGGCAATTGGCGCCATGCTTTCTGGCTGTGCCACAATAACCGCCAAAGAGAACCCACCGGAATTTTCACCGCAAGTGTTTCCTGCGGGACAATATACTCCAAAAGTGGATAACTTCGTGGTCATCCTGGATACATCATCCTCTATGGTCAGGGAGAATGAACAGCGAGCTTTGACCGCCAGAAACCTTATCGGTGCTATCAATCAGAGCCTGCCTGCCGACCTTAACTTCAACGCCGGTCTGCGTACCTTCGGTCATCGTGCCCAAAAGTGGAATAAACCAACCACCCTGGCTTACGGGATGACGCAATATTCCCGGAGCGGTTTGCAGAAAGGCCTTAGCAGCGTCAATTATGCTGGCGGCACCAGCCCCTTGCCAACGGCCCTTGAGGCGGCCGGAAAAGATTTGCAGGGAAGCCGGGGGACGTCAGCGATCATCATCGTCAGTGATGGTCTGGTGGAGGCAGGAATGAGCCGCGCCCCAGCAGCCTTGGCGAAGCTTAAAGCTGAGATGGGAGATACGCTCTGTACCTACACGATAGCCGTTGGCGACAATCCCGCCGGTGAAAAATTTCTCCAGGAAGTCGCAAACGCTGACGGCTGCGGATTTTCAGAAACCGCACAAGCGCTGGCGGAACCCGGCCAGCTCGGGTCTTTCGTGGAGAGTGTCTTTCTGGAGCGGAAGAATATCCCGGTCGCCGGCGCGCCGGCGACCGTTAAGCCACGTGATGGCGACGGTGATGGCGACGGGGTTCTCGATTCCCGCGACACATGTCCCGCGACACCCAAAGGTGTCATCGTTGATGAGTCCGGCTGCACCCTCAAGTTGGCCCTGTACATCAATTTCGACTTCGACAAGTCGGAGATCAAGCCGGAGTTTGCTGCGGAGTTGAAAAAAGCCGGCGACTTCATCCGTAAAAACAAAGATGTTCCCTACATTCTTATCGCCGGGTTCACTGACTCTGTCGGCGAAAATGTCTATAACCAGAACCTTTCCGAGCGCCGGGCCGCTGCCGTCAAGCAATACCTGGTCGATAATTTTGCTATCGATCCGAACAGGTTGGTCGCCCGTGGCAGTGGAGAAACAAATCCGGTTGCAGACAATCGCACCCAGGCAGGCCGCGCCGAGAACCGTCGGGGCGAGATCATCTGCTGCGCGATTATTTTTCCTGAAGAGTAGCTTCACCAGGGGGGGACGTACCCAAGCGCAGTTGCAACGGAAAGAGAGCGCTATGTTTTACCAAGCAAACCGACTCAAGGGTTACAAGTTGTCCGGTATCGACGGGGAAATCGGCAAGGTCGAAGAATTTTACTTCGATGACCGGCACTGGACCATTCGCTACCTGGTTGCCGATACAGGAAACTGGCTTGAGGATCGGCAGGTTCTGATTTCCCCCTATGCGCTGGGCTCTGTGGTCAGGGAAAAACGACGAATCGAAATCAATTTGACCAAGCAACAAATTGAGGACAGCCCCTCCCTGGATAGCAACAAGCCCGTGTCACGACAGTTTGAGGATGCCTACTACGGGTTTTATGGCTGGCCGAACTATTGGGGAGGCCCTCACATGTGGGGGAGTTACCCCTTTATTATGAGTGATCCTGAGCAGTTGAAAGAATCCAACCAGGAGGAAAAATCCTGGGATCCATTTTTGCGCAGCACGCATGATGTCACCGGCAACCACATCCAGGTCCTTGACGGCGAGATTGGCCGCGTTGACGACTTTATTATCGATGACGAGACGTGGGCGATTCGTTACCTCATCATTGACACCAGAAACTGGCGACCGGGGAAAATGGTTCTCATCGCTCCTCAGTGGATCGAGCGGGTTAGTTGGCTGGAATCGAAAGTCTTTGTCAACCTTCCCCAGGATGTTATCAGGCAGTCCCCGGAATATACCAGGGAGTCGCAACTGACCCGAGAGTATGAGGCGATACTCTACCGGCTTTACGACCGTAAAGGTTACTGGCTCGATGAGCAGATAGCCAAAAAGCAGCAGCGTTGAGGATAATACAAAATTGGCCGGCTAAGGGTCAGCGGCTTGTCCCTGGAATTTCAGGGACTAGCGAGAGGTGGGATGAAAATCTCCCCCTGTCTCTCCCGAAACCAAGTCGGTCAAAACAGAATGTTACGTGGCGAAAGGAGTTTGCTGATGAACCAGATAACGGAATGGATGAGTGGTGGAATCGTCATTTGGACGGTGGTTGGCATCGTCATTGGGGTTCTGCTGATCCTGGTTATTGGCAGACTACGCAAGAAATAAGCTGGCCAGGGCCTCTTGGCCCAGTCGCGCACAAACAGAGGAGCACTCCCATGATTCAGCAGAACGATAATAACAGCCCGACCGGCTCCAGGGGCAGCGGGAGTAGCCCTGGTAGCGATATTGAGCTTCTATTCCAACAGGCTCAGGATCGGTTGCGACAGGTTCTATCGAGTGGCGGTCCGCGCGGCGGGATCGTCCTGATTCTCCTGGTTCTGGCCGCCCTGCTCGCATGGACGGCCTATTACACCGTGCCGAGTGACTCGGTCGCTGTGGTCCAGCGCTTTGGCAAATATCTCAAGGACGTTCCGCCCGGGCTGCATTTCAAGCTGCCGCTGGGCATTGATGCAACGACCATCGTTCCCGTCAAACGGCAATTAAAGCAGGAATTCGGATTCGCGACCCCAGGCGCCAGCGATCCCTACCAGAGCTCTCGCGGCGGACAGCGGGAGACAAGACGAGAAACGGAGATGGTGACAGGGGACCTGAACGCCGCATTGGTGGAATGGGTGGTGCAATACCGCATTTCGGCCCCGGTTAAATTCCTTTTCGAGGTGCGCGAACCGAGTGAAACCCTCCGCTATGTTTCTGAATCCGTCATGCGTGAAGTCGTTGGTGACCGCACCGTGGACGAGGTCATCACCATCGGCCGGCAGGAAATCGAAACAGAAGCGCTGACCAAGATGCAGGCCCTCTCCACCAAATATGCCATGGGGATCAGCATCGACCAGGTGCAGTTGAAGAACATCAATCCGCCCCAGCCGGTGCAGGAGTCGTTCAACGAAGTCAACCAGGCTCAGCAGGAGAAAGAGAAACTGATCAACGAAGCTCGGCGCGATTACAACAAGGTGATCCCGCTGGCCGAAGGCGAGAAGGACCAGCGCATCCGCGAGGCCGATGGCTACCGGCTCAAGAGGATCAATGAAGCGGAAGGCGATGTTGCCCGGTTCAGCGCCCTGTTGGCGGAATACAGCAAGGCCCCGGAGGTCACTCGCCGTCGCATCTATATCGAGACCCTGCAGGATGTCATGCCGCACATAAACTCGAAGATCATTATCGATGAACAGTCGCGCAGCATCCTGCCATTGCTGAATCTCGACTCCCAGAAGGGAGATAAATCATGAACAACATCAAGTCAATCGTGCTCCTCGTAATTTTGGCTGTCGGGGTGTACGTCTCGATCAGTTCGATCTATACGGTGAGCGAAGTCGAGCAGGTTATTATCACCCAGTTCGGCAAGCCGGTCGGCGCTCCGGTGACGTCCGCCGGCCTGAAGTTCAAGGTACCGTTTATCCAGAACATCAACCCGATCGACAAGCGGGTTCTCGAGTGGGACGGCAGTCCGTCGGACATGCCGACCAAGGACAAGCTCTACATTTCGGTCGATCTCTTCGCCCGCTGGCGGATTACCGATCCCCTCCAGTACTTTCTGCGCCTGCGCGATGAGCGCAGCGCCCAGTCCCGCCTGGACGATATTCTCGGCAGCGAGACCCGTAACGCTGTCGCCAAACACGAACTGATCGAAATCATCCGCACCACAAGGGACCGCGTGCCGCTGCGCGACGTCCTTCTCACCGGAGCGCAGCAGGAACTCGATATCGGCGCACTGGTGCCGATCCAAAAGGGGCGCAAGCTGGTCGAACAGGAGATATTTGTCGCAGCGGCCGAGAAGGTCCAGGTGTTTGGTATCGAATTGCTCGATATCCGCTTCAAGCGGATCAACTACAATCAGAGCGTGCGCCCGAAGATCTACGATCGAATGATCAGCGAACGACGGCAGATCGCGGAACGCTTCCTGTCCGAAGGGAACGGTGAGGCCGCCAGAATCCGCGGCAATCGGGTGCGTGACCTGAACAAGATCCAGTCTGAGGCCTACCGGAAGGTCGAGGAGATTCGCGGTGTGGCGGACGCGAAAGCGACCGAAATCTACGCGAGTGCTTACAACCAGAGCCCTGAGGCGGTGGAGTTTTATGAATTTACCCGGACCATGCAGGCTTACAAAGACATCATCGCCGAAGACACGACCCTGGTTCTTTCGACGGAGAGTGACCTCTTCAAATTTCTCAAAGGTATGACTCCGGATGGTGACGGGGGTTCGGGCCGACGTTCCGGCGGTAAATGATGATAATGCGCGGACATGATATGGCTGACCCCTCAAGCCGACCCCACACACCGAAAGGGCGACAGAGGGCAGCTTGCCGGTTGTTGTTGGCGCTTTGTGAAGCCCGCAAGGGGAAACGGATGGGACGGTGTTTTTGTCTGCAGATGACCTTTCGGTCGGCTCCAAACGGATCAGTATTAAACCGCGAACAGGCAGAGCAATACTGCATAAAGATTCACCACAATCCAAAAAGGAGGACAAAATGACAAGCTGGGATTGGTTTCAGGAGATGGACATGCTGCGCAGGGAGATGGATCAGGCGTTTCGTGGGCTCGGACGAGGTCACTCGACATCCTTCCTGCCAGGACTCGGCGTCGGTGGCTATCCAAGGATCAACCTGAGTGAGGACGAGTATAATTATTACATTGAGGCACTTGTTCCCGGTATCGAGCCGGATGCTCTTGACTTGAATGTCATGCAGCGCACCCTGTCGCTTTCCGGGGAAAGAAAAGAGAGTGAGGATAAAGACTACACCTGGCATCGGCATGAACGTGGCGCCGGCAAATTCATGCGCACCGTCGATCTGGCCGCCAACATCGATACGACAAAAGTATCCGCCGAATGCAAGAACGGAGTTTTGCATATTACTCTGACCAAAGCGGACATTGAAAAACCGAGAAAGATCTCATTACATACCAGCTGATCACAGCATGAGAGAAACAGAGCGAATAGGGAGGACAGAGCGATGACAGCGCATGAAATAAGCAAACAACAGGAAACGGTCCCGGCCAACCGTGAGGAAATTCGTTCTCCAGGCAGGGTCCTTGTTCCAGCAGTCGATATCTTTGAATCGATAGAAAGTCTGACCTTGACCGCTGATATGCCCGGAGTCGAAAAGAGCGGTCTCGAAATAAGTCTGGAGAAAGGCATTTTAACCATTAAAGGAACCGTCGAATCGGTGGGGCGTGGTCGGCCCATATTGCAGGAATTTTCTGCGGCGAACTATTATCGGCAGTTCAAGATTCCCGATCTGCTCGATGGAGATAAGAGTTTTGCGGAGCTACGCAACGGCGTCCTGACCCTAATCATCCCCAAATCCGAGGCGGCCAAGCCGAAGCGGATCGAAATCCGCTCTTAACAACAGCAAGCAGTCGGTACAGCATCGTTCAGGCCCTGGAAAATCTCCGGGGCCTGAATTGGGTTTATGAGGGGACGCACTAATCATAATCGCCATCACGCTGTGATTCGATTCCTCACGACACAGAAAACCCAGTCACTCGATGGGCAGGGCGAGAGAGAAGGTCCTTCCCACGCTGACCATGCTCCCCCTAGAGATGCCCGCCATGAGCCTCAGCCAGAAGCTTGGAAATATACAGGCCAAACCGGTCCCGCCACTTTCTTGTCCTTTGACCGGAAAGAATCGCCTGAAGAGTCGAGAACAGTCTTCGGAAGAAATCCCCTTTCCATAATCCGTGACAGAAATGCTGATTCGATCCATCGTCTTCCGAGCCAGGCTAGTCACTTTGCTTTCAGGGAGCGTTGCAGAAGTGAGCTTTTAGCGAAAAATGTAGCGCTCGCGGGGGAATTGGCGGAATATTGCAACTTAGCTCAACAGCCATAAAACGACGATCAGAACCGCGGCGACATGCATCAGCGGCATGGACACATACCCCCCTGATTTCATCTGCGCGTCTGCCTGTCTAAATCCGACCCATCAGCATCAGGACAAGGAGAATCACCAGGATCAGACCGAATCCACTCAGTGGACGTACCCCCAGTCCCGGCTGTGGGCCCACACCGGCATGGACCCTAACAACAGCAAAACAACGATGACGATTGGCAGGATTCCCAGCATCGTTAGTCTCCTTTGAAAAAATGATCTGATCATATAGATCGCAATTCGCGTGCCGAGGAAAAGCTTCCGGCCTGTCTGCGTAATTACCTGTATTTATGGAATAAACTTACGATTTAAGGATGGAGAAATTATAAGCCAGCCATTTGCGGTCGCCACATTTAATATAACTACCACATATGGTAGATTGGCCTGCCCAGGATGCAGTGCGTCGCAGAGGGGATGACTCAAACAGATTCATGCATAGACGAAAACGGTGCGCAGATGAGCTTGTCACGCAGCGCCTTTGAGCGCTGCTCGATCCGCTGAAGATCATGCCTTGAGTCGATACTGCGTTGGGCCAGCTCGGCGATCCACTGCACCTGAGTGGCGAGCTCCTTGCGGCAGTGTGAACGATCCGTCAGACTGAGAATGGTCTCCAGGGCGCTGAGCATGCGCGTCAAGATGGCGGCATTGCCGGCAGCGCTGCTGCGTATCTGATCGAAGGATTCGCCCAACAGACTCGCAAAGGTCGGGCCGATGCCGACCAGCCGCAGTTCCCCCCCCTCGTAGCGGCGTAGAGGTGGAAGCTCTTTCATGGTCAGCTGCGCCAGAATCGCCGACAGATAATCGACGCACATCACCGCCGTCGAGATGTCATTGACCCCGGGGGAGAGGGCTTTGAGAGCCATGTCGACGATCTGCCTGATGCCAAAGGCAGGGTCCTGATCGACGGTGCGATGGCTGCTTATATGGTACGCCGCATGAACGGCAGCGATCGTCTTCAGATCCAGAGGGGCTTCCCTGGCAAGGGATGCCAGGGCCGTGCCACGGACGACGAAATCACCGACACCCTGTTCCATCCGCAGGATCGTCTGCCTTTGGCTGGCCAGGCGGATCAGCGCTCCCCCATCCACGCTCTGAATGTAACCGCTGATCCGCGCCGGGACAGTGCGCCAGTGTTTCTCTGCCAGCAACCGAAGCTGCTTGGACTCATCCTCATCTTCTGCAGGATCCTGGCCGATTTTTTTTTCAAACTGCTGGTCAATGGACACTATGGTTTCGTGCGCGACCGTGGCGATGATGCTGGAAGCCTGAATCGATGTGGCGATATGGTGAATAAAGAAAATCAGCACGCCGACGCTAGTGAGGGCTAGCGCAAAGGCGAAGAACACGGCCAGCCCGGGGACAAATTCCGCTCCGCCGCTGCCGCGGATGGTGCGCAACACAATCAGGCAATAGACAAAAGTTCCAGCAAAGGTCCCGAGGGCTCCCTGGGTGACCTTGCTGCGGATGAAGTTGCGCAGAATGCGCGAGGTGTATTGACTTGAAGCCAAAGTCAGGGCCACCAGGGTCATGGAGAAGGTGACGCCCAAAACGGTCATCATTGAACCGGCCAGCGTCGCCAGCATCTGTCGCGATTCTTCCGCCCCGGCCCCGAACAGGAGCGGCCACTGGGCCAGCCAGCGGTCGCTCCCGGCGGAGTCGGCTTCGATAAAAACAACCGCGAGGATAATGTTGACCAGAACAATCAACGAAGGCAAAAACCAGAAGCTCGAACGCAGGTTGCTCCAATGCTGCCTGAATTTATGCATGGGCCAATCTCCCTTGACCGCTACGGTGAGTGCTTTTCGCTCATCCTGTTCCGCTCAACCTCAATACTGAATTTCCGCACTCGCAGGGCGTTGCTAGGCTCGAAGCAATGAGCCAGAGCAGACCATAAGTCCGCTCGCGATGCTGACAGCTATCCGGACTTCTTAATGGTGCCTCTTGACAGCCCCTTGACCTCATCCCAGATTTATTCCGCACCGTCTTTCATGTCTTCCCATTCATGATCGCTGGCCATCGCAATCCCATGCAGTTTTTCCGCCACCAGATCCCGTTTCAGCTGCAGGGCTGTGACGCTTTCCGCTTTGTCCTTGAGGCGCTCGATCTGCACATCCCATTCAACCATCTCTGCCGAGAGCTTTTCGACAAATTTAGTTCATTGGTCCTTCATGACAATCTCCGTTCTGGTTACCCGAGTTGGAAAAAAAAGGTCGCACCCATCCCCAAAGCACTTTCGGCCCAGACACTTCCACCATGTCGCTGGATAATTCGTTGCACCGTGGCCAGGCCGATGCCATACCCCTTGGCGATTGATCCGGGTAGGCGTTGGAAAGGGCTGAATACCTTCTTGGCATCGGCCTTCGCGAAACCCGGGCCGTTATCTTTGACGAAACAAACCAGCTTTCCATCAATTTGGGTTGCACCGAATTCGATGACGGCCTCTTCTTGTTCGCCAGTAAATTTCCAGGCATTGCCGATAAGATTTTCCAGAAGCAGTCTGCACAACTCCGGGTCGGTGGTGATGCGAATCCCCTTAGTAATCCGGAACGTGACATGGCGCCACGGTGCCGTCAGCTTCAGGCCCGTGGCCAGTTCTCTCGCCATGGCGCTCAGATCAACCTGTTCCCAGCACAAATTTTTGTGGCCGACGCTGGAAAAACTGAGAAGGAAATCGATGCGTCGACCCATGAGCATCGCACTTTCTTCGATTTCACGGAGATATTCCTTGAAACGCTTGTTGGTTTGGTTGTCGCATAGTTCCTGGAGAAACTGAGCATAGCAGCTGATAATCACCAGTGGCTGGCGCAGGTCGTGGGAGACAGTGGAGTTATATGCTTCCAGGTCAATATTTGCCGCCTCCAGTTCAGCGGCGCGGGCGGAGAGGTCGCTGCGCAATTTGTCGAGCTTCTTTTCCAGCTGCTTGCGTGCTGTGATATCGACGATGGCCATGCGGCATTCTTGCCCCAAATTAGAGGTCAGGGCTTCGATCTGCACATAAAGCGGCCGCTGTGTATCAATCAGAAGTCTGAGCTCACAAGCCTCTTTGGTTTGACTTGCAAAGCATTTTTCGAGAAAGGCCGTGAAACAGGAAGAGTCTTCTGCGGCAACAAACTGCCCGAAACGACAGCCGATCAAGTCGGAGCACTCATTCCCCAGCAGTTCAGCGCCGATGAGATTCACGGCGCGGATATTTCCGTTAAGGCCGAGGGTGACGTAGCCGATCGGGGCGAAATCATAAAGATCGGTATAGCGCTCCAGCAACCGCTCGGTCTCTGCCCTTGAACTCCGCAGTTCCTCATTCTGCATCTCCAATTCAAGCTGATGGACCTGCAGTTGATGAACGAGTCGCGGCAGCAGTTCCGCTGAATTCGTGAGTTCGTCGGGAACGCGCCGATTGCGCAAGCACTCTTCTGCACTCATTCGCAACAGGTTGACATCCGGCTGCTCCGGGTTCGTGTAGTTAGCCATGGTTCACCCCGTCATTCCTGGTTGTCTGTCCGGCGCCTGTCGCATCGTCCAGCCCCCCCCAACGATCCGCGGTTGATCATGCGTCGAATCGATACTGCGCCGGGCCAGTTCGGCGAACATTCAGTGCCCTCAATCTCACAGCTGGATTTCCGCAATCGCAGCACATAGCTGTTGGTCGAGCCTTAGCGAAGGCCAGTTCTAGACAACAGACTTCCAGCGAAAATGTTTATTTTGTTGCTTCGTCTTAAAAAACGAAACACAACCGGTTGGCGGACACCGATACTCTTCAGAAGGCTGTTTATCTCCCGGCTATTGTCCAGCTTCAGCCCCTGCTGAAAGGTCTTGATGGCCGCACCCCTGCGCCCAGCCAGAAGATAAATCCGGCCAAGCGCCAGATAAATATCTGCGCTGCTTGGCTTGAGCTTCCTCGCTTCATGGCAGAGGGCAATCCCCATAGCAAAGGCGTTTTTCTCGACAGCCAGACAGTAGCCATACCAGGCTTTAGCCTCCGGCAAATGAGAGACATTCATGGAACTCCCGAAAAGTTGTAGACCAAGAAATGTGTTTCCCCGCTTGGCTTCGGTGATTCCTTCAAAGATCATTCCGATATTTGATGCTTGCATACAATCTACTCCACATAGACCTTAACGTTGCAGTGTCAGACTGCGCTGTCCTTGCGCACCCGAGCAAAGTCGCTGTTCCCTCATAAGGTGGGGCGGCTGTATCGGTGGCGCATAACACTGCCGGTTATTTATTTGCTCAGCATGCTGAGGCCTTACATGATCGTTGGTACCGTTCCCAGACCGATCCAGCCCCCGACGTTATTTCTTGACCAGTTTGAAAATCGCCAAGGTCAGCAGAACCACCAACAGCACACCGACCACCGGCCAAACCCACGTCTCCGGGACCATAAATCCGTCCATCCATCCCCCGGTATGGTTCATCATGTCGGTGTGATTCATGATTCAACTCCATTGATCAACTGGAACATAGACTGCCACGTCCTTATGCTCAAACTCTGCGCCCCTGAATAACACTGACCGCGATCACGATAATGGCGATGACTAGCAATATGTGAATAAAACCGCCCATCGTGGTGCTGCTCACCAGCCCCAGCAGCCACAGAACGATGAGAATGACTGAAATTGTCCATAACATACTCGTCTCCTTCCCGAGGTTTGCTCTTGTTTAGCTCTTTTTCTGCCCCAAGACCAGCAGCGCGATTCCGCCGACGAGTGCGATCCCACCGACGATCGGCGAGAGGGGCAGGGTATTGGTTTTCTCAGCCGTCATCTGCAAAGGGCCGAGATCGATGATTTTTTCTTTAGTCGTGTAATTGATCCCCTGATAGCCAAATGCCGCGACGGCGATGATGATCAGGAAGATGCCAATTATCGTGTACGGTTTCATTTTGTGCCTCCTCAGAAGCGTTGCAGCCGAAAATTTGCCGACTGTCCTGAAACCTCAACAGACCCACGGAGTCGGAGGGCTCGCTGAGATTCCAGGCGAGCAGGTTACTTACTTTGCGGTTATCTTGTTTGTGACAGTCATGTTGTTCTGTACCGACTCCACGCCAGTGAGCTTGCGGCCAAGCCTTTGACTTGATGAAACAGCCCTTATGCCGAGTTTTTCACGACTGTTACTCATCGCTTCTCCTTTTTCGAATATTGACCGGCTTGCGTCGTCTACAAGAAATTTCCGCATTTAATAGTAGAAGGCAATGAACGTGCCGGAAATCGATCGGGCCGGCTGTTGCTGCAAGTCATTGGGATTATGTAGAGATTCCGGAAAGTGCCAACCCGGAAAAGGGAGGGGTCGGCAACACCCCCCATCATATTCAACAGTAATGCGAAATGTGACGGGTCAGGCGGACGGCCTTGGCGCGGCTGACCGTGGCTGTCCTGAACTCTCTGCATGATCTGGGCTGGCTTGTTGAGGTCAACGCCAGCAGACTCTGCCGAGAAACCTGTTGTTACGACGGGTTTGAACGGCAAGGTGTTCGTTTACCTATCCGGGTACTCCAGGACCACCCGGTAGGCATCCATCGAACGGCAGAGAAAGGCCTGGGCCGAGCCCCAGAGGTAAAGCCGAAAGCGGCGGTAAAGCTCCTCTCCCCAGCGGCTGACAATCTCCTCCTTGGCAGCTTCCAGGTTCTCTGCCCAGGCCTTGCAGGTGAGGTAGTAATTATGCCGGTCGTTATGGACCGTCAGTACCTCCAGCGGGCTTTTTGCCACTTTGGCAAGAAACTCGTGCAAGCAGAAGTAGGCATGGTCGCCCGGAAAGATGTAACGGGACACGTAGCTGGGTTTGGAATACTTTTCGCGAAAAGCGCTGGCATCGAGATAGACGCGCCCACCGGGTTTCAGCAACTGCTGCAACTGTTTCAGTACGGCCGGATAGTCGGGCAGATGCTCCATCACCCCGAGAATGACAATGGCATCGTATGGTTCCGGCGTTGTGTGTTCCCAAAAGTCTCGGTTAAGCACCTGGCAGGGTAGCTGCTGCCGCGTGATCAGATCGGCCAGGTAGATTTCCGACTGTTTGGAAATCGTCAGAGAGGTGACCTGGATGCCACGTCGCCCGGCGTGCTCGGTGAAACTGCCCCAGCCGCCGCCGACATCCAGTACCCGATCACCAGCTTTCAGGCGGCAGGCGTCGATGGCAAAATCAAGCTTGCGTCGCTGAGCGCTTTCCAGATGTTCTGCGTCGTCAGCGAAGATCGCCTGCGAATAACAGCGGGTCGGGTCCATGAAGCTGAGATAAAACTCGTTGCTGAAGTCATAATGGCCGGCGATCGCCTTTCGATCGGTCTGCACCCGACCGACAAATAGCGGCATGATCCGCTGCCACAGGGCGTGCAGGGGATGATGATCTTTCAACAGGCCGCGCAGGCTGGCGAATCCCAGCATGTCGCCTTTGACATCCAGACTGCCGGACAGATAGGCTTCACAGATTTTCAGTTCATCCAGGCGCAGCAGCGCCGCCAGCCCCCGGCGGTCTTCAACCAGGATCTCGACGGCCGGTTCGCCTTTGCCCAGCCGATAGACATGGTCTCCCCATAAACGAATTTCGATCGGGAGCGACAGCCGGTCGGCGATCCGTTTCTGAATCAAACGGAAGATTCTGTCATAACCCGTCGCAGTTGACGCCTCGACAAATTGCCCCATTACTGTTCCTTTCTAGAAAATTGATATGCCCGTGGGGAGTAAATGCCCACAGAGGGAATAAATATAATTCGCAATGAACATGCCAGCGATAATCTACCTACCCCCTTCAGCAAGAGGCTGATTGTAGTGAGGAATTTTATCTATAGGCGTGGGTGGGATCTGGACGAGCCCAGGCAAGCCCGTCATATTTAGCGGAAATGTCGTATTTGATGGATTGGCGTCGCTGCGATCTCACCTTTGAGACTCCCCGCCAGCGATCAAGTTATCGTCCTGCACCTTATGAGAAGGCATGATCCGGCCAACGGCTTGGGGCAGTTTAAATTTCAAATCAAATCAACCTCGACGTCATGATCCCTGTGGTCATCCACAAGGGGAATCATGCCTGCGTTGCCTTCATTGATCATGGCCCCGTCCAGCGTGACGCGAATCATTTCCTGGGACTTTCCGCTGCTGCGCTTGACGCTAATGTGATAGACGGTCTCCCGATAGCGGTAATGGATTTTGTACGAGGCCCAATGATCTGGAATACAGGGGGTCAGATGCAGTTGGTCCACCTCCAGGTTCAGTCCGAGGAGGCTCTCCACACTCAGGCGGTACATCCAGCCCGCCGCCCCGGTGTACCAGGTCCAACCGCCTCGTCCGGTGTGGGGGGGCACCGCGTAAATATCCGCGCACATGACGTACGGTTCGACCAGATAGCGTTCAATCGTCTGTGGCTGACTGCCGTGATGGACGGGGTTGAGCATGGCGAATAATTCCCAGGCGCGCTCCCTGTCACCGAGCATGGCAAAAGCCATTGCGGCCCAGATCGCGGCGTGGGTATATTGGCCGCCATTTTCGCGCACTCCGGGCGCATATCCCTTGATATAACCTGGCTCAAGATCGGATTGATCGAAGGGTGGGTCGAGCAGTTGAATCAGCTGCACATCGCGGCGCACCAGGTGCTGATCCACCGCCGTCATTGCCTGGCGGGCGCGCCCTGGGTCGCCACCTTTGGAGATGACCGCCCAGCTCTGACTGATCGAGTCGATCCGGCACTCCTCATTGGTGGCCGAGCCCAGAGGGCTGCCATCATCGAAATAGGCCCGCCGATACCATCCCCCGTCCCAGGCATGTGCTTCGATGTTGGTGCGCAGCAACAACGCCTGTTCCGTGCAGACCTCGGCAAAGGGCGCATCGCCTCGGGTGCGTGCCAGATCGGCGAACAGCTGCAGGTTTTCGTAAAGGAACCACGCCAACCAAACGCTCTCGCCCCTGCCGTCACGACCGACGAGATTCATGCCGTCGTTCCAGTCGCCGCATCCCATCAGCGGCAAGTGATGTTCGCCAAAGCGTAAACCATACTTGATGGCACGCACGCAATGGTCATAGAGGCTTGCCGCTTCGGGGGTCCGCTGCGGCTTGTCGTAGTAGGCCTCCTCTTCCGGATTCAACGCGCGGCCTTCCAGAAAATGGATCGATTCGTCGAGGATACCGGTATCGCCGGTTGTCTGAACATACCGGCAGGTGGCATACGGGAGCCACAGATAATCGTCGGAGAACCGGGTGCGCACCCCTTGACCGTCCGGCGGATGCCACCAGTGCTGTACGTCACCTTGCAGGAACTGCCGCGCGGCGCAACGCAGTATCTGTTCGCGGGCCAACCAGGGGGTCGCATGAAGCAGCGCCATGGTGTCCTGCAATTGATCGCGAAAACCGTACGCACCGCCGGACTGATAATAGCCGCTGCGCCCCCATAGCCGGCACGACAACGTCTGGTAGAGCAGCCAGCCGTTGGTGAGGACATCCAGAGCCGGGTCCGGGGTTTCCACATACACTGTGCCCAGGGTGCGGTTCCAGTGCTCCCACACCCCTTCCAGAGCTTGCCGGGCACGAGCCGGGGCGCAGAAGCGCTGAATAAACTGCTGCGCTTCTGCGGTATCGCGTGCCGCACCGAAAACGAATACGATCTCGCGTTCTTCCCCTTCGGCCAGGTCGATCCAGGATTGGATTGCGGCACAGGGGTCGAATCCGGCGCCGGTCCGATTGGATAGCCGCTTGCGGGCCATCGCCGCGGGGTGAGCCAGCGAACCGTTGCGGCCAATAAACTCGGAACGATTCCCGGACACTCTGCGCGCTACCTCGCTGACCTGTGCGAAGACCACCCGATTGTTGCACTCGTGTCCATAATCATTGCGGGCCAACAGCGCACCGCTGTCCAGGTCAACCTCGGTCACGATGTGCATATGATTGGTGTGCCGCCACTCACCGAGGACCAGTTCCCAATACCCGGTCAGGGACAAGCGCCGCGGTCGTTGCGATTGGTTACGCAGTTTGAACACCGCAAACTTCACAGGCGCATCCATGGCAACGTAGGTGTGCATTTCCGAGGAGATGCCGGCCTGGTCATGTTCGAACACGCTGTAGCCAAAGCCATGCCGGCACACATACCCGGCCCGCCCGCATGCGGGCAACGGCGTCGGCGACCAGAACTCGCCCGTTTCCTCGTCGCGAAGGTAAAACGCCTCGCCGCTGCTGTCGCTGAGCGGGTCGTTGTGCCAACTGGTCAGGCGGAATTCGTGAGCATTTCCCACCCAGGTATAGGCACTGCCGCTCTCGCTGACGACCGTGCCGATGTGGGGGCTGGCGATCACATTGACCCACGGCGCTGGTGTGGTCTGCCCAGGCTCCAGGGTGACGACATATTCGTGCCCGTCCGGCGTAAAACCACCCAGACCGTTACAAAAAATGCGCTCCCGGTCCGGCAGGGGGTGGGTCTGTTTCGTTGCCGCCTGCCGCGCCGGTTGCAACCGGTCCGATACGCGTTCACCAGAGACGCGGCGTTCCACCTGTTCAATCAGAATGTCTGTGGTATCGCTGTAGACGATGCGGGCGACGGTTTGGAGCAAGACCCGCTCATCCTCTGAAAGCTCTTCGGCACGCCGCACGAAGACCCCGCCCGGTTTATCGATAATCTGGGTGTCGGGGCCTGCGTTGATCAGACCCATGATCTGGTCTTGCAGGGTCGCCCGGTAGCCGGAAAAATCCTCGTTGACGATCACCAGATCCGAGGCCAACCCTTTCATCCGCCAATAGGCGTGGGCTTGCAGGACCTGTTTGACCAAGTCGATACGGTTCAGGTCGCCGATGCGCAGTAACACGATGGGAAGATCGCCCGAGATAGCAAACCGCCATAACCCCGACTGGCGAAGCTGATTGCGGGCGATCACACTGGGGGCAGCACGGCGCAAGGCGTTGCTGTAGACGACCGAAGCGGCCAGCCGGCCATAGACCTGGGCATCGGTTTCGGTGATACCCAGCTGGCGCAGCACCTCCTGGCTTTGGAACCAGGCCATTTCGAAGGCCCGCTCGACGAAGTGCCGGTCACAGTATTCCTCCAGCAAGGCCAATGCGGCCGCGCGCGTGGGCGCGACGCCGGTGATGATCTGCACTGTGGCCGACTGGTCGGGCGCCAGGCTGAGGGTGCGGCGGATCGCCACGATTGGATCGAGAACCGGTCCAGCCGTGTTCGACAATGGCGCGTGGCCGTTCCGGCTGTCCATGACCTGGGGATTGGCCGCCGAGCGCCCCCGGCCGATAAATTTGCTGCGATCCGTCTCGTAGGAAGGCGCGTCGCTGATTGCGCCAGGCGCTGCCAACAGGTGGAACATCCACGGGGGCTGTTCATCCGGAGTGCGCCGCCGCCGGGTGCTGAGGATCGCCTGCCGGTCGGGCAGGATTTCGGTCTGGACGAAGAGGTTGCTGAACGTGCGGTGGGCCAGGTCGGCATTGAGCGGTGCCAGCACGACCTCTGCGTAACTCGTCACCTCGATATGCCGGGTGTGGGACGACTGGTTGGTGAGGGTGACCCGGCGGATCTCGACATCGTCTTCAGGCGAAACGCTGATCTCGGTGTGGGCTTCAATCGCCTGATCGCGGCGCCGGTATTCCGCGCGTCCCTGGACGAAGATGGCCTCATAGTTATCGGCCTTGCGCAATGTCGGTTGATAGGCGGCTGACCAGAAATGCCCGCTATCGCGGTCACGCAGATAGATGAAGGAACCCCAGCAGTCACAGGTGACGTCCTCGCGCCAGCGGGTGACGGCCAGGTCGCCCCAGCGGCTGTAGCCGCCGCCGGAATTCGACACCATGACATGGTAGCGGCCGTTGGACAACAGATGGACTTCGGGGATCGGCGTATTCGGATTGCTGAAGACCCGCATGATTCCACCAGCTGCTTCGGCGGGTGGCTGCGCGGAAGCGTTCACTTCGGCCGCGTGCGGTTGGAGTGTCCCGCCCTTCTTCGGCACCCGTTCCTGGAGCAGCAACTCCGTCGCCCGCACCAGGGGATCGGACATGAAACGGCGCTGCATCGGCCGATTGAGCAGGACATGGGCGAAGGCAAGCAGGCTCATGCCTTGATGATGCGCCATGAAGCTCCGCACCGTAACGTGTTTCTTCCCCCGCGGCACGCGTGACGGGGTGTAATCGATCGCTTCGTAGAATCCATAATCGCCGAGAAAGCCACTCTCGGCCAGGGTCTGCAGATTGCGGCAGGCGTCTTTCGGCAGCACCGTCAGGGCCAGGGCGCTGGCGTAGGGAGCGATCACCAGATCGTCGCCCAGGCCGCGTTTGAATCCCAGCCCGGGAACGCCGAATGACCGGTATTGATACACCTGGTGCATGTCGGTCGCGTTATAGCAGGACTCGGAAATGCCCCAGGGGACGGCGCGTTGCCGGCCGTATTCGATCTGGCGGGCCACCGCGGCCTTGCAGGTCTGCGCCAGCAAGGTGTTGGGGTAACTCGGCATGATCAGTTGCGGCATCAGGTACTCGAACATCGAGCCGCTCCAGGAAATCAGACTGATGGCGCCGCCATGGCTGGTCAGCAGCCGGCCGAGGGAGAACCAGTGCTTCTGCGGAACCTGCCCCTTGGCAATCAGCAGAAAACTGGCCAGGCGTGCTTCCGATGCCAAAAGGTCGTAGCAGGCCGGGTCGCGACGGCGTTCGCCGACATCGTAACCGATACAAAGCAGACCCCGCGAACTCTCGTAGAGAAATGAAAAATCCATCTCCGCCAGTCGGCCGCAACGAGCGATTAACCTTTCGACGGTGTTTATCCGCTGTAACGCCAGTGCCGAGCTGGGTGTTTCGCCGGCTCCAGTGCCGGCCAGCTCCGCCAGCGTCGGGATCGCACTGAAATGCTGCGGCTCGGCGACCAGGTCGCGAAGCTCATCGCGCAGAGTGCGTGCTTGTCGGACGAAGGCCTGCACCCAGGCATACAGTTCGCCATCGATATTGCTCTCTGCGGGCAGCCAGACCAGCAGTGTCTCGCCAAGGCGGCAAATCTCATCCAGCAAACGATCGGCGGCCGCCGGGGTCTGGGGCGCCCCCTCGGAGGTGCCGGCGCGCAGCCTGCTCTGCAGCGAGCTGATCTTGAGCGCAAGATCCGGGGCAGAAGACGCGGGCAGGTGCTCGGTCAGCACCTGCAGGGTATCCTGAAGCCCCTGAAAAGCATTGTCGATCAGCACCGGCCGGTCCTGTAGCTCGGCCAGCCCCGCCTGCAGCGTGAGCAGACTGCCGAGCAGGTTGCCGCTGTCGACCGACGAGATATATTGCGGGTGCAGCGGTTGGAGGGTGCGGGTATCGTACCAGTTGTAGAAATGGCCGTGGTAACGTTCCAGTTTTTCCATGGACGCCAGGGTGTTTTCGGTCAGCCGCAGACATTCACCGACGCCGATATAGCCAAAATCGCAGGCGGTCAGATTCGCCAGCAGCGCCATGCCGATGTTGGTTGGCGAGGTCCGCGTAGCGAGGGCCGCTGCTGGATATTCCTGGAAATTGTCGGGGGGCAGCCAGTTATCGGCCGGACCGACAAAGTGAGCGAAGAAGTGCCAGGTTCGCCGGCTCGCCGAGCGCAGGAAGTCCCGCTGCAGAGCGCTCAAACCGGGTGCGGGATCGACGACCGGCAGGCTGATCCACCAGCCGACCAGCGGCGCGACCAGCCAGAGCAGCAACAGGGGCGCCCAGCAGAACCATTCCAGCGGGCGGAACTGCCATAACACCCAAGCCAGCAGAACGGCCAGCAGCGGCGCTATCCACATCTCGCAGTAAAAGTCGATCAGCGTCCGCCGGGCGTTGCGCCGGGCATAGGTGGCCAGTTGCCAGAGCAGCAAACCACGCCGGGTGAACATCCTGCGCACTCCTGAGCGCAGGATGGCATCCAGGCAAATCAGGGCGTCGTAGGGGAGCAAGACCAGGGTCAGCAAGGCGAGCAGAATCGGCCGGCCTGCAGATTTACCGGTTAAAACCAGATGCGCCAGGACGGCGCGTTCTTCAGGTTTACGGATCAGCTCGATCGCGGTTCCGATCAGGGGGGGCAAGATGATGACCGCCACAACCAACAGGGTCCAGAATCCTGCCGCTCCCGGGGCCAGCAACCACCCGCCGGCCAGAATCACCAGCAGTGCCGGCGAGACCAGGCTGCGTCGCAGGTTGTCGAAAAGTTTCCAGATCGACAAAGCGCTTAAGGGATTGGCTTGGCATTTCGCCTGTGGTTCGCTTGATTCCTCTGTTTTATTTGTTTTGGGGGATGGAGCGGGCACGCGCGGCAGCAGCCAGCTGGCAAGTTGCCAGTCGCCGCGTATCCAGCGGTGACGGCGGCTGACTTCGCTGGCGTAGTTCGAAGGCTGCTCTTCGATCAGATCGACATCGGTCACCAGCGCCGAACGGGCATAGCCGCCTTCGAGCAAGTCGTGACTGAGAATGAGATTCTCCGGAAACCGGCCATCGACTGCCTGACGAAAGGCATCCACATCATAGATCCCCTTGCCGATGAACGACCCCTCGCCGAAGAGATCCTGGTAAACATCCGACACTGCGCGGGTGTAGGGATCGATGCCGGCCTCGCCCGCAAACAGCTTGGCAAACCTTGATCGGCCGGCACTGCTCAGGCTGATCGAAGCGCGGGGCTGTAGAATTGCGTAGCCTTCAGTGATCCTTCCCTTGGCTGCATCGTAAACCGGCCGGTTGAGCGGGTGGGCCAGGTTGCCAATCAGGGTCCGTGCCGCGTCACGAGGCAACTGCGTGTCGGTGTCCAGGGTAATGACGTAGCGAATCGAACCGAGGATGGAGAGATTGCCGACCTGCTCCGAAAATGCGGATTGTGCCTCGCCACGCAGCAAGGCATTGAACTGCTCCAGTTTGCCTCGTTTGCGTTCATACCCCATCCATACCCGTTCGTGGGGATTCCACAGCCGGGGACGATGGAACAGATAAAAAATTCCCGTCCTATCCTCGCGATAGGTTTCGTTGAGCGCCAGCACCGCTGCGCGCGCGTAAGCGAGCAAGCCGGCGTCATCGGGTAACGACTGCTCTGGCGCATCAGGAAAATCGGTCAATAGGGCAAAGAAGAGGTTTGCATCGCGATTTCCGAGATAACGGATCTCCAGCGCTTCAAGAAGCTCGTCGATTTCGCTTTTTTTGCTCCAGAGGGTGGGGACCACGACCATGGTTCGGCAGCCATCGGGGATCCCCGCCGAAAAATCGAGCCGTGGCAGGGTGCGCGGCGGAAAGACCAGGGTAACCAGGAGATTGACCAGGGGAACGATCAGTGCGGAGAAGGCGAGCAGCCCGCTGCCGGCAAAAAGCCAAGTACGCCAATCAGGCAGCACAAACCCGTCGAAAAGAAACAACATCCCCGCAGTGGCAAAAGCGGTCGACAGCAGGATGGGGCCAAGGTAAAGAACCAGTCCAAAGCGGCGACAACCGCGGCAGGCTCGCAGGCTCCAGGGTTTTCGATAGTCGATCGCATGTTCCAGGTCCTGCCGGCCGCGATCGATCAAATAGTATCCGACATGGGCGCGACGAGTGTTGCTGCCAGAGTTCCTAACAGCTGTCTGCGCCAGGTTGAGGGCCTGACGGGCCACATCAAGCTCGGTGCGCGAACTTCCCCGCGCCAGATTTTCGATAACGTGCCGATAGCGGTCGCGGGTCGCAAAATCCTGCCCGGCGTAGACCCCCGGCGGATCTTCACTCAGGGCCTGCTCAACGACACTGAGCGCCTCGACGAAATCCCGCCAATCCAGTGCATCGATAAAACGCAAGCTGCAGATACTGTTGGCGATCGATATCTGATTGGCGGCGGCCGTACGACTGGCAGCGGCGGACAACTGCGTTGCCGTCATCCCCTGTTCGAGCAATTTTTGTTCGACCCAGGCCTGAACGAAGCCCATCGCCGGTCCCTGGGCCTGGAGTCGGACGTAAAATTCCTCAACAAACGGGGCGGTCAGAGGCACATCGGCGTCGGCAAATTCAGCCAGCAGCTGAATCAGCTTTTTCGGTTCCAGCTCCGCCGTCGCGAGCATGCGGTCCGCCCATTTTCTGGCCGCGTCCAGGTCCTCGCGACGCAGGGCGATCCGCAGGGCGACGCGACTCAGGTTCTCCAGCAGCGCCAACTGCAGCATGATCGGAAATGCCCACAGTTCCCCCAGGTGCAACGGTTCAATGCTCTGGTAGGCGGTCAGCATCTGGGTGGTGTTGTCACTGTCGACCCGCCCGTCCATATGCGAGATCAACTGCAATGCCAGATCATAGACACGGGGGAAGCCAGCTGAGGGGCCATCAACCAGGCGAGGCAATTGGCGGCTGTAACCACGCGGCAAATTCCGCCGCGCCAGGCCGATCTGTTGTTCGATGAGATAGAAGTTGTCGAGCAACCAGGTTTCCGCCGGCAAAATCCGTTGCCCTGGCGTGGCGGCGGTGACAATCTTGTACGCCGTCAGCAGCACCTTGGCATTATCGGCCAGCCGCGGCAGCAGCCGGTCCGGTCCGTGATGCGCATCGATGCGATGCTGGTCAGCCAGTTCCAGCGCATGGCGCTTTAGTTGCTCAAGGCTGAACAACTCTGTGTGCAGCAACTCAGTATCGCGCGCCTGTTGCAACACATGGGATGAATGCGACGCAAACCTGAAAAGCTTAGCAGCGATGACACTCTCCTTGGTCGAGCCGTATGCAGGTTAGATTGCTCCGGCGCGACTGGATCAAGAGGTTTGGCAGTTTATTTCCGGTTCCGGGTCAATCTGTTGATGACCAGAATCAACAGCACCCCAACGACGATGGCGATCACCGTCCAAATGACGATTCCACCACCCATCCATTCATCTGGTTCATCAGCAAAGTCCTTTCGTTACGCGACATTTCATCTCGACCAGTTTTCTGCTTATCCGCTCATCACCCCAGTAACCCTTACGGTCATAAAGCCGGTAGAGTCTCGCCTCATACTCTCGGGTCGATTGCGATTCCCTGGTGCATTCCAGCGCCTGATTAATGACCTGTCGTGAGTTTATATGTCCGAGATTCCTATTCTCCGAAGACCTTCTTGACCTGCCCGACCTTGCGCTGCGTTTGTCCGGC
>JAFGXV010000033.1 GCA_016936455.1 Desulfuromonadaceae bacterium
CAGCATCATCGAAGAGATTGCCCGCCAGACCAACCTGCTGGCGCTGAACGCTGCCATCGAAGCCGCCCGCGCCGGCGAACACGGCAAAGGTTTTGCCGTCGTCGCTTCCGAGGTGCGCAAACTGGCCGAGCGCAGCCAGAGTGCTGCCGCCGAGATCAGCGACCTGTCATCGAGCAGCGTTGAAGTGGCCGAGCGGGCCGGCACCATGCTCGCCCAGATGGTGCCCGACATCCAGAAAACCGCCGAACTGGTGCAGGAGATCGCCGCCGCCAGCAAGGAACAGGATACCGGCGCCGAGCAGGTCAACAAGGCGATCCAGCAGCTCGATCAGGTCATCCAGCAGAACGCCAGCGCCTCTGAGGAAATGGCTTCCACCTCCGAAGAACTCAGCAGCCAGGCCGAGCAGCTGCAGGATACCATCAGCTTCTTCAAGCTGGCCAACGCCCAGGCCGCCAAACGCAGCGCATCGCGCGGCCAGGCGCCGGCACGAATTGCCCATGTTGCGGCACCGGCCAAGAAAGCAGCCCCCAGCAAGTCGTCCAAATCGGGGGGCCTGGCCCTTGACATGGGGGGCGGCAAGGACAAGCTGGACGACGATTTTGAAGAGTATTAATCCGTCCTGAAGGGTTTCTTCGACCATGAATCACAACGGGGGCAGCCAGTGGCTGCCCCCGTTGTGATTTCAGCCTCAGAATACCTGGACGTCATTGCATGAAAATTATCCTCACCAGACAAGAATTTTATTCATTAGGCTGTTTACGTTATCCGTTCTACTGATATAGTTAACGGACCTGACGCCGCACAGTAAACGGTTTCAGCGTTGTCATCGACCACAAGAATGTCTACTCGTTCTAGCGCTACAGGAGAGAGCCGATGATCAAGATTCGCAAAATCAGAACTAAATTCCTGCTGCCGATTTTCGCCATACTGATCGTCTCGTTTGCCGGCGGCCTGTGGGCACTCAACGTCGCCATCGACTACCTGGTCAAAAGCCAGCTGGCGACAACGCAGAATCTGGCCATGGATGCGATCGAAAAGAGTGCCACGGAGAAGAGAAAAAACATCGAGAGCGACATTCAGCGCCTGGGACAGAAGGCCCTGGAGCAGGCGGCGATCCTGGCACGGATGCCCGGCGTTGAGCAAGCCTACCAGCTTGCCCTCAGCGGCAATATCAGCGACGAACAGGACCCGGCCTGCCAGCAGGCGCGCCAGCAACTACGCCAGCTGTTCAAACCCGTTGTGGCCGGGTATAAGCAGGACAGTCACTCCGACAGCCTGCAGCTGCACTTTCACCTGCCCAGCAGCCGCAGCCTGGTGCGGCTGTGGCGGGAGGGCTGGCAGGCCATGCGCAATGGCGAAAAAGTGGACATTTCGGACGATCTCGCCTCCTTCCGCCGCACCGTCGTGCAGATCAACAGTGGGAAACACAGTCCCATTCAGGGTATTGAAGTCGGGCGTGGCGGCTTCGCTATCCGCGGATTGGTGGCGATCCAGACGGCTCAACAGCAGCATCTGGGCTCCGCCGAGGTGTTGCTGCCATTCAACGACCTGATTGAAACGGCCAAAACAGATGACACACAGAACTTTGTCGTCTACATGAACGACGAACTGCTGTCCGTCGCCACCAAACTCAAGGACGCCACTGTTTATCCGCGTGTAGGCCGCTTCGTTCAGTGCGCCACCACCGATGCCAGTCTGGCAGGCAGTCTGGTCACTGGCGAACTGCTGGAAAGTGCGGTGACCCAGCCGGTGTCTATCCTTTCCGGCAACTACTACCTCTGCGCCTTTCCGGTCCGCGACTTCTCCAACCAGCAGGCGGGACTCATCGTCATGATGCAGGACATCAGCAAGATGCTGGCCGGCCTGAACACGATCACCACAACGGGCAAGCAGACGCTTGACCGGATGCAGACCCGCTCCATCATCGCCTGCCTGGCGCTCCTCGCCATCATCGGCAGTGTGGTGCTGGTGCTCACCAGCTTTGTCAGCCGCGCCCTCAGCCGGGCCGTCGGCGCAGCCGAAGCCGTCGCCCGCGGCGACATCAGCCAAACCCTCTCTGTTAGCAGCGAGGATGAGATCGGCGTTCTGTCCCAAACCTTGAACAACATGACGGGCAGCCTGCGTGAGCGAGTTTCTCTGGTCGACCAGATTGCCCAAGGCGATCTGACCATTTCGATTCCCCTGCTTTCCGCTCAGGACCGTTTCGGCCAGGCCCTGCAGCGCATGGTCAAGGAACTGAACCACCTGATCAGTGAGGTTCGCGTCGCCAGCGACCAGATCGCCTCCGGCTCGAATGAGGTTTCCGACGTCAGCCAGTCCCTGTCTCAGGGGGCCACCGAGCAGGCCGCGGCGCTGGAGCAGATCAACAGCTCCATGACCGAAATCGCCAATCAGACCCGGCAAAATGCCGATCACGCCCTGAAGGCCAAAAAGTTCTCCGAAGCGGCCAGCAAGGCGGCCGACGAAGGGAACAGCAATATGAGCAGCATGGTCGGTGCGATGGACGAAATCAACCAGGCCAGCCAGGACATTTCGCGCATCATCAAGGTTATTGACGAGATCGCCTTCCAGACCAACCTGCTGGCCCTCAATGCCGCGGTTGAAGCCGCGCGCGCCGGCCAGCACGGCAAAGGCTTTGCTGTCGTCGCCGAGGAAGTCCGCAATCTGGCCGCACGCAGTGCCAAGGCCGCCCAGGAAACCGCCCACCTGATCGAGGGCTCCATGACCAAAACTGAAAACGGTGCCCGCATTGCCGAGCGCACCGCCGCATCGCTGGAACAGATTGTTGAGGAAATTTCCTCCATGGCAGATCTGATTGATGAAGTCGCGGCCGCAGCCCACGAACAGGTGGAAGGGATCAGCCAGATCAACACGGCCCTGTCCCAGATCGAGCAGGTGACCCAGACCAACACGGCCAGCGCCGAGGAAGAGGCCGCAGCGGCCGAGGAGCTGTCAAGCCAGTCGGCGCATATGCTCAGTCTGGTTCAGCGTTTCAAGACCGACAACAGCGCCGGGTTGTCGCGAAAAACGAAGGCCCTGGAGTGGAACCCCTAGCCGATTTACCACTACCGTAGGTGACATCGCACCCGGAACCCATGCCGCCCCTGTCAACAGGGGCGGCATGGCGTTGTCCATTGGCCACTCCGCCACCTTTCTTCTGACCACAGGTAGCCCGATGAAAACAACCGGCCTCGTTCTGATTTCCATCCTTTTTCTCCTGTTATCAGGCTGCGACACCGCTGACTACCCCGAACCGACCCAGTCGGACCGACAGGAGATGCTCATCTACTGCGGCATGACCATGATCAAGCCGGTTCTGGAGCTGGCCGCCGAATTTGAGCAACAGGAAAACTGCACCGTCAAACTGACTTACGGCGGCTCCAACCATCTCAAGCATTCAATTGAAATCAACCAGATCGGCGACCTCTTCCTGCCGGGTGACGACTCCTTCATCCGTGAGCTGCAACAAAGCGGCATCGTCACTGAAACCCAGAGCATCGGCTACAACCAGGCCGCTCTGTTTGTTCAGTATGGCAACCCCAAAAACATTTCACCCGAGCTGAGCAATCTGACCGACAGGCAGCTGCACACGGTCATCGGCAGCGACAAATCGGGGTCTATCGGCCGCGAAACCCGGCGCATTCTCGATCAGGCCGGCCTGTACCAGGATGTAGTTGACAATGCGCTCTACCTGACCACGGATTCTAAAGGGCTGGTCAAGGCCATCAAGACCAAAGAGGCCGACATCGTTATCAACTGGCAGGCGGTTCTCCATCTGGATGACAACACGAAATACATGACGCTGCTGCCAATTGCTGAACAGTACATCGAAAAGCAGCCCCTGATCCTCGGCTTGCTGCGGTACAGCCCGCAACCCGAACTGGCGCGCAAGTTCATGGCGCTGGCGGCTTCGAAAACCGGCCAGCGGACGTTCAAGCGTTACGGCTTCAGGGATTAGGCCTTCATGCTGCGCTACATCCGCCAACATATCATTGCTCAGATTACCCTGCTGCTAGCCGTTGTCCTGCTGGTTTCCGCCGGTCTCAAAATCGGCAACCACCTGATAACCAAACGAATCAGCTTTCTGCATGAACTGGTGAACAATGAACGAGCCAAGGTCGAAATATCCCACGACCTGCAGAAGAAACTGCTCAAAATCAACATCCGGCTTAACGAGCTCGCCAATGCCAACAGCGATGCCGAGGTCGAGCGCGTTCTCACCTCCTTTGAGAATCTGCGCAACCAGATCAACGACACCCTTGACATCATCGACCGTGGCGGCATCTGGGACTGGACCTTCCCCGTCAATTTCGGCGCCGAGGAAACCATTACCCGGCCGCTCCAGTACATCAACTACCAGAAGGACAAGGTCAATCTTCAGGTGATCGAACTGCGCGCCAAGCTGGTCGAGCTCGACCAGCTGGTGGGCGATTTCAGGGCGCTCGCGCAAGAGAAAATTGCGATCTTTTCCCATCACGATCGACTGGAGATGGCCGCGGCCATCCGAAAAGTCAGTCAGTTCTACAAGGGTATTGAGCCCTTCTTTGTGCGCATTCTCGAAAATTCCAACCGCATCCACTACGAAAGCTGGAAAGAGATGGAGCGCATCCGATCCATCTACCGCCAAGTCTACCAGCAGTCGACCCTGATCGAAAATATCGCCCGGGCCATCGCCGCCGGTTTCATCCTGCTTTTCGGCAGCCTGATCATCCGCTCCAGCCGCCGCCTGCTGGCAGAACGCGATCTGTTCCAGCAGCAGCTGCTCGATGCCAAGGAAAATCTGGAACTGACGGTTCAGCAACGCACCGCCGAGCTGGAACAGGAAGTCAGCGAACGCAAGCAGGCTCAGGGGCAGCTATCGGAACAGGCCAATTTCCTGCTCAATACGATTGAATCCCTCAGCCACCCGTTCTACGTCATTGATGTTCACAGCTATCAGATCGTCCTCGCCAACAGTGCCTCAGGATTTATCCGTCCCGAAAGCAGCCGACAGCAACACACCTGCCACGCGCTGACACACCATCAGGAAGCCCCTTGTGCCGGCAAAGCCCATCCGTGCCCGCTTCAGCTGGTAAAGGAAACAGGCGCCGCTGTCACGGTAGAACATATCCACAAAACCGAACATGGCGAAGAGATGTACGTCGAAGTCCACGGCTATCCGGTGTTCGACAGCCAGGGCAACCTGGTTCAGATGATTGAGTACTCACTCGACATCACCGCGAAAAAGAATGCGGAGCGGGCATTGCAGAAAGCCAACGACGAGCTGGAGGAAAAAGTTCGTGAGCGGACGCAGGAGCTGGAGGAACAGATTTTGTGGCGCAAGCGCGCGCAGAAAACCCTGGCCGAAAGCGAACTGCACTTTCGCCGCCTGATTGAAAACATCTCGGACATTATCACCATCATCGACGAGCAGGGCGTCGTAACCTATGTCAGCCCATCCGTAACCAACATCATCGGCATTCACCCGGCACAGCTGATCGGGCACAACGTGCGTGAGCTGGTTCATCCAGACGACCTGAAACACATCGATATTCCGACCCTTTACGAGCACCACAACGACAAGAAAACCTTTGAATACCGGGCGCGCGACAAAAGTGGGGCCTACCACGATCTGGAATCGATTATCCAGAAGTTTCAGCAGGATGACACCTCGGTCTCTTACATTCTCAGCTCGCGTGACGTGACCAAGCGCAAACTGGCGGAGGAAGAAACCCGCAATCTGAGACTGATCGTCGAGCAGTTGCCCAGCAACATCGTCATGACCGACACCACCGGTGCCATTGAATACGTCAATCCGGCGTTTGAACAGGTGACCGGCTACTCCTTTGCTGAAGTTATCGGTCAGAATCCGCGCATTCTGCAGTCAGGCAAAACACCGCCACAGCGCTTCGAGCAACTGTGGAAAACCATCAGTGCCGGGAAAATCTGGCGCGGAGAATTCATCAACCGCAAAAAAAATGACGAACTGTACACGGAAAACGTGCTGGTGATTCCCATTAAAAACACCGCCGGGGAAAACAGGCATTACGTCGCGGTAAAGGAAAATATTACCGAGCTGCGCCGCGCCCAGCGTGAAGCGGAGCAGGCCAACCGGGCCAAATCGCGTTTTCTGTCGCGCATGAGCCACGAGCTGCGTACTCCGCTTAACGCCATTAACGGTTTTTCCCAGCTGATGCTCAAAAGCCGCAAAAACCCGCTTAATGACAAACAACGCGAGATGACGGAACAGATTCATTCGGCGGGCGACCACTTGCTGAGCCTGATCAACGAAGTGCTTGATCTGGCGCGCATCGAAGCCGGCGAGCTCTCCCTGTCCCTGGAACCGGTCAATCCGGCGGTCGTCGTGGAGGACTGCCTGGCGCTGGTATTGCCGCTGATGAGGGAAAAACAGATACAGCTGAAAAAGGACATTCCTCCGAAACTGCCGATGGTCCGCGCCGATCTGACGCGAGCCAAACAGGTTCTGCTCAACCTGCTATCCAATGCCACCAAGTACAACAGGCGGACCGGAGGATCAATCTGCATCCGCATTGGCGAGGATCGTCCGCAGTTTCTGACTTTCGTGGTGTCCGATAACGGTATCGGCATCGCCGAGAGCCGGCAAAAAGACATCTTCACGCCCTTTACCCGCGTGCTGGACAACCCGGATGCCGTCGAGGGTACCGGTATCGGCATGACCATCACCAAACAGCTGGTTGAAGCCATGGGCGGGCAGATTGGCTTTTCCAGCTCTCTCGGTCAGGGCAGCACTTTCTGGTTTGATTTGCCGCTGTGCACCAGAAATCTGCCGGAACTGAACGGCCATCACGGCGCAACCAGCGCAGACAGCACTGAACAGCCTGCGGGAACCGCCCGTGACAAAACCGTGCTCTACATTGAAGACAACCCGGCCAATATCAGCTTCATGGAAAGTTTTTTCGAAGAGTGCGACGGGATGCAGCTTGCCGTAGCCAAAACAGGGCAAACCGGCATTCTCAACGCGATCAGTCAGCCACCCGACCTGATTCTACTGGACTTGAACCTGCCGGACATGGATGGTTTCAAAGTCTACCGCCAGCTCAAAGGACACCCGACAACGGAGTTTATTCCGATCGTTGCCATCAGTGCCGATGCCATGGAGAAAACCGTCAACAAGGTCACCAAACTCGGCTTCTCAGCCTACCTGTCAAAACCGGTAGATATTGAGCAGCTGAAAAAAACGTTAAACAAACTGCTGGGATCATAACCATGACGAACAATGACCAATTTGGCAGCCTCTGTCAGGCAAAGATTCTCATCGTCGACGACAATCCGGCCAACGTGGCACTGCTGGAAGCCATCCTGGAGGAAGAGGAGTTCGAGAACCTGACCTCAACCACCGATCCGTTCGAGGTCCTTCCCCTCTGCACCGAGCATCGTTTTAATCTAATTCTACTCGATATCCGCATGCCGGGGCTCGACGGACTGGAGGTCATGCAGCAGCTGCAGCCCATTCTTGAACGCGAATTCCTGCCGATCATCGTTTTGACGGCCCAGACCGATGACGAAACCCGTCAGAAAGCCCTTTCCGCTGGCGCCAAGGACTTCCTCACCAAACCCTTTGAAGACTGGGAGGTGCTGCTGCGCATCCGCAACACCCTGCAGGCGCGACTTTTTTACACCCGACAGGTGGTGCGGGGAGACCTGCTGGAAGAGGAAGTGCGCAAACGGACACAGGAAATCCGCGAGACCCAGTTTGAAATCGTTCAGCGCCTCGGCGTGGCCGGCGAACTGCGCGACAATGAAACCGGTCTCCACGTTCAGCGGATGAGCCACATGTGCCATTTGCTCGCTGAAAAATACGGCCTGGGGCAAGAAGACTGTGAACTGATCCTCTACGCCAGCACCATGCATGACGTGGGGAAGATCGGCATCCCGGACAGTATTCTGCTTAAGCCCGGCAAGTTGACGGACTCGGAATTTGTCGTCATGAAACAGCACCCGCGCATCGGCGCACAGATCATCGGCAACAACCGCTCCCGGCTCATCCAACTGGCCCGGGACATGGCCCTCTATCACCACGAAAAATGGGACGGATCGGGCTATCCCCATGGGCTGGCCGGAGAGCAGATTCCTGTAGTGGCCCGGCTGGCCGCCATCAGCGACGTCTTTGACGCCCTGACCTCAGAACGCCCCTACAAGAAAGCCTGGCCGGTTGACGAGGCGTTAGCCCTGTTACAGCGCGAGACGGGAAAACACTTTGACCCCCGCGTTGTGGACCTTTTCATCGAAAACCTGGAGGAAATTCTCGCGATCCGCGAGCGCTTCAAGGAACAGATTGAGACGGACGAACTGCGTTGAAATGTCATCGCACCGTTTAAAAGATTCGGTCGACCCTTTGTGAGTGTTGGTTGCCGAAAACAGGAAAGCCCCAGCGCTGTAAAGTGCTGGGGCTTTGTTTTAAATGGCGCGCCGCAAGAGATTCGAACTCCTGGCCTTCTGATCCGTAGCCCAACAAAACAGTTTTAGCCTGCCTTGACTTGATTGATTGCCTTTATTATACGAGCACTTAGACAAACGTGCTCTTTCTCTGTCTTTCTCTGTCTTTGTCTGTTTTCTTTTTAGCGCATGACAATCCGCATGACACCGCCGCTGTTGTGTCCCTTCTTTGGCTTTCCTTTTTTTTATATTCAATAAAAAGGAAGGTCACAAAGGTCACAAGGTCATAACCAACTGAAATCACAAAGTGAAATTTGATGACCTTCTGAAAGCTGAAGGTCACGAAGGTCATTCTTTGCCCGGCCCCTTTGCGGCATGACCTTTGCGGTTTTGTATTCGCCCGCTGATAGCAGGGGGGGCGGGAATCTTTCCACGTTCAGGTTTTGTTCGTCCGAGGCTGTGATTATTTTTCAGTCCCGGATCGATGGCCGCCATGTTTCGCCCCGCGAGTGCGCCCCCTGTCTGCCTTTGCTGGCTGGCCGTCTGATTGTTTATCAGATGCCCTATTAAATTCAGTCATATTTTCGGCATGTTAAAACCCCGTGTCATGCTGATTGTAATGTAAATAAATAGTCAATTTATGACAACAAAATAAGGAAAAAACATAATAAAGAAAGCCTTTCCAGTGCCAGCAGGTTGTGCTAGTTGTAGACCCTATGAAGAGCCTGAGCAAAATTTGTGGACTTGCGGAGAGTTGGCCGCTTATGTGGCCGCCTGAACCGTATGACGATTTGGACCTGCTGAGAATGCGAGCAACCGCCTTGCTGTCTTTACGGCGCAAGTTTGAGCGAGGCGATTCGCTGGCGCTGCTCGAAGTCGTTAGCGAGACGTCTCGTGTAATGTTTACTCTGCCGTGGTGGGCGCACCGCGCCCTTGCCGCTGGCTGTGATTCTTTTATACGGCGTGAACAGTCCCTTGATGCGGCCCTTGGTGTTGCAGCTGGACCGGGCCGGGGGAACGACCCATTTTCTCGGAGGTACCGTTCCGATTTTGCAGCCAAAGTTTTGTTTCACACCGAGTGTCTTAACCGGTTTCTTGGATTCAACCTGGCTGTTTCTTTCCTGATTCTTCACAAGGGGGGCGTTGAAGATACCGCTCTTAACCGTGTTTTTTTGTCGCCGGACCGCCTCGAAGAGATTTACAAGACCGCCCGCAAGGAACATGCGCGTTTTGATTTTGGCGCGTGGGCCGATGAAGAGCCGTTTGACTATTTTTGGGACCAGTACAGCCAGCCGTTTACCGAGCTTTTTGAGGCTCGAATTTTTCACGAAGCCGGGCTTGAAAAATCTGCTCGCCGTAGCCTGAACCGATTAACCGAGAACGCACTAAAAAGGAACCCCCCTTTGCCCCCGCTTTAATTTATAGGGGGGAAAACCCCCTGAATTTTCCCCCTGAGACGTGAAGTTTTTTTTCTGGTTCAATCTTTCTTGCAAGCAACTCAACCAAGCAAAGAAAGGATTGGACAACATGACAAAACAAATTCACGACAACAAAAACACAGAAACCACCACCCCTGCCGAATCGTTCGTTTCGGTCAAAATCGCCGCCGAATTTCTCGGAATCCCAGAAAACACCTGTTACAAGCTGGCCTTGTCTCGCAAGGTCCCCTCTTATAAAGCGGGCAAGCTGCGCCGGTTCCGGTTGAGCGAGCTAGCCGAATGGATGGAAAGCAACCGCGTTGCCGGTGGCGAGTGAGGGCCGCCGGAATGCCGACACTTGACCAACGAAAAGCGGCCGTACTGGATCGCCTGGACGTTGCCGGGCTTGTCTCTGAGCTATTCGACCGCCGCACCCCGGCCGGAGCGAATCAGGTTTTGGTGCTGTGTCCTGTTCACCAGGAGAGCACCCCGAGTTGTTCAGTCAATACCGATTCGGGCCTGTGGAACTGCAAGGCCTGCGCCGCGAGCGGCAATGTGTTTGACCTGCTGATGGCCGCCCGGGGTCTGGACTTTGCCGCCGTCCTGGCTGAGCTGGAACGCCGCTGCGGGATCGAGCAGGGCGGCGGATCGCCGCGCAAGAATTCCGCTGCGCTTCCCCCGAAAAAATCAGCAACCAAAGCAACCCCCAAAAAAGCCGCTGTTTCTTCGCCGCGTGGCCCGGCGGTTGCTGTGTTCCGCTACCATGATGAAAACAACAATTTTTGTTATCAGAAAACCAGATTCGAACCCGGCCGGGATGACAAGCCGAAAGAATACGGCTTCGAACACGCGAACGGCGAAGGATTCGCACCCGGCCGGGGACCGCACCCGCCGCTGTTGTATGGTCTGTTCCGCCTGGCGACCGCCCCGGAGAATCGGCGGGTTTTTGTCGTCGAAGGCGAGGGCAAGGCCGACGCCCTGGCCGCCTGGGGAGAAATCGCCGTTTGCACTGACAGCGGGGCCGCTGGCCGCTGGCCGGTAAACTACAATCATTTTTTCACCGGCCGAACGGTTGTTTTGATGCCGGACAATGACGGGCCCGGCGAAAAATACGCCGCTAAGGCTGCTGCTGCCCTGGAGGACGTGGCCGCCTCTATCTCTATGCTGCGCTTGCCGGACCTGCCGGAAAAAGGCGATGTGCTCGATTGGATTGCTGCCCGCCGGGCTGCCGGGTTGTCGGATGAGGCAATCAAGGCCGAATTTCTGCACCTGGCCGCGAATGCCTGCGAGCCCTGGCGAGCCCCGGCCGAGTCTCTGCCGTTGGTGATTCCGCCGGATGATGACGAAACGGATGACAGCACCCCGGAACGAAGCCGAAGGGGAGCGGCTCGCCTGCTGCCGATGTTGACCGGGTGCTCGCTGATGATCGACCCGGGCGGACAAACCTTTATTCAGTTTGAAGGGGAGCTGTTCGCCCTGGACGCAAAAAACCCGCTGCTGATCGAAGCGGTTGCCGAAAGTTTCTACCGCGCCACCGGCGAAGCACAGACCATGGGCAAAGATGCCTTAGCCGCTGCTGTGGCTGTTCTAAGCCGCCGCGCCCGTCTGAACGGAACGGAAGTCCCGATGGCGAACCGCTGCGCCCCCTGGGGGGCTGCACTCTATTACGATCTGGGCAACGGCCGCGCCGTAAAGATCGAGGGCGGGAAATGGACTGTCGTTGATTCCTTGCCGGGTTTGTTTCGCCCCTGGCAACATAAGCGCCCGCACCCTGAACCGACCGGGCCCGGAAATGCCGAACGGCTGTTTGAATTTGTCAACGTGTCTCCCGATGACCGGCCGCTTGCCCTGGCAACCCTGGCCGCTGCGATGGTGCCGGGAGTTTCCCGCCCTGCGCTGGTGGTCACTGGCCCGCAAGGGAGCGGGAAAAGTACCGCCGCCCGGTTTTTCAAGCTGCTTCTCGACCCGGCCGCGCCTCTTCTGACCATGTTACCGCGCAAGCCGGAGGATTTGGACCTGCTGCTTGCCCGCGCCTCTTTTCTGGCACTAGATAACCTTTCATCCATGCCGCCGGATATTGCCGACACTCTGGCCGCTGTGATAACCGGAGCCGCGCCACAACGCCGCAAGCTACATACGGATGCCGAACTGCTGACCGTTTTGGCTGATGTCTGTTTGTGTTTCACCAGCATTAACCGCTTGAGTGACCGTCCCGATTTTCTTGAACGAACGCTACGCCTTGCCCTGGAGCGGATCGAGGATAACAACCGCCTGGCCGATGATGAACTTGACAACGCATTTGCGGCCGCTGTTCCGGAGATTCTGGGCGGGTTGTTAACCCTGTTGGCCCGGGGGCTGGAGCTGCTGCCGAACTACCGCCCCGAACGCCTGCCGAGAATGGCGACCTTTGCTCGGATCGCTGCTGCGATTGCCGAAGCTGCCGAACCGGGAGCGGGCGGGCAATACCTGGCGGCGTTTTTCAAGAATCAGGGGGCGCAACACCTTGAACTAGCTGAAACTGACTTGCTCTTTTCCGCCATTGCCGAAGCCTGCCGCAACGGTGAACCGCCTGCGGGAGGATTCAAGGAAGTTTGCGGCGCCCTGCGCGAGATTGCCGACCCAGGGCCGAAAGACCGCTTTCCCTCTGCTCACACCTTCCGCCGCGCCCTGGAGCGCTTGCGCGTTCCGCTTGATACCGCCGGGATCGGTTTTGAGTTTGACGGGCACCGAACCGCGAACGCGAAAGCCCATGTGCGATTTTTCACCCGCGCTACGTCGGCCGACCTGGCAACCGGCCGAACCGACGACACCCCGCCATTTCCGCCGGAACCACCGCCCGAGCTGGCCGCGTTGATTTTCGATGTCGGGGAGCTGGACCCGTGAGAATTGTTCTGCTCAAGAATTTTGAGGCGAAAACCACCGAAGGCCCCCGCCTGCTGCCCGCCGGGCGGGAGCTCGACCTTCCCGAAGAAAAAGCCCGCGCCCTGATCGCCGCTGGGATCGCTGAGCCTGCCGACCTGCCCCGGCCCTATCTGGACACGGCCGGGGCGCTGGTGATTCCGATGAATTGCCCGGCTCGCTTCAAATGGTGGGCCGGGGGACAGTCTGCCGCCGACACCCGGCGCGAACTATTCGAAGAACGCGCCGCCATTATGGAATTTGACGGGGGCCTGAGCCGGGCCGAAGCCGAACGCCGGGCCGCTGAATGCACCGGCTACCAACCAAAACCCCGAAAAACGAAGGACACCGACTGATGAACAGAGAAAAAAAGCTGCTCGTTGCCACCGAGGCAATCCACCGAAAATGCCCGCTCACCCGGAAACCCTGCCTGGCGTGGGAGTGCGCCCTGTGGGAGGATCGCGGACAACGAACTATTTTTTCCCGGAGCCTTCACGGAGTTTACGCTGTGGGGGTGTGCAAGCTGTGCCGCTGACCGTGCAGAACCCGTTTGCTCCACCGGAAAAACCCCAACCCCTTAAAACGAAAGGACACCGACCCATGACCACCACCGAAAAACTGCCACCGCACGCCCGCCTGATTTTCTTCACCGGCGCCCTGCGCGAGCTCGACCAGCTGAGCGGCCTACTCGATGACATTTCTTTCGAGGCTGGAATTGAACCGCCCGGGCATGTCGCCCACTACATTTCCGGCCGCCGCGAACAGCTGAACGCCTGCCTTGCCCGCCTGCGCGAGGAAATCAACCCGCCCGCCGCGTAAACCGACGCGCTGAGCGGCCCCACAATCAACGACCGCCACCGCCCCTAGGGCAACCCCTAGGGGCAAAACTAGACAACATGACAACGAGAAAAGACGACAACATAAAATGAAAAATTCAGAAATCATGGTTCGCGCCCTGGCCGAAGCAACCGGGGCACCGCCTGCCTATGTCCACCAACTGACGGCCCTTGTACAAGCCACAATGCCGCCGGGGCACAAGCTCGATGACGACGTTCCTGCCGACGAAGCGTCCCGCCTGCTGCGGCTGTTTCGCCACAACCCGGAGGGAATTCGGCGTTGGCTGCTGGCCGGATATGTTAAGGCGATGGCCGACGGCCTGCCCCGCACCCCAACCCTGACCGAAGCGAGCCATTGAAAAAAAAGGTCACGCCCGCCCGCCGGAAAAATAATTGTCGCCGGAAAGATCGCGGGTCCTTCTGGGCGGTTTCGCAAGAGCGGGGAGCTAAGCCCCAAAATCTGAAACCATTTGAAATTAAAAAATGAATTAGAATATTGGAAAAACTGAGCAAAATTGAGAGGTTACCGCATGAATGAAAAAAGTGAATTGAAGGGCGGAACCGCTGTCGAGGTTGCACCAAACCGGATCGGACCGGCGGCCCTGGCTGCCCTGCTGGGGCTGCTCGACCCGGACCGCTGCCGCGCCTGGCTGTTTGAATTTCTGCACCCCGGGGAGGCTGGCACCCGCTGCCCCGGCTGTGGCGCTGAGCTTTCGGAGCGCCGGGCTCGGAGCTATGCCGCGTTCCGAAAAACCGCCTGTCTCACTTGTGGCCTGCAATTTCGGGCCACCACCGGAACGGGAATTCATCATTGCCAGCTGTCGCACCCTGAAATCATTTTAGCCGCTGCCCTGACAGAAGCCGGGGCTGATTCAGCACAGATTGCCGGGATGCTCAAGCGGGGGCTGGATACGGCTAGAATTTGGCAAGGTCGCCTTGATGGGTTACAGCGGGGCGGTGCGGAAAAACGAGCTGGCGAGAACACGACGGAAAACGGCTAGGGCTTTTCTGTTTCACCAGGGGGGAGAATTTCAGGCGGAGGAACTTCAACGCCTAGGCGCTCAAGATATTCGACCATTGCCTTTTCAAAAAGAGCACCGACCGGCATTCCTTCGTCAAGGGCCTGATGTTGGGCCGCCCTGTAAACTTCGGGCCGGAGTCGGACGCCGGTTTGATTCCGGCGAATATCTGAACGGGGACGCGCTGCCATGCCCGAAAATTTAGCGCCCCCTTCCTATTTTGTCAACATAATACGCTTGACAATAAGAAATAAAGACAATAAAAATAATATAAAGTTTTAGGTAACTTAAAATAAAGAACATGGGAGCGATGGCCGCCGGGTGAAACGAGCTTATGACGGCGCTGAAACGCCGATGAAGGCGAGTCCCGGAGCGTTCCCAACCCTGGGCGACTAGGCAAAAAGGCCATGCCGAAAAGGGCGCGAACAATCCGCGCCCCTGTCGCCCATTTATTCTGGAGGTCTGAGCATGGCACAAGCGAAAAACAGTAAAGGGCTTTACCGGCGGGGCCGGGTCTGGTGGGTCAACTACGTTGGGCTTGATGGCAAGCAACATTTTGAGAGCAGCGGAAGCACGTTGAAAGCGGACGCTGAATATGTGCTGGCCTGCCGCCGCAAGGCCATTGCCGAAGGAACCGCCCCGCCGGTTACAAGCCGCCGTGTTCAGAAAACCACCTTTGCCGACCTGGCGGACCGCTACCTTGAATTTATTCAGGGGCAAAAGGCCGTAGCCACAAAGCGGGGATTCATTCGGGAGATGAAGGAAGAATTTGGCGGGGTCAAGCTGAACGCCCTTACCCTTTCGGTGGTAGAAACCTGGCAAGCGCGGCTGTTGAGTCAAGAGCGGCCACCGCTTAAAGGCTGCGATGAACCGCGCCCCCCGCTGGCCGTGGCTTCCGTTAATCGCCGGGTTGCCTGCCTCAAACACATGCTGACCAAAGCGCGAGACTGGGATTTGATCAGCAAGGAAAATCTTGACCGCCTGCGCCGGGTCAAGCTGCCGAAGGAAGAAAACCGCCGTCACCGCTTCTTGTCGGTTGAAGAATGTCAAACCCTGATTCAGGTTGCGGAACCGCACCTGAGGCCGGTCATTATTTTTGCCCTGAACACCGGCTGCCGCAAAGGGGAAATTCTCGGGCTGACCTGGGACCGGGTCGACCTGAAACATGGCTTTATCCACCTGGACAAAACCAAAAGCGGAACAGGCCGGGACATTCCCATAAACCAACCCCTGAAAGAATGCCTGCAAGGTCTGATTCGCCGGGTTGATACCAACCTTGTTTTTTACAACCCGGCGACCGGCCACAGCTGGCATGAGCTGAAACGATCCTTTTCAACCGCCTGTCGAAGGGCAAAATTGACAGACTTCCGCTTTCACGACCTGAGGCACACTTTCGCCAGTCAATTAGTCATGGCCGGGATCGACTTGACCACCGTTTCCCGGCTGCTGGGCCATGCCAGTTTAACGATGACGCTCCGTTATTCGCACCTGGCACCGGATCACCTGCAAAGCGCCGTTGCCGTACTCGATCGCCTGAGCGGATCGCACCAGGCCGACGGGCAAAAAGCCGCACGCTAAACGAAGAAAGGGGGACACTATGACCGCCGCTGTTTTTGCTCGGGCCGTGAAAGATGCTGATTATATCCGAATCCGCGTGAACGCACCCGTGGTCTGCTGGTTGCCGGTCGAAAAAGACCAGGCGCTTTTATGGCGGGACAGGATCGCGGAGGGGATTTTTGTAAATTTTGAAACGGGCAAAGATGGCCGCTGGCTGTGGATCGGATAAGCCGGTCACCCATTCGCCTACAACTGGAGGACAGTAAACCATGACTGGAAAAGAGACCTCGGAGAAAAAACAACCACCCGTGACCGCCGCAAGTCTTATTGAAGAAGCGCACAGACACCAAAAAGGAGGGGAACCAGCCGACCTTGAAACCCTTATTGTTTCTCTGCCGGAAGCGCTGCGGGCCTGCCTTGATGCTGTTCTGTCTGAATTTGATTACCGGGCAAGTCTTGGCAGTAATACGGCGATTGGCTGTCGGATGCTTTCTGCTTATATCGGGGCGATTGAATATCGCTTGAAGGATTTTGACAGCTGAACCAGGCAATAACCCGATGAGCTAAAAGGCAAAAACAAACCCTGTGACCTTTCACCAGTGAATGACCTTTGAAGTTTAAAGGTCATCCCCGAAGGTCACGGGGTTTTCTTATTCATTCCGGGATGTTACAAGAATAATGACCTTAGTGACCTTTGATTGCCCCTATATATACGGCCTTATCTTTACAGCGAACCGTTTCAGTTGTTGTCAATTCCCGGCTTTTTGCCCAAACATGACAGTTTATATGACAATGAGCCCTGAAACGCAAACAGGTTACAGCCTTTTGAGCTGTAACCTGTTGATTTTAATGGCGCGCCGCAAGAGATTCGAACTCCTGGCCTTCTGATCCGTAGTCAGACGCTCTATCCAGCTGAGCTAGCGGCGCAACGGATGTTGTTTATCGCTTATTTGAACAACCTTGTCAACGATCTTTTTAGCAGGGTCACAAAAAAACGAACAACAAACAACCTTGATAATGGCGGAGAGAGAGGGATTCGAACCCTCGGTACGGGTTTACCCCGTACACTCGCTTAGCAGGCGAGCGCCTTCAGCCGACTCGGCCATCTCTCCAAATCTTTTTTATTGTGGCGGAGGAGGTAGGATTCGAACCCACGGAACTTTCGTTCAACGGTTTTCAAGACCGCCGCCTTAAACCACTCGGCCACTCCTCCG
>JAFGXV010000034.1 GCA_016936455.1 Desulfuromonadaceae bacterium
AGGTGTCCGAGCGGCCGAAGGTGACAGACTCGAAATCTGTTGTGGCGCAAGCCACCGGGAGTTCGAATCTCCCCCTCTCCGCCATAAATAACAAGGGCTTAGCGAGTTTTCGCTAGGCCCTTGTTATTTATGGATACTGAAAATGTCACACTTCCGCACAAATAGTGACACCATCACGCCACAACCTGCAGGAAGCTACGATCCCACTTGTCCAATTCTGATTTGAAAATCCTCTAAGTGCTTGTGTCCTTCGGACTTCGATTGTTGAGGATCTATTTTGTCTTTTGAGACATTGCCGTTTTGATGCTTTGTCGTGGTTGCCATATATAAAAATTTATCTATGTTCTAAAATTGAGCCTCTTGTTGTGTGCAGATGGTCCGATTGAAAGACCGCCAGGACTGATTTCAGGCTGGCTTGACGGGTGCGCGATTCTTCTTTCTGTGCAAGTTGTGTCGAAGATGTTAGTCTCGAGCTATTGTCCGGAGGCTTCAAGATGAGAGTGCGGTCTGTTCTGCTGATCTGTTTTTTACTAATCATCGGGGTGTCGCTGGTGGCCTGGAACCTGAGTGGCAGGACGCCGGCACGCTTGGCCATCCATCCCTGGATCGGCTATCAGTCATTGACCCTGTGCGAGCAGGAGGGGTTGCTGGATGCCCGCCAGGTCAGGCTGGTGTCGACGGCATCGGCGAGTGAATCGAGCCGGATGCTGCGCGAGGGGCTGGTCGACGGCGCAGCCATGACGCTGGATGACGTGTTGTCGCTGCGCAACGATGGTGTTCCGCTGACGGTTGTTCTTTTTTTTGATGCCTCAGCCGGCGCGGATCTGCTTCTGGCCCGGCCCGATATTTCAACACTGGCGCAGTTGAAGGGCCGGACGATCGGCATGGAGGATTCGACCTTGGGTCGTCTGATTCTGGCGGAGGCGTTGGCCCAGGCCGGTTTGACGGCGCAGGACGTCCGCCTGTGTTACGAGATTGTTTTTCATCATGATGAACTGTGGCGGCAGGGGAATGTTGACGCCCTGATTACCTACCTGCCGGTTTCCGACGATATCAGCCGGGAATCGCACTGCCTGTTTGATTCTCACCAGATTCCCAACATGGTTCTCGATGTGCTGGCGGTGCGCAGCGACCGCCTTGACTCGTTGCGGCCGGCGCTGGAGCATCTGCTGGAACAGCATTTTTACATGCTCAACCGGCTGCTGGCCGACAATCCGGATACCCTGCATCGCCTGGCCCCCCTGTTGGGATTGTCGGTGGAACAGGTGCAGTCTGTGCTGACCAAGCTCACCTTTCCTGGCCTCGAGTGGAATCAGAATCACCTGAACACCGAAAATCCCGAGACCAAAGCCAATCTGAACCGGCTGATTAGGGTGATGCAGCATTCGGCGTTGCTTGGTCAAAGGGTCGATACCGCGCAGTTGCTGGATGATTCCTTTTTACCGCGGACGTTTCGATGAGCACTGTGGTCCGCCTTGTCGGTTGTGCCTGTTGGCTGCTTCTGCTGGGCGGTCTGATGCTGTCGCAGGCCGAGGCGCGGGAACTGCGGATCGGTGTGCTGGTATTTCAGAACAAGGACGTTGCGGCCAAGGAGTGGCAGGATCTGAATGTCTACCTCAACCATCTGCGACCCGATGTTCTGTTTCGTATTCTGCCGCTGGGAAAAGATGAGCTGAAAAGGGCTGTGCAGGACGGCCAGATTGATTTTATGCTGGCTAATCCGGCCGTTTACATCCGTTACCAGCGTTACCATGGGCTCTCCTCGCCGCTGGTCACGGTGATGCACTGTTACGATGAAAAGTCGCTGCATGGTTTTGGTGTCAGCATTTTTTGCCGCGCCGACCGGGCCGATATCCAGTGCTTTGCCGATCTTCGTGAAAAGCGTTTCGCTGTGCCGTACCATCTGTCTTTCGGGACGGCGATTGTCCAGCACGAAATGCTGCTCAACGACCTGCCGGAAGTGCGGCCGGAGCATCTTGTTGAAGTCGGTTTCCCACAGCAGAATACGATCTGGGCGGTGTTGCAGGGACAGGCCGATTTCGGTTTTGCCCGGGCCGGCCTGCTGGAGCAGATGGCCGCAAATGGCAAGCTGGATCTCGACCAGTTGCGTATTCTCAATCGTCAGCCTTTTGCCGATTATCCTTTTCTTGTCTCCTCCCACCTGTTTCCGGAGTGGCCTCTGGCGGCGCTGCGGCATGTTTCACTTGATGACCAGTGCTGGCTGACCGCGGCGCTGCTGCAGTGGCGGCAGGCGGATCATTGCCGACGTCCCTTTTCGCTGCACGGTTTCCGCACTCCGGCAGACTACACGGTGGTCGAAGAAGTCATGCGCAAGCTGCGCTTTCCCCCCTTTGACTCCACGCCCGATGTTCGGACCAGTGATCTGTGGACGCTGTACCGCAGCCAGATTCTGGTCCTGCTGGTGCTGTCAGCAGCGATTTTCGCTCTGGGCCTCTATCTCTACCTGAGCCGCCTGCAATTGAACCGGATTCGCCGTGAGCTGCAGAGCAGCAACAAAAAGCTTGAGCAGCTGGCAACCGTCGACGGGTTGACCGGTGTCGGCAACCGGCGCAGCTTCGATGAAGCCTCGAAGCGTTTGTGGGCGAGTGCGCAGCGCAACCGGACACTCCTGGGGTTGCTGATGGTGGATATAGACTTTTTCAAGGCCTACAATGATGCTCTCGGCCACCAGCAAGGGGACTGGTGCCTGCAGCAGGTGGCGCAGCTTCTTGGTCGGGCCTGCAAGCGCCCCGATGACCTGATTGCGCGTTACGGTGGTGAAGAATTTGCCATTCTGCTGCCGCAGGCAAGCTTGGATGATTGCCGGCACATCGCTCGCCATATTCAGGCGCAGCTGGCGGAACGGGCGATTCCTCATCCCTGCTCGGAGGTTTCACCGTCGGTGACCCTGAGTATTGGCTGTCACAGCCAGCTGCCCGGGGTCGATGGGCAGCTGGACGAATTTATACTTACGGCCGATCGCCGTCTGTATGTGGCTAAAAATAAGGGTCGCAACCGGATCTGCTGGGATGAAAGGGAGGAGGCGTAGGATGAAATTTGTCCGTGGTGCCGTTCTGACTGGATGTTTTTTCTTCTGCGTTGCGGGTTCCGCTCTGGCCCAGTCGCTGGTGTTTGCTGTGCATCCCTTTTTGTCTGCCCTGGAGCTGCACGAGCGGTTTCAGCCGCTGGTCGATCTGCTTGCCAGGCAGACCGGGCACCAGATCGTGCTCAGGATCGAAAATGATTATGCCACCCATATTGAGAATCTCTGCCGCGGCAGGACGGATATCGCTTTTATGGGGCCGGCGGGCTATGTTGAAGCTTCCAGTCGCTGTCAGGGGCTTCAACCTCTCGGGGTGCTGACGGGCGCCTATCCCTATCTGCGCGGGGCACTCGTGGTGCGCAGGGACAGCTCGCTGGAAGAGATCGCCGAGCTCAAGGGGCATTCGGTGGCGTTTGTCAGTCGCGAGTTGACCATGGGCTACCAGCTGCCCTTTTATGTGTTGCATCAGGCGGGGCTGTGCCTGGGCGACCTGAGCCGTTATGACTTTCTGAACAATCATGAAAATGTTGCTGTCTCGGTTCTGGCTGGCCGGTTCGACGCTGGTGCAGTAAAGTATGAAACCTATGAGAACCTGCGCGATGGGCTGCGTATTCTTGGGTTGATGCCGGAAGTTGCCGACCATCCCTTTGTTGCCAGCGCCGGGTTGCCGCAAGCGGTTTTCGATGAATTGAAGGGCCTTTTGCTGCATTTGCACGAGAGCGAGGCGGGGAGGGCGATTCTCCATGGCTTGCGCTTCGATGCTGTTCAGATTCACCCGGTCGACGATGCCGACTACAATTCGTTGCGCGCGTGCGCAAAATGTCTTCAGGAACAGGAGGTCGTTTCTCAGTGACCCTTGATCGTTTTGTGGCAAAACCCGCCATGACCTACCGCCGCGTTGGACTGATGCTGGCGGTTCTCTTCTGTCTGTTTATCGCCTCGGCCAGTCTTCTGTTTACGAAGGCGCGCGAAGAGGCGCTGCAGAATGCTTTGCAGCAGGGCTTTCAGCTCGAATACCATCTGCTGGTTTCGCTGCTGAGTGAACCGCTGCTGCGCTGTGACTATGTCCAGGTGCGTAAAACCCTGAGTGACTATTTTAACCAGAATCCGGACTATGCTGCGGTGGCTCTGACGGCGCCCAATGGCTTCAGTATCTTTTCCGCCACCCGCCCGTTCCCGGCCGGCGAATCCTTTCGTGAAGTCCGCCAGGTCGTTATGGTTGAAAAGGCGACACAAGGGATTCTGGAGCTGAAGAAAAAAGATCAGGTGAAGGCGGCCTGGTGGCTGGATAGCACGGGGCTGATCGCCGTCGTTATCGGGTTGCCGCTGCTGGTGCTGGCGTTGCTGGTCTGGATGATTGTTAAACGTCTGGGGCTTGATCCTCTGCGGTCGGAGGCTGAAAGTCAGTCGGCTTCCTACGAAGCACTGTTTGAGCAGAGCAAGGAAGCGATCCTGGTCCTCTCGGGCGCTGGCTGGATTGAAAAAGTGAATCCGGAGGCCCGACGGCTGTTCCGTCTTTCTGAGGAACAGTTGCCGGTCCAGCTGGAAAGTTTTCATACGGCGGAGAGTTTTCTCCAGGTTGAGCAGTTCCTCGACAAAGTGCGCGAGGATGGTTTCCATCGTGAGGTGGTCTATCTGGCAGCGAAGGATCTGTATCTCGACATCGTGGCCAGCCGTATGGAGGTTGGCGGGGAGCACAAGATTCAGCTACTGATCCATGATGTTTCGCCGATCCATCGGTCTCAGCGGGAACTGGAGACGTTGCGCGACGAACTGAAGCACAGCCTGAAGACCTATCAGGATCTGTTTAACAGCAGCGGGGACGGGCTGGTGGTGCGGGACCTGAACGGGATTCTGATCATGGCCAATCAGGCGTTTCTGACCATGCTAGGATACGAGGTGAAGGACCTGGTCGGCACGCACTGTGCCGAGATCTGCAAGGCCAAGGACTGTGACAATTTTGAAGAAGTGCTCAAGGGGCAACCCGTTGTGTTTCAGGCTCTGCACCGGGCCAAAAGTGGCGAAGAGATTCCGGTCGAGGTGAACAGTGCACTGATTTCCTTCAAGGGTCAGCGGGCGGTGCTCAGCTCGGTGCGCGACCTGCGCGAACGGCTGGAGCGCGAAGAGCGTTTGCAGCAGTTGCTCGCCGTGGTGGAAAACAGCAACGACGGTGTCCTGGTTACCGATGCCGATGGGACCATCATCGCGGTGAATCGGGCGTTTTGCACCATCAGCGGCTATGAGGAAAGAGAGGTGCTGGGCAAGAACCCGCGCCTGTTCCAGTCCGGTGTGCACGATCAGGCGTTCTATCGCAGCATGTGGAAAGAGCTGAAGCAGAGAGGCGGCTGGCAGGGGGAGGTCTGGAACCGGAATAAGGAGGGGAAAGTCTATCCAGAAATGCTGACCATTCGTTCCCTGCGCGATGCCACGGGCAAAGTCAACCGCTATGTCGGCATTTTTACCGACCTGAGCAACGAGAAGGCGCTGGAGGAAAAGGTGCTGCATCTGGCCCAGACCGACCCGCTCACGGGCATGGCGAACCGCGTGCTGTTCCGCGACCGTCTGCAACAGGCCATCAAACATGCTGAACGGCATCAGAGTACGGTGACGGTCTGCTCCCTCGGTCTGGACCGCTTCAAGAAAATTAATGACAGCCTTGGCCATGAAACCGGTGACCAGATTCTGATCGAGGTGGCTCAGCGGCTCAAGCGCTGTGTCCGGGAAGAGGATTCCTTCTGCCGTCTCAGCGGGGATGAGTTTGCGTTGATGATCTGCTGCGGTGAAGAGTCGGTCGACATCGCTACCGTCGCAAACAAGATACTTCAGGCGATTCGGCTGCCGATTGTCATTGATGACAAGGAACATTTTCTGACGGCGAGTATGGGTATCGCCCTCTTTCCCAAGGACAGCGGCAATGATCTGGGTCTGATGCAGAAGGCCGAAAGTGCGATGCATCAGGCCAAGGAACGAGGTCGCGACCGGTATTGCTACTTCTCACGCGAGTTTTCCGAGCAGGCGGAGGAGTCATTGCGCCTGACCAATCTGCTGCATAAGGCGCTCGAAAACCGGGAGCTGCAGCTGCACTATCAGCCACAGGTCGAACTCGCTACCGGCCGTATCGTCGCTGCCGAAGCTCTCTTGCGCTGGCAGTCGAGCGATCTGGGCTGGGTTTCTCCTGCCCGCATGATTCCCGTCGCCGAAGAGAGCGGGCTCATCCTGCCCATCGGTCTGTGGGTGCTGGAGCAGGCGGCGGGGCAGGTTCGCAGCCACTATGATGCCAGCGGTGAATGGATTCCGATCGCGGTGAACGTATCCGTCAAGCAGTTCATGGCCGAGGATTTTGTCGATCTGGTGCAGACGGTCGTGGATCGTCAGGCGATTCCGGCCAACTGCCTGGAACTGGAATTGACGGAAAGCCTGATGCTGACCGATGTGGATCAGGCGGTCAGCATCATGGAGCGCCTGCATGAACTCGGCGTCACGCTGGCGCTGGATGATTTTGGCACGGGTTATACCTCGCTGGCCTATCTGAAGCGTTTTCCGGTGGATAAAATTAAACTGGACCGTGCCTTTGTGACGGATGTTCATTGTAGCCGCAGTGACGCAGCGCTGGCCAAGTCGCTGGTGGCTTTTACCAGTGTGATGGATTTTGAGTTGGTGGCCGAGGGTATCGAGGAGGAAATACAGACCGAAGCCCTGAACGAAATGGGTTTCCGCTTTGGTCAGGGCTATCTGTATTCGCGGCCGTTGCCGGAAGCCGAGTTTTCAGCGTTGCTGCTGGCCAAAACGACATTGCCGGTACCCTCCGCGTCAGCCGGAGCGGCCTCATAAAAAAAGCATACAGTTATTATCTGGCCTATACGGCAGCGAACCATGG
>JAFGXV010000035.1 GCA_016936455.1 Desulfuromonadaceae bacterium
CGCTCCGACGAGTGGCCCACTTTCCTCCGGAATTGGTGGCCCGGTTTAAATCGGAATCACTGGACCAGTTTCACCGGAATCCGCACTGATCACCCTTGCACCATCACACGCTTTCGACCTTACCCGCTTTTGGCGGGTTTTTTATTTGTCAGGCGCAGGATTGCTTTGCTAAGTTATGGTCATGGATACAACTGATAATCTTCAATTGGTCGAAATCTTCAGCGACGGCGCCTGCAGTGGCAATCCCGGGCCAGGAGGTTTTGGTACTCTGTTGCGATATGGCAGCCACACTAAGGAACTCAGTGGCTACTCACCCCAAACGACCAATAACCGCATGGAACTGATGGGTGCTATTGTTGGTCTTGAAGCGCTGAAAAAAACCTGCCGTGTCATCGTCACAACAGATTCTCAATATGTCTGCCGCGGCATGACTGAATGGTTAGACGGCTGGAAAAAAAAAGGCTGGAAGAACGCGCAAAAAAAAGAAGTGCTCAACCGCGATCTCTGGCAGCGGCTGGATCAGGTGGCCAATCAGCACCGTGTCAACTGGCAATGGGTCAAGGGGCACGCGGGCCATGCAGAAAACGAACGCTGCGACGAGTTGGCCCGCCAAGCCATCACCAACCGCAGTCCACTTATCGAAGACCAAACCCTCACAGATCAGGACAGGCCATGACTATTCAACAAAAGATCGATCAATTCCTCTCGGCCAGCTGCTTTGCCGTGGCGGGTGCTTCAACCAACCGCGACAAATACGGCAACAAGTGCCTGCGCTGCTATCAGCAGAACCAGCGCAAGGTCATTCCCATCAACCCCCGAGCAACTGAGATTGAAGGCATCCCCTGCGTCGGCACGGTTCGCGATTTACCATCTGACTGTACCAGTCTTTCGGTGATCACGCCGCCCAAAATTACGGAACAGGTGGTTCAGGATGCTCTGGCAGCCGGTGTTAAAAACATCTGGATGCAGCCGGGAGCACAAAGTGCTCAGGCGGTTGAGTTCTGTGAAGAAAACGGCATCAATGTGATTGCTGATGGCAGTTGCCTGCTCGTCGTCCTGCACTACCACGAACACTGATTCCACAATGAATCGCCGGAGCATAACCCTGCTCCGGCGCACCGTGCCGTACAGACAAAAAAGCCCCGCTGGAGAACCGGCGGGGCTTTTCATTGTTGTCGTTGCTCAGTAAAGCGGGATCAGGCTTTTTTCACCTCGACAGCCGTTACATTCTGTCCCCCGCTCACCATCAACTGCTGAGCATTGACGGTGGCGAAATGGTACGGAGCAAACAAAACGCCGGCCGGCACATAGGAACTCACCCGGGCCGGAGCGGTCAGGCTGCCCACGGCACTGGAGACACATACCTGATCGCCATCGGCAATGCCTGCCTTCTGCGCATCTGCAATGCTGACCTCAACGTAGCCGGCAGGAGCAATCTCCAGTGAACCGGCGGCATAGGTGCTGGTGACACCGGTGTGTGCGTGCATCTTGCCCACAATCAGCTGCAGTCCGGCAGCAGGTTCCTGCTGAGCCACAGTGGAGAAGGTCAAAGACGCCGCAGCGGGCGCATAAGTCTTCTTGATAGCGGGCGTCCGGTAACGCTCGCCTTTTAGACCCACTTCAACAAACAGGCCGGACAGTTCATTCATCTCAGCCAAGATCTCCTGATCATTCTGCGACTGATAATGACCACAGATCAAAGTATAGAGCTCAGCAAAAATCTGCTTGTCCGTCTTTGCCTGGCCAGCTGGACGGATCGCCTGCTGCAGGGAACCCGCCGTCTGGTCACAGGCAACATAGGTTCCGCTCTTCTCAACAAAGGCAGAAGCCGGCAGCACCACGTTTGCCATGTTGGTCAATTCAGACGAAAGAATATCCTGAACGACAAGGAAGTCGACCTTTTCGAGAGCCTTTTTCCAGCGAGCACTGTCCGGATAGGTAACCAGCGGATTGACACCGGCCAGATAGAGGAAACGGATCTTGCCCTGTTCAATGCCGTCAAGAATCTGCAGCGCATTCAGACCGTCTTCGGGCAGTTGTGCCACTTTCCAGGCCTTGGCAAACACTGCTGCACTCTTGGCATAAGGCAGGTAGTTGGGAAGATACTCGGGGCAAACACCGGCATCAAGCAAGCCCTGGGTATTGGGACGCTCATCAACGGGGAAGATTCCGCCACCATTCCCATTCAGCGCACCACTGACGATGGCCAGATTGGCCAGCGCTGCGGTAATATCCGCCGCCTGGGCCGACTGCGTGACATCACGACCAAAGATAATCGCCACGGACTGGGCCGCCCCAAGCTTCTGTGCAGCTTCTTCCAACAGGGACACCTCGACGCCGGCATCCGCCGCCGCCTTGGCCACGTCAACGCTGGCAAGAACTTTCTTGATGTCAGCGGTATTCTTGACAAATTTCTTGATGAACGCCTCATCGGCCAGCTTCTGCTCTACAATCAGCTTGGTCAACGCCGCGGCAACAGCCACTTCGCTTCCCGGCTTGTAGTTGAGGAAGCAATGGGACAGACCGGCGATACGGACGGAACGCATGTTGGCGACAATCAGATCCGCGTCGTTCTGGCGATAGGCTTTCTGAATCTGGTAGTTGATCTGTGCCTGCTCAGCCGTGATGTCGGAGCCGAACACCAGCACGGCATTGGCCTTGGCAATCTGGCTGGCCGAGGCACTACCTCCACGCAGGCCCAGGGTCGCTTGCAGGCTATCATAGACGGCACTCATGCCGAAGCGCGCCGCGCTGTCGATATTGTTACTGCCAAACGCGACACGGAACAGCTTCTGGAACAGGTAATTCTCTTCCAGCGTCAGACGCGCCGAAGTGAGTCCGGCAACAGCCTGACCACCAACTTCCTTGGCTTTCCCGCTGACCTGCTTCAGTGCGCCATCCCAGCTGGCAGCGGAACCGTTTACCAACGGCTGCTGCAGACGCTCTGGCGCATTGACAAAACCGTAGCCGAAGCTGGAATCAAAACCAAGCAGTCCGTTATTGAGGGTCACATCATCCTGCGAGGTGATACGATAAAGTTTGTTCTGCTTGATGTTCAGGTCGACCTGCTCCAAGCTACCACCGGCAAAACCCAGCGAGGCCACCTTGTCAAGGGTCCAGCTGCGGGAGCTGTGTTTGAACGGCTTGGAAATCATTGCACCGACAGGACAGACCTCAACCGCATTGCCCTCAATATAGGGGTCAATCGTATTGCCCCCGGGTTTGCGATCGATAAAGGCCTTGTCCCCGCGCTCATCGACGCAGAAGTCACCGATACCGGTCAGTTCATACCCCACCTTGACACACTTTTCACACAGAATGCAGCGTGACGGAACGTTTTCGATCAACGGCCACTGCGTCATCTTCGGCATGGCGACGTCCACGGCTTTGTACGGCTGGTCGAGCACATGGTACTCAAAACAGATGTCCTGCAGGTCGCATTCACCCGCCGCATCACACACCGGACAATCCAGAGGATGGTTGACCAGCAGCAGGCGAATCATGTCCTTGCGCTGACGCTCAAGTTCAGGCGTGGAGGTCGTCACCTTGATGCCATCGGTCGCAATGGTATTACAGGCGGTCACCGGACGCTCAACACCTTCGACCTCAACCAGGCAGACCCGGCAGGCACCTGTTGTTGACACCTTCTTCAGGTAGCACATGGTCGGGATCTTAATGCCGAGTTTTTCTGCCGCCGTGATGATGGTAGAACCGGCCTCAACCTCAACTTCCTGCCCGTCGATGGTCAGACGGATCATTTCTTTTTCCGCTTTATGACTCATATCGAAAATCCTAAATTCGTTTCAGTGTCGTGCCAGTCCCTAACCCAGAGCCACCATCGCAACGCGGTAGCAGCGCAGACAACGATCGGCTTCCACAACGGCCTGACTTTCAGGCATGGCCAGCTCGATTTCCTCGTAATTCGTCGCACGCTCCGCACCATTGATCTTGGGCTGGTGCTCACGGTGCAGGCCACCAAGGACCGGTACTTTCTCGTTGGAATCAAAGACGCCCAGGCGGTTAACGATATCCTCCATGGCCTCTTCGTCATCCAGCACGGCCTTGCCATCGGTCAACCAGCGATTCATCACACTGGCGGCACGCTTGCCGTGGCTGACGGCCAAAACAACGGTCATGGCGCCATATTCGCAGTCACCACCGGCGAAGACGCCTTCGTTATCGGTCATCATGGTCCCACCATGGGTCAGGATGCTGCTCCAGCGGGTTTGCTTGACGCCAGACTTGTCGCCTTCCAGATAGCTCAGATCCGGATCCTGACCGATCGCCGGAATGACCAGATCACAGGGAATCACATATTCGGAACCCGGCACCGGAGCCGGCCGGCGGCGTCCCGACTCGTCGGGCTCCCCCAGAGCCATCTTGATCACCTCGACCCCGGTCACCTTGTTGTTTTCGGTGATCAGTCGGGTCGGATTGACCAGGAACTCAAACCGGACATTTTCCTCTTCGGCATCATCGACCTCGTAGGATTCGGCCGGCATCTCCTTGCGGGTACGGCGATAGACCAGAATCGACTCTTCCGCCCCCTCACGCAGGGCCACGCGCACGCAGTCGATGGCCGTATTACCGCCGCCGACGACAACAACGCGCTTCGGTGTTTTAATCCCTTCGCCCAGAGCCACTGCGCGCAGGTAGTGGATACCACCGGGAGAGAAGCCCTCGTAGCCGGCATCCTCGCCCTCGACGCCCATGGGTTTGGATTTGAAGCAGCCAGTGCCGAGGAAAATGGCATCATAATCCTTCTTCAGCTGCTCAAACGTCACATCGCGGCCCAGCTTGACACCGTACTCGATCTCGACACCCAAGGCGGCGATATTGTCGGCCTCACGCCGCAGCAGATGACGCGGCATACGGTAATCGGGAATCCCGACAGCAACGGTCCCGCCGGGCTCGGACAACATCTCGATGATCTTGACCTTGTGACCTTCCAGCGCCAGATAATAGGCACAGGTCAGACCAGCAGGGCCGGCACCGACGACAATGACCTTCTTGCCGGTAGATGCTTTGGGCACCATGGGCGGCTGCTTGTGATGCATCCACTCGTGGTCGGAGGCCACGCGCTTCATCACCATGATGCTGACCGGCTCATCGACCAGGGCACGACGACAGGCGGTCTCGCAGGGATGGGGGCAGACGCGGCCGCAGACAGCTGCAATCGGCATCCGCTCACGCACCTTGGCCAGCGAATCGTCGAAGCGGTAGTTCTTGATTTCCTCGATGTACGCCGGGATATCAATATGCGCCGGACACTTGTCCATACAGGGCGCCGTCAGCTTGTCCACATAGCTCTCTGCCGGCTTCGGCTGACGCTTACCCGCAATGTAGGCCAGGTAATCGTCGCGGAAATACTTGACCGTGTCCTGTACCGGAATCACGGAAGTCATACACAGGGTGCATTTGCAGTTTTCCAGCAGACCGGAGAGGTTCTCGATCACGCCCAGATCACTTTCCTGTCCCTTGCCGTCCAGGATGCGCGCCAGGGTGTCCTGCAAAACCCGTGTCCCCTTCTTACCCGGCGTACATTTACCGCAGCAGTGCTTTTCCTGCACCCGCTTCATGTACTCGGCGGCCATCGCCACGACATCGGTTTGCGGATCAAGAACAACAACACCATCCCAACCCATGAACGCACCAACTTTTTTGTCGCCCAGATACCCTGTGGGAATTTTCAGCTTCAATGAAGCCAGATCCGCTTGACCACCCTGACGGGTGTCAACAATCTCTCTTCCCCAGCTGGAAAAAACGATTTCAGACAATATGACCTCCTGTAAAACCCGCGCTCTCGCCAGCAAGAGAGCCCTTATTTTTCCGCAAAAAAGAGCGACTCATCGCTCTTTTTTCCATAAAATGCCTCGAGACTATTTGTATACAGTATGCAGCTAAATACCACAGATCGCTCATTCAGATCAAGGATATATTTTCGCCCGCCGACCCAGCCAAAACCATAAAGGGCACAGCGCGCCTTTATCAGGGAAATGGTATCCGGCGATCGAACACAGCCCGCCATCAACAGATCAGCGACGGATCCGTTTCACCAGTTCGAGTGCCAGTTCGACACGACCAAAGGGCGGCATGATGTAATAGCCATCCGCCCAGCCCCGGGAGGCCTCAATCAACTCCTCCATCACCGCCATGCCCGCAGCCACACCCACCGCCCCACTGGTGCCACGCATGCGCTGTCGCACCCCATCGGGCAGCTCGATCCCCGGCACCTCGTTATGCAGAAACTCGGCGTTTCGTTCGCTGACCAGGGGCAACAGGCCGATCAGCACCGGAATCGGGCAATCCTGCAATGCGCTGCGCATGCGCTCAAGAATGGCCCCACTGTAAACGGGCTGGGTCTGGATAAAGCGCGCACCGGCCGCGATTTTCTTCTCCAGCTTGCGTAACTGGCCCGACAGGGAGCGCGGATTGGGATTAAAGGCCGCACCAAGACAGAAGCGGGTTACCCCGCCGAGATCGCCCCCCAGCGACGTCCGTCCATGGTTGAGGTCGTTGAGCAGGGAGAGCAGACCAACGGAATTGAGATCGAACACGTTGCTTGAGCCGGCCTCGCCTCCAACCGCGACAGGATCACCGGTGACCGCCAGCACGTGACGGATACCGAGCAGATGCGCTCCCATCAGTTCAGAGTGCAGGCCGATCAGACTGCGGTCGCGGCAGGTGACATGGGCAATGACCGGAATCCCCACCTCATCCTGGATACGGGCGGCCAGCGCCAGATTACCCATGCGGATACGCGCCAGGGGATTTTCGGCCAGACTGATGGCATCGACGCCACAATCGGCCAGCTGCCGGGCGCCCTCGACCACCGCGCGGCAGTCGAGACCACGTGGGGGGTCGAGCTCGACCGTGACGGGAAGATGTCCGTCTGCGCGATTCAGCAGTGGCGAATCGATGGGCGCAGCGACGACGGTTTCGACAGGGGGAGCATCCCTTTCCGCGACACGGGCCAGCGGCACCGCCACCCGCAACGATCTGTCCGCGGCAACCCGATCAGCCAGCGCCCGGATATGATCAGGCGTGGTACCACAGCAGCCACCGACCAAGGCGGCTCCGGCCGTCATCATTTCATGACCACGGTCGGCAAAATAGGCCGGCGTCGCCAGATAAAGATGACGACCATTGACATACTGGGGGAAACCGGAGTTGGCAAAGGCAGACAGAGGACCGAGATCGACGCGGGCCATCTCGCGCACCCGCTGCAACATGTCATGGGGGCCACAGCCACAGTTGCATCCCACCACATCGGCCAGGGGTCGCAGCGCCCGCACCAGCTGAGCCGCATCCAGGCCATCGGCCGTGCGGCCATCGGCGATAAAGGTCATCTGCGCCACCAGCGGCAACGCGAACTCGCGCCCGACGGCCAACGCCAGCTGCAGCTCGTGCAGCCGGGGAAAAGTCTCGAACAGCAGCAGGTCAACCCCACCGTCTACCAGCGCTGAGATCTGCTCCCGAAACAGCGCCTGGCGCTGTACATCACTCAGGTCTTCGTCCGCAGAAAGGGGTGCCGGGCCGCGCCCCAGCGGACCGACGGCGCCGGCGACGAACACGTCGCCGCGTCCTGCCGCCTCACGCGCCAGCCGCGCGCCCTGGCGGTTGACCTCAGCTACCCGGCCAGCCAGACCCGCCGCGGCCAGTTGCAGGCCGTTGGCAGCAAAGGTATTGGTTTCCAGCAGTCGTGCCCCGGCCCGGCGGTAAGCTTCATGAACATCCCGCACCTGATCCGGCCGCGACAGATTGAGGGCCTCGAAACAGCTGTCGGCGGCAATGCCGCGGGCATGCAGCAGGGTTCCCATGGCGCCGTCGGCGACAACGATCCGCTCCTGCAGATAACTCAGAAAAGAGGAATCAGCCACGGGCCGACAAAGCATTGGTCCGCAACAGGGCAATTTCCGCCGCGTAGTCGGCGGCACCAAACACCGCGCTGCCAGCGACAAACACATCGGCTCCGGCCGCACAGATCTCGGCGATATTGTCGGCTTTCACCCCGCCGTCCACCTCCAGCTCAATCCTGCGGCCGCAACGTTCGATCATCTCGCGCACACGGCGGATTTTGTCCAGAGTCAGTGGAATAAAGCTCTGGCCGCCAAAGCCGGGGTTCACCGTCATCAGCAGCACCAGATCCACCTCGGGCAGAATCACGTCCAGAGTGGACACCGGGGTCGCTGGGTTGATGGACACCCCGGCCTTTTTACCCAGACTGTGAATCAGCTGGATCGTACGGTGCAGATGCGGTACCGCCTCCTGATGCACGGTGATAATATCGGAACCCGCCGCGGCGAAATCGGGGATATAGCGATCAGGGTGCTCAATCATCAGGTGGACGTCCAGCGGCTTGTCCGTGACACGGCGCAGGGCCTTGACCACCGGAGGGCCGATGGTGATGTTGGGCACGAAATGGCCGTCCATGACATCGACGTGGATGTAGTCGGCGCCACCCTGGTCGATGGCGCGCACTTCATCACCCAGACGCGAAAAATCCGCGGAAAGAATCGAGGGGGAAATCTTGATCATGTAACCTCCGGGAAAACCCGTCACCGGCGGCGCAGCCGGGCGGCAAAAAAGCAGTCCATGCCGGCATGGCGATCGGTTCGGGTACGCAGACAGCCGCGTGCATCGAACAGCTCCAACCAGGTGGCAGGCACCCCGCAACGGGCGTCCTCCAGGCTGAACTGCTCGTGACGGGCAAGAAAATCGTCCACCACGCCATCCGACTCCTCGGGGGTGGTGGTGCACAGAGAATAAAGCAAGCGCCCTCCCGGGGCAACACATTCCGCCGCGTGGTCGAGGATGCGCTTCTGGGTTTCGACCAGAGCCGCGATATCCGCGGGCTGACGCCGCCAACGCAGTTCCGGATTGCGCCGCAGCACGCCCAATCCGGAGCAGGGTGCGTCCACCAGCACCGCATCGAAGCACGCCCGCTCCGGCGCTGTCGCTCCGAACAGGGTACAGGGGGTGGTCAGGTTCCAGCAGTGGGTTTCGATGCGGGTACAGCCCAGCCGCCGGGCGCCCTGCTCCAACAGACGCAGACGGTGCTCATGCAGATCGAGCGCGACAATGGGCGAGCGGTTCTGTGTCAGTGCCGCCAGGTGGGTGGTTTTGCCGCCGGGCGCAGCACAGACATCGAGAATGCGCTCACCCGGCTTGACCTGCAGCAGATGGCTGACCAGCATGCTGGCTTCATCCTGCGGCTGACATAACCCCTCAGCCAGCCCCGGCAGCTGCGGCAGGGAGCCCGTCGAGACTGTCAGCCCTTCGGCCGCATAACAACAGGGTTGCGCCGCCACCCCGGCCTGCTGCCAGCGCTGCAGCAAATCCGCTGGCTCCACACGCAACACATTGACCCGCAGGGTAACCGGTGCCGGCTCAAGCTGCGTCTCTGCCAGCGAAAGGGCGTCGTGCGGGCCGAACTGATCGATCCAGCGCTGCGCCAGCCAGCCAGGCATTGACAGGGTTGTCGTCAGGCGCAGCAAGGGATCTTCATCGTCGGGCCAGGGAATTTCGGCGAGCCCCCGCCCCAGCGCACGCAGGATGCCATTGACAAAACCCGTCACCCGCTGCAGTCGCAACAACCGGGTCAGTTCCACCGTTTCATGCACCGCGGCCCGCGCCGGAATCCGGTCGAGAAACAGCAGCTGATAGGCACCAAGTCGCAGCAGATCGCACACGCCAGGCTCCAGTTTGGCCAGGGGCTGGCGACAAAAACGGGCCAAGGCAAAATCCAGCGCGCCGCGCCGACGCAGTACACCATATACCAGTTCCGTGGCCAGGGCGCGGTCGCGGGGTTCCATGCGGGTCTGGCTCAGGGCACTATCCAGCACCAGATCCGCATACCCGCCCTCATCGACACGACGCAGCACCTGCCACGCCAGCGCCCGGGCATTGTCACGACAATAACGTTCGTCAGTTCGGGACATGGACAGGCTCCAAAGAATAAAAGCAGGGGCGTGATTTATCACGCCCCTGCCTACAGTGAAAAAAGTTAGCACCATCCACCCGCAGAAAGCGCGGCGGATCCGCCCATCAAACCGTCATTGCCTCCAGGCGACGAATCCGCTCCGCCACCGGCGGATGGGTCGAAAACAGGCTTTGCAGCCCTTCCCCCTTCAGCGGATTGACGATAAACATGTGGGCCGTGGCATTATTGACCTGGGGCATGGGCATACGACGATTGGCCTGCTCCAGCTTGGCCAGGGCACTGGCCAGATAGTGCGGATTACCGCACAGCTGGGCGCCACCGGCATCGGCCAGATACTCGCGTGAACGGGACACGGCCATCTGCACCAGCATCGCTGCCATGGGCGCAAAAATCATGGTGACGATCGCCACCAGCATATTGCCGCCACCTTCCTCGTCGTCACTGCCCAGGCCGCCGAACAGCATGGCCCACTGCCCCATTTGGGCCAGATAGGAAATGGCCCCGGCAATGGTGGCCGCAATGGAACCGATCAGGATGTCGCGATGGCGAACATGGCTGAGTTCATGGGCCATCACCCCCATCAGCTCTTCGCGGCTCAGCAGCTGCAAAATCCCCTGGGTCGCGGCCACCACAGCATGCTGCGGGTTACGGCCGGTGGCGAAGGCATTGGGGGTATCCTGTGGCAAGACGTACACTTTTGGCATCACCAGCTGATTGCGCTGACACAGGTCGCGCACCACCTCGTACAGCACGCCACTGGTGACTTCCTGTCCCCGGTACATGCGGATAACGATCTTGTCGGAGAACCAGTAGGAACCAAGATTCATCGCACCAGCCAGCACCAGCGCCACCAGAGCGCCGCCCTTACCACCAATGGCGCCACCGATAATCATCAACAACAGGGTGAGAACAGCCATCAAGGCCACGGTCTTCAGATTGTTCAACATGACTTTTTTCCTTTTCAGATTTCTGAGGTTCCACGCCGCTCTAAGGACTTAGATGGGATTTCCTGCCGTTACGATAGGAACGCCGGAACTCTTTTACAAGGGCGCTAGCCCCTTTTTCAGACTGTGCAAATACGCGACCGTCTTTGCTGCCAACCTACTCCGCCAGCCGACTGCCAGCACGCAGAGCGCAACCCCGCAGGAACTCGCCGGCCCCCAGGCGCTTTTTGCCCGGCAACTGCAACTGATGCAGGCACAACGCCCCTTCGCCGCAGGCCACCAGCACCCCGGCCTCCGAGGCTTCGAGCACCAGCCCTGGATCACCGCTGCGATCCGTCACCAGGCGACTTTCGGCGATCTTGAGCAGCTGTCCATCCCAGAAGCTGTACGCGCCCGGCCAGGGATCAAGACCACGCACCTGGTTGTGAAGACGTGTCGCCGGCTGCGTCCAGTCGATAAGGCCATCCTCTTTTTTCAGCAAGGGGGCATAGGTGCTGTAACTATCCTCCTGCTTCTGCGGCGAAAGCGTGCCCATGCACAGGCGCGCCAGAGTCTCCTCCATGGCTTCGCGCCCCAGTCGCGACAGCCGGTCATGCAACTGGCCGGCGGTCTCGTTGGGCAGAATCGGCAAAGACTTCTTGACCAGCATGTCGCCAGTATCCAGACCGACATCCATCAGCATGGTCGTCACACCCGTCGTCGGATCACCGTCGAGAATCGCCTTGTTGATCGGCGAGGCGCCGCGGTGGCGCGGCAACAGGGAGGCGTGCACATTGATGCAGCCATAACGCGGAATATCCAGCACCTCTTTGGGCAGGATCTGCCCATAGGCGACCACCACAATCAGCTCCGGCGACAGCCGTTTCAGCTGTTCGACAGCCTCTGGCCGGCGCAGGCGCTCGGGCTGGAACACCGGAATGCCGTGCTCGGCCGCCAACTCCTTAACCGGTGGCGGCGTCAGTTTATTGCCACGCCCCTTGGGACGATCCGGCTGGGTAAACACGCCGACCAGCCGCACTTGGGCATCGATCAGCCCCTGCAGGGTCGGCAGGGCAAACTCCGGGGTCCCCATAAAAACCGTGCGCAGTGTTTTTTTATCGATCACAGCTGCTCCTGTTGCTGCTCAAGGATCCGTTGATATTTTTTGCGGAAGATGCTCTTCTTCAGCGACGACAGCCGGTCAACAAACAGATGACCATCCAGATGGTCAATTTCATGCTGAAAAGCCACCGCCAGCAGACCATCGGCCTCACGCTCGACCCACTCGCCTTCCGGGGTCTGGTAGCGGGCTCGCACCCAGGCACTGCGCTTGACACAGGAGTAATAACCGGGGACGGACAGGCAGCCCTCCTCCTCGTTCGACTCCCCACGCGCCTCAAGTATCTCCGGATTGATGGCCCGGATCAGTTCCGGCTGTTCCTTGCTACCACAGTCGATGACGACCACACGCTCGAGTACCCCGATCTGCGGCGCGGCCAGTCCCACTCCCGGCGCAGCATACATGGTTTCGACCATATCATCGACCAGGGTACGGATCTGGTCGTTAATCTCGGCAACCGGCTGCGCTTTTTTAGTCAGCACCGGATCCGGATAATGGCAAATAGCACGAATCGACATCGTCCTGTCCTCTCTTTATCGTGTTGTGCTCAGTCAGACCACCTGCACCCGCAGGCTATCGCCAAGTCTGGTCTGCAGGCTATGCTGAACAAAGCTCAGGGTTCCAGCCACACTGCCGGCGCAGCCTTTACAGGCGCCCTTGTACTGGATAGCAATATGGGTAATCCCATCGGCATCCACCGTCAGATCATCCAGCTCAATACCGCCGCCGTCACGGGCCAGCACGGGACGAATATCGCTATCCAGCACCGCCTCAATAGCCCTGAGCTTCTTGATAATCGAAAGCTGGGCAAAATCATCCTCGGTCTTGGCCTGCGGATTGCGTTCCAGCTCAATCTCCTCGCGCACCCGCGCCAGGATATCGACCAGATACAGCTCACGTTTCTCGTGGCCGCCCGGCCGGATACAGGATTTGCAAAACGCCCCGGCCTTGGTGTAATCGACGATCTCCTCCACACTGGTCAGATCATTGATGCGGATGGCATCCTCGATGGTCTGCAGACTCACCCGGGCACACTCACAGACGATGTCCTTGTCCGCCAGGGTGGAGACATCCACATTGCGGTAGATCGCCGCAGCCTGCTTGATCACTTCATAGGCCATGACGCTGCAGTGCATTTTCTGTGGCGGCACCGCGGCCTGATCCTCGGTGTCGCGCAGCGCCCGCTCGACATCGAGGTTGGTGATCTTGGTCGCTTCATCGACGGTCTTGCCGATACACATCTCCGCCATCATATCCGTCGAAGCGATGGCCGTGCCACAGCCGAAGGACTTAAAGGTCGCCGCACGGATAACTTCACTGTCATCCTCGACAATCCAGTACAGGCGCACCGTATCACCGCACGACTCAGCCCCTTCGTTGGCAATCACCAGCCGACCGCCCATCAGTTCGGCCTCGGCTTCGGTCAGCTCGCCAAAATGCTGCGGATTATTCATCCGCTCAGAAACTTTTTTTGAATACTGCTCCCACAGGGAGCCGCCAATCAGATCGTTCTTAGCCATAATTACGTATCTCCTTCGGCACCGCCAGCGACGCCGGAAAAAATCAGTAGGATGTGGACAGCTGCCGCAGACGGACAATCGCCTTGTCGATCACGCCAATGGTGAAATCGATCTCGGTCTCCGTGGTGAAACGCGACAGGCTCAGCCGGACCCCGGTGTGAGCCAGCTCGCGGTCGGCACCGATCGCCGTCAGGATCGGACTGGCCTCCAGCGATTCCGAGGCACAGGCGCTGCCCGTTGACGCCGCGATACCATGCTGGTTGAGATCCCAGATCATCGCTTCCCCTTCCACGCCGCGGATACTGACGTATACGGTATTCGGCGTGCGCAGGTTGCGGTCACCGACCACCATGACATCCTTATGTTGCAGCAGGGCATCTTCCAGTTTGTCGCGCAGACGCCGCACCTCACGGTTCTCGTACTCGAGGGCGGAGACCGCCAATTCCATGGCTTTGCCCATGGCCACCATGCCGGCGACGTCCACGGTTCCGGCGCGATGACCGCCCATCTGCTCACCACCATGCAGCAACGGCGGCAGCACCACCCCTTTGCGCAGGTACAGGCCGCCGACCCCCTTGGGACCGTGAAACTTGTGCGCACTGAAGGTCAGGAAATCCACCGGTACCTCTTTCACACTGACCTTGACCTTGCCGATCGTCTGCACGGCATCGGTATGCAGGTAGACACCACGCTCGCGACAGACGTCGGAAATTTCCTTCATCGGCTGAATCAGGCCGGTTTCATTGTTGGCCCACATCACCGAAACCAGCGCCGTTTTGTCGGAAACAACCTCCGCCACCATCTCCGCCGTAATCAACCCGTCCCGGTTGGGGGCCAGATAGGTCACCTTGACGCCCTGGGCTTCCAGGAACCGGCAAGCCTCGCGGATACTGGGATGCTCCAGCTGGGTGGTAACAATCCGCTTCTTGCGCGTCTCCTTGAGCAGACTGAAGTACATGCCCATGATCACGGTATTGTTGCCTTCGGTGGCGCAGGAATTGATGATGATGTCATCCTCATCATCGGCTTCTATGCCACGGTACAGCTGCTCCATGGCGCGGTGCAGATAGGGCCGCACCTCTATGCCGAAGGAATGGAGCGAATTGGGATTCCCGTACATATGGCAATAGAACGGGTCCATGGCTTCGCGCACCGCCGGGTCCACCAGAGTGGTCGCATTGTTGTCCAGATAAATTCGTTCCATGAGCAATCCTCTTTTTGCGTAACGGATAAACAAAAGCGGCGCGCCGTTGCGCTCACAGGCCTCGCGGGCCAGACGACGATTAAAACGATAAAAGGGGCAGCATCATGCCCCCTTTGCGAATTATAACCAAGAAAGTCGTACTTAAACAAGCAAAATGCAAAACGCGGCGGACAGGCGGCGCAGCTACAGCACCAGATCCTGAGACAGGCCCTTGCACGACGGAAAATCGACCGACCGTCCGTCTACAACCAGCCGTGCCTGCCCGGGCGTCACCTGCAAGGCCAGATCCGCATGCGGATGGCGCCGTCGCCAGATGGCAGCCAGACACAGGGCGCGCTCCAGCCCGTCCCCACGCTGAAAGTTCCACACCTCGTCCGGCTGGGCCAGTCGCGCATCCGAATAAATCGACTCGCCCGTCAGGCCCTGCAGCGTCTCGATCAACGTATCATCGCAGAGCCCCTCCGTGCCCACCGCACAGACCGGATTGCGGGTCAGGGCCGCGTGAACAAACGGCCGCCAGTCGCAACGCCCCAGATCGCGATAGGCATAAAAGGCCAGATCGGCGACAGGATGGTGACGACGTAACGTCTCTAGCTGCTCGATGATCTCATCGCGCTCCATGTCCACACCCAGCGCCAGCGGCTCGGCCGTCGGCACCGGTTCCTTAGCCTGCAGATCAGGCAAGCGCGGCTGTACCCGGATAAAGCTGCGCAAATCCTCGATCAGCTTGCAGGCGGCCGCCTGATCACAGTCAAACTCCTGCAACAGCGCGGTCTGCACAGACTCCCGCTCCAGATCCACCTGAGGATGACGCTTGAAAAAGTCCTCCAGTCGTTCGAGGGCAATCCGGCCTGCCAGCGGCTGGGGCTGAAAATCATATTCATCCACTTCATCCAGCAACTTGTCGCGTGTGGTCCGATCCCCCACCTTGAAAGCACTGCCACGCTCATGGCGATAGACGTTTTCCGCCCCGACCCAATAGGTTTTGCCGTGGCGGACATGCTGCAGCTGGAAACAGCTCTGCAATGCCGTGTGCTGACGCAGAAAGTTGCACAGGATCTCCTCGCTCAGCTCCGTGCGCATGAAATCCGTCAACTGATGACGGAACCGCTGATACGCTCCGCTGTCGATGGTCGCCTGCGGATAAACCACATGCACGTGACCGCTGCAGTGAGCCACCAGCGTCACCTGCTCATTGCGCAATGCCCGCTGGGCCCGGGCAGTCAGCGCCGTACCGTTGAACCACATGTTCTTGGTCACGATCCGCCGATTGTTGGTCATAATACCATCATTGACCGTGACAAAATTCTGCGAATGCAGCGGCGTCGCCATCAGAAAGATCTGCTCCAGCGGGATACGGCACACCACGAACAGAGCAGCAGCGTAGAGGGTGGAAAGGGACACGCATTCGCCGGCCCCTTTCTGGTAGCCCTCGCGATAGCAGAAGGCATCCATGGCCTCGACGGTTTCCGTCTTCCAGTAGGGAATAATCTCGCTGTCATACTTGTCGAGACCGAAATGGCGCCGGATATCGATATCGAAATAATACTTGTCGCCGGTGTAGCCAAACAGGGCATTACTGCGAGCGATCACCTCGGGATCCATCACCGGGCGAAAGCGTTCGAGTTCCACGTCCTTGCGCGTCAGCCCCCAGGAATCGAGATCGAGATTAAAATCGTAGCGATCCATGATAAACTGCTTCAGCCGCAAAATCCGCCTGTAGGGATTGAGCTTGTCAATCTTGGCAAACCAGGGATCATCGCGCCAGCTCCACACCACCGGCGACATGATGTTGGCCAGCACCAGGCTGTAGAGCAGCTCCGGGTAGACAAAAATCTCCATATCGGAGAGGGTAATGGCGCAGGAATAACGATCGACCAGATTGTCGGGGAGGGCGTCTTGCGAGGCCACAGCAGAGGCTGGATAAGTCATGGGCTCACTGTAACCTCATCGCCAAAACCTGGCAACACCCGATTAGATATAAACGATCAGACCTGTCTGCACAGACACTACATAAAGGAAACACATCATGAGTCGCTGCGAATCTTTCTCCGATCTGATTTTCTGGTCCCATCGACTGGCACAGGAAACCCTGCAGCCGGGTGATCTGGCTGTCGATCTCACCGTTGGGCACGGCCGTGACAGCCTCCATCTGGCACAATGTGTCGACAGCCGGCATCAGGGCACGGTACTCGGTTTTGACATTCAATCCCAGGCGATTGAAAACAGCCTGGCACAGCTAGAAAATGAAGGCATTCCCGCCTGCCGCATCAGCCGCCCTCAGCAGGTGCAGGCAGCCGGTGTTTTTCTCACTGAGACCTGCCACGCCCGACTGTCCCTGTTCCTGCCGCGCGCTCCCAAAGTGGTCATGGCCAACCTCGGCTACCTGCCTGGCGGCGACCACCGACTGGTCACCCGCGCAGAGACCACCTGTGCAGCGCTTGAACAGGCGCTCGAAGAACTGGTTGCTGGAGGCCGGCTGATTCTGGTCGTCTATCGCCGTCATGAGGGAGGGAAGGAGGAAAGTCAGGCCGTTGATCGCCTGCTGCAGGGGCTCAACCCCAATCAATGGGATGTGCTGCGACTCGACCCGTTCAATCGCCAGCAGGCACCTTACCTGCTGGTGGCCGAGAAAAAACAAACGTCGCCAAAAGGCGCTGCGAAATTCTTCCTGAAAAAATGAGGCCGCCACCCCCTCAGCGTCGCCGCGCCAGTCGTTGCTCCAACATCTCCAGTTCGCTCAGGGTCTCCAGATAGCGCTGATAACGCTCAGCACTCATCTGCCCCTGCGCTACCGCAGCCGTGATGGCACAACCCGGTTCCTGGCGGTGGCGGCAGTTGCGAAAACGACAGCTCGCCTGCTCCAGAATCGGCAGAAACCCCGGGAAGAAATGACTTAAATCCTCGCTGCTGACATCCACCGGGGCGAAATCGCGAAAGCCTGGCGTATCCACCAGTTCCCCGCCATCGGGCAGCGACATCAGCATGGAAACACTGGAGGTATGGGCCCCCTGCAGATCCTCGTTCAGGTCCCCGACGGGCAGCGCCAGCCCCGGACACAGAGCATTGAGCAGCGAGCTTTTGCCCACCCCGGACACGCCAACCAGGGCAGCGCGGCCACATTCGGCCAGAAAACGGCGCAGCGCCAGCAGGCTGCCGGGCTGCTTGGCACTGACGATCAGGCAGGGCTCGATGGTGTCGAACAACTGCCGCAGCGCCGCGGAGAGCTCAGCGGCCTCGGCGAAATCGGCCTTGTTCACCAGCAGAAACGGCCGGATTCCCGCCGCCCGCGCTGCCACCACCGCACGCTCGATAAAACCGTGGGGCGTTTCCGGCTGCGGCGCCACCACAATCCCCAGCACGTCCAGATTCGCCGCCACCGGCTTGACCTTGTTGAAGACATCGCGCCGCTGCAACACCGTGCGGCGGTCCAAGCGCGTCAGCACCTCGCCCTGAACGGTCACCCGGTCGCCCACCACATGGCCGGAATTGCGTTTGACCTTGACCGTCACCACCGAGCCATCGGCCCGACACACAGCCACTTCGACCCCAAAATGCTGAATAATGATGCCGTCGTCCGCACCGGCGGTGTTCACGGGGAATGTCATGCGTTTCCTTTCTCACGATCCTGCTGCAACGTCTGGATCGCCCACAGCCGGGCATAACGGCCGCCCTGCGCCAGCAACTGCTGGTGGCTGCCCTGCTCACACAGCTGGCCGCGGTGCAGCACCAGGATGCGATCGGCAAGTCTGGCGGCCAGCGCAAGGTGATGAATGATCAGCAGCCGCGTACACTGGCCGGACAGCCCCTGCAGGGCCTGGTAGATGCGCCGCTCGCTGTCGCTGTCGAGATGGCTGGTGGCCTCGTCGAGAATCAGCACCTGCGGCTGCTTGACCAGCGCCCGCGCCAACGACAGCAACTGGCGTTCACCACTGGACAGATTACGCCCGCGGCTGTCGATGGCGGCGACATCGAGTCCGCCGAGCCGCTCGACCAGAGTCCGTGCGCCACTGCGTTCCAGCGCCGCCCACAGCTGGTCGTTCCTGTAGCGCCCGTCGGCGTCGAGATTCTGCCGAATGCTCCCATGGAACAGAAAGGGCTCCTGCGCCACCCAGCCCAGCTGGGCCGACAGGCTTTCCCGCGTCAGCTGCTGAACCTCAATCCCATTCACCAGCACCCGGCCCGAATCCGGGCGGTAAAAACCGAGCAGCAGCTGGGCCAGAGTCGTCTTGCCGCAGCCGGTCTCGCCGACTAGCGCCACACATTCCCCGCCCGCCACCTCCAGGCTCAGCCCGCGCACCACCGGCTCGGAAGGCTGATAGGCGAAATGAACCGCTTCAAACGCCACCCGACCGGGACCCGAGGGCAGGGAAAGCATCCCCGCGGCCTCCTCGCGTTCGTCGAGCAGGGCAAAAATACGTTCCAGCGCGGCGTTGCTGGTCTGGAGTACGGAAAATTTCGCCGCCAGTTCCGTCAGTGGCATGAAAAACTTGCGCGCATACTCAATGAACGCCACCAGGGTGCCAAAACTGATGTGACTGCCCAGCACCTGCGCCCCACCCTGCCAGATAATCGCCGCCACGGCAAGACTGCCGAAAAGGTGAACACTGGCATAAAAAAGAGTCTCCCAGCGCACCCAGGACAGCGCCGCGCTCAGGTAGTCCTGCTGCAGGGCTTCAAACTGTTCGGCACTGGATTGCTCCTGACCGAAAATCTGAACCTCGGCCATACCATTGACCCGCTCGCCGACAAAGCCATTGAGACCCGCCGTCTGGGCACGCAGCCGCCGCATCAGCGAGCGCATGGGCCGACGCAACAGCAGCAACACCCCGAGCAGCAGCGGTGCCACGGCAAAAGCCACCAGCGTCAGACCGACATGCAACGACAGCATCACCGACAACACCAGCACCATGGTCAGCACATCGCCAAACGCGGAAACAATCCCGGAGCCAAACAGGTCCCCGACCTGCTCCACATCGTTGGTCAGGCGGGTGACCAGACGGCCGGACGGCTGCCAGTCGAACCAGCGCTGCGGCAGGCGGGAAAGTTTGGCAAAACTGTCGCGGCGCAGGTCCGCCATCACCCGCTGGCCGACCACCTGCACACACCAGGACTGGCTGAACACCAGCACGGCTTCGGCCAGCAGCAGGGCGATCAACAGCGCGGCAATGGGCCACAGCAGGTCAAGCCGTCCGGGCAGGAGACTGTTATCAATAGCCCGCTGTAGGCAGAGCGGCTCCAGGGTGCGCACCAGGGAAATGGCGGGCAGCAGGGCGAAACCGGTGATGGCCCCGCGCCGGTAAGGCCGCAGCAACGGGACAAAGCGCCGCAATAGCGCGAGATCGAGAAAGCGGCCGCGGATTTCGTCGTCGTGCTTCACAGCGCCTCCAGTTCCTGCGCCAGCCGCTCCTGACGGAAACGGCGGGCATAATAGCCGTCCTGCTCCACCAGTCGGGCGTGCGTCCCCTGTTCCAGAATCTGTCCAGCCTCCAGACAAACAATCCAGTCCGCCTCCTGCAGTAACGCCAGCCGGCTGGCCGCAAACAGCACCGTCCGCCCCTGGAGCAGGGGTCGCAGCTGTTGCCAGAGGACGTGCGCCGTATGGACATCGAGATGGCTGAACGGATCGTCGAGCAACCACAGGCCGCCATTTCGCGCCAGCGCCCGGCCGATAGCGGTGCGCTGGCGCTGACCGCCGGACAGGGTCAATCCGCCCTCTCCGATGGGCGTCGCCAGCCCGGCAGTAAAGTGGCGCACCTCCTCGCTCAGGCACACCCGTTCCAGCAACTGCTCCAGCTCGGCGTCGGACAGTTGCGGCGCGCCAAAGCGCAGATTGTCCACCAGCGGACCGCTGAACAGCCGGCCTTCCTGCAGCACCGCGGACAGCCGCTGGCGATAAAGCGCTGCCGCGATCTCGCTCAGGTCCAGACCGTCGATCTCCAGCTGGCCCGGCGACAGCGGATAGCGGCCGCTGAGCAGTTGAATCAGGGTGCTCTTGCCACTGGCCACCGGGCCGACCAGGCCAATGAATCCTCCGGCGGCTATTTCGAGCGACAGCGGGCCGAGCACCACCTTGTCCGGCTGGCTCGGATAGGCGAAACGAAGCTGGCGCAGGCGGATGGCAGGCCCGCAGTGCGCGTTGTCCGGCGCCGGCAGCGCCACAGGCAGCGGCGGCAGTTCCAGCAGCAGGGACATACGCTCCATGGCCGCAATGGCGCGCTGAATCAGGGTCAGAATCCAGCCGAAAATCAGGGTGGGCATGGCCAGCTGGACCAGATAGGCATTGAACGCCACCAGATCGCCCAGCTGCAGGGTGCCGGCAACGATCTGTCGGCCCCCGAAATAGAGCACCAGCAGCATCCCGCTCGGTGTCACCACACTCATCACCGGCAGAATTAATGCCCGCACCCGCGCCAGGGCCAGAGCGTCGTCGAGATAGGTGGCATTGAGGGCATCAAAGGCCTGCTGGCGAGCACTGTCAAAGCCTGCACTGCGCAAGCTGCGCTGTCCGCTCAGGGTTTCATCAATGTAGGCGCTCAGGGTGCCAAGCTGGTCCTGCACGCGCGCCGAATAGGCCAGCACATGCCGGCTGATGGCCTTGATGGCCAGCACCATCAGCGGGAACGGCAGCAGCGCAACCAGGGTCAGACGCGGGGACAGCCACAGCATCCAGCCCAGGGTCATACTGTATACCACCAGCGCATTGACCAGCGACAGTACACCAAAACCGGCCACCATGCGTACATTGGTCAGATCATTGGTCAGGCGTGAGATCAGATCACCGGTGTGGTGGCGGTCAAAAAAAGGCGCGTCGCAACCGAGCAGACGCTCGAACATGGCACGACGCAAATCGACCTCGACGCGGCGGCCGGTGTGGAGAAAATAGAGCCGCGATCGCACACGGCTGGCACTGCCGGCCAGCGTCAGCACCACCATCAGCAGCGCATAAAAAATCAGGTCTTCGGCGTTGTGCGCCTCGATCGCCGCCACGGCCAGCCGCATCAGCTGCGGCAGCGCCAGAATAAAGCCATTGCTCAGCAGCAGCCACAGCGAGCCCCACAGCAGCGCCCGGCGGTAACGCTTCAGCCAAGGCCATAGCTGGTCAAAAAACGGGATGGGTGAGATCATGGTCTCCGCGTTGGTAAATGAAAAAGCGCCGACCCGAAGGGCCGGCGCTCGCTGAACCGTCGTCAGGACAGGCTGAATCAGGCCTGGCCCAGCGCCTTGAGCATGGCTTCTCCCATGGTGGTCGGACTGGTGGCAACCGTAATGCCGCAGGCGGTCATGGCCGCAATCTTGTCCTCGGCCCGCCCCTTGCCGCCACTGATGATGGCACCGGCGTGACCCATGCGTTTGCCCGGAGGGGCCGTGCGACCGGCAATGAAGCCGGCGACGGGCTTGGTCATGTTTTCCTTGACCCAGGCCGCAGCTTCCTCTTCGGCGCAACCGCCGATTTCGCCGATCATCAGCACGCCCTCGGTGTCTGGATCATCGTTGAACCGTTTTAGCACATCGACGAATTTCATGCCAATAATCGGATCACCACCAATACCGACACAGGTCGACTGACCGAGACCGACATCCGTCAGCTGCTTGACGGCCTCGTAGGTCAGGGTGCCACTGCGCGACACCACGCCGATCTTGCCAGGCTTGTGAATATAGCCAGGCATGATGCCGATTTTGCACTGTCCCGGCGTAATCAGTCCCGGGCAGTTGGGCCCGATGAGCAGGGTATTGCTGTCGGCCAGCACGCGACGGGTCAGCACCATGTCCTTGACCGGCACCCCCTCGGTGATGCAGACCACCAGATCGACCCCGGCATCGCAGGCTTCGAGAATGGCATCGGCTGCGCCCGGCGGCGGCACGAAAATCATGGAGACAGTGCCGCCGGTCACGCGCACCGCTTCTTCCATGGTATCGAATACCGGGATACCATCCACGTGGATGCCGCCCTTGCCCGGCGTCACGCCGCCGACGATGTTGGTCCCATAGGCGCGACACTCTCGGGTGTGGAACAGACCCGTTTTGCCGGTTATGCCCTGAACAATGACCTTGGTTTGCGAATTGATCAGTATCGACATCGGTTCCCCCTATTCCGCCTCTTCGAATTCTTTCAACATGGCCACGATCCGCTCGGCACCTTCGCCGAGAAAATCGGCGCACTGCACATTCAGTCCCGAGTTGGCCAGCAGGCTCTTGCCTTCCTCGACCTGGGAGCCATCCATGCGCACCACGATGGGCAGCAGGCACTGGCTGTCGCCGGCCGCCTCGATGATCCCCTGGGCGATGACATCGCAGCGCATGATGCCGCCGAAAATGTTGACGAACACGCCCTTGACATCCTTGTCCTGCAAAATGATGCGAAAGGCTTCGGCCACCTTTTCGCGGGTGGCGCCGCCACCGACATCAAGAAAGTTGGCCGGTTCACCGCCCTTTTCCTTCAGCACATCCAATGTTGCCATGGCCAGTCCGGCACCGTTGACCATGCAACCGATGTTGCCGTCGAGCTTGATGTAGGCCAGATCGAACTTGCCGGCACTGATCTCCAGCGGTTCCATCTGCGAATAATCCTGCATTTCATGGTATTCCCAGTGGCGGAACAAGGCATTGTCATCGAAATTAATCTTGGCGTCGAGAGCCAGCAGCCAGCCGGCCTTGGTCACCACCAGCGGATTGATTTCGATCAGCGAGCAGTCCTTGTCGAGGCAGCAGCGGTACAGATTCAGGATCAGCTGTACACAATCCTCGGCCACGCTGCCCTCGAGACCAATGGCATGGGCCAGCCGGCGCGCCTGATAACCGCGCAGCCCGGTATAGGGATCGATAAACAGCTTGTGAATCTTTTCCGGCGTGGTGGCGGCCACTTCCTCGATGTTCACCCCGCCTTCCGCCGAGGCAATAAAGCAGTAGCGCGAGCTCTCGCGATCGAGGGCGATGGACAGGTAGTACTCGCGTCCGACCTCGACTGTTTCTTCCACCAGGATCCGCCGCACCTTGAGCCCCTCGGGACCGGTCTGCGGTGTCACCAGCCGCTTGCCGAACATCTCCTTGGCGATCTCATGGGCCTGCTCGGGATGGTAAGCCACCTGCACCCCCCCTGCCTTGCCGCGGCCACCGGCGTAAATCTGGGCCTTGACAACACAGCGACCGCCCAGCATTTTCGCCTTGCGTTCCACCTGATCCGCCGTCACCGCCACCCGGCCACGCGGAACCGGGATGTCGTAGGCACTCAGAATTTCCTTAGCCTGGTATTCATGGATATTCATACAACCCCCCACTCAATAAAACGTTTCAGCCCGGCACCGCTGCCGCGACCGCTCACAGCACATCATTCGTGCGTTTAGCATCAACCATGCCAGATCGGCTTACTCCCTGGTCCACCAGCACCGATCAGCACTTCCGCTCGTCAACTTGAAAAAACCTTCGATGGCATCCGGTGTCTAACCAACTGATTTTTGATGATATTTTAAAATCCTGTTCTAGCGGAATGCCTCCTCGGCCCTGACCGCTGGTCGCAGCAGTCATCCTGTGAACCCCGCGACAAGGCCCCCCCGGCCGAAAAAAGTCGGCCGATTCCGGCCCGGTTGGGAACAGGGTGCCGAAGGCTCGCCACCCTGCCGCCAGCACGATTCGAAAAAAATTCTTTCCAGTATGACAAATAAAACTGGCTTTTCCAGCGCTGCACGGGCATACTTCCTCATTTTTCTCCCCCCTTTTGCACCATAACAACAGGCAGGACTCCATGTTTTCTCCCGAATTCGGCGCCCTCGGTCTTCAATCCGAACTGCTGGCCGCTTTGTATGAACTTGACTACCACCATCCCTCGCCGATCCAGCAACAGAGCATTCCGCTGCTGCTGGAAGGACGCAATCTGCTGGGAACCGCCCAGACCGGAACCGGGAAAACCGCGGCCTACGCCCTGCCCTTGCTGCAACGCCTGACACCGGCGCAACCGACGCCCCAGGTCCTGGTCCTCACGCCGACGCGCGAACTGGCCATTCAGGTCGCCCAGGCGATCGAAAGCTTTGCCCGCCACCTGAAACGCGTCCGCATTCTCGCCGTCTACGGTGGCAGTTCCTACGGCCCACAGTTGAAAGGACTGACCTCCGGTGTCGATATCGTTGTCGGCACTCCCGGGCGTCTCATCGACCATCTGGAACGCGGCACACTGAAGTTAGGCCAGCTGCAGGCTCTGGTTCTTGACGAAGCGGACGAGATGCTGCGCATGGGCTTTATCGAGGACGTCGAGCGCCTGCTCGCCGCCGCACCGGAAAGCTGCCAGCGGGTGCTGTTCTCGGCCACCATGCCGCCGGCGATCCGCCGCGTGGCCGGAACCTATCTTAACGATGCGGAGCAGGTGCAGATTGCCAGCCCCACCACCACCCTGGACCAGATCGAACAGCGCTACCTGCTGCTCTACGGCCGCCAGAAGACCGAAGCCCTGTCTCGACTGCTGGAAACGGAACCCATTGATGGCGCCATGGTCTTCGTGCGCACCAAGGAAGCCACCAGCGAAGTGGCCAGCCAGCTCCGCGCGAACGGGTTCAAGGCCGCAGCCCTCAACGGCGATCTCAGCCAGGCCCAGCGCGAGGAATGCGTGGCCCAGCTGCGCCAGGGCCAGATCGATATCGTCGTCGCCACCGATGTCGCCGCGCGCGGGCTGGACGTCGAGCGCATCAGCCATGTCTTCAACTACGATATTCCCTTTGATACCGAGGCCTACATCCACCGCATCGGCCGTACCGGTCGCGCCGGTCGCAGCGGACGCGCCATTCTGTTCGTCACGCCACAGGAACGCCGGCTGCTGCGCGGCATCGAGCAGGTGACTCGCCAGACCATCGCCCTGCAGACGCTTCCGGACGCGCAACAGATCAGTGAACAGCGTGTTGCCACCTTCTCCCGTCGTCTGCAGGAACTGCTCGGAACGGTACCGGCAATGGAAAAGGAACGTCTGCAGTCGCTGGTGGAAAATTTCTGCCAGCAGCATCAGATCGGGCTCGGGGAACTGAGCGCCGCTCTCGCCTGGGCCATGCAGCGCGAAAAGCCGCTGTTTGCCGCACACGACAAGCTGGTGCTGCCGGCAACAGAATCCGAACGCGCCAAGCGCACCCGGCCCGAGCGAAAAGCTCCTGAGGAGCCCGCCGGGCCCATGGTCAGCTACCGCCTGTCACTGGGACGCCAGCACAAGATCTCGCCCAAAGACATCGTCGGGGCCCTGGCCAATGAAGGGCAATTGCCGTTCGCGGCCATCGGCCGCATCCGCATCCATGAGCAGTTCTGCGAAATCGAACTGGCCGCCAGCGTCTCACCGACCCAGGTCCGCCAGCTGAAGAAAATCAGAATCCGCCAGCATGCCATCGAACTGGAGCCCCTGCGCCAGGAACGGCGGGGGAAAGCAGCCCCGCACAAGACCGCCTCACGGCCTGTCGGGAAAAACGCCACACCGGGCAAGCCTCCTCGAGGATCAAAGGGAGAGAAGGGCGCCAGCGGAAAAAAAATGCCAGCAAAACCACGCCCTGACGGTGGCAAAAAAAGCCACTAATTGGCGGAGGGCGCCACGGTAGCAGCGTTGCAGGGCAGGGCATCAAAGGGCGCGGGCTGATGGAAGTGGTAGCCCTGGGAAAAATCGATCCCGATCTGTTTCACGGTTTCATAGACATCGCGGCTGGAAACAAACTCGGCGATGGTCTGCATGTTGAGATCCTTCGCCAGGCTGTGGATATGCCGGACCAGAATCTGGGCATGCCGGTCATGGACGATGTTCTGAATCAAGCTGCTGTCGATTTTAAGAAAATCGATGTTGAGATTGAGCAAATGCTCGAAATTGGAATAGCCGGAGCCAAAATCATCGATGGCAATCCGGCACCCCAGGGCCTTGAACTCCTCGATAAAAGACGACACCTTATCGTAGTTTTCAATACCCTCACTCTCGAGAATTTCAAAAATGAGCCGTTCGCCCATGCCTGACCGGGCAATGGTCTGACGCAGGGTAGCGATCACCTGCTCATTGAGCATGTCTTCCCGCGACAGGTTGATGCTCAACGGCAGGGACAGGTCCTGGAAAAAGCCGACCGCCTTCTCCACCATCATCACCGTCAATTCCGGGTAGAGGCGAGTTTTTTTGGCAATATTCAAAAACTGGCCCGGCATCGCCAGTTTGCCATCCGCCGTTTTCAGCCGCATCAGGGTCTCATATTTGACGATCTGACCGCTGCGGTTGTCGACAATGCCCTGAAAATAGGGCACGATACGGCCGTCGGCGATGGCTTCACGCACCACATTGTACCAGAGCATGTTCTGCTGGTGCTGCTCAACCAGCAGCAGGCTGGGATCGAAATGCCCCACCTTCTGCTTGTCTTCGCGGGCTCGCTTGAGCGCCAGTTCCGCCTTCTCGACCACCAGCTCATTTGAAGAGGCATAGCCAGCCGTAATCAGAGGTGAAACAAGAATGCCTTCACACTGATAGGTGTTGTTTTCCAGATCGGTCACCAGCTGCTCGATAAAGGAAGCCAGGGGCTTTGGATGTCCAGGCCGCACCAGCAGAGCAAAGGAATCACCCCCAAGGCTGTACAGCACCAGACCCTGATGTCCAGCAATCAGCTGCTGCAAGGCCGTGGCAAAGGTCCGAATCAGGGCATCACCCACCCGGAAACCATAGACTTCGTTCACCTCTTTGAAATCATTGATATTGAGCACAATGACCTGGGATTCGTCGTAATGGGTCAACGTCTCCAGCAGGGCCGAACGATTGGGCAGGCGGGTGAGCTGTTCGGTGGAGAGAAACTGCCTCAGCTGCCGCTCGCGACGGAAGGCATGACAGGCGAATCCGATATCCCCGGCCAGCTCCTCCAACATTTCCACTTCGCGTGGGACAAAGCCCTCGGCGTTGTCCGTGAACAGCACCAGCACACCAAAGGGCGTACTGTAGTCATCCTTGCGCAGCGGCAGCGCCATCTCAGCCTTGAAGCCGGCGGCAGTGGCACGCGGACGCCAGCGCTTGAAACTTTCCTCCCGTTCAAAATCATTCAGCACGATGCTGCGGCCCTGAAGAATACTCTGGGCGGCCGGCCCCTGCGAGGTCGGATCGGAGGCTTCAAGGCTCAAACCGAAGCCATCCCCCAGGAAATCGGTGGGATCCTCGGAATGGACGACCACCTCAATGCGCGCCTGTTTTACCAGGCCAATCCAGGCGAGTCGATAATCGCCATGCGCAGCCAGCCGGTCGCAGCTTTTCTGCAGCAGTTCCTCGTCATCGTGGCAAACCACCAGCAGTTTGTTGATATCCGCCACCGTCTGCAGGATCTGCTCCAGATGGCATTCGCTGGCCAGTGTCCGCTGCAGCTGTTCTTTCTGCTGGCGCAACATTGCAAAGCTCTGCCGCACCCGGGCAGAGAGAAAAGTGAAATCCGTGATGAAATAGCTACGCTCCACCCCCTGGCCCGTCGTGACATAATGGAGGACATCATCCAGAGGCGTTATCAGAAAACGGTAGAAATACAGCAGCGCCAGGCCAAGAATGACCGCTGTCACCAGCAGCACACGCAGAGTCGTATTGACCGCATGAGCCCAGACACGGCCATGAACATAATGCGCATCAAGGGTCAACAGCAGATAAGCCGTACGCGACTGCCCGTTATGGTAGTAATTGATTGGAAATTTGAATCGGGTCGTACCGGAGAAAACCGCTTCGGCCAACGGCCCCTGAACAAAATAGAATTCGTCCTCAATCAGCTTTCCCTCCAGGGAGCGGTTGGAGGATTGACTGTAGTGACGGCCATCAAAAGACACCGACAGGCACGCAATAAACGGACGCGTAGCGATGCCCTTATCCAGGACTTTCTGAATCGGTGCCATCTGCGCCTGGCTCAGATAGCCGGCCAAGGCATGATCGGACTGCAACAGCGCACTGCTGCTCCAGTCGCTGATAAAGCTGAAGACAATCTGGCGCGTGCCATAATAGATCGAGTAGTTGGCGACGGCGGTCACGAACAGACTGATCAGAAACAGGCTGATGAGAAAAGTCCGCAGTCTCATTGCTCAATGGCACCCGTCGGAATCTGCTGCTGGTTCAGGTACGATAACACCGGAGGCCAGGACTGCGGGGCCAGCCATTCGATGCCGCTCAAGCTCCGCTCAAAATCGGCAAAGGTCTGGCCCTCGAGATAGCCGCGCACCGTTTCGTAATACTCCTGCGGATTCTGTTGCAGCTGGGCGACGGCGCGGTGGAAAACGTCTTTCAACGTGGCCACGGTCTGCGGGTATTTTTCAGCTCGCGGCCCGATCCACAGCGCATCAACCACCATCAATTCGTTCAGCTCCCGGGTTGAAGCCAACCGCTGAAAGCCCATTCTTCCCAGCCGAGTCGCGTACGGCTCATAGCTGATCAACAGGCTGGGTTGCGCACAATCCGACAGACTGGTCATGCTTTCCGGGTCGGAGGGAGAAAACACCCGTGGGATCTCCGACAGACCGTACTGACGAACAAAGGCGTCCAGGATGTCCTGATTGACACTCGTCGGCTCCAGATACACGGTAAGCTGTGTCGCAGCGCGCAGCTCGGCGAGAGTGCGGTTGGCCAGAATCACGTCCGCGCCGCAGGAGCGGTCGATCAGCAGCACGGGCTTGACCGTCGCTGGAGCACCGAGGGCAAAATACTCATACTGGGTGGCCAGAAAGCCGTCCGACAGATTCTGACGATACAGCTTGAGGCTTTCTTCCAGCCCGACCACCCACAGCAGCTTGACCTCGCTTGGCTTCAGCCAGCCTTTCTGCTGGGCATAGGCAAAGGGCGTAAAACCGAGCCAGGGATTGATCGAAATGCGCAGCGGATCCTGAACCTGGTTCTGGCATCCGCCCAGCAACAACAGCAGTAACAGGGCGATAACGCCACCGCGCACGCAGCCATCACACCAGCGGCCATTCTCACGTTCACCCGTCATGAAATAACACTCCCCGGCAGAAAGGTTATCCGTGCGCACATTCCGCAAGCCCCCGGCGCACTGCCACGGGCTATGTCTAAAACCATACCCCTCCCAACAGGGGTGTCAACCTGCGGTGTCCGTGATTTTTCCCCGAAAAAATCCCATGCGGTGAAAGCCAGGGAGCAAACAAAAAGCAGGCGGCATCCACCTGGGGAAGCCGCCTGCTTTTTGTTTCGTTTTTCTCAGAATGTGTTACTCGACCGTCACGCTGGCGTTCTGGATGATCAGGTCATATTTGTAGCCATAGCCAAAGTCCTGATTGAGATCGAGAATCCCTTTAACCACCACCGTATCGCCCTGCTGCACCTCGACGGAGCTGGTGATCGTCAGGTCGTGGCTGGCCTCGTCACCGGTACCATCCTGCACATGCAGCCAGTTGGTTTTCATGATGCGCGGACTGAATTTAACCACTTTGCCGCGCAGACTGATCTCCTTGTTCGCCAGAGCGTCCTTCTGGGCGTAGATCTCGGCAACGGTATAACCGCCCACGGGTTTCTCCAGGCCGGAAAAATCGATTTCGACCGTCGGTGCCGCCGGACGGCCATGGGGCGAAGCCATGCCGCCCATGCCTCCGGCCGGGGTCTCGCTCAGGCTCATGTCGCAGCCGGCCACGGCCACGCCAGAAGCAAAATACACCAGATCAAAATCACGATTCAGGGTTTTGCTGTGGTAATTGGGCATCGGCATGGCATCGGCCACGATGACCGGATCACCCACCTTGACGCTGAACTCCGGTGCCGCAACCCACACCGTCTTGTCGCCGGTCTGGATGCTGACATAGGTATAACCGGCCGTGTTCATGGTCTCAACGACGGTGCCGGACAGCTGCCCGGCATCAGCGGGCGGTTGAGCGGCAGCGGCTTCGACGGGAGGCGCCGCTTCGGGAGCGGCAGTCGTCGCTTTTTCCTCTTTGCAGGCGCCGAGTCCGAGGGCAAGCAGGGCAATTAAAAACCAGCTGGTTGTTGTTCTCTTCATGGATTTATTTCCTCTCTTATTTTGCTTCAGGTTAAACAAGCCCGGCGATGATAGCAGATTGCCGAGTGCGTTTGTCAAGTTTTTGCGCACCACAGCGGACGCGCTCCCGTCCTGTCTGCAATGCGAGCAAAGAGGGGCTGATCAGCACCGCAGGGTCGCCGCCAGACGGCCGGGAATCAGCAGCAGATCCAGGGCGTCGCAGCAGCAGTGACAGACCAGGTCTGCTTCGCGCAGGGCCGCCATGGCCAATCCCTCCTGCTGCAGCAGGGCAATCCCCAGTGCCGCATCACGCAGCAGCAGGGCATCGTTACGACCATTGCCAAAGGCGGCACAGCGGCCCGCCCCGAGTTGATGCAGATAGCGCTGCTTGGCCAGCGCCTGATCGGCGGGCGGAATAATGGCCAGCGCACAGGGCAGGTCGGCGATCTGCCGAGCTACACTGCCATGGGTGTCCGCCGTCACCACATGCAGGGCAAGCCGGTCGGCCAGACGCTGCAAACGTTCGGCCACACCCGCCAACAACTGGCCGTCACGCGCCAGGGTGCCATTATAGTCGAGAACCAGATGCTCAAGCTTCAGGGTTTCTGCTCCGGGGACCGCCAGTTCAAGCATGAGCACTGTCCGCCGCAGCCGTTACCAAGGGCAGAACCTGCTCAACGCGAAACAGCACCAGGAACCGATCCTCCTTCGTCGACAGGCTTTTCCCGCGCTGCGCAAGCAGTTCCGCCAACAGCGGACTGTTGCATTCCTCCCTCACCTTGCGCAGGTGCAGACGCAGCCCGCGGTAACCTTCGCCCTGCTCCAGAAACAGATAGGCAGCCCAATCATTGCTCTGCAGATTGTGATGGCTGAGACGATCCAGCATGATCAGCCCGATCAGGCCATCTTCAAAAAAACGCGGGCGCGCGTAAAGAGCCGCATTCACCCGGCCGTCGGCATCCGCCGTCGACAGGATACCCGTTCCCTGACTTTGCTCGAAATAGCTCTGCAATTGCGCGGTATCCATAACAGTTCCTTTTTGCTATTTTGGTGCGGTTAAAAAATAGAAAAACCATACAGGAGAAGCCGGTGAAGTTAAACGTCCTTTTATGCCTTTTGTGGCTGTGCGCATGGACAGTCTGCGCCGAAGATTTTCCACATCAGGTTGAAGCCCCCCTGCAGCGGTCGCTCGCGCTCCAGCAGCAGACCCAGCAGCAGGCCGACAGCTGGGAACAGGAAAAACAGCAGCTGTTGCGGGAATATGAGCAACTCCAGCAGCAGCAGCGCCAGCTGGAACAACGGCGCGACAGCCTGCTGGGACAGACGCGCGAATGCACGGCGCAGATTGCCGAAGCCGAGCGGGCGATCCGCGAAGCCAAACGCCTGACCAGCGAGAGTCAGCCCTTTCTCGAACAGAGTGTGGTGCGGCTGCGCCAGGCCGTGGCCGAGGACCTGCCGTTTCTGACCCCGGAGCGCACGGAGCGGCTGGAACGGCTGCAACAGGCCATCGACGATCCGCAACTGGCGGCCGGGGAAAAGTATCGCCGCCTGATGGAGAGTCTCCAGATCGAGGCCGACTACGGCCGCAGCGTGGAAGTCAGCCAGCAGAACCTGTCGCTGGCGGGACAGAACGCCCTGATGAACGTACTGCGTGTCGGCCGGCTGGCGCTGTTCGCCCAGAGTCTCGACGGTCGGCGGGGCGCATTCTACGATGTCGCCCTGGCAAGATGGCAACCGCTGGATGAACGCTGGCAAAGCGAGCTGCAACGGGCTCTGGCCATGGGCAGCAAACAGCGGCCGGTGGATCTGACCACCCTGCCGCTGGGAAGGATGGCCAACCAATGATCACACGGCGATCCACCACCCGACACAACCGAAATTGGCGGCTGCCCGCGCTGCTGGCGCTGTGCGGTCTGTTCTTTACCACCCCCCTCTGGGCCGAGGACGCACGTCTGAGCGTGCGTCAGCAGCAGGAACAGATCATTGCCCGCGCCCGCGCCGACGAGCAGCGCGCCCAGCAACAGGCCGCCGCGCAACGCCAGCGTCTCAGCCAAGACCGGCAAACCCTGAAACAACAGCTCAGCGAGCTGAAATCCAGCGTCAGCGCCCTGCAACAACAGACCGCCACCCTGGAAAGGGAGTTGTCCGGGCTCAACGCCCGCCGCCAGCAGCTGGAACAACAGCGCCAGGCCAGCCACCAGCAGCTGCAGGAGTTACTCGGCTTTATCCGCATGAGCGCCCGCGACCTGGCGGCACGTATTGACAACAGCCCCTTGACCGCCCTGCAGCCGCAGCGCGATGCCGAAACCCTGTTGTTGCGCCAGCCCGAACGCTTCCCGGCCATTGAGGATCTGCAGCAGCTGCGCGATTTGCTGCTGGCGGAGATGAAACAATCCGGCGAGGTTCAGCACCGCCAGCTGACCCTGCTCAACCGTCAGGGCGAAGAGGAAACAGCGGAGATCGTCATGCTGGGCCCGTTCAGCAGCGCCTACCGCAGTTCGGACGAAGTGGGTTTTGCCCTCTACTCACCGGCCAGCCGCCGCCTGTTCGCGCTGTCGCAGCTACCGGACTGGGGCACCCGCCGCGCTATCGCCGCTTATCTTGATGGGGACAGTGCGGGCGTGCCCATTGATCTCGGCCTCGGCGCTTCCCTCCGCCAGCTCACTTTTCGTCGCAGCCTGAGTGAACAGCTCGGCGAAGGCGGCTTTATCGTCTGGCCGTTACTGCTGCTGGGCCTCGTCGCCCTGGTGCTGATCTGCGAGCGGATGTGGTATCTCTACCGCCACCGTCAGGATGGCACCGCCCTGCTGGAGCATTTGCAGCCGCGACTGGAGCAGCAGGACTGGATCGGCTGCGAGCAGCTGTGCCGGGCCGATAACAAGCCCCTCAACCGGGTGCTGCTAGCCGGACTGGCGTTCCGCGACCAGCCGCGTGAACAGCTGGAAACGGGCCTGCAGGAGGCAATTCTCGGCGAGATCCCGGGGCTGGAGCGTTTCCTCTCCACCCTGGCGGTGCTGGCCGCCATCGCCCCGCTCCTCGGCCTGCTCGGCACGGTGACCGGCATGATCCATACCTTCCAGATCATCACCTTCCACGGCACCGGCGACCCGCGCCTGATGTCGGCGGGTATCTCCGAAGCCCTGGTCACCACCATGCTCGGCCTGTCCATCGCCATTCCCATCATGCTGATGCACAGCCTGCTCAGCCGACGGGTGGAAAACCGCATTGCCGAACTGGAGGAAAAGGCCATCAGCTTTGTCAACCGACTGGCCAAGATCCGGCTGCACGCCAAAACGGAGGCTCCGCGGTCATGAGTGACAGCTGGCTGGCCCTCCTGCGCTACCTGCACACCGGCGGCATTGTCATGCTCCCGCTGCTGCTGCTGTCGCTGTTGCTGTGGGGACTGGTCTTTCAGCGACTGCTGGCCCTGCGCGAGCTGTTCCGCAACGATCTTGGCCCCGCCGAAACCCTCAGCGGTCTGAGCGGCACGCAACCGCCCGCACCCTGCACCGGGCTGGCCGCGGTGCTGCTGCGCGAGTTTCTGCTCCGGCGCAGCGGCAACAACGCCCTCGACCGCTGCATCCTTGACGAAGTCCGCCACGCGCTGAACCAGCGCCTGCAGCAGGGGCTTGCCGCCATCGGCGTGCTGGCGGCCGTCGCGCCGCTGCTCGGCCTGCTCGGCACGGTGCTGGGCATGATCAGTACCTTCGATAGCATCGCCCTGTTCGGCAACGGCAACGCGCGCGCCATGGCCGGCGGCATCTCCGAGGCACTGATCACGACGCAGACCGGGCTGATCATCGCCATCGCCGGGCTGTACATGCGCAATTTCATCCAACGCCGCACCCAGTCGCTACAGCAGCGCCTTGAAACGCTAGTCATCGAGTTCAAGCGCCAGCTGGAGAACAGCCCATGATCAACATCAGTCAAAACCGTCGCGCCCGCCGCCAGGGGCTGGAGATCAACATCGCGCCGCTGATCGACATGGTATTCATCCTGCTCATTTTCTTCCTGGTCACCACCAGCTTCGTGCGCGAAACCGGCGTCGAGGTGGAACGGCCGGCGGCCGCCAGTGCTGTCGCCCAGGAAAAAGCCAGCCTGCTCATCGCCGTCACCCGCGACAACCAGGTAGTGATCGAGGGCCGCCCGGTCGATGTCCGCGCCGTGCGGATTCACGTGGAGCGGGCGCTGGCCGAGAATCCCGAAGGCGGCATCGTGATTGTCGCCGACCGCAGCAGCAACACCGGACGCGCTATTGCCGTGCTGGATGCCTGCCGCCTAGCCGGAGCACACGATATCGCCCTGGCCGCCGGCGAGGCCACCGCCGAATGAGACGCGTTGGACCCAGCCGTCACTGGCCGTTGGCCCTGGCCGCGACCCTCGGCCTGAACCTCGGCCTGTTCCTGCTGCTGCCGCAGCTGGTGCAGACCGGCACCCCACGCGCCCTGTCCTCGCCTGCGCTGCCGATCCAAATCGTCTCCCGGCCCCGACAGGCTCCTCCGCCACCCCAGCAGGCGGCCAAGGAACCGCCGCCCCGGCCGCAACCGCCCCAGGCCCTGCATCAGATGCGTCCCGATCAACCCGTACCCCAGCTGCAACTTGACCTGCCACTGCAGCCCGAGTTGCCGAGCCTGAGTCAGGGTATTGTGCTGCCCGACATCCAGCGCACCGCCCTGGCCCCTCTGCCTTCGGTGTTTGACAGCAGCCAGCTCGATCAGCCCCTGCAGCCCCTGGCTCAATCCCCCTTTGTCTATCCCATGCGCGCCAAGCGGCTGGGCATCGAGGGCTCGGTGCGCGTCGAACTGCTGGTTGATAAACAGGGGCAGGTCGAACAGGTCAAAATCCTTGACGCCCAGCCGTCAGGCTTTTTCGAGCAGACGGTCGAGCGCGGCATCCGCCTGTGGCGTTTCAATCCCGGCACGGTGCAGGGAGAACCCGTGCGCAGCCGCGTGACCACCACCATCCGCTTCGAGCTGGAAGACTAGATGCAACGGGTCCTCCTTTCCCTCGCGCTGCTGGTCAGTCTGGTCGGACTGGATACGTCAGCGGCCACGGCGCTCCAGCCCTTGACACTGCGCGAGCAACAGGCGCTCATCACCGCCCAGAATCAGATGGCGGAACGCCACTTTGACGCGGCACTGAAAAGTCTGGCACCTTTCCTGGCACGCAGCCCCCATCACCCGCTATTCGACTTCAGCCGCGGCAGTCTGGATCTGCTGCAGGACCGGCCGGCCGAGGCGCTGCCCTGGTTTGTGCGCACCCTGGAACAGGATCCCGACGCACTGTCCGCCTGGCTTAACCGCGCCCAGTGCCACTACCGTCTCGGGCAGTTCGGCGAGGCCGCCACGGCCTTCGAACGCTGCTTTGCCCTGCAGAGTCCGCCACAGCCCCAGTGGCGCTACAACGCCGCTCTGGCCTGGCTGCAAGCCGGCGACCACGGTCAGGCCGAGATACTGCTGGGCCAACTGCTTGATGAGTTCGCCGACCAGATCAAACCGGACTGGCGCGCGGCACTGGTCCAGAGCTACCTGGCACGCGGCCGCGCCGATCTCGCCATCCCCCAGCTTGAAGCCCTGAGCGAAACCACGACGGATCAGACCCAGCGCCGCTGGCGCGAGATCCTGGTGCATCAGTATCTGCAGCTGGGACGCAAGGAAACGGCTCAACGGTACCTTGAGCGTCTCGTCGCGGAAGATGGCCTGGAAGCGCGCTGGTGGCGGCTGCTGGCCCATCTCCATCTGGAAAGCCAGCAGTACCACGAGGGCTTCGTCACCCTGCAGGTCGCCAACCTGCTGGTCGCGGGCGATGAGCGGGAACAGCAATTGATGGCCGATTTGTGCCTGCAGCTGGGCATCCCCCAGCAGGCCCTTGAGCGCCTCAAGGCGTTACAGGCAAGTGATCCGCAGGACAGCCGCCTGCTCAACCGGCTGGCCACAGCCAGCCTGCAGTGTCACCAGCCACAACAGGCTCTGGCCTGGCTGGAGCAGATTCCGGCACCGCAGCCGGATGCGGTGCGCGAACTGCGGGCCCAGCTGCTGTTTCTGCTGGAACGCTATGAGGAGGCCGGGCGGGCGTATCGTCAGCTCGCCGAAAGCCGCTCCGGCCCCAGCGCTGGCAGTGCCTGGCTTCTCGCCGGCTATGCCGCATGGAACCGCGAGGACTGGTCCGGGGCGCGTCAGGCTTTGCAGCGTGCGTCCCGCTATGGTAAACAGCAGGCCACGGCCCGACGCCTGCTTGAACAGCTGCCCCAATAGCCGCTCCGGCATCTGCGAATCAATTTTGCAAAACTGCAAAAAAACTTTTTCCTGTTTTGCAAAAAAGAAAAATCAACAAAATCATATAGTTAGCGGCACACCCCAATAGGTTTAGCCCCTTCTCCCCTCATCAGCGGCAGAATCTTCCCTTTCGCAGCAATGCAAAAAACGCTCTTCCCGTCCAAGAAAAAATTGCAGCAGAAAAAAACTCTAACCATTTGATTTAATAGAGATAAAATCTCTTCATTTCTTCTTGGCACAGCCAATGCAAAAGTGGATTAACAACACCAACCAAGGAATTGAAGACCACCATGCGCGATAAAATTGTCTGCCCTTTTTTTCGCAAAAACGAGGATCACTGCGATGTCGGTTGCGGCTACATCTCCAACCACGATGTCAAGATGATCATCAGTTACTGCGCCGATGATTACGGCCAGTGCATGAAATTCCGGGAACTGGCTGACCGTTATCCCACGATGTTGAATTACACGGCATCCCTTGATGCCACACTGCCTTCCAATCACATAACAAAGGAGAGAAAGACCATGGCCAACGAACTGAAAAACCTGTCCCTGCAAGACACCACTGCTAACCCCGCGCCGCTGGGCCTGCTCGGCTTCGGCATGACCACCGTGCTGCTCAACCTGCACAATGCCGGCTTCTTCCCCCTCGACGCCATGATCCTCGCCATGGGCGTCTTTTACGGCGGCATCGGCCAGATTATCGTCGGCATCATGGAGTGGAAAAAGAACAACACCTTCGGCGCTACCGCCTTTACCTCTTACGGGCTGTTCTGGCTGACCCTGGTCGCCCTGATCCTGCTGCCGAAAACCGGTATGGTTGCAGCCTCCTCGCCGTTCGCCATGGGCTTCTACCTCACGGTATGGGGCATGTTCACCGCCGTGCTGTTCCTCGGCACCTTCCGCCTCAACCGCGCGCTGCAGGTCGTTTTCGGCTCGCTGACCATCCTGTTCTTCCTGCTGGCAGCCGGCGACTTCAGCGGCATCCACGGCGTCAAAGTGATTGCCGGCTATGAAGGCATCTTTTGTGGCCTGTCCGCTATCTACACCGGCCTGGCCCAGGTCATGAACGAAGTGTTCAACCGCCAGGTTGCTCCCCTCGGCGCAATTGCCGTCAAGAAGTAAATCGTTCTTTCACCAAGCCGGGCCTTCACGCCGTGAAGGCCCGGCTTTTTTATGTCAAGAAGTGTACGGACATGTCGACCAAACATCCGGTGAAACCGTTCAAGATCAAGTGGCCTGCGGCAACCCTGCTGCAACAGGTTCTGCAACAGCAGAACTTTTTTTCTGTCGCCAAACCGGCGGCGGTCAGCGAGACGCAGAGAGCCTGCCAGCTGGTAGACACCACGGCCAATCCCGCGCCACTGGGTCTGCTCGGCTTCGGCATGACTACCGTGCTGCTCAACCTGCACAATGCCGGCTTCTTCCCCCTCGACGCCATGATCCTCGCCATGGGCGTGTTCTACGGCGGTATCGGCCAGATCCTGGTCGGGCTGATGGAATGGAAGAAGAACAACACCTTCGGCGCCACTGCCTTTACGTCGTACGGACTGTTCTGGCTGAGTCTGGTCGCCCTGATCCTGCTGCCGAAAACCGGGCTGGTGACGGCCTCCTCTCCGGTGTCCATGGGTTTTTACCTGACGATCTGGGGATTGTTCACGGCGGTCCTATTCCTCGGCACCTTCCGCCTCAACCGCGCCCTGCAAGTGGTGTTCGGCTCGCTGATGTTGCTGTTCCTGCTGCTGGCAGCTGCGGACTTCAGCGGTAATGGCGCGCTCCAGATCTATGCCGGCTACGAAGGCATTTTCTGTGGCCTCTCAGCGATCTATGCCGGTCTGGCCCAGATGATGAACGAAGTGTTCCAACGCACGGTGCTGCCGATGGGGACGTTCCGTTAGGCGGTTTTGCAAAACAGCCGAACCGTTTTTGCATTTTTGCAAAACAATCTAAACCGTTAAAAAAACGAATTTTTCAGACTTCGCGAAAATTCTTCAAGTAACCAAACCATTTTTTTTTGCACAAACGCGAATTGAAAGAGCACTACAGCAAGACAAAAAAAACGCATAAAATAAAAAAACAAACAAATTCAATATATTGTACGCAGAAAAGAAAACAGAACAGTTTTTGGCACAGCCCCTGCTACAGAGACAACCATCCACGCGACGAACGGCTTGAACAACCCGCGCTGGAGAAAAAATAAAACAGACGACAGCGTCTCAGACCCGACATAGAAACAACCCATTCACTCACTGAACAAGGAGAACAAACCATGGCGAACGACACCCAAAACCTGTCCCTGCAAGACACCACTGCCAACCCCGCTCCGCTGGGCCTGCTCGGCTTCGGCATGACCACCGTACTGCTCAACCTGCACAATGCCGGCTTCTTCCCGCTGGACGCCATGATCCTCGCCATGGGCGTCTTCTACGGCGGCATCGGCCAGATCATCGTCGGCGTCATGGAGTGGAAAAAGAACAACACCTTCGGCGCCACCGCCTTTACCTCTTACGGTCTGTTCTGGCTGACCCTGGTCGCTCTGATCCTGCTGCCGAAAACCGGCATGGTCGCGGCTTCCTCGCCGTTCGCCATGGGCTTCTACCTGAGCACCTGGGGCCTGTTCTCCGCCGTGCTGTTCCTCGGCACCTTCCGCCTCAACCGCGCTCTGCAGGTCGTGTTCGGTCTGCTGGTGATCCTGTTCTTCCTGCTCGCAGCGGCAGACTTCTCCGGTAATCATGCTCTGAAAATCATCGCCGGCTACGAAGGCATTCTCTGCGGCCTGTCCGCCATCTACACCGGTCTGGCTCAGGTCATGAATGAAGTCTTCAACCGCGAAGTTGCACCCTTAGGCGTTATCAAATAAACCATACCCATACCCAACCAAACCAATAACGCCCATCTGAAAAGCCACCTGCCCTGGTGGCTTTTCTTTTTTTACGCCATGCTTTTTCCATGACTTTTCGACGCTATTGTGCTTAAATTGCGCGTTTTTCAAGAAATTGAGACCAGTTCCGGGGTCTAAGGACTGGCCGATCTAAAAAGGGAGTAAAATTTTATGTACAACTGTTCCGATCTGAAAAAAGGACTGAAAGTGATGATCGACGGGGAACCGCACGTCATCGCCCAGTTTGACTTTTCCAAGCCGGGAAAGGGCCAGGCCCTGTATAAATGCAAACTGCGCAACATGATTACCGGCTCGCTGTTTGACCGCACCTATCGCAGCGGCGAGAGCTTTGAACCCGCGCCGCTGGAAGAGCGCGACATGCAGTACCTGTATCAGGATGAAACTGGCTACGTGTTCATGGACACCAAAAGCTTCGAGCAGATTTCCCTGAGCGCCGACACGCTGGGCGATGACAAATACTTTCTGGTCGACAACATGGAAGTCAAGATTCTGATGTTCGGCGAGGTTGGCATCGGCATCACCCTGCCCAACTTCGTCACCCTGCGCGTTACCCAGGCCGATCCCTGGGTCAAGGGTGACACGGCGGCCGGCAACAACAAGCCCGCAACGGTGGAAACTGGTTACACCCTGCAGGTTCCTTCCTTTGTGGATGAAGGCATCCTGATTCAGATCGACACCCGCACCGGCGAATATGTGACCCGCGTCAAGGAATAAACCATGTCCTTTTCCTGCGCGCTGGAGCAAAAACGGTCGCGCCTGCAAGCCCGAGCCCGGATTTTCAACGAAATCCGGGCTTTTTTTACCTGCCGGGACTTTCTCGAGGTCGAAACCCCCCACCGCATTCCGAGCAACGCCCCCGAGCTGCATATCGACGCCCAGCCCAGCGGCGAGCAGGTTCTGCATACCTCGCCGGAGCTGTGCATGAAACGGCTGCTGGCCGCCGGCTATCCGCGCCTGTTCCAGATCTGCCACTGCTGGCGCAGCGCCGAGCGCGGCGCGCGCCACCTGCCCGAGTTCACCCTGCTGGAATGGTACCGCGCCCACAGCGACTACCACAGCCTGATGGACGATTGCGAGCGGCTGCTGACCCGGCTGATTCCCGACACCCAACTCCATTATCAGGGACAGACCATCGACCTCACCCCACCCTTCGAGCGACTGACCCTGGCTGAGGCCTTTGCACGCTACGCGCCGCTGTCGCTGGAGCAGGCTTTGGCCACGGATCAGTTCGAGGAACTCTACAGCGATCAGGTCGAGCCGGATCTGGGCCGGGGGAAACCGACAATCCTCTATGGCTTTCCGGCTTCCATGGCCGCGCTGGCGCGCTGCTGCCCAATCAACCCGCACCAAGCTGAGCGTTTCGAGCTCTATATCGCCGGACTGGAACTGGCCAATGCTTTCAGCGAGCTGACCGACGCGGCCGAACAACGGCAGCGTTTCGAAGCCGAAGAAGCCCTGCGCCGGGCGCAGGGCAAACCCGGCTACCCGCTGCCGGAAGCGTTTCTGCGCGACCTGGCTCACATGCCCCCCGCCGCCGGAATCGCCCTGGGCCTCGACCGCCTGGTGATGCTGCTGACCGATGCGACGACCATCGACCAGGTGGTGGCCTTCACGCCCGAGGACCTGTAGTTACCGAGCCTGTGACCAATCGCCATGCAGCACTCTGCCCCCTCTCAGGCTGCACAAAACCACAATCGTTTCTGCGCCAAACCGGCGCAAAAAATGCGCGAGTCCCCCTGTCCGCCAAAGACGGGTTTCGCTAGGATAACCCCCATCAGCTCCTGTTGTGGCAGGCGGGAGTTGACTCCTTCTTCCTTGTTGTTCACACAAAAAGGCCGGATCGGTTGCCTCCCCGATCCGGCCTTTTTGCATCCTCTGTTTTGTTCCTCAGCGCGCATCGGGCTGCTGTGGATAGTGGACCAGCGTTCCGTCCGCCGCGCGCAACCGAGCCTCATCGCCCAGACACTCGGTATAATCGGGCGTCAGGGGAATCTTGCCCAGGCCTCCGGGCAGATCGACGATATAATGGGGCATGGCCAGCCCGGACAGGCGACCTCGCAACCCGGCCATGATGGCAATACCGGTTTCCAGGCGGGTCCGAAAATGGGCGGTGCCGCGGGTCAGATCCATCTGGTGCAGATAATAGGGGCGCACGCGCAGGCGATAGAGACGATAAAACAGGTCATACAATACCTGCGGATCGTCATTGACCCCGCGCAGCAGCACCGTCTGGTTGATCAGCAAGATCCCTGCCGCCACCAGCTGCTCGCAGGCAGCCACGGCCTCGGGCGTCAGCTCTGCCGGGTGGTTGAAGTGGGTCAGCAGGTACAGGGGCTGACAGCGCCCGAGCAGCGCACACAGCTGCGGCGTAATACGTGAGGGCATCGCCATGGGAGCCCGGCTGCCGAGGCGCAGCACGTCGACGTGGGGGATACGACGCAACCGCTCGAGAATTTCCTTGAGCAGGCTGTCGGGCAGCGTCAGGGGATCGCCGCCGGAAAGAATTACCTCGTTCATCTCAGGATGTTCGGCGATATGGTCAATGGCCCGCATCACCTCGCCGAGACTGACGGCTTGATCACGGCAGCCGACGCGGCGCTTGCGGGTACAGAAACGGCAGTAGCTGAAACAGCTGGAGCAGACCAGCAGCAGCACGCGATGGGGATAGCGGTGAACCAGCTGCGGCACCGGAGACAGAGCTTCCTCATTGAGCGGATCAGAGGGTTGCAGACCGTCGGCCAGTTCCGCCGGATCCGGAACAAACTGTTGCCGAACGAGCTGTGGCGCACTTTCAGCCAGCTTCATCAGGTGCGGCGTCAGGCGCACGGGATAGCGCTCGGCCACAGGTTCCAGATCGGCTGCGTCCAGAGCAAAACGCTGCGCCAGCACCTGCACATCCGAACAGGCCTGACGGAGTTCAACTTGCCAGAGCTCCACCTTTCACTCCCCCACTTTTTCTTTTTTGGCCTTATCGGCCGCAGACGGCATGGCAAACCACAGAAAAACCGACAGCAACAGCAGCCCCGTCGACCGTAACAAGGCCACCCACAGGGAGGAAAGGCGCCCCCCTTCACTGCCGAAGCACCCGCAGTCAATCGACAAACCACGCAGCAACGCCGAAGCCAACACCACGGAAAACACCAGTGACAGCAGAAAACTGATCGCCGTGGCCACCCGAACCCCTTTACCATGCAGCAGCAACAGGGCGGTATAGATTTCCAGCCACGGCAGCACCATGGCCACCAGCAACGGACCGGGGGCAGGCAACAGCTGGTAGCGGCTGATCGCCAGCTGAAACCCATCCAGATCGACTACTTTCAGCAGGCCGGAGGCCAGAAACAGACCCGCAACCGCCAGCCGGGCGCACCAGACAACGGCCAGATTCATGGCCCCACCTCGATGCGCAGCCCAGCATCACGCCAATCCGAGAAGCCTGCCTCATACACCCGCACCTGGGAAAAACCGATCCCAAGCAGACTTTCCGCCAGCAGAAACGCCTCGTCGCACCCCCAGCCATCGCAGTAGACCAGCACCACTTGTTGAGCCAGGCAGCAGGCCCGTAAACGCGCCAGTGCCGCGCTGTCCCCGACAGGCACGGAACGGGCCGTCGGCAGATGTCCCTGGCGAAAAAGGTCTTCCGTGCGAGCATCAACGATCAGCCGTTTCTGATACAGCCACTGCACCGCTCCGTCGCGCTCCACCGGCTGCAACCCGGCCTCGACAGAGCCGGTCTGCACCGCAGGAGACTGAGGGCAGAACAGTGTGACCACACGATCGACGTGCAAAACGGCACCACTGACAACAGAGAGGCTCAGGACCACCAGCATCTGGGCCCACAAAGATAGACAACCAAAACGGTGCAAGGACTTCCCCTTCTTCAAGCGTTATGCGTCATCGGCAAAAAAGGCCAATAACAAACCGGTCAAAACGTATCACGGCTTTGTTTCCCGGAACAAGGCGTGCTAGCATGGATAGATTGATCCAGAACTCTGCCCCAAGGAGGAACCATGCACTTTTACGCTGTCACCATCATCGGCCGCGACCGGCCGGGCATCGTCTCCGAGACGGCCCGCATTCTCTTCGAACTCGGCTGCAACGTGGCTGACTCGAGCAGTACCATTCTCGGCGGCCAGTTCGCCATGATTCTCATCGTCTCCCATCCGGACATGGCCCAGGCCGCGCCGCTGGAACAGGCCTTTTCGAACATTGAGCAGCAGGGTCTGTCCGTTTTTGTGCGCACCCTGAAACCCGGCGGCGAAAAACGCCCCGAGCTGCCCGGAGAGATCTGCATGATCTCGGTCTACGGCTCGGACAAGCCGGGCATCATCTACCGCGTCACTCGCCTGCTCAGTGAACGCCAGATCAACATCATCGACCTGCACACCAAGTTGATCGGCAGCGAAAAGCGCCCGGTCTATGTCATGGTGTGCGAAACCGTGTTGCCGCCGGATCTCACCACCGAGGATGTCCGCAACCTGCTCGACAGCGTCAAGCAGGAACTGCAGGTCGATATCACGGTGCGCAACGTCACGCCGGTGGAGCTGTAGCATGGCCGTACGCGAAATCCGCGTTTATCCCGACCCCTGCCTCAAGCAGGTCTGCGATGCAGCGGAACCCGGCACGGAAGAGACCCGCCAGCTGGTCGAGGACCTCATCGACACCATGTATGAAGCAGGCCACTCCGTCGGCGTCGCCGCCCCCCAGATCGGTGTCTGCAAACGGGTCGCCGTGGTGGACGTGTCCCACAGCAAGCTGGGTCAGAAACACAACCACGGTCTGCTGGTGCTGATCAACCCCGAAATTCTCGAACGCTCCGGCAGCAAGACCATGCGCGAAGGCTGCATGAGTGTGCCCGACTACACCGGCAACGTCGAGCGGGCACGGGAAATCGTTGTCCAGTTCACCGACCGCTCGGGCCAGGATCAGGTCATCCGCAGCAAGGGCTTCGAGGCCGTAGCCATTCAGCACGAATTGGACCACCTCGACGGCTTCCTCTTTCTCGACCGGGTGGACAACAAATCGGAAATATTCAAACGCAAACAGTAACAGACAATTTTTCAGCAGCTTGGTAAAGGGTGGTACAACTAACCGCGTGCGAGGGAGCCGGAATCACCGGCTCGCCTGTTCGAGCAGATAGTCCACCAGCAGGCGGACACCAAATCCTGTGGCGCCAGCCGGCTGCCCCGGCTTGCCCTGTTCTTCCCAGGCTGTGCCCGCGATATCGAGGTGCGCCCATGGGCAGTCGGCAACAAAGTGGCTGAGGAAGGCCGCCGCCGTGATGGTGCCGGCCGCTTTGCCGCCGATATTCTTCAGATCCGCGACCTTGCTCTTGAGCTGTTCCCGATAGTCCTCGAACAGAGGCAACGGCCACAGGCGTTCGCCACAGCGCTCACCAGCCTCCTGCAACACCTTGAGCAGACCCTCATCGCTGCCGAGGACGGCGGCGGCATGATGACCCAGGGCAATGATACAGGCCCCGGTCAAGGTGGCCAGATCGATAATAGCCCGCGGCTTTTTCTGCGCCGCCCAGTGCAGGGCATCGGCCAGGATCAACCGTCCTTCGGCATCGGTATTGAGGATCTCGATACTGCGGCCGGAGAGGGCCATCACAATATCACCCGGACGCGTGGCCTGCCCGGACGGCATGTTCTCCACCGCCGGCACCACGCCGATCAGGTTCACCGGCAACTTCAGGCGTGCCGCGGTCTGCAGCACCGCCAACACCACTGCCCCGCCGGCCATGTCCATCTTCATCTGGTCCATGTTTTCGCCCGGTTTGAGGGAAATGCCGCCGCTGTCGAAGGTCACTCCCTTGCCAACCAAAGCCAGCGGCGCCTCGTCCTGCTCGCCACCGCCATACTCCAGCACAATCAGTCGCGGCGGCTGGGCGCTGCCCTGGGCCACCGCCAGCAGAGCACCAAAACCCTGCTCTTTCAAGGCGGCGGGGCCAAGGATTGTTGCTTTCAGCCCCAGTTCGGCCGCCAGATCCCACGCCTGTTGCGCCAGATAGGCTGGCGTTTTGACATTGCTCGGCTCATTGACCAGATCACGCGCCAGGGCGACGCCCTGGGCAATCACCAGGCGCTGGCGAGCCATGGATTCCAGCTCATCCTCCGGCAGCGACGGACTCAGCAGATGAATGGTAACGGAGGCCGGCAATTTCTGCTCGACATCATGTCGATAGTGATCGAAACGATAGAGTTCGAGCAGGCAACCATCGAGAATCCACGCCACACAGTCCGGCGCGGCGCCAGGGGCCAGCTCGAAACACCACTGTTTGCACTGCCGCTCGCGCAGGCAGGCAACCGCTTTGGCCGCCCCTTGGCGCCACTGGCGAGCCCTGGGAGCATCGCCAAGGCCAACCAGGAGCAGGTGCTCACCACCTTCGCGACAACCGTAAAGGGCCAGTACCTCGCCATCCTTGGCGCGAAACAGCTGCTGCTCACGTAAATCAGTGCAACGCCGCTCCGAAGCGGCATCGGGCAAGCCACGCCCGGCCTGCCAGTCATCCGACCCGATAAAAACTACCCGCCACAGCGCGGCCACGGCCCGCTGCGGATCAAAATCCCATCGAACTTCCGGCAACATCGAGTTTCTCCTCTTGAATGAAACGCATGATCTGCCCGCTAGCAACCGCAGCGCGAACCTCTTCTCGCGCCAGGATCTTCTTTCTGGTGATTGCAATGGGCTAATCAGCTGTTATGTTTTTACTTATGGGGTTTTTCGCCCCACGTCTTCGTCTCTGACCGCCACAGCATAGCACAAGCAGAGCGGATGCCGAAGCAGTCGCTATACACCGCTCCCCCTTTTCTGCCGATACGGCGCTGGAACTACGCCCATGCACGCATTGACCACCAGCCGGCTGCGCAAGCAACTGACCCTGTTCTTCATGGCCAGCATTCTGTTTCTCGGTGCCGTCATCACAGCCAGCACAGGCAGCCGACTGCTGGCCATCTTCAAGAGTTCGGTGCACAGCAATCTGATCAAGCAGGTTGAAAACAAGCAGCTTGCTATTGAAAACTACCTGCACCGCCTGGCGGACCTCAGTCTGCAATTGGGCTCGCGCTCCGGACTGCGCGATCTGCTGGCCAGTTACGACCAGGGGCTGGTCCCACTGGAAACCCTGCAGCAGTTCAGCACACCACGCCTGCGCGACGCCACCCAGCGCCTGCACGAACTATCGGGGCTGATCCTGCTGACGGCTGACGGCCAGGAGGCCGCGCACATCGGCGTCATCCCCGATCGCGATCTCTGGCCGGCGATCCCGGGCCCGGAAGATCCGAAGCAGTATGGCCATTACGGCGTTGTCTTCTCGCCTCCCTTTTATCTCGACGGCAAACTGTACCTGATCGTGATCAGCCCCATCTACCATCAGCAACGCCTGATCGGCCACGATCTGCTCTGCTTCTGTCCAGAACATCTGCAGAGCGTCTTCGAAGAAAAGAGCGATCTCTACAGCGGAACACCGTTTCTGTTTCGAGGCGGCAGTACCACGCCAATCCTGATCAACGGGGCCGAGCTCAGTCCACCCGGTGGCCTAGACCCCAAATCCAACCCCCACTTGCTGGAATCATTGCACAGTCTTTCCGGCAGTGGTGGGATCTACCCGTATCCGGCCATGGATGGCCAGCCGCCAACCCTGCTCGCCTGCAGCCGTCTTTACGATCTTGGCTGGTATATCGGCGTACTCCACAACCGGGCGGAACTCGATTCCTATCTGAAGAAAAAACTGCAGCCGGTCTTTCTGATCATCCTCGCCGTTACGGCTCTAGGTGGCATCATCTTCTACTTTCTGGCCCGCCCCCTGGCCCGGCAGGTACTGGTCCATGCCACCGATCTGGAACAGATGAATCAGGATCTGGCCAAGGAAGTCAGCGAACGTCGCCAGATTGAGCAACACCTGCTTACCAGTGAACAGGAGTGGGCCAACACCTTCGAATCCATTGATGATGCCATCAGCATTCTTGACCGGGAGGGTCGCATTCACAAACAGAACCGCGCCGCCCGCCAACTGAGCGGCAGCTACAGTGCCGTGCACAGAAAGCGTGCCGACCTGCGCAATCTGCTGCCAGAAGACGGTCAGCCATCAGAGCTGTTTCAGCAGCTGCTGGCCGAAGGTAAACCCGTTGAATCCATTTACAGTGACGAAATCACCGGCGCCTTTTTCCGGATCAGCCTGACACCGCTGTCCGTCCACAACGCGTTGCGTGGAGTGGTGCAGATTGTTCAGGACATCACAGAGCAAAAACAGATTGAAAAAATGAAAAGTGAAATGATTTCAGCAGTTAGCCACGAAATTCGCACCCCCCTGACCGCAATCACCGGCTTTGTCGAATTTATGCTGGAAAACGAAACCAGCGCGGATCAGCGACAGAATTACCTCGAAATCATCCACCGGGAGATGCGCCGACTGAACGAGCTGATGAATGACTTTCTCGATCTCCAGCGCCTTCAGCTGTCGCTGCACGCCTACCACTTTGCGCCAACGGACACTTTGGCACTGCTGAAAGAGACCCTCAGCCTGTTTGAAATGGCATCAGAAAAACACCAGCTGGTCTCACAGCTGCCGGACCAACTTCCGGAGCTGTCTCTCGACGCCAACCGCATGCAGCAGGTTCTGAAGAACATTCTGGCCAATGCCATCAAGTACTCCCCGGCCGGAGGAACCATCAGGGTCAACGCCCGCAGTACCGATCAATCGGTCTTTATCTGGGTTCAGGATGAGGGAATCGGGATTCCGGTAAAAGACCAGCAGAAAATCTTCTCGCGCTTCTACCGGGTGGATGACAGCGACCGCCGGATTCCCGGCGGCCTGGGTCTGGGACTGGCGCTGGTGGATGAGATTGTCAAAGCCCATCAGGGACGGGTCTGGGTCGAAAGCACCCTGGAAAAGGGCAGCACTTTCTTCATCGAACTGCCACGCCATCCCGAGCGGGAACCACAAGACGCTGCACAGCGGATCTGAAAACGACCCGCGCCGTATGCTCAGTTATGCTCGCGGGTCTTATGGAAGGTAATGGCCGGCGACTGCTCGATGGTATGCTGCAACCGCCATTCGCTTGACGCCAGAAACGCCAGATTGCCTTCGGCATCGGTCGCGAGTTGAGCGCGGTTTTTCTTTTCGAACTCATCGAGCTTTTTCTTGTCCTCGGCGGTCACCCAGCGTGCCGTGGCATATTCGACACCTTCATACACCGCATCGACCCCGTACTCATCCCGCAGCCGCGCCATGATGACATCGAACTGCAGCACACCGACCGCACCGAGAATGTAGTCGCTGTTGATCAGTGGCCGGAACAGCTGCACCGCCCCCTCCTCGGCCAGCTGGACCAAGCCCTTGTCCAGCTGTTTGGTTTTGAGGGGATTTTTCAGCCGCACGCGGCGAAAAAATTCCGGGGCAAAACTGGGAATCCCGACAAACTTGAGCGGCTCCTTGGTGGTGAAGGTATCACCGATCTTGATCGTCCCATGGTTGTGCAGACCGATAATGTCCCCGGCATAGGCCTCCTCCACATGGCTGCGATCCTGCGCCATGAAGATGGTGGCATTGGCCACGGCAATGTCCTTTCCGATCCGGTGATGACGCAGCTTCATGCCACGCTCGAACTTGCCGGAGCAGATGCGCAGAAAGGCGATACGGTCGCGGTGGGCCGGGTCCATGTTCGCCTGAATCTTGAACACAAAACCGCTGAAGGCCTCTTCGTAGGGGGACACCTCGCGCGTGGTCGTGGCCCGCGGCACCGGCGACGGGGCCAGTTCGACAAATGCATCGAGCATTTCCTGCACGCCGAAATTGTTAATGGCGCTGCCAAAAAACACCGGCGTCTGGTTACCTTTCAGATATTCCTCAAGACTGAACGGACTAGCCGCGCCTTCCAGCAGGTCAATATCATCGCGCAGCTCCTGGGCCTGATCCCCCAGCAGCTCATCGAGACGGGGATCACTCAGATCTTCAATCACCACCCCTTTGGTCACCCGGTCATTCTGTTGCGCCGAAAACAGGTGCAGACATTTTTTGTGCAGGTTGTAGGTCCCACGAAAGCGTTTGCCCATGCCGATGGGCCAGGTCAAAGGCGCGCATTCCACCTGCAGCGTCTCTTCGATATCACCGAGAAGATCCAGCGGAGCCAGGCCTTCGCGGTCGAGCTTGTTGATGAAGGTGATGATCGGCGTGTTGCGCATGCGGCAGACTTCCATCAGCTTGCGCGTCTGGGTTTCGACGCCCTTGGCACTATCGATGACCATCAGGGCGCTGTCCACCGCCGTCAGCACGCGGTAGGTGTCCTCGGAAAAATCCTGGTGACCCGGCGTATCGAGCAGGTTGACCTCGTAATCACGGTAGTTGAACTTCATCACCGACGAGGTGACGGAGATGCCGCGCTCCTGCTCCATGGCCATCCAGTCGCTGGTGGCATGGCGAGAAGCCTTGCGCGCCTTGACCGCACCGGCCATCTGGATGGCGCCGCCGAAGAGCAGCAGTTTTTCCGTCAACGTCGTCTTACCGGCATCCGGGTGACTGATAATGCCGAAAGTACGACGTTTTTCGACTTCTTTCTGGTAGAATTTCTTGGTCTGCATCCTGGTTTTTCATCCGCAAAAGAGAGCCGTGCCCCCGTCAGGGGGCACGGTGTATCCGTGAACGGGGCAAAATAGCGTAGAGGAGCGGCTGTGGTCAACAGCCGATCACACAAAAGCGGCAACGGATGGCCGACGCAGCCGCTACGAGAAACGAACCATCAGCGCATCAGCCACAACGCCTGCTCTGCCGCCTTGCGGGCATTGGCCACACAATCATTCAAGCCGACGCCCCCATAGGCATTGCCCGTCAGGATCAGCCCTGACTGGCCTTCCAGGCCCCGATGAAGATCCGCCAGCCGCTGGGCATGGCCACGGACATACTGGGGGATGGCGCGCTGATGGCGGAAAATCCGCAGAAACTCCGGCGCCACCCGAATGCCCATAATCCGTTCCAGATCGGCCTGAACCAGAATCGCCACCTGCTCATCGGAAAGATCCGCGGCCTGAGGCCGGGTCGCGCCCCCCATCATGGAACGCAGCAATACCCGGCCGGCGGGAGCGCGGTGACGAAAGATACTCGAATCCCACAGCGTCCCGAGGATCGAACAGGACTCCTGTTTGGGGATCAGGTAACCAAAGCCATTCAGATCGCAGGGGATCTGCTGCGGATCATAACCGCAGCAGATCACGTTCATCGGCGCGTAGGGGATGTCCTTCAGCAGGCCCGCTACGTCTGGCACCAGATCCCTGAGCAGTTCGGCAGCGGCCCAGGCCGGTGCGGCACTGATGACAATCTGCGCCTCGAGGCTCCGGCCGTCCGCCAGCATCACCCGATACTGGCCGGGATCACCTTCCACGCTGCAGGCGGCAACCCCGGTGAGAAACTGCGCCCCCCGGGCCTCGACGGTCTGCCGCAAGGTATCGGTCAGCTGCTGGATGCCGCCGTCGAAGGAGGTCAACACTCCGCCGGGACCGGCAGCGGAAGCCACCGTCTGGCCTCTTTTGCGCTGCTGACGTTTCTGCCGCGCCAGACGAACCATGGCCCGCAACAGGCCACCGTACTGCTGCTCCAGCTCCACAATGCGCGGAAAACAGCTTTTCACGCTCATGGTTTCGGCATCCCCGGCAAAGATCCCACCGGCCATGGGTGCGATCAGCTTATCCAGGGCTTCCGCACCGAGACGGCGACGTCCGAACTCGGCCAGGGTTTCATCCTCCCCATCCCGCCGCGTCGGCACCAGGGCTTCGCCCACCAGCCGGATCTTGCCCGGCCAGCTCAACAGCTGCGAGCGCAGGAACATGGGACCGTTTTCCGGCAGGCGATGGAGACGATTGCCGCTGAAGATGTAGCGTTTGCGCGCATTGTCGTTGGAACGCTGCAACACGTCATCCATCTGCAACGCACGACACAGCTCCAGCGTAGCCGGCTTGTTGTCCAGAAACCCGTTCGGTCCCCACTCGCACAGATACCCCTCTTCGCGGCGGCTCCAGATTTTGCCGCCGCAGCGATCATTTTTTTCCACCACCTGCAGTTGCAGCGGCTTGCCTTCGCTCTGAGCCAGCGTCTGCAAGGCATAAGCCGTTGCCAGGCCGGAAATTCCGGCACCGATTACCACAACCTGCGTCATCGGTTTTCTCCCTCTTGAATAAAGCCTTTGGCTAAAAGGTTCGTAAAGCCCATGGATAGGCGCGCAAAAAGCCATGGAGGGCTTTTTGAAAAAAACCGCGCGCACCGTCAAAAAACGCCAGAAGCATAGCACAGTTTGACACGAAACACTTACAACGGATTCGCCCCTCCGCTCGCAGACTTGACGCTGCACCAGGCCAGACCTATAGTAACAGCGAAACTTAACCCAGCAGGAGAATCGTACCCATGGCCGCGGACTACTACGCCACCCTCGGTGTGGCCAAAAACGCCACCGAACAGGAAATCAAGAAAGCCTACCGCAAGCTGGCAGTGAAATACCATCCGGACAAGAATCCCGGCGACAAACAGGCGGAAGAACGCTTCAAGGAGATCTCGGAAGCCTATGCCGTGTTGAGCGACAAGGAAAAACGCCAGCATTACGACCAGTTTGGCGACAGCGGCTTTCACCAGCGCTACAGCCGGGAAGACATTTTTCAGGGCACCAATTTCAACGACATTTTCCGCGAATTCGGCATGGGCGGCTCGGGTGAGGATCTGTTCAGCCAGCTGTTCGGCGGTGGCCGCACCTCCCGCCGCTCCCCGTTCCAGCAGCCACGTGCCGTCAAGGGACCGGATTACATCATGAAGCTGACCCTGCCCTTCCGCCAGGCCGTGACCGGCGGGGAGCGCATGGTGCAACTGCGCCACGAGGGACGAGACGAACAGATTCAGGTACGCATCCCGCCCGGGGTGGAAAGTGGCCAAAAGCTGCGCATCAGTGGCAAGGGCGGGCCCTCACCCGGCGGAGGGCGTGCCGGCGATCTGCTGCTGGAGATTCAGGTCGGTAGCGATCCGGTATTCAGCCGCGACGGCAATAACCTGCAACATCACATCAAAATTTCCTTCAGCGCCGCCTGCCTCGGCACCAGCGTCAGTGTGGAAACCCTTGAAGGGCACAAACGCATCAAGATACCGGCCGGAACCGGCAGCGGCAGCAAAATCCGCCTCAAGGGTTTTGGCGTCCCCGCCCACGGCCACCATCAGGCCGGCGATCTCTATGTGCTGGTCGAGATTGAGGTGCCCAAGAACATGACGGACACACAGCGCAAGCTGATCGAGGAGCTAGCGCAAAACGGACTGTAGATTCTGAAGCGAATCGTCGCACAAAAAAGGCAGGCTTCTGGAGCCTGCCTTTTTGCGTTGTTAGCGCCGGGTCTGCAGGCTACGATTCCTTGGGAACAAAACGGTTCTTGTCCTGTGCCTTCAGATAAGCTTCCTCGGCACTGATCAGCTCCCTGGATCGATAATCCGCCAGCACGTCATCCATCAGCTGCATCCCCTGGGACTTGCCACCCTGGATGATATTGCGGATATTGCTGATGTTGTTCTCACGGATGCTGGCCGAGAGCCCGGTGCCACCAAGCAGAATCTCGTTGGCAGCGATGCGCCCGCCCCCCTCTTTTTTCAGCAGCAACTGGGCAACGATGCCGCGCAGGGTATCGGCCAGCATGGTCCGCGCCGCGCCCTGCTGATCGGACGGGAACACGTCGATAATACGGTCAATGGTCTTGACCGCGGAATTGGTATGCAGGGTGCCGAAGACCAGGGTGCCCATAGCCGCAGCCGACAGAGCCAGCGAGATCGTCTCATAATCGCGCATCTCGCCCACCAGAATCACATCGCAATCCTGGCGGCAGGCCGTATGCAATCCGGCACCGAACGACGGCACGTCGCAGCCCACCTCACGCTGACAGAAGGTGCTTTTGCGATTGGGATGCACGAACTCGATCGGCTCCTCGATGGTCAGGATATAGCGGGCATAGTGACTGTTGATATAGTCGATCATGGCGGCCAGCGTGGTCGACTTGCCGCTGCCCGTCGGCCCGGTGACCAGCACCAGGCCGCTGCGCAACGAAGCCAGCTCCTTGAGTACCGGCGGCAGGTGGAGATCCTCCAGCGTCAGGATTTTAGTGGGGATGACGCGGAATACCGCGGCGATACCATGCAGATGACCGTAGTAATTGGCGCGAAAACGCGCCTTTTCGTCCTTTTCATAAGCGAAGTCGAGGTCTTTGCTGTCCAGAAATTCCACCCAGCGTTCCGGCTCGCAGATCTCCTTGAGATAACCCACCATGGCCATCTCATCAATGGGAGGCTCCCCTTCCAGACAGACCATCGAGCCATGCTCGCGCACTTTGGGCGGCTGCCCCTGCAACAGATGCAGGTCCGACGCGCCACAGGCCAGCATTTTATCAAACAGGCGATCAATTTTTGCCATCAGCGTTACTCCACAAACCCTTTTTCAGAATAGACAGCCCCATCAACAGGCGACCCGCATCAATTTCCGGAATCAGCAGCCGCGTCCGGGACCTTGGGCCGCCAGGCTTCAAAGGGCTTTTTGTTAATGGCGGCAAACCAGGCCTCCTCGCCCGGGATCAGGCCATCGTTCACCAGCTTGAGCAGCGAATCCTCCAGCTGGCACATGCCCTTGTCGCGATTGATCTGCATCATGGTCGGCAACTGGAACATGCGATCATCGCGGATCAGGTTGCCGATGGCCGTGTTGTTGAGCATGATTTCGAGCGCCAGAGCCCGGCCCTGACCGTCGGCCTTCGGCAGCAGCCGCTGACAGACGATGCCGCGGATGGACTCGCTGATCATGGCCCGCACCTGCCCCTGCTGATCCGGCGGGAAAAAATCGAGAATCCGGCTGATGGTCTGGCCAGCACCGGTGGTATGCAATGACGCCAGCACCAGATGGCCGGTTTCAGCGGCGGAAATCGCCAGACTGGCGGTTTCCCGGTCACGCAGCTCACCGATCATGATCACATCGGGGTCCTCGCGCAGCGCTGCTCGCAGTGCCGCCGAAAAGCTACGGGTATGGCTGCCCACCTCGCGCTGGCTGATATGCGACTTCGCCGGGGTGAACACATACTCAATCGGGTCCTCCATGGTGATGATGTGATCGTCGCGCTGGCGGTTGATCAGCTCGACCATCGCCGCCAGCGTTGTCGTCTTGCCACAGCCTCCGGGACCGGTGACCAGAATCAACCCCTGATGATACTCCGTCAGCCCCTTCAGACTCGGCGGCAGCTGCAGTTCTTCAAAGGTGGAAATCCGGTTGTTGATAATCCGGAACGCCCCATCCCAGCCACGGCTCTGCTGGGCAAAACAGCTGCGGTAGCGCCCCTGCCCCGGCACCTCGCAACAAACATCGAGGGCTTTATGGTGACGCAGCTGTTCGCGTTGCGGGCCCTTGAGAATACTGAACAGCAGCTCCTCCGCCTCCGCCGCGGTCACGGGCGGCTGATCGAGACAGATCAGCTGGCCGTCTTTGCGCATCAGCGGCGGCGACCCGGCATTGACATGGAGATCCGAAGCGCCCTGCTCACGGGCCCAGCCCAGCAGCTGCGTCAGACTGCGTGCCGTTGCCGGCGACCTGACATCGAAGGGGGAAGGTGCCGCGGCCACCGCCGTCTCCGGAACCGGAGCAACCGCAGGCGACTGCGGCACCGGACTCGGCGCCGTCGCAGACTCACCTGCGACCGCTGCGGCGGCAGGTCGATCCTGCAACGCCATGAAGCGCTGCCGGATCTGTTCCACCTGGGGCGGTTTCAGGGCCCCGGCGCGCACCAGCAGCTCGGCCAATTCCAGTTCCGGGTGGCTCTGCAGGTAAGCCTTGGCTCGTTCCAGCAGCTCCGGCGCAGCAACCCTGTTGTGCAGCACCACTTTTTCGACATACTGGTCAAATGCTGTCATAGGGCGTCCCTATTTCCACATCCAGATCCAGCTCACTCTGGGTTTCATCGCGCTCTTTTTCCTGGCGCCGCTGCTCCAGCAGCCAGGCCCCCAGGCTGCCGAGATCGGTGCCACCGCAATCCACCTCATCGGCCAGCAGAATGATCTCGATCTCATCGCGGCTGACGTTGATAAAACCGGCACTGAACAGGGAATTGCCACTCTGGCGCTCCCACACCTGGGCTTCGGTCACGGCAATAAACGGCCGCGCATCGCAGACCATGTCCGTAAGACGACAGCCCTTTTTAATATAAATACGCCCGACAACCCGGTAGTTATGGGTCAGGATCACCACCTTCGCCATAGAATTCGGTTCGCGACTGACCACGACCATCTGTCTCCTCCCTGAAAGCCTGCATCGCCCGAAGAGCTGCGCGTTATTCCTCTGTTGAGGGTAACCGAAACCACGCCCCCGGCAAGGTTATCTGTGCCGTTTTAGACCGGACCCTACACAATAAATAGGCTGTCAGGGCGCGCGGGGCAAGCAAAAAGCTTTCCCGGGCAACAGTTGCCCAAACCACTCTTCATGATAGAATCGTAGGACATAAACTAAGGAGACTGCGTTGAAAGCGAAATGCCTGTCCACATTGCTTGTCTTTCTTTTCTTGAGCGCATCCCCGCTTTGGGCCGGGCTGGAACCCGTCTCATTGCAGCTTCAATGGCTGCATCAGTTTCAGTTTGCCGGTTATTATGTCGCCCAGGAGCAGGGTTTCTATCAAGCGGCCGGCCTGGAGGTCACCCTCCGGGAATATCGGCCCAACCTCGATGTGGTCGAAGAGGTTCTGGCCCACCGCGCCCAGTTCGGAACCGGCAAATCCTCCCTGGCCCTCAATCGGCTCCAGGGCGATGCGGTGATCCTGCTTGGCGCCATCTTTCAACAGGCACCGGAAATCCTCATTGCCACCCGACCCGACATCCGTGCCCCGCAGGATCTGGCCGGGAAAAGAGTGATGATGACGCCGGACCAGTCCACCGCCACCTGCCTCCTCTCGATGCTCATCTCCCAGGGCGTCAGCCTTGACAACCTGCAGGTGCAACCGCATTCCTCCAATCTGGCGGATCTCATCGAAGGCCGCACCGATGCCATGGCCTGCTACCTGTCCAACGAGCCCTACCAGCTTGAGCAGGCCGGAATCCCCTACCAGATCTTTAACCCCGCCGATTACGGCTTTTCCTCCTACGGCGACCTGCTGTTTACCAGCGAAGAGCAGATCCGCAACCACCCCCAGCAGACGCGCGCCTTCTATGAAGCATCCCTCAAGGGCTGGCAATGGGCCTTTGACCATATCGAAGAAACGGCGCAGCTGATCCTTCACCGCTACCATCCTGCGGGAAAAACCCTGGCCGGATTGATCTTCGAGGGACAAGTGCTGAAAAAAATGGCTTTTTCTCACCACGCCCGGCTTGGCACCATCCACAGAAAAAAAATTGACCGAATGATGGAACTCTACCGGCTCAGCGGCCTGGTGCGGGGAAACCACCTCAGCCTGGAGGGCGCGATCGACCCCCTTGGCTTCAACCGGCAGGAAATCGAAATCGGTGTGCTGGCGGTGCGGGATACGGAAAAGGCGCGCCAGCGCTGGGTATCGCTGGCCAACTATCTCAACGCCGAGCTTGATGAGGTTCACTGCACGATCATCCCGGGTTCCTACGAGCAGCTCACCCGGCTGATTGACGAGAACACTATCGACTTTCTGCTGGTCAACCCGGTTCTTTATCTGGCGTACGAAAACCAATACGGCCTGTCGCGGATCGCGACCCTGCTCAACCGGGGTTGGAATGGCAAGCAGGCCATCGACCGCTATGGCAGCGTCCTGTTCACCACGGCCCAGAACCCTGTTGAGTTGACCCCGGAGGCACTGGCCGGCCAACGGCTGGCAGCCGTTGATCCGCGATCCCTGGGTGGCTGGCTCATTGCGCTGGAAACCCTGCAGGAAAACGGCATCAGGCTTCGCGACATGAAGGTGTCTTTTCTGGGCAGCCAGGATGCCGTGGTGCAGGCCGTGCTGCAGGGCACAGCGGACATCGGCGTGGTCCGCACCGGAATTATTGAGCAGCTGGAAGCGGAAGACAGTCTCGATGGAAACGCGCTTCACATCGTCCATGAGCAGCAGCAGCCTGACTTTCCCTACCGGGTCAGCACCAAACTTTATCCGGAGTGGTCCTTTGCCAAACTGAAGCATGTCCCCGTCGAGACCGCGAACCTGCTGGCCTCGGCCCTGCTCGGACTGACAGGACATCTGGAGGACAAGGAAACGGAGGATCTCGACGGCTGGACCGTCCCCATTGACTACTCCGAGGTCCACAGACTCCTCAAAAAACAGCATTTGCCGCCCTACGATCAGGTCAATTACACCCTCTCGGAGTTCGTGGAACGCTATGCGCTCTGGGTCTACAGTGGTCTGACGCTACTGACCATTCTCCTGCTGCACGGTCTCTACAGCAACCGTCTAAACAAGCACCTGGCAGACGAAGTCCGTAAACACACCAAACAATTACGCAGCGCGAACAAAAACCTTCAGCAGCAGGCCCGTACCGATGCCCTGACCGGGTTGCACAACCGACGCTATTTCATGGAATTCGCCCAGCAGTATATCTCGCTGGCCCAACGGAACGAAACCCCGCTGCAACTGCTTTCACTTGATATCGATCACTTTAAACAGGTCAACGACCAGTTCGGCCACCAGGTCGGCGATGAAATTCTCATCCGCTTTGCCCGCACCCTGGAGCCGCTGCTGCGCAGCAGCGACCTGATGGCCCGCATCGGCGGCGAGGAGTTCGTTGTCTGCCTGCAAAACACCACCCCGGAAGGGGCCGTGGTTTTTGCCGAAAAGGTTCTTGCCGCAATCCGCGCCATGACCTACTACACCCGCGAGGGTGCAACGGTGACCATTACCGTGAGCATCGGAATTGCGGCGCTGCGCCCGGGGCAGGATCTCAGTGCCCTGCTGAGGCGCTCTGACCGCGCCCTTTACCGGGCCAAGGATGGGGGTCGCGATCAGTTTGTGCAGGATGAATCGGACGGCAACCCGGCCACGGCGCTCTGAAACAGGGAGACACCAGAGGAAAAGACGACTGCCAGCCGACCTGATACGGCAACGAATCGGCTGGCAACGATAAAGGCAGGACGGATCGGGTCAGCTTCCCCAGCCATGGCGGACGATTTCGCCATCGATCATATAGACCACGTCCTCGGCGATATGGGCCGACAGATCGGCGATGCGCTCCAGATGCCGCGACACCGCCAGCCACAGCATCAGAGCGTTGAGATGAGCCGGCTGCTCAAGGATCTTGCTCTTCACCAGACCATAGGTGGCACGGTGGATGGCATCGACCTCGTCATCGGTGCGGATAACCTTGCGCGCCAGCCGTGAATCCAGATCCACCAGCGCGTCGAGACTGCTGCGGAACATCCGCATCACCCGCTGGCCCATGACCTTGTAGTCGAAGGGTGGCTCCACCGCTTTTTCCTCGTCGAGCATCAGGATGCGCTTGGCGATATTGACCGCCACATCGGCAATGCGCTCCAGATCGCTGTTGATCTTGATCACCGAGATGATGAAACGCAGATCCGTCGCCACCGGCTGGTGCAACGCCAGCACCTTGAGACATTCCTCCTCCAGCGCCACCTCTGCGTGATTGATCTTGTCGTCCTGGCTGATCACGGCTCGGGCCAGATTGACGTCCCCGCGCTCCAGCGCCTGCACCGCCTTTTCGACACAGGCTTCCACCTGGGTACTCTGGGCCAGGATATGCCGCTTCAGGCTGCTGATTTCTTCCTGTAAATGAATGGCCATCATGCCGAGTCCTTTCCTAGCCGAAACGGCCGGTAATGTAGTCTTCCGTCTGTTTGTTGCGCGGTTTGACGAACAGTTCGCCGGTTTTGCCGAATTCGATCAGCAGACCCTCGAAGAAAAAGGCGGTATAGTCCGACACCCGCGCCGCCTGCTGCATGTTGTGGGTGACGATGATGATGGTGTACTGATCGCGCAGCTCCTTGATCAGATCCTCCACCCGGGCGGTGGACTTGGGGTCCAGGGCCGAACAGGGCTCATCCATGAGAATAACTTCGGGATTGACGGCGATGGCGCGGGCGATGCACAGCCGCTGCATCTGGCCACCGGACATGCCCAGGGCCGATTCATGCAGCCGGTCCTTGACCTCGTCCCACAGGGCCGCCCCTTTCAGACTGCGCTCCACGGTCTCGTCGAGCACGGCCTTGTCCTTGATGCCGGCAATACGCAGGCCATAGATCACGTTTTCGTAGATCGACTTGGGGAACGGGTTCGACTTCTGGAACACCATGCCCACCCGGCGACGCAGCTCGATGACATCGAGGGCATTGGAGTTGATCTCCGTGCCGTCGAGGCGGATGCTGCCCTCCATGCGCGCCACATCCACCAGATCGTTCATGCGGTTGAGGCAGCGCAAAAAGGTCGACTTGCCGCAACCCGAAGGACCGATCAGCGCCGTGACCTGGCGCCGGGCAAACTTCAGGTTGAGATCGAACAGGGCCTGGGAACTGCCATAGTAAAAATTGAGATGCTCCACCTCAATGGCGGGATCAGACAGGGGGTCAATCGTGTTTTTCATATCTCCTCACAGTCGGTGCGATGGACCTCGTCAGAAGGTGCCGAAGGTATATTTCTTCTTCATCCGGTTGCGCAGCCGGATCGCCACGCCGCTCATCAGCAGCACGATCAGCACCAGCAACAGGGTGGTGACAAACACCATGGGCCGCGCCGCCTCGACATTGGGCGACTGAAAACCGATGTCGTAGATATGGAAGCCCAGATGCATGAACTTGCGCTCCAGATGAAAGAAGGGGAACTGGCCGTCCAGCGGCAGGGCCGGTGCCAGCTTGACCACGCCGGTGATCATCAGCGGCGCAACCTCGCCCGCGGCGCGGGCCATGGACAGGATCAGTCCGGTCATGATGCCCGGTGACGCCATGGGCAGCAGGATACGCGTCAGGGTCTGAAAACGGGTCGAGCCCAGCGCCAGCGATCCTTCGCGGATGCCGCCGGGAATCGCACCCAACGCCTCCTCGGTGGTGACGATCACCACCGGCACCGTCAGCAGCGCCAGGGTCAGGCTGGCCCACAGCAACCCGCCGGTCCCGAAGGTCGGCGTCGGCAGCCGTTCCGGGAAAAACAGCTGGTCAATGCCACTGCCGATCCCGTAGACGAAAAAGCCGAGGCCGAAAATACCGTAAACAATGGAGGGAATGCCGGCCAGGTTGTTGACGGCAATGCGCACCAGCCGCACCATCAGGCCGTCCCCGGCGTATTCGCGCAGGTAGACGGCGGCAATGACGCCCAGCGGGAATGAAAACAGGCTCATGACGAACACCAGCAGCACGGTCCCGAAAATCGCCGGGAACAGCCCGCCCTCGGTGTTGGACTCGCGCGGCTCTCCGCTGAGCAGCTCCCACAGCTTCGACGCATAGATGCCGCAGCGGCCGACCAGCGACAGCTCGTTGGACGGGTAGCAACGCACGATGCCGTCCAGCTCAATGCGCTTGGTGCGGCCGTTCACATCCTCGAACTGCGCGTAGTAGCCCGTCAGCTGTCCCTGCTGCTGGCGCTGCTGCCGCACCAGCTGAGCGAATTCCGCTTTCAGACTTTCAATCTCGGCCTTCACAGCCAGGCGCTGCGGGTCCTCACCGGAAACACCCTGATAATCGAAGCGCAACAGACGATCCTGCTCTTTTTCCAGCGCGTAATTGACGCTGTTGATCTGGCTCATCACTTCATCGAGTTTGTCCTGCAGGGCCGCCACGGCCTTACGGGCGCTGGCCAGCTGCTGCCACGGGCTGTCGCCCGCATCAAAGACCTGTTCCGGCTGCGGCACCACCACCTGCTTCAGAAAACCGAAGAAATGCCCGTACTCGCTACGCTCGACGGTAATGGCCTGCTGCGGCCACTGGCGACCAATGACCTGCTTCTCATCCACCCAGCGAAAATCCATGCCGTAAAGATCACGGTTGCCGACCTTGAATTGCTGGCGCATGCCGCTGTGGTCCGGCAAGGGTTCGCGCCGCAGCAGTTCGCCCAGCACCTTCTGTCCGCCCTGCAGTTCCAGCTCCACCAATCGACTGGGCCAGAACGCGCCCAGACCGTTGATCATGACCACCACGATCAGGGTGAGACCCATCAGCAGGGTCGTGGTCAGGGCGGCGGCCGTCAGCCACACCTGCGGTTCACCGCGGGAAATAAATGTCTTCATCGTCTCCTCCCGACGCGCAGCCGCTGTTAAAACCGGCCGTATTTGCGCCGCAATCGCTGACGTACAATCTCGGCCACGGTGTTGAGGACAAAGGTCATCACAAACAGCAGCACCGCCGACAGAAACAATACCCGGTAGAGGGTGTCGCCGTGGGGCGCTTCCGGAATCTCCACCGCAATATTGGCCGACAACGGCCGCATGCCGTTAAACATGCTCCAGTCCATGATCGGCGTATTGCCCGTCGCCATCAGCACGATCATGGTCTCGCCGACCGCCCGGCCCAGGCCGATCATGATGGCGGCAAAGATGCCCGGACTGGCCGACGGCAACACCACCCGCCACACCGTCTGCCAGCGACTGGCCCCGAGGGCCAGCGAGGCGGCCTTGAGGCTGCCGGGCACGTTGGACAGGGCGTCCTCGGCCATGGTGAAAATAATCGGAATCACGGCAAAACCGAGGGCAAAGGCGATGACGATGCTGTTACGCGCGTCGTAACGCACCCCGGCCTGCTGGAACAGCCACAGCTTGAAATCGCCGCCGAACAGCCCATTCTCCAGCCAGGGACCCAGCTGCAGGGCCATGGCCAGCGCCAGCACCAGCAGTGGCGCCAGCACCAGAAATTCATGCCCGCGCTCGACATAACGCGCCCAGGGCCGCTGACGCAAGCTGCTCCAGACCAACAGCAGCAGCACGAACAGCAGCGGCACCAGCACCAGCGTCAGCACAAAACCCGGGAACGAGCGCTCCAGCAGCGGCGCAAACCACAGGGCAGCGAGAAAGCCGATAATGACCGAAGGAACCGCAGCCATGATTTCCACGGCCGGCTTGACCACTTCGCGCAGCCGGACACTGCCGAACTGGCTGGTGTAGACCGCGCCGAGCAGGGCCAGCGGAATGGCAAAGATCATGGCGTAAAAGGTTCCCTTGAGGGTGCCGAAGATCAGGGGAACGAGACTGAGCTTGGCTTCGAACTCGTCGCTGGCCGCCGAGGATTGCCACACCCACTGCGGCTCCTGATAGCTTTCGTACCAGATCTTGCCGAACAGCGCCTTGAACCCGGCCTCGGGATGGGGGCAGTCAATGCGCCACAGGCCCACCGCGCCATCGCGCTGGAGGCCGAGCAGGGCATCCCCGCGCACGGACAGCGCGGCCAGGGTGAAGGGTTCTTTTTCGACCAGGGTAAGCAGATGGCGCTCGCTGGTCGAATAGTCGAGGTGAGCCACCCCGTTGTCATCCAGGCTGAGCACGGTGCGGTTGCGCGATGACGGCACCAGCTGCTCAACCGGCGCATCGTGCACGGACAGGGCATGGATCAAACCCAGACGCTTGCTCCCCGGACCCTCTTCCGTCGGTACCGGAAACCAGACACTGATCAACCCGGTCTCGTCGCCCACCGCCAGCGACTGGTCGCCGATCAACAGGGTCAGGGCGGTAATAGCGCGATGGTCGTCAAAGGCCTGGACCTTGTCGAGCAGACGGGGCACGCCCGGCTCACTCAAATCCCAGCGCAGCAATCCACCACTTCGGGTCGCCGCATAGAGGGTCCGCCCGCCGTGATCGAGCTTCAGCACCGTCAGCGCATCGGGATGCACCTGTTCCAGAACGCTGCGATACGACTGGGTTGTTTCATTGCCCAGAAAATCTTCTTCCGTCACCTGCTGTTCAATGTCAAGGGTCTGACCGGGCAACAGACTCACCCGCGTACTCCCCTGGTCGGACCGCGCCACCACCGTCCGGTTTGGCAGCGCATCAACCGGGGCAAAAGAAGCCTCCTGATCGAGAAAAACGCTGCTGACGCGCTGTCCCTGCTCATTGTAATGCTGAACAAAGCGCACCCGCTGCAGGCTGATGCGGCCGGAACGCCAGTGCAGCGCATAGCGATACTGGCTGACCGGCTCGACCTGCGTCAGCACATCATCGTCCACCCCACTCTGAGCCGACAGACGGCTGACCACCTGCTGATCGGCAAGACGGAAAAAGATGAACCGGCCCTGGCGGTCGACCACGTAGGCCTGCTGCAGATACTCATCCACACCGACCGCCAGCACTGCGTCGGCCGTCAGACCATCCGGCAGCGCAACACGCTGTTCCAACGTCGCCGTCGGCGAGGAAAACAGCGGCAAAGCTTCCCGGCCAATGAGCAGCAAGATCAGAATCACGCCAGCAATGACCAGAACGCCGGTCCCTCGAATACCGAAGGCGGCAATCCGGTCATGCCGTTTAATTCTGCGTAGCGTTTTTTTCTCCATGCCTACTGCCTCGCCAGCAGCCGGCGAACCGACTGCTGAGAATGAATGGGTAAACAATTTTTTTTACAGAAGGATCAACCTTCAAACACAAACCTAACACACGCAAGAGACGAACACGCCCAGCCCGTCATGAGCTGGACGTGTCAGGGGTCAGGCTGTTGCCAGCCGTCAGGAGAAGGTTATTTCAGCAATGCCAGCTGCTGTTCGGCCACCTGGGCCGGCAGGGGCAGATAGCCGTCCTTGACCACGATCTGCTGACCTTCCTTGGACAGGACGAAGCGGATGAACTCGGCGATCAGCACCGGCAATTCCTCGTTCGGCTTTTTGACCACATTGAGGTAAAGCATACGGCCCAGGGGATACTTGCCGTTGAGCACGTTCTCATAGGTCGGCTCGTAAGCGGTTTCGCCATCCTTTTTCGCCAGGGCGATCGCCTTGACGCCGGAGGTGCGATAGCCGATGCCGGAGTAGCCGATGGCACCAAGGTCTTCACTGACGGAGAGCACCACGGAAGCCGAACCCGGCTGTTCCTTGACGGTATCCTTGTAGTCACCCTTGAACAGAGCGTGATCCTTGAAGTAACCATAGGTACCCGAAGCCGAGTTACGGCCGTAGAGGCTGATCGGCATCTGGGCGAAGCGGCCATCAAGGCCGATCTGGCCCCAGGTCAGCAGTTCTTCCGCGGCACCGCCCTTGCGGTTTTTGGAGAACATGGCGTCGATCTGGGTCAGGGAGAGGGACTGGACGGGGTTATCCTTGTTGACAAACACGCCCAGGGAGTCCAGCGCCACGCCAATGGTGGTCGGTTTGAAGCCGTAGCGGCCTTCGAACTTCTCGATCTCGCTGGTCTTCATCTTGCGGGACATGGGACCGATCTGCGCAGTGCCCTCGATCAGTGCCGGCGGTGCGGTGCTGGAACCCTTGCCTTCGATCTGGATATTGACGTTGGGATACTTGGCGCGGAACGCCTCGGCCCAGAAGGTCATCAGGTTGTTCAGGGTATCGGAACCGACGCTGCTGAGGTTGCCACCAACGCCCTGAACCGACACATAGTCCGCGAGGTTGACATCCACCTCAACATTGGCTGCCAGCACCGGGGAACCAACGGCCGACGCCACCAGCAGCACCAGTGCCGCCATACTCCGTTTTGCCCATTTCATTGTCTTGCCTGTTGCCATCTCATTGTCTCCTTCGTGTTTTTCTGCAGGGTGTTGCGGAGCGCTGCGGCTGCGCACGCTCCGTTCTGTGTGACACAGGATGCAGAAACCTTGTTAGGAAACGGTTAGGTCTGTATGAGATGACGGCTAGAAAACGGGCTGAAGCAGCCGCTGATCAGCCCTGGCGCAGACGCCACTGTTCATACTGGCAGCGGATCAGGCCATCCACCAGGCCGAACTTGGGCACATGCATGGTCTCGATACCCGCCCACTGCAGAACCGCCAGGTAGATCTGACCCGCCGGAACAATGACATCCGCCCGGTCGGGTTTCAGGCCATAACGCGCCATGCGCTGGTCGACGCTCAGCTCCGCCAGCTGCTGATGGACCTGCTTGAGGCTCTCGGTACTGATCATTTTCTTGTCGTCTTTTTTCGCGATGCGGTTAAGGCGGTTGATATTGCCGCCGGAGCCGATGGCCAGAGGGTTCACCGGCCGCACCTGCTGTTCCAGCCAGTCCCGAAGCTGTTCCCAGACCTGGGCATCGAAGGCATTGTGCAGGATGCGCACGGTGCCGATGTTGAACGAACGGGAGCAGACTACCTTGCCCTGCTGGTAGAGCAGCAGTTCCGTGCTGCCGCCACCGACGTCGATAAACAGATACGACTGCTGCGGGTCCAGCGCATCCTGCACCTGGGAGGAAAACACCATCAGCGCCTCTTCGCTGCCATCGATGATCTCCAGATTGATGCCGCAGTGACGACTGATCATGTCCACGGTTTCCACACCGTTCTCGGCGTCACGCATGGCGCTGGTGGCACAGGCCCGGTAGCTCAGGGGCTCAAACACATCCAGCAGGTGGCGAAAAGACTGCATCGTCTTCATCAGCTTGAACTGCAGCGGCTGCGACAGCCGGTTGTGCTGGAACACCTCGGCGCCCAGGCGCAACGGCACGCGCAGCAATGCCTCCTTCTGCACCGCCGGTGCGGCGCTGTCCTCATCAACCCGTCCGACCATCAGACGCACCGCATTGGAACCCACGTCAATCGCAGCAAACCGTTTCATTGCCCGCCTTTCTCCCCGTCCTGCCGGGGTTCACCCTGAAGCACCGCCATCAGCGCCACCTGCGAGCGCAGCGGCAGTTCCGTTTCCGCCCGCGGACGATAGCCATTGCTCATGGCCTCATCCCACAACCGCGCCTTGCAGTTATCGCTCCACTGCACATCAAAATACTGGCGCAACTGGTTCTGCACCTCTTTATCGTAGAGGGGAACCGCCACCTCGACCCGCCGATCAAAATTGCGCGGCAACCAGTCGCCCGAAGAAATAAAATAAAGCGGCGTACCCCGGTTATGAAAGATAAAAAAGCGGCTGTGTTCAAGCAGGCGGTCAACAATGCTGATCGCCTCGATGCGCTCGCTCAGGCCCTTGATGCCCGGCACCATGGAAAACATACTGCGGGCGACAATCCGCACTGCCACCCCGGCACGGCTGGCCCGGTACAGCAGTTCCGCCATCTCCGGATCGGCGAAGTTATTGATTTTGATATCGATGCCCGCGACTTCACCGGCCTTGGCGGCGCGGATTTCACTCTGGATCAGACGACGGTACTTGTTGCGCGCCTGGAACGGCGACACCACCAGGTGGCGAAACATGGGAATACGGTATTTGTTGTCGAACAGTTCAAAGACCTTGTGTACTTCCCCGGTAATGCGCTGATCCGCGGTCATCAGCAGGTGGTCGGTGTACAGCCGCGCCGTGCCCTCATGGAAATTGCCGGTGCCGACACAGGCATAACGGACCTTTTTCCCTCCTTTGCCGCCCTTACCAGCCTTGCCACCACTCTCATGGCGCGTAATCAGACACAGCTTGGCATGGACCTTGAGATCAGGCAGGCCATGCACCACCCGCACCCCGTTTTCACGTAACCGATCCGACCAGAACAGGTTGGCGGCCTCATCGAAACGGGCCTGCAGTTCCACCACCGCGAACACCTTCTTGCCGTTCTGGGCCGCATTGACCAGGGCGTTGACGATCTGGCTGTCCTGCGCCAGCCGGTAAGCGGTGATGCGGATCGTAGTCACGCGCGGATCAATGGCCGCCTCCCGCAACAGGTCGATAAAATGCTCAAAGGTGTGATAGGGGAAATGGCACAGCAGATCGCGCTTGGCGATCTGATCCAGAATGGAGTGGCCGGCCTTTATCTGGGGGTGCGCGACCGGCCTGAACCCATCCGCATAATAGTAACCCGGCCGATCCAGTTTGGGGAAACCGATAAAATCCTTGAAATTGTGATAGCGGCCGCCGCCAATGCAGGTCTTGTCCTCCTCGATATCCAGCACCTCGCGCAGGTAGTTCAAAAAAGGCTGGGGCATCGTCCGGTCATAGACAAAACGCACCGGATCTCCTGCGATGCGGCGGGCGAGTCCTTCCTGCACCTTCTGCGGGAAGGTGGCGATACGCTCATCGTCCATATCGAGTTCGGAATCCCGCGTCATCTTGACCACGTAGGCATCATAGGCGCTGTAGTCAAAGTAGAAGAAGATCTCCGGCAGACACAGCCGGATCACATCCTCCAGCAACATCAGCTCGGTCGTGCCAGGACCGGAAGGCAGGATCAGAAAGCGCGAAATGCGGTCTGCCGGCACCTGAATCAGGGCATAATCCAGCTTGCGGCTCTTTTTTCGCTGCAGGCGCACGGCCAGATAAACGGGCTGATCCTTCATCAGCAGGGCCGTCTTGCTGGTCAGCATCAACGGCACCAACAGCGGCCGCACCACATCGTGAAAATAGGTGGCGACGAAGGCCTTCTGTTCGTCGTTCAGCTCTTTTTCGTTACGGATAAAGACACCGTCCGCCGACAACTGGTCGAGCAGCTGCTGATACAGGGCTTCAAAACGCGCAATCTGCCTCACCACCAGACAATGCACCTCGTCGAGAATCTCCTGCGGGTCGTGGCCGATCAGCGCCGTCGCCTTGTCGCGGATTTTCACCAGCCGGTGCAGCGTCGCCACGCGGACGCGGAAAAATTCATCGAGATTAGAGGAGAAGATGCCGATAAATTTCATCCGCTCCATCAGGGGAACAGACGGATCCGCCGCTTCCTGTAGCACCCGTTCGTTAAAATACAGCCAGCTGATTTCCTTGCTGACAAAGGGAGCGTTTTTCAAGCTTTCTTTTGTCATGATGGCGATTTCACTGAAATAAAGATATGACCTCCCCCCGCACGCAGGGAAAGGTCATATCGGGTTGGACTATTTATAAACGACCTGAATTCAGATGAATTTCAAGCGACTAGAACTTGTAGCGAATGCGGGAATTGATGACGAAGATGTCTTCATCGGCGTTACCATCACACTCGACTTCATAGTAGTCCATGGCATCATCCGCCATCAGATAACCAAACTCGAATCCGATTTCCGTCGACTTGAACAGCTTGTAGCTGGCGTAGGCGTCAAACTCGAAACCGATCTTATCCTCGGACTCAGCACCGTTGGAGCTGGTGTACTCAATATCTTCTGCCGTCATCATATACAGGGCAGCCACACCAACCTTCATCTTGTCGGACACTTTGTAATCAAAGGCCAAGCGGTTGAAGATCAGACCCTTGTCCATCAGATAGGGAGCATCGTTGAAATAGTCATCATCGGTATAGCCCTCAAAAAGAACCACGGAGTAGGCCGAGGTCAAATCCACATCAGTAGAAATGAAGGCGTCGAGATCATCGTCAGACGCATCGTCATCGCCGGAGGCATACCAGCCGGTATACGTCAGCTTACCGTTGCCAAGTTTGACCCCCAGATCAATGTGGGCAAAGTAACCACCGAAATCAGCGTCTTCCAGCATATCGCCAAACTGATACATCAAATCCCAGTTCGCGAAGAAATCTCCAGCCTTCATGCCGCCATCGACACCCAGGGTATAGAGGTCGATATCCAGACCGGTGAGCTTTTTACCCAGATACTGGTGAGCAGTAAAATCCGGCACGGTTTCGCCATCCGCCAATGTGTCGGCATCGCTGGTCTGCCACAGAGCGAAAAAGCCAATTTTGATATCCTCAGCTGGTTTCAGGTTGTAACGGACATACAGGGCGTCCATGTCCTTGAAATCATTGTCACCTGTATTAACAACTTCATAGCCACGGTACCAGCCCAGGGTCAGCTCGCCAGCCCCGGCAGAGACTTTGTAGTCAACACCCGTAACGGTTTCGTTCCATAAAAACTTGTTGATATCGATCGACATCAGACCGACACGTGCCCGGCCACCAGCCAGAGCGAAGTCCGTGTAGGCCCAGCGGGTCTCGATATTCACGCCGTCGCCGGAAAAACCGCCACCACCACCCTTGCTGTAATTGGCATCACCAAAGTGCAGCGCACCCAACTCAATGGCGTAAACGCCTTTAACCGCGCCGTCATCACTGGCTGCCTCGACCCACAAACGGTATTTGAGGGCACCGTAAAAATCGGTGTTGTCATCGTCTTGAATCAGGTTTTGCTTGTAGGTTTTCCCACCCGCGGTAAAAAAGCTGGTTTGATTGCTGTAGAGACGGAACTGATTTTTCAGATCGCCGTGAAAGGCAAAATCCACGGCAAAAGCCGGAGCGGTCATGGCCAGCAATAGCCCCAGGACCATCCACAATTTCTTCATTTCCTTTTTCCTCCTTGTTTCAGTGTAAAGACATGTTCGCAGCCTAAAACAACGCCCCACCGGCGGCGAACCTGCTCAGGCATCCGACACCACGCCGTCACCCGTTGAATTCAATCCATGGCAGTCGTTCCCGGATTTCCTCTGGAAACGCGGCAACATTACGGTCAATTTTTATTATTCCTGTAAGCCTGACATTAGTTTTTGGTTAGGCCTCACATCTTTCGCCCGAACACATACAGCAGGTTCGGCTCACTGCAGACATAGAGCCGGCCGCTGTCATCGCAGGTCAGCCCTTCCGGTTGCGGGATGTCCTGCTCCAAACCGGCTTCACCACGCTCCAGCCACAACCGGGACAGCTCGCGCCCGCGCTCATCCACCTCGACCACGCAACGGGATTCATCACTGAGCAGCAACAGGCTCTGCGTCGCCGCACTGTGATAGAGATCGGACAGATCATCCAGACCACAGCTGTCGCGCTGGACATCCCAGGGAATCTCCACGGCCAGAGACGGCTCACCCACTGCCGCCATGGCAATGCGGTAAAGGCAACGCGGCTTTTTCTCTTTGGCCAGATAGAAGCTGCGGTGCGCCGCATCCCAGCTCAGCCCCTCCAGCCCCCGATTGCCGGCCTCCTCCCCATCCACCTGATAACGACAGCAGTCTTCGTACGTCACGCTCCGGGTCTGGGGCGTCAGTTCAAACAGCACCAGACGGCGGCGCCGCTCTTCAATCACGGCAAAGAGATCATCCCGCAGCCAGGCGATGCCCTCGGTATCCTCAAAGCCGCTCAACTCGATGGAGCGTTGCACCCCGCCCTGCGGGTTCAGTTCCAGAATCCGTTCCGGCTGGTTCAGCACCAGGAAGAGATGGCCCGAAGGAGAATGGAAGGTGATGCCCGAGGCGTTGCGCACGTTCTCGCCCAGAGAAATCGGCGGCGCCAGCAGCTGGTAGTGCGACAGGCCCAGAGCCGGCCGATCATCGGCCGCTCGACGCGCGACAGAGCTGAAGCAGGCCTGACAGCCCAGCACCACCAACACAAGGCACAGCAGCCGCTGAGCACTCCGGCGGGGAACGGGGCAAATGGTCGCGAGACGGACAGAACCTTTGGCCACAAAAGAGCCCAGTTGGCTTAAGGCAGACCAGAGCGGCCGGCAATTTATACTGAGGACAGGCGTTTTCATGCGCCCAAGACTGCCCGCCCCGTGTCAGCAACGGATCATGGAGCGGTTAGTTTTTCGTTCAGCCTGAACCCCGTTTCACACAAAACTGACACAAATCGCGTCAGGTCTTAACAGGGCGCTGCTTTGTTACCACCTGCTGTCCGGGTATCCGTGCTGAGTTCTGACCAGAAAGGAAAGGATCATGACCATGAACTGTCATGCTGCGGAGCGCTATGTTCCCAGCGAACACGAGGACTACATGAACAGCCGCCAGCGACGCTATTTTCACGAGCTGCTGCTGAAATGGAAAAATGACATCCAGTTTCACCAGCGCTCGGCGCACAGTCGCCTGCGGCAGGCCCCGGATCGCTACAGCGATCTCATTGATCAGTACAATGCCGAAACCGGCCGTCTGTTGTCACTGGTTTCAGCCAACCGCTCCCACATGCTGCTGGAACAGATTAATGCCGCGCTGGGTCGGCTGCATGCCGGCGATTATGGGTACTGCCGGGAAACGGGCGAGGAAATCGGCATCCGCCGACTGCTGGCGTTTCCCATGGCCACACTGACCGTGGAAGCGCAGGAAGAGAATGAACGTCGCCAGCGCGTGCGAATCGCCCGCCATGGGGCGGCGACTCCGGAGGGGCTGACGCTGTATCCTCCCCGGCTGTCTTTTGATGAGTAACGACCGAGCCGGTACGATTTAACAACGGCCGGGAGAAATGGCTCAAACGGGATGGTACAAAAATCGCGTCATTGGTTACCCTGGGGATTCATCGTCTTTGTCCTGGCAGGACTGGTTCTGCTCTGGATGCTGACGCTTCACCAGCTTGAACGGAATCAGCACACCCTGCTGGTGGAGCTGGAACGGGGCCATGCCAACCTTGTCAGCATCCTGGCGCAAAACCTCTCCCAGATCATTAATCAGAAACAGATGGTTGAACTGCTGGTCGCCAAATGGCTGGATCAACCGCAACCCTCTCTGCTGGAAGAAATCAACCAGCTGCTCTACCAGCGCCATGCCTTCAACCGGCTGGCGCTCTACGACCGTGACGGAAACCAGCGCTACCAGTCCTCAGTCAGTCAGCGTCCTGTCATTGATCAGAACCTGCTCGACCAATGTCTGTCGCCACCGGAAAATGGCGAGGAAGAAAAGGTCGTCATCGTTCCCCTCAACAGCTCAGGCTTTCACTGGCAGCTGCCCCTGCTGTTTCCCGTCAGAATCAACCAGCAGCCACAGGCCGTTATGCTGCTCGAACTCGATCTGGGACATCTGGTCAATCTGTTTCAACAGCTCAACCTCGGCCAGACGGGCAAGCTTTTTTTGCTGACTCAGGAGGGACGGGAACTGGTAGGATTTGAAAGTGGGGGGCTGGTTCAGGGCAAAAATCGAAATTTTGCCTCCTATCTGTCCAAAGAGCATCAGGAAGGCCAGGTGACGGTGAGAAACTACAGTGCCGCACGTGGCTTTCATCTCAGTTACAAGAAAATCAGCGCGTTCCCCCTCCTTATCGCCGTCACCCAGGATCTGGATGAAATCCTGGCCGGCGACCGGCAGCAGCAGCGGCACACCATCGCTCTGCTGTCGGTTCTGACCCTGATGGCACTGATCGCAGCCGGCTTGCTGCTGCGATTCATCCACAATAGCCAGCGCTATCTCGAAACCCTGCAGCAGCTCAATGAACAGAACCAGAAAGCGGCACACGAACTGGAGCGGCAGCGGCAGCATGCCGAGCAAGTGGCCTCCTTCGATGCCCTGACCGGCCTCTACAACCGCCGCCTGTTCGTGACACTGGCCGAAAAGAATCTGCAGCAGGCCCGACGCAACGGTCGGGTCTACGCCGTCCTGTTCATGGATCTGGACCGCTTTAAACAGATCAATGACACCTTCGGCCACGCGGTCGGAGATCAGCTGCTTAAAAGCGTCGCACACCGGCTGAACCACTGCACACGCGAAGGCGATGTGGTGGCCCGTTTCGGCGGCGATGAATTCGTCCTGCTGCTCACAGCCATGGCCGACGAAGACAATCTCATTGAAGTGGCCCACAAGATCATCGACGACCTGTCGCACCCCTACGAGGATCTGGCGACGGTCTCCCTTCAGAGCACGCCCAGCCTGGGCATTGCCATCTACCCGGGCGACGGTGAAACCATTGAAGCTCTGATGCGCAATGCGGACGCGGCCATGTACCAATCCAAACGGGCCGGTCGGGGGCGTGCGACCTTCTTTGACAGCCGCTTTAACGCCAGTCGACTCGAACCTGCCGCACGGCAGACGCTTGGTTCCTCCCTGTCAGCAGCCCTGGCCAGCCAGCAGCTGCGGATATTTTATCAGCCGGTCGTTCGTGCCAGCGATCAGCGGGCCGTCGGGCTGGAGGCTCTGCTGCGCTGGCGCCACCCGGTCCATGGGCTGCTCCATGCCGAAGGGTTTCTCCCTGAAGCGCAGAAAGCCGGTCTGCTGGCTGAACTGGATCAGTGGCTGCTGAAACAGGTCTGTCGCCATCTGTGGGAGTGGCGAACAAACAGCGTCAAACCGCTGCCGGTTTCCGTCAACCTGTCCCGGTCTTTTCTGGACACCCCCCAGTGTCTGGAATTCATCAGGGCTCTACAGCAGGAATATGGGATACTCGCCCCCGATCTCGTCATTGAAGTAAGCGAGGCGGATTTCATTCAATCCGCCGGAGATCCGCTCCATCACCATCTGGCCGCGCTCCACCAGCAGGGGCTGGCCATCGATCTAGACCAATACCGTGGACGGCTTTCTCTCATCGAACATCCGGCCCACAACGACCTCCTGCGTCGCATCAAACTCGACGGCGAGCTGGTTCGCCAACTGCGCTCTTATCCCCATGAAAGTGCCGCCATCGCCTCCGCCCTGTCGAGCGCCCGCCCCCTGCATCGTCCCATCGACGCCGTGGCGGTCGAAAGTTCCGATCAGCTGGCGAGCCTCAAGATGATGGGCTGCGACCACATTCAGGGCCACGCCATCGCCCGCCCGATCAACGAAAAAGAAATCATTAACTATCTCGCATCACTGCCAAGGACGCCTGACTCATGATTTTTCGACATCTTCTGCTCAGCCTGCTCTGGGCCCTGCTGCTGTGGCTCCCTGTTGCGCGGCCACTTCAGGCCGAACCGATCCCCAACGCCCCCCTGACCTTCTCGCTGGTACCGGAAAAGAACATCGAACAGCAGATCCGCAACCTGCAGCCTCTGCTCGATCTGCTGGAACAAAAGCTCCAGCGGCCGGTTCGCGTCATCCGCGCCCACTCCTACCAGGCTGTCATCGAAGGGCTGCTGGCGCACAATCTGGATCTCGCCATTCTCGGCCCGGCCTCCTATGCCCGGGCCCGTCTACGCGATCCGGGCATTGAGCCCTTTGCCTCTTTCAGCCAGAAAAAAGGCCTGACCACCCCCGAGGGCAGCTATTACCAGTCGATCCTGTTCAGCCTCAAGGCCCGCCAGATCGCCTCGGTTCAACAGCTCAAAGGACGCAAGATCGCCCTGACCGATCCGGCCAGCACCTCCGGCTGCCTGATTCCGAACATGGAATTCACCCAGGTGATTGACGGCACCCCCTTGCCCGCCTTTTTCGGCACCCTGATCTATACCGGTGCTCATGACCGCTCGATTCAGGCCGTCCTCGACGGCCGGGCCGATGCCGCGTTTGTCGCCAGCACCCACCTGGATCAGGCCATCGGCGATGGAAAAATAGCGGCTGAACAGATTGCGTTGCTGTGGCGCTCCCGTCCCATCCACTACGATCCGTTCGTCTTTGCCTCCCACGTGCCCCCCGCGCTGCGCCAGCAGATCCGCGCCATCCTGCTCACGCCGCGTCCGGAACTGGCGGCACTGTTCGAGCAAATGCCCTTCACCGGCATTGAGCCGGTTCAGGACAGCGATTACGCGCCGATCCATGCCCTGGTCCGGATCCAGAGCAGCCGTCAGCAGCCCTGACACCAGCCTACCGCTAACAGAATTCTCATCCTGCGCCAATGATCTGCTCATGCGTCTGCGGCCCTAATGGTCTGAGAGAATCCACACCATTCAGCTCAAGGAGGACATGATGAAAAAGCAACTGGCCGTTCTGTTGACGATGGGGCTGCTGAGCCTGACCGGGTGCGCAGGCCCCGGCAAACAGGCGGTGCAAGCCACGCCGCAGGCCGAGGAACCCAAACTGGTTACCAGTCAGGACAATTTTTACGTCTATGACTACCAAAGCCGCCACTACGTCGTCGGCAGCCCGGAGAGCAGCGAGGCGTTCGCCTCTCACCACCACATGCCCTATGCCAAGACCATCCTCGGTGCCGGACCCAAAGGACAGACCGTGGTCTATGAGGTGGCCAAAAAAGATCCGTCAACCCCTGAGCGCCTGATCGAACACTATGGCCAGATTCCCTTTGTTGTTGCCACAACAGGCGATGACTACACGGTCTTCAAATACCAGGGACGCCTGTTTGTTGTTGGCACGGCGGCCATGAAACAATCCTTTGTCCAAAACCATCATCTGCCCTATACCAAAACACTGCTCGGCGCAGGCCCGGCCGGTGAGACCGTCGTGTTTCAGGTGGACCCGAAGGATCCCGCTCTGGGCGATCGCCTGATGAAGCAGTTTACCCAGCAATAACCCGTCAAACAGATCTCCTCACAACGGCCGCCGTATCTCCCCTCCCCCTCCTTCCGGCGGCCGTTGTGTCGAGGCCTCTTCTTGATACAGGCCGGGGACAAAACGGAAGCCTTACCCTCCCTCAGTCTCAAGGCAAGCAGCGGCATCGCAACGCCTGCCGCGACACGCCCAACAGCCTCAACCCTCCACCACTTTCCACTTGGCACAGAAAAAACGGCGTCGGCGATCCCGAGGGACAGCTTTATCGGCGCGGATGATTTTTGGGGTAATCGTAGCGGAGAATCGTCGCACAACCTGGAGCGACATCGCTCCAGCTGGCAACATTGAGGGAAAGCATCAGAACAGCTGCGGTGGGAAACGTCAGCGGAGCATCGTCACACAGCCACAGGCCAAGTTCCTGCAACCCGGGGTTGTGACCGACGAGGGCGATATGACGAAAATCGGGCAGGGAAGGCACCAGATCCATAAGGGTTTCCAGCGTCGCCTCATAAAGCCTGGGTTCCTGTTCCAGCACTACAGGCACGGCTTCCAGAGCGGTTGACAGGGCCAGGGTGGTCTGCCAGGCCCGTTGCGCCGGAC